>JBEKTU010000016.1:0-76705 GCA_049515735.1 Bryobacteraceae bacterium
CTCTCGTTCCGTCGCGTACTGAATCTCGTCCATCTGGTCCGCGCTCTTCTCGATTGCGATGCCATCCCGCTTTCGCAATACCCGATCCAGTTCGGCCTCTTTTCGTTCCAGGATCTCCTGGACCCCGCCCCTCTCGGTAGATATTACCTTCATGACAGTCCTCTTTCGTGCGTTAGGTCGCCTACCGTCCTCTGCACGAGATGGTCCACAACAGAACCCCCGCAGTTGGAGGCTGAGGCCGCTGAGCCAGGGCGACGCCGAAGTGCAATATCTGCACCAGAGTGCGGAATTTGCCGCCACTCATATAGCTCCCACCCCAAGACATCGCACGCAGGCGAGGTGGTCACGAACGTGCCTTTAGCCATGGAGAATAGCTATGCTACCCACAAAAGCAATTCTTCGGCGCCCAGCGGCGCTTGGGCTGTTGTTCCTATTCCTGGCACCAGCCGCCTATTCATACTCCGTTCTAAGCCACGAAGCCATCATCGATTCGACTTGGGACAGCGCGATCAAACCGCTACTGCTCAAACGATTTCCGGCTGCCACCGTGGAGGAGCTGACGCAAGCCCACGCATTCGCCTACGGAGGGTGCATTATTCAGGATTTGGGGTATTATCCGTTCGGCAGCAAGTTTTTCAGCGATTTGACACATTACGTCCGAAGCGGCGATTTCATCCTCAGCCTGATCCGCGAATCCCAAGACCTGAATGAATACGCTTTCGCTTTGGGGGCATTGTCGCACTACGCCGCCGATAATAATGGCCACTCCATGGCCGTTAACCGAACCGTTCCTTTGTTTTACCCGGACCTTGGACGGAAGTTCGGAAAGCTGGTAACGTATGCCGACGATCCGAATTCCCACGCCAAGACGGAGTTTGCTTTTGATGTCTTTCAGGCCGCCAAGGGGCGCTACGCCTCCGCGGCATTCAAAAAATTCATCGGATTTGAAGTGGCAAAACCCTTGCTCGAGCGGGCGTTTCTGGATACCTATGGGATGAGACTGGAAAAAGTATTCCTGGACGTCGATCTCACCATCGGATCGTATCGCCGCGCGGTTGGGACGATTCTTCCGGCTCTTACGAGAGTTGCCTGGCAACTCAAGAAACAGGAAATCATGAAGGAAGCTCCCAGCGTTACGCGTAAGACTTTCCTCTACAATTTATCCCGTTCCAGCTACGAAAAGAACTGGGGATCTACTTATAAGGAACCGGGGGTCCGGTCGAAAATGCTGGCAACTGTGTTCCGCGTCGTACCAAGGGAAGGCCCGCTCCGGCCGCTGTCATTCAAGAGGCTGACACCCGAGATCGAACAAATGTACATGGCCAGCTTCAATTCAACGATTACGCATTATCGCGACCTGCTTTCGGAACAGAACGCGGGCCGTCTTAAGCTGCCGAATTACAATCTTGACGTGGGAGCGTTCACCGCGGCGGGGAAATATACGCTGATGGATGCCGCTTACTCGCAACTACTACATAAGTTGCAGGGCCACTACACGGAAATATCCCAAGGACTCCGAAACGACATTCTCGCTTTCTACCGCGACCCTGGCCTTGCGAATTCGACCAAGACTAGCGCCGACGATTCGGCCAGGGTGTCAAAAGAACTCGAGCAACTGCGGGCCGTGAACGTGGACCTGGCACGCAGCGGGCCGCGCGACACTGAGGTGTCTGCCGGAGTGGGAGTCCGCGCTCGCCAATGAGCGATTCAGCCTGGAGTTCGAGGCTCGTGAGGCACGCCCGTTGGTTCGCCGCTTATGGACTGGCTACCTTGGTGAGCGCATCTCGCTTCAGCGGCCAAAAGCACTTCGCGTCGGACATCGTGGCGGGAGGCGTCATGGGGTGGTTTATCGGCAGGCATGTGTTCGAAACGCAATAGAATATGTATGTACGCCACAGAGAACGGCACCGCACCGGACGCGTCGCCTGGCTGCGCGCGGCGGTATTGGGCGCGAACGACGGGATCCTTTCGACGGCGAGCCTGGTGCTAGGTGTCGCAGCGGCGCATGCGACTCACAGCAACGTAGTGGTCGCGGGCGTCGCCGGCCTGGTCGCCGGGGCGATGTCGATGGCGGCGGGTGAATACGTGTCCGTGCACTCACAGGCCGACACCGAAAAGGCCGACCTCAAGCTGGAACGCGCGGAGCTGAAGACGAACAACGAGGGCGAGCACAAGGAACTGGCGGCCATCTATGTGGCACGCGGGCTCGATCGCACGCTCGCCAAAAAGGTCGCCGACCAACTGATGGCCCATGACGCGCTAGGCGCGCATGCCCGCGACGAACTCGGCATCTCCGCGGCTTTCAGTGCGCGTCCGATTCAAGCTGCGCTGGCGTCGGCCGGCAGTTTCGCCGTCGGAGCGGCCATGCCTCTCCTGGTCGCTGCCATAGCTCCGGAGGCGGGTCTGATCCCCTTTGTCTCTGGAACTTCACTGTTGTTTCTGGCGCTTCTGGGAGGGCTGGCCGCGCGCGTTGGAGGCGCAGGCGTGACGCTGGGCGCAATACGCGTCACGTTTTGGGGCGCTCTAGCAATGGCGCTGACCGCAGGCGTCGGGGCGCTGTTCGGAACGGCCACAACATAAGCCGGTCAGCTATCAGCGGTCAGCCTTCAGCCACGCCGGCGCGGCTGATCGCTGAAAGCTGAAAGCTGAAAGCCGATCGCTGACCGCTGAAATGTCGCCTTTCAGGTAAACGTCGATTCGCTGCTCCATCTCAGCCGGGAACTGCGGCGCAGGGCCTACCAACTTCTTGCCGTACGCGCCGAGCACGATTTCCCGGAACACCGGGAGCGCAACCTTGGCGCCCGTCTCTTTCGCTCCCAGGGAACGGTTGTCGTCAAAGCCTATACGGACGGCCACAGTGATTCCTTCAGGGCCGTAAGTAGACCCCACGAAGAGCGCGTCCCGGAACTCGTTTGTCGTTCCCGTCTTTCCCATAACCGCGAACGGGAGACCGCCGGCGTCCAGTGCATGAGCCGTGCCGCCGGGTATGCGCACGACACCGCGCAGACCTTCCTGAATGAGCGACAGCGCGTCGCCATCGACATCCACCGGAGACGAGCCGTGTCCGCCATCGGCGATGACCTCGCCCGAATCCAGGACGATCTTCCGGATCACGCGAGGCTGGGTGAGAGTGCCCGATGCAATCGTGCCGTACGCATTGGCGAGTTCCAGCAAGGTCACTTCGGACGCCCCCAAGGCCGTTGTCGCGTAAGGGTGCAACGGCGTCTGTATCCCGAGATTGCGAGCCGTCTCCAGGACGCTGGCGATGCCGATCTGTCCTGTGATCCAAACCGCGACGGCATTTCTGGATTCCGCCAGCGCCATGCGGAGGGGGATCATGCCCTTGAATTGACCATCGTAGTTCGAGATCCATTTCGCATCCCGCTCTTCACCGTCGGAAACGCTGATGGGTTCGTCGGGCACCGTGCTCTCCAGATTAAATGTGCCCTTCCGAAAAGCCGCGAGATAGACGATGGGTTTCATGGCGGACCCAGGTTGCCGCAGCGACTTCGTCACGCGGTTGAAGTCGCTGTATACGCTGGAGCGGTCTCTGTAGGACTGGCGGCCGCCCGTCTCGGCGAGGATACTCGCATCGCGGTTTCTCAGCACGACCACCGAGCCCTGGATCAGGCCGCTGGCCCTGGGGTGCCGCTTCTCATAGAACAAGAGCCCGTGTTCCAGTGCCTGGTTCGCGATTTGCTGCACGCGGGTGTCCACCGTCGAGTAAACCTGGATATGTCCCTGCAACAGGTCCTTTTCGCTGAGATCGGCACGCAGGCTTTTGAGTTCGTCGATAATACTGTCGACCACCGCGGACGCCCCGATCGTCTTGTCCTTGTGCTGCGCGACCGTCTCAATCGGGCGCCGCCTGGCTCCGCTGGCCTGGTCCGAAGAAATGAACCCGCGCGCCGCCATAAGCGCCAGTATCTGATTCCTGCGCTCGAAGACTCTCTGGGTTCGGCTCGCGTTGGGCGCGTAGTAACGAGCCGATTTTGCGGTGCCTGCCAGGAGCGCTGCCTTGTCCGCATCATCCGCCGTGAACGTGGCGAGCGGCCGGCCAAAATAATATTCCGCTCCCCTCGCAAACCCGTACTGACCGTTTCCCATGTAAATCAAGCTTGCGTATCGGGCCAGGATTTCTTCCTTGGCGCGACGTTTCGAACCGAAACGCGCCTGCATCTCTTCTTCGACCCACAACGATAGCCGGATCTCCTCCAGCTTCCGAAACAGCATGTTGACGGTTCGCGCACCGATCACGGACGACAGCGCGCGAGCCACGATCTGGCTGTGGCGGAGCTGATCGCTGTCTTCTTGAGCCGTCATGGTTTTGAGAAAATAACCGCGTACGAGTTGTTGGGTGATGGTCGAGCCGCCCTGCGGGAAGATGGCGGCGCTATTGGCCGAATCTCGCCTCCCCATTTTTGTAAGGCGCCCCAGCAGATTCAGGATCCTGAGTTTGCACACTACGCGAGCAAATCCGAAGTAGTCAATTCCGTTGTGTGAGAAGAAGTTCTTGTCCTCCGCGGCGAGGATGGCGTCGCGAAGAATGGGCGGAATGTCCTCGTACCTGGTGATCTGGCGGTATTCCGAGGCCATCTCAATGAGCGGCTGGCCGTTGATATCGTAGACGTGGCCGATGGTGGGAAGTTCAAACCGGCTGAATGCCTCCAGGTCGGGGAGATTGGTACGGTCAAAATAGATGTAGTGAATTGCGCCTGCAACCAGAGTGCCCGCAATAATTGCCGTGCAGACTAGAAAACGAACGGCGACACGCCGCCAGGGCAGTCTGCGGAGGCGGCTGAGTCCGCGCAGGAAACGGTCCGCGACGCTCATCGCGCCGCCGGAGGCTCCTGGTCGGTGGGAATCCCGACTAGGGAGCGATAGAACGCGACGGCCCGGTTGATCGAGGAAGACTCATGCCCCGTGGCCAGCCGGCTCGCGTTTCGTCCGGTTCGCGCGATGCTGTAATACCGCCAGACGTTGTCCGATTCGCGATCCAGAAAGTAGACCGACTGCATCTCACCCGTGGGGAAGAGCGTCAGAAGGAAATAGCGCATGACACTGACATTCTCGACATCAAAGACCAGCCGGTCTGCCGAAGCCTCTGTAATCTGCATTCGGTAGTTAGCTGCGCCGGAAAGATTATCGGCCTGTTCCAAGTAAAGCACCCTGCCGTCCCTCATCTCATCGGGTGTGAAGTCTTCGCGGCGCTGAGTTAGCTGGGAGCCGGTTAGAGCATGGGCGTTCACAATTAATGTCTGCCATTGCTTGTGAGTCGTCGACCAGTAGCGCATGCCCGCGAGTTCTGAAATAGCCCCGATGCGGCGAAGCAAGCCCTCGGCGCCCGAGCTACACCGAAATCGCGCGACTGTGGTTGTCAACGTAGAGAAGCCCACTTCAACCCAACCGGTGCACGCGGGTGGTCTCCAGTCGCGGCCGAAATCAGACTCGCTCCAGAACTTTACGCTGGGCGAATTCTCCAGCCCGGGATAGGGCGGAACGGGTTCCTCGCCGCATGGCGGCTGCGGTCCCGATTGCGCATAGCTGTGCGCCTGCCAGAGCAGCATCACCGAGAATACAAACCGAATCATTGTTGCTGCCCGGGGCCTGAACTGGGCTGGTTCGAAGCCACATGCCGGCAGCGCCCTTCTACCGGCATGTGGAGTTTACCGTGAAGCGGACCTAGCTCCAGTGTCCTTCGACCAGAACATAGCCGCCGTTTCTGTGAACCCAACGATGGGCCACCCACCGGGCATGCTCCCGCGGTGGCTGTTCCCACCTTCCTGAGACCCACATGTAATGTTGGCCATCCCAATTGTGATATCCCGAAATCCACACATGGTTGCGGCTCGGCCGGGGACCCCGCCTCTCCACTACCATGCGCGGCGGTGCAATGCGAACCACAACATCGGCCGCCACAGCGCTGAAGGCCAGCGCGCCTGCGAAAACCAATCCGATCACTCGCTTAAGAAGCATTTTTAGCACTCTCCGAGCTTGAGCCATGCACGTGCGTGGCCGTATGCAAACAGGTGACACGCCATATGGCGGCTACGCGGGTACCGGCAAAAGCTGCATTCACGTGCATCACTTTTGCCTGTCGGCTCCACGGCACAACACGGCCAAACAGGATTCGGCGAGGCTTGGCGCAGACCAAAGCCGTCGAGCCGGTTTGGTCCCAAAGCTGCTCTAAGGTTGAAAGGAGATCGACGACGATGTTGATACTATTAGTTGTCATTTTGCTGTTGGTTTTGGGCGGCGGTGGCGGGTACTACGGCCATAGCCGTTGGGGTTACGGTGGCGGTGCGGGCGTGGGGATAGGCACCATACTGCTCGTTCTACTCTTGGTCTACATGCTTGGGATTATCCACTAACAGGATGCTGAAGAAGGCTGAGAGCCGCTTGCCGACGCGCGGCTGGGAAACGCGGCTGCGTGTTTGCAGGTGCCGGCAAGCGTGAAAAGGAAACTGCCATGTCGTTCGGGATTTACATTGTCGGCTTCCTGATATTAATCGGGGGGCTAATCTATGGAGCCGTGATACTGCATATTGCCGCGCATTGGATCGCAGTGGGCGCAATTGTACTCTTCGGCCTTGCGGTTCTGAAGGGCGTCCAGGCCACGCGGGGAAAAGACCCGTCGCAATAAAAGGGTGCCGTGTGCCGGCCATAGTGTGCGACTCGTCGTGACTTGCGGGTGTCCCTCAAATGCTGCATTTGCCAAGACAAACGAAACACGCCATGGCTCCCGAGGGGCTCGCTTCACGGCCCGGGCTGCGGGGCGATGCGGGGGCCATTATCCTGTTCGGAACCATCGCGGCACTGTACTTTGCGCGCGAGATCTTCATCCCTTTAGCGTTTGCTCTCATTCTGACGTTTCTATTGACTCCAGTGGCCGCGCTTCTCCAGAGGCGGCACGCTGGCCGCGTAGCGTCCGTTCTCGCGACCGTCCTGGTTGCGGTTTTGGTGGCTGGAGGCATCGGCTGGATCATCGCGAACCAGTTGGTTGACATGGCCAATGAGCTTCCTCTATACCGCCAGAACATTCACGCCAAGATTGAAGCATTTCATTTCCCGGTCACGGGGCAGCTAGGGCTAGCTGCCAAGAGCGTGCAGGAGATCGCGCAGGAACTCACCAGTTCGGGCGAGCCATCCGCGGCCTTGCCTGCACAGAGTCCGACTCAGAGGCGGTCTAAGGCGCCGCCTGCGCCCCCGTCTCCTGTTCCCGTTCGAATCGTCCCAAGCGCGACCAGCGGATGGACGGAGCTTCGAGATCTGGGCATGCCGGTTCTTGCGCCGCTAGGACGAGCGGGATTTGTCCTCATCTTTGCGGTCTTCATGCTGTTCAAAAGAGAAGACCTGAGGAACCGTTTTCTGCGGCTGGCCGGGCTCGGCCGCTTGAACGTCATGACGCAAGCGCTCGACGACGCGTCAGGCCGGGTCAGCCGATACCTGCTTATGCAGGTGCTGGTCAATGCGGGCTTTGGAACTCTGTTTGGCGCCGGTCTTTACTTGATCGGCGTGCCCAATCCAGCCCTATGGGGAGTGCTAGCCGGCATCCTGCGAATTGTGCCGTACGTGGGAACGACCATTGCGGCGACGCTACCGATTGCGCTCTCGTTGGCCGTGTTTGATGGATGGCTCAGGCCAATGCTGGTGTTCCTGCTGGTGGCGGGCCTCGAACTGATCATTGCCAACTTTGTCGAACCCTGGCTCTACGGCGCCCGCGTGGGAATCTCTTCCCTGGCGCTGCTTGTGTCCGCCGTCTTTTGGACCGTTCTGTGGGGACCCGCGGGCCTGATCCTGTCCACGCCACTGACGGTATGCCTCGTGGTTCTGGGGCGCTACGTCCCCCAACTCTCATTTCTGCATATCCTGCTGGGAGATGAACCGGTTCTCGCGGCCGAAGCTCAGGTCTACCAGCGGTTACTAGCGATGGATCAAGTGGAAGCACATACCATTGTCGGCGGGTTACTTAAGGGAAGGCCGCTAGTGGAATTGTACGACTCCGTGCTCATCCCGGCGTTGAGCTTGGCCGAACAGGACCGGCACAAAGGAGCAATCGACACAGCCAGGGAAGAATTTCTCTTTCTCAGCATCAACGAAATGATCGTCGAGTTCTCGGAGTATCAACTGGAGAACCGCTCGTTCGAGGACGCCGCGGAGCATCTGAACGCCAGGGTACTCTGTCTTCCGGCCCATGATCGGGCCGATGAGGTCACGGCCGCAATGCTGGCTCAACTCCTGGAGCAAAAGGGGTTCCCGACCCTGTCCTTGCCCATTGCCGGGTCCTCTCCCGATGAATGGCTCGCCTTGCTTAATGCCGGAGGGAGCGACATAATCTGCATCTCAGCGTTGCCTCCTTATGCGTTCGCGCCGGCGCGGGCCCTGTGCAAGCAGATCCGGGCACGGTTTCCAGAACTCAAAGTGGTGGTTTGCATCTGGGGATTCAGCGGCGACACGAACAAAGCCAAGGCTCGTTTCGAGCGAGCTCTACCCGATCGCCTCTGTACCAGCCTAGCGGAGGCCGTGGAGCATGTTCAGGAGATCGTTCGTCCCAAGCCGGAGGCGACGCCCATGGTCGCGTGACCAGCCTAGTCGGCCGGCAGCAGTGCATTCTGGTTTTGGCCTCAAATCTGCTCCAGTAGCGGTTGAACAGAGGAAGGGACGTTAAGATGAACCCGAGCACGAAAGATCAAATCGAAGGCGCGATGCATGAAGTGAAGGGCAAAGCCAAGGAGACGGTCGGCCAAGCCATCGACAATCCCGACTTACAGCTTGAGGGCCAAGCCGAGAATCTCGGCGGTAAGGTCCAAAAGAAAGTGGGCCAGGTTGAACGGTTGTTCGAGAAATAGAGCCGCCAGGCGCGCGGCCAAAGCACTGTGGGCCCGCGGGCTACCTGAGGTTGTCCGCGATTGAGGCCGAGGCCGGCAGAGTGAAATAGAAGGTCGATCCGGCCCCAGGCGTCGATTCCAGCCACATACGGCCGCCATGCCACTCGATGGCCTTCTTGCAGAATGCGAGGCCAAGTCCGTTCCCGGGGTGTTCTTTTCCGTGCAGGCGCTTAAACACTCCGAATATGCGGCCTTGGAATGCGGGGTCTATACCGGGACCGTTATCCGCGACGGAGAATACCCAATCGGAATCCTCCCGTCTGGATGAAATGTGAACGCGCGGAGAAGGCGCGCCGCAGTATTCGATGGCATTGCGAATCAGATGGTGCAGCACCTTGGTCAGTATCTCGAAGTCTCCCGTCACCGCTGGCAAAGGATCATGGGTGACGGTCGCGCTCCGTTCCGTTATCTGCTTGTCCGTCGAGAGGAGCGCCTGGTGAAGGACCGCTTCCATGTCCGTCCGGGAGACCTGCCGGTCGCCGGCAGCCGTAGCCCAATAGTCCACGACGTCGGCGAGCAGTGACTGCATGCTGGCCGCTCCCTCCTGAATACGATCGAGGAATAAGCCGGCATCGGAATCGAGGCGGCCGGCATAGGTCTCGGCCATCAGTTGACTGAATGAGGCTACGTCCCGGAGAGACTCGCGCAGGTTGTGAGCCGCCATCGAGACAAACTCTTCAAACTCCGCTTCGAGCGCCGTGCGTATACGCTCGATTTCAACCTCCGTCTGGTTCTGATCAGAGTTGCCCATTTTCAGTCAACGCGCCGCGCCCCGGACCCTGTGCGGGGGGGGGGTGGAATTGTAAACTTGAACGTAGCGCCGCGCCCGGCTTCCGATTCCACCCAGATCCGTCCACCCTTGCGCTCGACAATCTTCTTACAAAGTGCAAGACCAATGCCGGTCCCGGGAATTTCGTTTCCATGCAGGCGTCTGAACATGCCAAACACCCGGCTGGTGTCTTGCGGATCGATACCGATTCCGTTGTCCCGCACCGCAAAGAGCCACCCTTCCCCTTCTCTCTTCGCCGAGACATGGATTCTCGGTGTCTCCTCGCCTCGGTACTTGATCGAATTGGAAATGAGGTTCTGGAAAAGCTGTATCAGCAGAACCTCTTCGGCTACCACAGTCGGGAGGGGATCGGAGGTTACGATGGCGCCACTCTCCGCGATGGCCGCCTCGAGGTTCAACAGCGCTTTGGCGAGAACCGCGCCGCAATCGATCGAGGCGAAGCTGTCGTGTTCCCGCCCGGAGATCTCCCAGTAGGCAAGCAAGGCTCTCAGCAGGGCCTCTATCCTTAGGGCCCCTTCCACGGAATAGGAGATGAATTTGTCGGCTTCTTCGCCCAGCTTTCCTGCATACTCCCGCCCCAGGAGCTCGGTAAAGTTCACTACCATCCGTAAAGGTTCCTGCAAATCGTGCGTGAGCGCATAGGCAAAATGCTGCAGTTCGGCGTTGGTTGTCTGTAGTTCTTCCTCGGCCTGCTTGCGGTCTGTTACGTCCTCAATCGCCAGAAGGATGGTCCGCGCCTGTGCATTCGGATTGAAGATCTCGGCGGCGTTGAGCAGCATCACTTTCCGTCCGACATGTTCGAATTCGTGGGTCACCTCAAAGTCGCGGAACGTGGAGTGCGCGGGGAGAATGTTCTCCAGCAGCTCGCGCAGTTTCGGGATATTCCATTGTCCGTTCCCGAGGTCGTAGATGAGATGCCCCTCCGTCTCCTCCGGCGCGGCCCGGAACGTTTCGTAGAACGTCTTGTTGGCCTTCATGACCTGCAGGTTCTGGCTTAGGATCACCAGAGGCTCCCGCACGGTTTCCACAATAGCTTCGGCGAAGTCAAGCCCGCGCTTGGCGGCGTCAATATCAATCAACATCAGCACGGCGCCGTCGGTTTTTCCATCCGGCCCCACAGACGGAAGGATGCGCAGCGAATACCAGCGGCCGTTTGAATCGCGGATATCGCGCGGTTTCCGATTGCCGCTCTCCATGGCATCGAGCAGCAACCGCCGCAGGTCGGGTAGTTCCATTTGAGGCTGAAGATCGGTGATCGACCGTCCGACATCGGAGGCGATCAGATTCAACATAGGTTCAATAGCGCGCGTAAAGCGGCGAATGCGCAGATCGCGCCCAACCATGACAAGGGGGATGCTGATGCTTTCGAGAAGATTGGTCAGATCCCGGTTGACTTTGCTGAATTCCACGTTGCTGATCTTCAGCTCTTCGTTGAGCGTGTTCAACTCTTCGTTGGCCGATTCCAGCTCTTCCTGCGCGGTTTCCAGTTCCTCGTTGCCCGCCTGCGCTTCTTCGTTTGCAGCCCTAAGCTCTTCCAGGGTGGTTGCATTGTCCTCGACGATCGATTGCAGATACTCCTTGGTAGCTACCAGCTCGCGCCGCAGCCGGTCGCTTCCCGCGTTGTCCTGCATCGCGGGCTTATGCATCGTCCTAGCGTCACCGTTCGGCCCGGCGTTCTCGAACAGGACCAGGAAATAGCGCTCTTTGGAAGTGGACGAGCCCTTGAATGGGATCACTTTGATGGCGACGTCCTTTAACTGGCCGCCGTCTTCGATCCGAAAGCCGGCCTCCTTGGCGGTGGCGTTCGTTCTTCTGGCAGCTCCGATCGCCTTACCCAAGCCCGCAATCAAGCCTTCGCGCGCCAGTTTCAGAAGATTCTGGGTCGGCTCGCCCGGTGAAAGCTCGAGGTACGGAGCTGTGCGGCCCCGGACCTGGACGATGTTCATCTCATCGTCGATGATGGCGCCGGGGGGGCCATGTTCGGCCAGCACCAACCGATCGGCCTCTCTCAGCACGTCCGGCCCCGCTCGGCCCTCGGCAATTCTCTCCCGGTGATCCACCCGGCCTTCGGCGCGGCGGCCTTCGCTCAGGCGTGGCGCCGGCGGCTTCGCGGCCGGTTGCATGCAATAGATCTTGTGGGTCTTCTCCACTTGATGAAACGACTCGGAAAGCGTGCCGATGCTTTCCGATGGACCGACCACCAGGAAGCCCGTTGGCTTGAGGGAGTAGTGCAGGATCGACAACACCTTGCGTTGTAATACGGCTCCCAGGTAGATCAGCACGTTACAACAACTGACGAGGTCCAGCTTGGAGAAAGGCGGGTCCTGCGCCACGTTGTGCCGGGCAAAAACGCACACGTCGCGGATGATCTTCGCGATCTGGTACTTGCGTTCCGTCCGGGTGAAGAAGCGCGCCAACCGCTGCGGCGAGACATGGGCCAGCTCGGAGTCCTTGTATGTGCCGGCGCGGGCTTTTTCGATGGCCGTTTCGCTGATATCGGTGGCGAAAACCTCGAACCGAACCGTGACTTTCGCGTCTTCCAGGTATTCCATCAAGCAGATGGCAATCGAATAGGCCTCCTCGCCCGTGGCGCACCCAGGCACCCAGATCCGGATGGGATCCTCGGGCTTTCTATTCTCAACCAGGGCCGGGAACACCTTCTTCTTCAGCTCCTCGAAGACCGCTGGTTCCCGGAAGAACCCAGTGACAGTGATTAAACAGTTCTCGCACAACGCGGTTGCTTCCTCGCGATTCTGCTCGAGATCCCGGCTGTAGTCTTCCAGGTTCTCGAATCCGCGGAGGGTCATGCGCCGCTTGATGCGTCGCGCGAGGGTGCTGTGCTTATAGTGCGTGAAGTCCACTCCGGTGGCGCTCCGCACCAGCCGGAGTATCTTGCCCAGTTCCGCATCTCCCTCCGGTTCAATCGCCTCCCGAGGCTCGATCGGGACCTGAGAATCGCGGGCGATGGCCGCCAGTCGCCACGCGATGCCGGCCGGAGGCAGCACAAAATCCGCCGCACCGGCGGCGATGGCGCTTCGCGGCATGCTGTCGAACTTCGCGGTTCGCACTTCCTGAGCGAAGGTGATACCGCCCGCGGCCTTGATCGCTTGCAGGCCCAGCGTCCCATCCGATGCGGTTCCCGACAGAACAACGCCGAGGGCCTGGCTGCCGCGGCCTACCGCCAGGGCGCGGAAGAAAGCATCGATCGGCATATTGTGGCCACTGACTGGCCGGGGCGGGGTATGAAGGACTCCATCGGAAATGCCCAGATTGCATCGCGGCGGAATTACGTAAACATGATTGGCTCGCGCGCGAGTCTCGCCCTTCACTTCAGAGACAGGCATCTTGCTAGCCTTGGAAAGCAACTCCGCCAGATGGCTCTCGTGATTCGGATCGAGGTGCTGAATCAGCACGAATGCCATGCCGGTATCGTCCGGCAGATGGCTGAGCAGCTCGGTGAATGCCTCCAGCCCGCCGGCGGAGGCTCCTATGCCAACGACCAAGGGGAGTGCACCGGCTTCGCCCGGTTCCTCGGCGGCTGGCCGCACGACAGTGCTTGGCCGGCGCTTACCGGTCCTCTTTACCACGCGCCACCATTACCTTTCTCGCCGGACCAACAATGCACGTGTCGTGCCACTCTGGCGGCCAGCCAACTGACTGAAATTGTAGCGCCTTCAGCCGGCTCTGGGACCTGCGAGCAGATCCTTGATAGTTTTGCCGATCTCCATGAATTGATCCAGGCCGGAAGGCTTGGTGATGAATTGGGAAACGCCGAGGTCCTTGAGCAGAGACTTATCTCGCCGGGACTGAGAAGAAGTCCACACGCAAACCGGGACGCCGGCCAGGTGTTTCGCTGCCCGAATCTCGCGTAAGATATCTTCGCCCGTGTACTTGGAGAGGTTCAAGTCCATCAGGATCAAGTCTGGAATGGCCGCCTCGGCATAAGCCCCCTGCCGGCGAATAAAGGCGAGGGCTTCGCCTCCGTTCAGCAGGTGAATCAGCTCAAATCGGAAATCCTGCTTCTTCAGCGCCCGATCGAGAAGGAAGACGTCCGAGGCATTGTCTTCAATAACAAGAATCCGGGCTCCGGAAGCAACCGAAGCGTCTTTCAAGGTCACGTCTAAAGCGCCCATGTTATCGTACCACCTGTCTGGCCCTTACGATCCACCGCTTGGGCGCCGGCCCTACGTAATAGAAAGGGTAACAGGTCACCAGCGTCAGCACGTTTTCGCCTGACGGAGCGAGTACCCCTACATTGTCGGGATCCACCACCCTTAGCGACTCCACTTCGTACGTGAAATTGCCTTGTAGCGTCGAGAGTTGAACCTCGTCCTTGATTTTCAAATCCTTCAACGGGCGGAAGAACGTGTCCCGGTGCCCGGCGAGGCCCACGTTGCCGGAATGTCCCGGCAGCGCCGTGCCGGGGATATGGCCGACCGCGCGCCGGAGAGTGGTTTTGTCGACCCCTTCGACGACCACCGCGGAAAGAAGGAGCCGCGGGATCTCAATGCGGCCGATCAGACCGTCCGCGGCGGCGGGCGCGCTCTTCGGGGCCGTGGAGGACTCCGTCTGAGCCGTGCCCTGGCTGGCCACGTGCCGATCGCGCATCAGGCGGTCGAGCTCCCGGCTCTCGCGCCTCTGGAAGATCCAGGCGTCCACCAGGGCGAATCCGCAATAGCCCAGAAGCAAGACGGCGCAAGCAAAAAGCCCACGCTGGGCCCACTTCAGAAACCGCTTGAGTACTTCCTTCTTAAATACAAGCCTCATTGGGCGTTCTTATCGTCAGGTTGCGGTTCGCCGCTCGCCATGTAGCCGGTGCGCGTGCGCACGGACAGTTTGTGGCCCTGGGCCCGCGCCAGTACCCGAATGGCATGATAGGCGCCGTCATGAGCCAGGTTGATGGGAACGTATCCGATGGTGTATTGATGGCGAATGTCCCGGGCGATGCGCTCGCAGATGGCCAACACTTCGCCGATCCGGCCGGGGAAAAAGGCTTCGCCGCCCGTGGCCTGTGCCAGGTGCTTGAGCACACCAGGGTTCCGGTCCGGATCTTCTTCTTCGAATATACCCACGGTGTAGATGACGGCGCTGGATTGCCCGGCCAGTTTCATGACTTCGGCCAGGCTGTGCGCACTCACGTTGTCGCCGCCATCACTGACGGCGATCAGCACTTTCTTATCCCGGCTGCCGGCTTGCAATTCGTCTAGCCCTTTGGCGATCGCGTCGTAAAGAGCCGTCTGGCCTCCGGTAGGTGCGGCCGCGATTGCGTCTCCCAGTTCGGCGGTGCTATCGGTGAATCGGATCGCGCCGGGCAGGCCCAGCGACACCCTCTCGTTGAAGTTGACGACGAACATCTCGTCGTCCCGATTGCTAGACCGCACGAACGCGCGGGCCGCCGCGGTCACCTCCGCAAGTTTCGGCCCCATGCTGGTGCTGTGGTCGACCACCAGTCCCACGGTGACCGGAACATCTTCGTTGCTGAAGAGCCGTATGGATTGCGGCACACCGTCCTCATAAACCTCAAAATCCCGCTCGCCCAGATCGGAAACAAAGCCGCCTTGCCGGTCGGACACCGTAGCGTGCAACACCACCAGGGCAACGTCCACCGAGATTCGGAGAGGTCCCGAGTCGCGATCTTGTGGCGCTGGTGGAGTCTGATGTCCGGCGTAGCCCATCAGGACGATCAAAAGAAGGGTCGGGAGAGCGATGGCTTTCGCCGCGCCGCGCCCTCCCGCCCTCGATGGCCCTCTTCTCATAACTGCTCTCCGGCCGCGGGCGCGCCCAAAGAAAGGCGCGCCAGGTAGTGGATTCAACCTGTCACAGAATGCGCTTTTGCACCATTCGGAAGGCCAAACCCAGGCCCAAAGCCAGGAGTCCGAGCATTGCGATCAATGGCAGCAGGCTCGATGTTTGCGGGAGCACCGCCGCTATCTCCGTCGGCCCGACGTCGGGCTTGAGTTCCACGGCGGGCGGCGGGGTGACCACCGCGGCGACTTCCACTTCTTCTCCGGTGGGTTGAATCGCCTTAATGGGCACCTGCTTCAATTGCACTACCTCCGGTGCGGTCACCGGCAACAGAGGCTCTGTGACCTCCAGGGGCAAATCGACTATCGCGTAGAGAACCGGCGTGTTAGTCGTCCGGGCCAACTCCATTGCTTTCGCTTTGGGGTATACGAATTCCTCGCCCCAGTTCCGGCCGGGATAAAACCAAGCCCGGAGTGCCTCCGGCTCACCTGCCGGCCGCTCCCGGAAAGTAACTACGGTCTTGTCAGTCGCCCTGAGGCGATAGTTCGGGATGGCCAGGATGGTGGCGTAGATCTGCGTTTCGCTTTCGTTGAAAATCTGGACGATGTGGCGGTCGGAATACGAGTCCATAATTTTGAACACGTAGGTGCCGGCTGGCAACACCCCCCACCCCTTGAGGTGGACTCCCGGAATCTCCACAGGCCCGCTGAAAGTTATCGTGGTCTTATGGTTCCATGCGTCCGCCTTTGCGGCTGGTGAAAACACTGCGCCCATCAGCGCCAGGCAAAACGCGGTTGTCGTCGCTTTTCTCAAAATACTCATCTGCTTCTGCTCCTTATGCTTTCGAATCCGTGCGCCCGGCCCGAAGATCTGTCTGACACTATGCCTTCGAGACTTCTGCCGGCTGGTCGCACACGGTGAAGGAGGAGCATTCCGAGGTCCATCGCACGCACTGTCGTTCCAGGGCCGTGCTTGCAGCACTTTGAGGGACACACGGCGCAGCGCGATGCGTGCAGTTATTGCCGCGCGGAATGCAGAAACTGCCGCGCGCGCCCAAAGAAAAACCGCACCGGAGCAGCTCGTGGACCAGCAAGAACTGCTGCCGATGCGGCTCGCCCGGGTTCGGGCTGGGATCCGGCGTCGGGTCGGTTCTGGAGTGTTGCGCTAAGTCGTGCCTGGAAAGGTCCGCGTCCCATTCGTCCTTCGCCAGAAACGCCAGACGGCTACCGCAACCGTGATCCCGGGAAAGGCCATTATGAAAACACCCCACAAAGAAACCCCTCTGCGGCAACAAACAAGGAAAAGTCAAGTGAGCGGCGATAAGAACTCGAACAACCGGCTCCCGCAAACACGCCGTTGCTACAGTCCACTTTTCTTCCCCCTCGCCAGTTGTAGCAGAGGGCAAGTTGGAAAGGTGACTTCACCAATTCGACTGATGCATAGCAATCCGATGGCCACGTGTCAACCGCCGTTTTAGGGAGCCCGCCAATCTTTCTCTATGCGATCTTGAGACGATTGAACACGGGGACTTTGGCAAAGTCCACAATGAATGCAAAGACCGCTGCCGCCACGAGCATTCCTCCAACCGCCAATATAGGCAGAGGAGTCATGACGATTCCGCAGGTCGCCAGCGTTGAGGCGATCAGCAGATCGACTACAGACGACCCGATGAGCCACGGGCTTGGGCGGGAGGACCCCATGCGCCGGCGTTCACGATTCGTATACGTCGTCGCTTGATTGCCGGATACTACGACCACGAAGGCCAAGGTTCTTAGCGTTTCGATTCCAAGACCCAAGCGGAATTTGGCGATGGCCAGGACGGCGGTGCAAAAGACCAGCTCGGAGATTCCCATGAAGACGCCCGCGATCGTCAATTGGCCGATTCGCCAGCGATTGGGCATCGGGGACGGCCGCACGTTGTCCGTGGTCAAGGACATACCGAGGAGGTCGCCCGTGAGCATGATAATGACCATCAGCATGGGAGTCAGGATCGCGTGTCCGGTCATGACCAGACCCACCGCCAGGAAGAGCACCTGCACAATTTTCTTGTTAACCGAGTTTAACGCATAAGTCAGGATGCGCTGGAAGGTCACGCGGCCTTCCTTTACCGAAGCGACGATACCGCCGAGTCCTGGTTTGGTAAGCACGATGCCGGCCGCCGACTTGGCAACATCGGTGGCAGTGGACACGGCGATTCCCATCTGCGCCTGGCGCAGCGCCGGCGCGTCGTTGGCGCCGTCGCCGCACATACCAACAGTATGGCCGCTCTTCTGGAACGCCTTGACGAGGTTGTACTTTCCCTCGGGAAGGACGCCTGCGAAGACCGCGAATTCCTCGGGGCGCACACGGTCGGGGATTGGTCCGGGTGGACAAACAGCTCCATCCAGACCTACCGCGCGCGCTACGATCGCCGCCGTCGCCGGGGCATCGCCCGTTATCATTACGGTGCGAACGCCCAGCGTGTGCAACTCCGCAATGAGCGCCGCCGAATCCGTTCGCGGCGGATCGCTGAGAGCGATAATTCCCGCGAGCTTCAGCGCTTCCGGCGGACCCACCGCGACGGCCAGCACCCGGAAGCCCTGGGCCTCGAGTTCATTGGCCGCCGTGAGCGAATCCGGCATGGATGGCGTGAGGCCCATGACTGCGGCAAAGGCTCCCTTTACGACGCGCACTGTGGCGCCGTTCGGATCCACAGCCGTGGCCTCGGACATCTTCGTGGCGGAATCGAAAGGCACAAATTTACTCAGTTTTGGCAGGTCGGAGGCGCCGGCATGCGAGGCGGCGGAGCGAATGGCGGCGTCTACGGGATCCTGCCCGCCATCCGAGCTGGCGAGGGCGGCCATTCCCAGGACGTGCGATTCGTCAAAGCCGGGCATGGGGCGTACGGCAGTCACCTTCAGCTCGTTGCGCGTCAACGTGCCCGTCTTGTCCGCGCACAGCACGTCGATGCTGGCCGCTTCATCCACGGCGGAGAGCCGCGTCGGAAGGACGCCCAGATGCGCCAGAGCCCGCGCGCCAAGCGCCGCCGCAAGGGTAAAGGTGGCCGGCAGCGCCACGGGGATGGACGCCAGAACCGCCGTGAGCACCAGGGGAACGATCTCACCAGGCGGCAGCTTGAGAGCGCAGGCATACCCCACCAGCATAGCGATGATGACGCCGTTGAAGATGGCGAGATTGCGCACCACGCGCAGAACGGCCTTCTGCTGGGAGCTTTCGACGTGCGCGGTGCGAACCAGCTCCGCGGTGCGTCCAAACTTCGTGCGCGCTCCAGTCGCCGTAACTTCCGCCACGGCTTCGCCGCGCCGCACCAGCGCCCCCGCATATGTTTGCATGCCTGGTCCGGCTTCGATGGGTATCGATTCGCCGGTGAGCATGGACTGGTCGAGCAGGATCTGGCCTTCGATCAGACGCACGTCGGCGGCAACTACAGCGCCGAGCGATAACTTCACAATATCGCCGGGCACCAGTCCGGCAGCGGGAACGGTCGCCCAAACATTATCGCGACGGACCGACGCGTTCAGCGCGAGCCGCGACTTCAGCGCGGCAAGAGTCGCCTGCGCGCGCCCTTCCTGGAAGAACAGGAGAGCGGCGTTGAAGGCCAGAAGAACCGCGATGATGGCCGCCTCGACGTACTTGCCGAGGGCCATCTCGAGCAGGATCGCGGCCTCGAGCATCCATGGAACCGGCGCCCAGAACTTGGTCAGCGCCCTGCGTAATGGATGGAGCGCCGTGTCGGGAATTGAGTTTGGACCGAACTTGTCGAGCCGGCGGCGGGCTTCATCGCTGGTGAGGCCGGTCGAGAGCGGGACACCCTTAGCGGAGGGTTGCGGAGCGATCGGGTAATCCATTCCTCATCCGGATACGCGATTTCCAAAGGCGAGTGGCACCTTCGATTTGGTCCCAATTCATAGTTCTCTCCTCGCCCTTCCGGTTTCCCGGCGGAGCTTAGCTGGGGCACGTTTGCCGCCGTTTGAATTCAAGAGGTTTATGAGGCGAGGATGCCGTGAGTCGCGCCATCCGGCCTCTTCGCCGCGGCTAAACTTGCATCACCAAAGGCAGATTCTGCACCTAGGCGTGCGTTGGACTTGCGCTCACGGTCGTCAGCTGACGAGCATTACTGATGTTTCTCGACGATCACGAAGGTGATGTCGTCGGTTTGCGGCATGCCTTGCGTGAATTCCTCAATGGCTTGCAAGAACGTCTGCTCAAGGGCTTGACTTCCCGAGGGCGCCTCTTGCCGAATGAGCTTGAGTAGTCTTTTCTTTCCAAACATTTCCGCCTGCTGGTTTTCCGCGTCGGTAAGGCCGTCGGAATAAACCACCAGAATGTCTCCTTTATCGAGACGGAAGGCGCGGGATTCATAAGAAGCGAAATCGAACATCCCCAGGAAGTAGGAGTCGGAGGCCAGCTCTTCGATCTTTCCCGTGGCCGAACGGAACAAATAGGCCGGATTATGTCCCGCGCTGATGAATCGCCCCGTGCCATGCGGGTCCAGGAGAAAGAGAAAAAGCGTAACGAACTGGTAGGGCAGGGATTTTTCGCAAAGGAGCCGGTTCACCCGGTTCAAAACCTCCTGCGGTTGGGTTCCGGAGTGAAACTCCATGCTGAGAGCGCCCAGCACCATCGAACTTAACAGGGCCGCGGATATCCCCTTGCCGGAGACATCGGCCAGAACGCCCATCCATTCCCCCGAAACCAGTTGGAGGAAGTCGTAGAAATCCCCTCCCACATAGCGTGTGGGACTGTTGAATGCATGGATGCTAAAATTCTCAAACTGGGGCAGGAAACGGGGCAGCAGGCTTTCCTGAGTTTCCTGCGCCAAGGCTAATTCCCGCTCGCTCGCCTTTCGCTCCTCCAGGGTTTTCAGGCGGATCACCTCGCGGCTGGCTTCGAGTTCCCGGACCGTCTCCTCCAGCACTCTACTGTAGTTTCTCGTCTCCAGGTGCAACAGGCGCACTTCCAGAATATTGTGAACGCGCGCGCGCAGCTCCGCCAGATCGAACGGTTTGCTGACGAAATCTTTAGCGCCGGCTTCGAGAGCGCGCAGCTTGTGAGCCGGCTGCGCGGTGATCACGAGGACCGGAAGGTATCCGTCCTCTTCGATCTCCTTCAGGCCTTCCATCACCTGGAATCCGTCCATGCCGGGCATCTGGAGATCGAGCAGGATCAGGGAGTAGCGGTTCTGGCGGTGAAGTTCGCAGACCTCGTTCGGATGAGTCGTAGACTCGACGGAAGTATAGCCGGCGATGCGCAGCATGCCCTTAAGCAGAAGGACATTGGCCTCCAGATCGTCAACCACCAGGATTCTGGCGTTCAGAATGTCGGCTGGGCTGACCATGACCCTCGTTCCGGCTTATTTGGCAAGACCAGCCTGCTGCCGGGCGAATTCCAAGGCGACGTCCAGCGTCTGCATGAACTCATTGACCTTGATTGGTTTGGTGAGATACCGGAAGAATCCCGCCTCCAGGCCCTTCTCGATGTCGCGCGGCATGGCGTTGGCACTGAGGGCCACCACGGGAATGTGCGCCGTGGCCGAGTCTTCGCGCAGGATTCTCAGGGCTTCGATGCCACTGATACCCGGCAGGTTGATGTCCATCAGGATCACTTCCGGCTGGTTGGCGCGCGCCAGTTGGATACCCAGATTTCCGTCTCTCGCACTCAGCAGGCGCATATCCGGGCGGCGCGCGACGAGTTGCTCGATCAACATCAGGTTAGCCGGGTTGTCCTCGACGTAGAGCAGCGTGCGCAGTGGCGCGCCGTGCCGAACCTGCGCTTGCGGCTTGGCTGCGGGCTCGGCTTTGTCCGCTGCCAGTTGTGGCGCGGCGGCCGAGTTCAGCTCGAACCAGAACACACTGCCCAACCCGACCGTGCTCTCGACGCCGATCTCGCCTCCCATCAGTTCCACCAGCCGCTTGCTCATCACCAGGCCAATGCCCGTGCCTTCCTCACTGTTCCTCTCTTGTCCGAGACGGTTGAATGGCTGAAAAAGCTGCATCAGCATGTCCGGAGGCAAGCCCGCGCCGGTGTCCTTGACGCTGACGCGAGTGCGTTCCCTGGCGCGGTCCACGCCTACCACCACCGTTCCGTTCGGCTGGTTGTATTTGATGGCGTTGGAAAGAAGGTTGATGAGAACCTGCTTCAACCGGGTGCGATCGGCATCGACAAAGCAAGGGAGGTCGAACTGGGGAAAAGCCATACTGATGCCGCGCTTTTGCCCCTGCGGCTCGATCATGGCCTGGCATTCCAGCATGACTTCGGCCAGCGACGTGGGTTCGAGCGAGAGCGCCAGCCTTCCGGACTCGATCTGCGCAAGATCGAGGATTTCGTTGATCAGCTCCAGCAGGTACCATCCCGCGTGGAGAATCTGATCGATGCTGGCCGTCTGGGAGGGCGTGGGCGGAGGGGAATCGGAATTGATGAGCTGGGCGAAGCCGAGGATGGCATTGAGCGGCGAGCGAAGCTCATGGCTCATGCTGGAAAGGAAGGCCGATTTCGCGAGGTTGGCTTTTTCCGCCGCGGCCCGGGCTCTCTTCAACTCGACGTTCTGCTCCTCGATCGCCTGGTCGAGACGTTTGCGCTCGGTGACGTCGCGCGCGGCGGCGAACACGCCTTGCAGCTTCCGGTCGCGGTCGTAGAAGGTGGTCGCGTTGTAGGACACCACGGTTGTCTTGCCGTCCCGGGCGCGAGCGGTCAGCTCGTAGTTGGTGATCTTCTTCTCGCGCAGCACCTGCTTGATGCCCGCCTCGGCCCGCCCCGGATCGGTGAAGTAGCCCTTGAACGGCGCGCCGATCAGCTCGTCGCGCGTGCAGCCGGTGAGCGCCTCCATCTGCTTGTTGACGTCGGTGATGATGCCGGCCGGATCGGTGGTCATGATGGCGTCGATGTTGGATTCGATCAGAGAGCGCGTGTAGAACTGCTGGTCGCGCAGGCGCTGATCGAGCTTCATCTGCTCCGCTTCGACCTGCTTGCGCGCGGAATTATCGGTGCCGATCAACAGGAAGCCGATGACTGAACCTTGGTCGTCGCGCAGCGCCGTGACCGACACGACCGCCGGAAAGCGGCTGCCGTCCTTGCGGATGTAGGTCAATTCGTAGATGTCTTCGATGCCGCGCGAGGCCTTGAAGACCAATGCCTGGAAGCCCGGCGTAATGGTGGTTGCGAGCTCGGCGCTCAATGCCACCGCGCGAGCTATCAGCTCCTGCGGATCGGAGATATCGGCCGGGGTGATCTTGTTCACCACGTCGGCAGCGGCGTAGCCCAGCATGCGTTCGGCGCCGACATTGAATATTTGAATGACGCCCTTCTCGTCGGTGGCGATGCTCGAGAAGTTGGCGCTATTGAAAATCGCGCTCTGCAGGGCCCCCGTCTTAAGCAGCGCCTCTTCGCGGCGGACCTCGGTGATGACATCCACCATGCCGGCGGCATCCTCGGCGAGGGCCGCTATCGCCAGTCCGTTGGCCATGTGGTTTACCTTTCTGAATGCTGCCTTGCCGCGCAGCTACCCCAATAATCCGTGCACGCGTGATGCCAACAGTTCAAAGGAGCGCATGCCGGCGATAGAACCAGGTCTTGACGGCCTGCACCAGAATCAGGTAAGTCAGGGCAAGTAGCGAGATCGCACCCAGCAATGACAGCGGTATGGGGGTAAACCCGAGCAATCCGCCGAGGGGCGTGTACGGCAGCACGGCGCCGGCAAGGGAGACTGCAACTACTGCCATCACCAACCGCCCGCTGGGACGGCTCTTGAACGGGTTGCCGACCGTCCGGATCACGAACACCACCAGCGTCTGCGTGGCGAGGGATTCCACGAACCATCCGGTTCGGAACAGCGGAGCATTCGTGGCAGCGTGGAACAACCAGAGAAGCACCCCGAAAGTGAGGAAATCGTAGATGGAGCTAATGGGGCCGATAATCATCATAAACTGGCGAATGAACTCTATGTGCCACCGCTTGGGCTTGTGCACCAGGACCGGATCGACATTATCGCCGGGGACGGCGATCTGCGAAGTGTCGTAAAGAAAGTTGTTCAGCAGGATTTGAGTCGGCAACATGGGCAGGAATTTCAGGAAAAGCGATGCCGCGGCCATGCTGAACATATTGCCGAAGTTGGAGCTGGTGCCCATGATGATGTATTTCATGATGTTGGCGAAGCACCGCCGCCCTTCCATTACGCCATCGTTCAATACCGCCAGGTCCTTCTCCAGCAGGATGATCTTGGCGGCGTCTTTCGCCACATCCACGCCGTTCATAACGGAAATGCCGACGTCCGCGGTGTGCAGCGACGGAGCATCGTTGATGCCGTCGCCGATGTACCCGACGACGTGCCCGCGCGCCTTCAGACCGAGGATTACCCGGTTCTTTTGTTCCGGAGACACACGGGCGAAGATGGCGCCGTGCTCCGCCTGGTAAGCCAGGGCGGCATCGTCCATGGTGTCCACCTGGTCGCCGGTGACCATGCGGTCGGTAGCGAGGCCGACATCGTGGGCCACCTTCTGCGTCACGTACTGATTGTCGCCGGTCATGATGACCACGGAAACGCCGTCCTTCTTCAGCGCTTCGAGAACCGCAACAATCCCCTCCTTGGGCGGGTCGAGGAATGCCGCAAACCCGGCCAGCGTCATCTCCCGCTCGGCCGCCAGCGCATAACCATCCTGCTTCTCTACCTTCCGGACTGCGACCCCCAGGGTGCGGTACCCGTCGGCACTCAGCTTTTTGAAGGTCTCCGCCGCCTGGGCGCGCCGGCTTTCGTCGAACGGTTGGGAAGCGCCGTCAATGGTGACGGTCCCGCAGATGGCAAAGACGCTCTCCGCCTCGCCCTTGGTAATGAGGAGGTACTCGCCGCCACGGCGCACCACCACGGAAAGGCGCTTGCGGTTGAAGTCGAAAGGGATCTCGTCCACCTTCTCAAACTCCGCAATGGCAGGGTGCTCGTGCTTCAGAATCGCGTCGTCCAGCGGGCTTTTGATGCCGGATTGGAAGTAACTGTTCAGGTAGACGAACCGGAGAACGTCGGCGTTATCCTGACCGTGAATGTCCACGTGCCGGTCCAGCTCGATCTCGCCTTCGGTCAGCGTCCCGGTTTTATCGCTGCAAAGAATCTCGATGCTGCCGAAATCCTCGATCGCCGCAAGCTGCTTGACCAGAACCTTTTTCCTGGCCATCCGGCGCGCGCCCTGCGCCAGCGCGATGGTGATGATCATCGGCATCATCTCCGGCGTCATCCCGACGGCCAGCGCGACTGAGAACAAGAACGATTCCAGCAGTGGACGATGCAAGACGATGTTCACCAGCAGGACGAAGAGCACAGCCAGCATCATCACGCGCGTGATCATCAACCCGAAGTGGCGTATGCCGCGGCCGAATTCGGTCTCCGGCGGCCGCATGGCCAGCCGTTGAGCGATCTCGCCGAAGGCGGTGTCCTTGCCCGTGCGAACGATGACCGCGGTGCCGATTCCCGTCTGCACGGCAGTCCCCAGGAAAATGCTGTTGCTGGCGTCGGCAATGCTGTGTTGCCCCGCCGCAAGATCACCCGCCGCCTTGTCGACGGGCAAAGATTCCCCCGTCAGCGCGGACTCGCGCACGTGCAGGTCTTTGCTGTCCAATAGACGGCTGTCGGCCGGCGCCAGGTCCCCGGCATTGAGCCGGACGATATCCCCAGGAACCAGCTCAGCGACCGGCACCTCCAGTTCGTGTCCGTCGCGCAACACCGCGGCGGTTGTAGCCACCTGCTTCCGAATGTCCTCCACGGCATGTCGAGCCTGAAACTCCACGTAGAAGTTGACGACGACGCTGAGCAGGACTATGGCGATGATGATGGCGCCGCCGACCGGATCGCCCAGCACGATCGAAATGGCGCTGGCCGCCAGAAGAATGAGGACCAGGGGATTGGCAAAAAAGCGCAGAAATCCGATCAGAGGAGCAAAGCGGGACTCCCCTACCAGGCTGTTCGGGCCGTGGAGACGCAGTCGCTGTCTCGCCTCGGCGGAAGTCAGCCCGGCTGGAGTTGCTTCGAGCAGGATCAGGAGGTCCCGCTGGGGCATATCCCAGAAGCGCTCCAACGTCTTGTCCGGTTTGCTCATGCTCAGCCTCCCCCTTGAATTCTACATGCTGTTTGGGCTTGACACCCCCACGCGCGCCGCGAGGTTCCGACCTGCAGCAACTGCCGGTCTCGGTGCAGATTCTGCACCCTGCGCCAGTGGAACTTCCGATCCGGCAGTGCGCCGGTTGACCCGCAGTCCCCATGTAGCTCAACTCGCCTCGCTTTGGACCCGCACTTGCACTTCATGCATCGCGAAGGAGAAAAACGATGCTTTGGACAATCTGTATAATTCTGCTGGTGCTGTGGGCGTTGGGAATGGCCACCTCTTACACCGCCGGCGGGCTGATTCACATCCTGCTGGTCGTGGGTTTGATAGTGCTGGTATTCCGCCTGATTCAGGGACGCAGGGTTTTTGATTAATACAGTTCACGCCATCCGCGGGCGAGTGGGCAGTGGATTGCTACTTCACAAATAGGAGAGTGAAAGAAAATGCCTTTAGCCGGTATACCCTTGGTAAACATCGTCATTGTGCTGGTCGTGGTGGGTTTGGTATTGTGGCTGATCAATAACTTCATCCCCATGGCCTCCAGCATCAAGACGATTCTGAATGTAGTGGTTGTGGTTTTTGTCGCGGTTTGGGTTCTTCAGGCGGTCGGACTGTGGGGCCGCATAACCAGTTACAGATTCACGCAATGAGTCAGTGCGGTTTTGCCCGGCGGCCCAATGGCGCCAAGGAAGGAGCTCGATCCATGCGTTCGATACTCGTCATCGGCATAGTCCTGGCGATTCCCCTAACGGGACTCGCTCAGTCTCAGTCGTACATGCCGCTGGATGTGAACGACAAACTCGACTACCAAATCAAGCAGTCCCTTGGTCCGTTGGCGATCCTCGAGGACGCGGCGTACGCCGGAATCCTTCAGGGAATCGATACCCCGAAGGAATGGGGACAGGGCGGGTCGGCTTACAGTAGGCGCTTAGCGTCGACCGCCGCCAGCTCCGGGATCCACAGTGCTCTCGCTTTTGGTTTGGATTCAACCCTGCACGAGGATCCCCGCTATTTCCGTTCCGGCAGCGGCAGCTTCCTGCGCCGCGCGGGACATGCCTTCCGCGGCACCATTCTCACGCATACGGACCATGGCACCGAGACGCTGTCCTTTTGGCGCTTCGGCAGTGCCTATGGAGCGGCCTATCTTTCGAACCAGTGGTATCCGGCCCGGCTCAACACGGTGGGCCTCGGATTTTCGGAGGGTTCTCTCCGGCTCGGGTTCGATCTGGCCAGCAACCTGGCATCGGAGTTCTGGCCGGATATCAAACGGATGGTATTCCGCCGCAAATGATGGCTCCGCCGGCCCGTTCCGCCAAGGCTTGGTAAGATGGAGAGCGATGCCCCGACTGCCTGCGGTTTCGGGCCGGATCCTCATCGTCGACGATGACGAGCGTCAGCGTAGCGCCTTGGCCGCCATGCTTTCCGGCGGCGACTTTGACATTCAGCTCGCGGCCGACGGGCAGGAAGCTCTGGAACGGCTCACTACCTTCAACGCCGACGTCATCGTTTCGGATTTGGTCATGCCGCGCATGGACGGCTTCGAGCTGCTCCGGCGCCTGAAGGAACAAGGCGACCTCACCCCGGCGATCGTGCTCACCGGCTTCGGCAGCATGGAAAAGGCGCTGTCCGCGGTGCATGACCTCAAGGCATTCTGGTTCCTGGAGAAGCCGGTGGAACCGCGCGCCTTCAAGACCCTTTTGGAGCGTGCGATTCGTTACAAGAGAAGTCTGCAGAAAACCGACGAGCTTAAGCGCGATCTGAGCCTTCGCGGCGTACTCGGCGACCTGGTAGGAACCTCCCCGGCGATGCAGGAGGTTTTCTCGATAATCAGACAGGTGGCGCCCACTTCAGCCCCCGTATTGATCTTTGGAGAGAGTGGCACTGGGAAGGAGTTGGTGGCACGGGAAATCCATAAGTGCAGCCCCCGCTGTGATGGGCCTTTCGTCGCGATCAATGCGGCCGCCTTACCCGAGACTCTGGTTGAGAGCGAGTTGTTCGGCCACGAGAAGGGCGCGTTTACGGGAGCCATGGAGCGTTCGGCCGGCTGCTTTGAGCAGGCTCACGGCGGCACTTTGCTGCTCGACGAGATTGGCGAAATGCCGCCCGCTACGCAGCCAAAGCTGCTGCGCGTTATCGAGGACTTGCGAGTGCGGCGCCTTGGCGGCAAGCACGAAATCGCGGTGGACGCTCGAATCCTTGCCGCGACCAGTCAGGAACTCGGAACGCATTTGCGCGAAGAACTTTACTATCGGTTGAGCGTATTCCAGATCTTAGTTCCGCCGCTGCGCGAACATAAGGAAGATATCCCGTTGATCGCCGATGCCATTTTGCAGAATTTGAACAAGAAATACGGCGCGCGCGTTACGGGGGTCGATGCCGAAGTGCTGGATCTTTTTCATGGGTATGATTGGCCCGGTAATGTTCGGGAGCTGCGCAATGTTCTGGAGCGAGCCACCATCACGGCGGGCGAGGGTTTGATCCGGCTGATGGACCTTCCTTCTCCGGCGCTCGGTGTAACCCCCGGCCCGTACTCCCGGCGATCGCCTGGCCATGAGGGTCCAATCATGCTTCGGCCTGGCCAGCCACTCATGAAACTCGAGGAGGCTTACATCAAACTCACCCTCGAGCACGTGGGTGGTAATCGCAAACGCGCCGCCGAAATGTTGGGGATCAGCCTGCGGACGCTGCAGAACCGGATCGCCACATTGCGCGACGAGGAGAAGATGGCAACTCCTGGTTCGTGAGCCACGGCAAGTCCTCGTGGCTTCCGCTCAAGGCGCTGCCGCGAGTGTTCAGGCAGGCATCGAGCGAATGGTACGACGATAACGCTCCGCGCCTCGGCGCTTCCGTCGCATTCTATACCCTGCTGTCGCTGGCTCCCGTCATTGTGATAGCCGTCGCATTGGCCGCGGTCGTTTATGGGCAGGAGGCTGCCCAAGGCCGGCTGGCGTCGGAGATCCAAGACATGGCCGGGCCTGAAGTGGCACGGACCATTCAGGATTTCATCCGCGGCGTCTACCAACCCCGGACAGGCGTGATTGCGACTGTGCTCGGTCTGGCGGCCTTGGTATTTGGCGCCTCTTCCATCTTTGTGGAGTTGCACGAGGCGCTGAACACCATCTGGCACGTTTCGCCTCCTCCCGACCAAACCAATTCCGCCACTGTCATCCACCTCATCAGGGATCGCTTCTATTCGTTCGCGACAGTGGCCGGCATAGGTTTCCTGCTGCTGGCCTCTCTGGTGTTGACCGCCTGGATCGATGCCATGAAGATCGCTGTGCCGCGGGCTGCCACGTTTATGATTCTATATCTCGTGACCGCGGTGCTGTTTGCGGCCCTCTACAAGATTGTCCCGGACGTCAGACTGGAGTGGAGCGACGTGGCCCTCGGCGCCATGATCACCGCATTCCTGTTTGTGATTGGCAAGCAGTCCATGGCGTTGTACTTCGCCCATGCCACCTTCGGGACGTATAGCGCCGCCGGCTCGCCGATTGTCGTGTTGCTATGGGTATACTGCTCGGCGCAGTTGTTCTTTTGGGGCGCTGAGTTCAGTAAGGTATACCAGAAGACCGTAGGATCCCAAGGCGAGCCGCAGCGTTGAAGGCGCCCGAGCGGACAGGATCTTCGAGCATGGCGTCGCCGATCCGCTTGCAGCTATGTGCTTTGAGACGCTTTGCCGCACGAGTGCGTCACTCGGCTCAGGGCGGATCCGGCTAGAAAGCCGATCGCCACCGCAGCTACCAGAGAGCCTGTCAGATGCCGGCGAGCAAATTTTTTCAAGCTGGTGAATACATCCCCCAGGTCATGATCTTCGATGTAGGATGCCGTGGCATCCAATCGATCCGCTGCGCGGGTAGAGCAGTCGTCGATTGCCGCGGAACCCTGGCGTCCCGTTCTGCGAACGGAGGAGGCAGCCGAATGGAGTGCATCCCCTGTCTCATCTCGCGCCTCATCCAGTTTCTTGCCGGCGGACCGGCCCAATTCCTCGATTGACTCTTTGGCCTCTTTGCCGAGCTCCGACGCCGTTTCCGATAATGTCCTTAAAGTTGTCAAGCTGTTCCTCCCAAAGATATGAGAATGGTCTCCCTGTTCATGCTCCGACCGGAAAATCCGTGCACGTTTGCCTCCATTGCGATCAAGAGGCGGACAAGTACAGCACGGGGTTCGGATGCAGCTCGGGTTGGCCGGACGCGTGCTACGTGCTCATCTCGGAGTGTACAAAGAACTTCCAGCAAATTCCGCACCTCCATGTGCAGTTTTTGCACTCTTCCCGGGCGAGTTCCCACCGTGTCACGCCGTTGGTACAGCCCGGGCGCACATGGCCCGTCTCGTGCTTGAGATCGATTAGCGGTCTTCATATATGCTCGATAGCCCAAGGACGCTGACAGAACCGTCTACTGAAACTGTCACCCCCGCTCCCACCCAGAGCGCTCAACCTGGGAAGCCCAAGCCTTCCCGCCGGCGCTGGCTGTGGCTGTCGCTATGCGTTCTTCTGGCGCTGGGTTTAATCGCGTATCTTCTGTGTTCGAGAATTGCCGCTGCGAACGCCGCTAGCGCGGCGAAGATCGCCGCCAAAGGTCCGCCGCCCATACCAGTGGTGGCCGCGACGTCCCACAAGGGGGACATCGGCGTCTATTATTCGGGCCTTGGCGCCGTTACGCCCCTTGCCACGGTGACGGTTAAGAGCCGGGTCGACGGGCAATTGGTGAGCATTCGCTATCGCGAAGGCGACACGGTTCACAAGGGCGATCTGTTGGTGGAAATCGACGACGGCCCCTATCAGGCGGCATTGACCCAGGCCGAAGGGGAACTGATCCGGGACCAAGCCGCCCTGGAAAACGCGCGCATCGACCTGGTCCGCTATCAACAGTTGGTTCCGCAGAAAGCCATCCCGGAGCAACAACTTGCCACCCAGCAGGCAACCGTGCACCAGGACGAGGGAGTGGTGAAACTCGATGAGGGTCAAATCGAAAGCGCCAAGGTCAATCTGGCCTACTGCAAGATCGCGGCGCCGGCCACTGGACGCATTGGGTTGCGGCTGGTCGACCCCGGAAATATCGTTCAGGCTGCCGACACCAACGGATTGGTGGTCATCACACAGATGGATCCCATTAGCGCCATCTTTACGATTTCCGAAGATCAGCTTCAGGTCGTGCTCAAGAAGATGGCCGCCGGGCAGGCGCTTGAAGTGGATGCCTACGACCGCGGAGGCAAGGCGAAGCTCGCACAAGGGTCGTTGACAACGCTCGATAATCAGATCGATCCGACCACCGGCACGCTCAAGCTGAGAGCGACATTCGAGAACGCGAAAGGCACGCTGTTTCCCAATCAGTTCGTAAACGCGAAATTGCGGGTCCAGGAAAAGCGCGGAGTGACCCTGGTGCCCACCGCTGCGGTACAACGTAACTCTCAAGCGACCTATGTGTACGTGGTGAAGGCGGATTCAACGGTGACCGTGCGTTCGATCGCCATCGGCACTACGGAAGGCGACGACTCCGAAGTTACTTCGGGGCTGGTGCCGGGAGAAGTCGTGGTTATGACCGGCGTCGACAAACTGCAGGAAGGGACCAAGGTCACCGCTCAGATCCCCTCCGCCGCCCCCCCGGTCAGCAAGTCCGTAAGCCCCCCGGTCAGCCCCTCGGCGAACTCGCCCTCGCCCGTCAAGAAGGGCGGCAAGGCCTGAAAGGGAAGTTTAGATGATCCCGTCTCCGAACTTCCCGGTCACAACGCTCCTCGCCCTGCTGCTGGTTTCGGCCGGGTGCGCGGTGGGGCCCAATTACAAACGGCCTTCAGCCGCCGCACCTCCGGCGTTCAAAGAGCAGCCGCCCGTCAACTTCAAGGAAGCGGAAGCGGCCGGATGGAAGCAATCGCAGCCTGGCGACGCCTACTCGAAAGGCCGATGGTGGGAACTGTACAACGATGCGGCTCTGAATGCGCTCGAGGAGCAGGTGAGCGTTTCGAACCAGAATGTGCTGCAAGCTGAGGCGCAGTACCGGCAAGCCAAGGCTGCGGTAAGCGTGGCCCGCGCCGCGTTGCTGCCGGTGGCGGCCACTGCTCCGGCGGCTACGGTCGGGGGACCCGGCGACCGAAAAAGTTTCAATCTGCCGTTCAACGTTGCGTGGGAGCCGGATCTGTGGGGAAACATCCGCCGCGGTGTGACGGCCAGCGCCGCCACCGCGCAGTCTCTGGCGGCCAGCGTGGGAAATGCCCGGTTGCTCTACCAGGCCGAACTCGCGCAAGACTACTTCGGTCTTCACGGCAACGACGGAGAAGCGGAGTTGCTCACTCGCACGGAGGCGTCCTATAAGGAGTACCTCACGCTGACGCAGAACCGGTTCTCCGCCGGAATAGCGTCCGACCTCGACGTGGCCCAGGCAGACACGCAACTCTACGCCGTGCAGTCGCAATTGATGGACCTTGGCGTCGACCGCGCGGCGTTTGAACACGCCATCGCCATCCTGATCGGCAAAGCCCCCGCGGACCTCGCTATTCCGCCCGTCGCATTGGCCACTTCCCCGCCGCCGGTGCCGCTGGGGGTTCCGTCGGAACTGATGGAACGAAGGCCGGACATCGCCGGCGCGGAGCGGCAGGTGGCCGCGGCCAACGAGCAGATTGGGATCGCCATTGCGGCCTTCTATCCCAACCTGAGCCTGACGGGGAGTGCCGGTGTGGAAAGTTCCAGCCTGGCAAAATGGTTCACCTGGCCGAGCCGCTTTTGGTCGGTCGGGCCCCAACTGGCGCAAACGCTTTTCGATGCGGGCCGCCGCCGCGGGGTGGTGGCGGAACAGCGGGCCGCCTATGATGCCACCGTGGCTGCCTATCGGGAGACTGTGCTGACGGCCATGCAGCAGGTGGAAGACAACCTGGCCGCGTTACGAATCCTAGCTGGGGAAGCGGACAAAGTGCAGCAGACAGTTGAAGCAGCCCATCGCGCTCTCGATATATCGTCCGCGCAGTACCTCTCAGGAACGGCGGGTTATCTCACGGTCATCACCTCACAGGCAACGCTGCTCAGCGCCGACGTGACGGCAGTGACTCTGTTGACCCGCCGTCTGACAGCCAGCGTGCTGCTGATCGAAGCATTGGGCGGAGGCTGGAATGCGTCGCAGTTGCCCACTAAGCAGGATGTTATGGCCCAACAACGGCAACCGGAGGTCTCCGATAAGTAGATGAACCCGTCCCGGATCTTCATACTCCGGCCGGTGGCCACCACCATGCTGATGGTGGGCATCCTGCTCGCAGGTGCGGTCGGGTACACGCAGTTGCCCGTTTCGGCGTTGCCGGAGGTGGATTACCCGATCATTCAAATCATCACGTTCTATCCCGGCGCCAGCCCGGACGTGATGGCGTCTTCAGTGACCGCGCCGCTCGAACGTCAGTTCGGACAAGTGCCCGGACTCCAGCAAATGACTTCCACCAGTTCCGACGGGAGCTCGGTGATCACGCTGCAATTCAACCTCAGCCTGAGTATCGATGTGGCCGAACAAGAAGTGCAGCAATCCATCAATGCCTCGGGTACTTACCTCCCAGCCGACCTGCCGGCTCCTCCCATCTACAGCAAGACCAATCCAGCCGACACCCCCATCCTGACGCTCGCCCTGACTTCCACGGATCTTCCGCTGTCGAAGGTCGAGGATCTTGCCGACACCAGGCTGGCGCCTAAGATTTCGCAGTTGCCGGGAGTCGGCCTCGTCAGCATAAGTGGCGGACAGAAACCGGCTGTCCGGATTCAGGCGAATCCCACGGCGATGGCCTCCTACAGTCTCAACCTTGAGGATCTGCGCACCGCCATCGTCGCCGCCAACGTCAATCAGGCCAAGGGAAACTTCGACGGAGCGCAGCAGGCGTACCAAATTGGAGCCAACGACCAGTTGCTCTCCAGCAGCGACTACGCACCGCTCATCATCGCATACAAGAACGGCGCCCCCATCAAATTAACCGACGTTGCTACCATCCTGGACGACACCGAGAATGTCCGGCAGGCCGCCTGGATGAACCAGACTCCCGCGGTGATCTTGAACATTCAACGGCAGCCTGGAGCGAATATCATCTCGGTCGTCGATCGAATCAAACAGCTCTTGCCTCAACTGACGTCGTCGCTGCCCGCATCCATCCGCGTCACCATCCTGACCGACAGGACCACTACCATTCGGGCCTCCGTGACCGACGTGCAATTCACGCTGATGCTTACGGTGGGGCTGGTGGTGATGGTCATGTTCCTCTTCCTGCGCAACATTGCCGCGACCATCATTCCCGGTATCGCCGTTCCGCTGTCGCTCGTCGCCACCTTCGGTGTGATGTATCTGCTCGGCTATAGCTTGAACAACCTGACTTTGATGGCCCTGACCATTTCCACCGGCTTCGTGGTGGACGATGCCATTGTCATGATCGAGAACATCTCCCGCTACATCGAAGCGGGCGATGCACCCCTCGAAGCCGCGCTCAAAGGCTCCGCACAGATTGGCTTTACAATCGTCTCGCTGACTGTCTCGCTGATTGCCGTTCTAATCCCTTTGCTCTTCATGAGCGATATCGTGGGCCGCCTGTTTCGCGAGTTTGCCGTTACGCTGAGCGTGACCATTCTGGCCTCGGCCGTGGTTTCGCTCACCCTGACTCCGATGATGTGCTCCAAACTGTTGAAGCACAAATCCGAGGCGAAACAAGGACGGTTCTACAAGGCCTCAGAGCGCGCATTCAATTCGGTCATCGCCTTCTATGGTAGGACGTTAAAGTGGGTGCTTGGCTGGCAGGTCGCGACCCTGCTGGTCGCGGCCGCGACTCTCGGTGTGACTATCTTCCTGTTCTTCGTAATTCCCAAAGGATTCTTCCCCATTCAAGATACGGGCGTCATCCAGGGGGTTTCCGAAGCATCCCAGTCGATCTCCTTTCGGGAAATGTCCAGGCAGCAGCAGCAGTTGAGCAAGGTCATTCTGCAAGATCCGGCTGTCGATAATCTGTCCTCTTTCATCGGAGTCGACGGGACCAATACAACCTTGAATAGCGGACGCATTCTCATCGGCTTGAAACCCCTCGCCGCGCGAAAGATCAGCGCCAGCGATGTGATTCGCCGCTTGCAGCCGGAACTGGCGAAGGTGGCGGGCATCACGCTCTACATGCAGCCGGTACAGGATCTCTCGGTCGAAGACCGGGTGAGCCGCACGGAATTCCAGTACACGCTGGAAGATCCCAACGCCGACGAGCTGAATAGCTTCGCGCCGCGGATGCTCGCCGAGCTGCAGAAGCTGCCGCAATTGAGCGACGCGGCCAGCGATCAACAGATCCTTGGTCTGGGGGCGAAACTGGTGTTCGATCGGGCCACCGCCTCGCGCTTGGGGATCAGCACATCGGCCATCGACCAAACGTTATACGACGCTTACGGGCAGCGGGAAGTGTCGACCATGTTCACGCAGTTGAACCAATATCACGTGGTGCTGGAAGTGAAGCCCGGATTCGAGAAGAATCCTTCCAACCTGAGCGATTTGTTTATCCAAGCCGGCGCAGTTGTTTCCGGCGCTCCTTCGATTCAATCCTCCTCGGCGTTTCCGAACGAAGGCCAGATCCCGCTCGGCAGCTTTTCCCGGATGGAGATGACAACCGTTCCCATCACGGTGAACCACCAAGGTCAGTTTCCCGTGGTGACCCTCTCTTTCAATTTGTCTCCCAGCGCATCTTTGGGTGACGCCGTCACGGCCGTAAACAAAGTGCACGACGAGATGGGCATGCCGCCGAGCGTTCAGGCCGCCTATCAGGGAACGGCCCAGGCGTTCCAGGCCTCCCTGGCAAACGAGCCGGTGCTGATTGCCGCCGCGCTGATTACGGTGTATCTAGTCCTGGGCGTCCTCTATGAAAGCTACATTCATCCGTTGACGATCCTCTCGGCGCTGCCTTCCGCGGGCGTCGGCGCCCTGCTCGCTCTGATCCTCTTCCACAACGATTTCAGCGTGATCGCTCTAATCGGCATCGTCCTGCTGATCGGGATCGTGAAGAAGAACGCCATTATGATGATCGATTTCGCCCTGGCGGCCGAGCGCAAGGAGGGCATGAAACCGGAAGACGCCATCTACCAGGCATGCCTTCTGCGCTTCCGTCCCATCATGATGACAACCATGGCGGCTCTGCTCGGCGCGGTGCCGTTGGCCGTGGGTTCCGGCAGCGGCTCGGAATTGCGCCGGCCCTTGGGAATTACGATTATCGGCGGCCTGCTCATCAGCCAACTGTTGACGCTCTACACCACGCCGGTGATCTACATTTGGTTCGACCGCCTGGCACAGCGCATCTCGCCACGGCCCGTGGCCGGCAAAATCCCTGCCGGCGCGGTGCCGGCTCCCGCGGTGTAATTCATGAATATTTCCGAGCCCTTCATCCGGAGGCCCGTCGCCACCACACTGCTGGTGGTCGCGATTACATTGGCCGGCGCCGCGGCGTACCGGCTGCTCCCGGTGTCGCCGCTGCCTCAGGTGGAGTTCCCGACCATCTCGGTGAGCGCCGGCCTGCCTGGGGCCAGTCCTGAGACGATGGCTTCATCCGTGGCGACGCCGCTCGAGCGCCAGTTCGGCCGGATCGCGGGGGTCACTGAGATGACCTCGTCGAGCGCCCTCGGCTCTACCGGTATCACGCTGCAATTCGCTCTGGATCGAGACATCGACGCGGCCGCCCGCGACGTGCAAGCCGCCATCAACGCCGCCCGCGGCAATCTGCCATCCAATCTTCCCAACAATCCTTCGTACCGCAAAGTGAATCCGGCCGATTCTCCCATCTTCATGCTGGCTCTCACCTCGGCCGTCCTCACCAGGGGCCAGATGTACGATGCCGCCTCCACCATCATGGCGCAGAAGCTGGCCCAGGTGGCCGGCGTGGGACAGGTGACCGTGGGAGGAAGCTCGCTTCCGGGGGTTCGCATCGAGTTGAATCCCACGGCTCTGAACAAGTATGGCATCGGCCTGGAGCAGGTTCGGACAGCGTTGAGCGGCGCCAATGCCAATACGCCCAAGGGACATTTTTCGGATGACCTTCGCATGTGGGAAGTGGACGCCAACGATCAGATCTTCCAGGCCAGCGACTATGAACCGTTAGTGGTGGCTTACCGCGGCGGATCGGCCGTGCGAATCTCCGATATCGGCCAGGCGCAGGATTCCGTGGAGGACATTCGTAATTCGGGCTATGCCAACGGCAAGCCATCCGTTCTGGTCATCATCTACCGCCAACCCGGCGCCAACATCATCGATACGGTGGACAATGTCCGGGCCGTGCTTCCGCTGATTCAATCTTCGATTCCGCATTCCATCGATGTGCAGGTGGCCATGGACCAGACGGTCACCATCCGCGCCTCCGTGCACGACACGGAGAAGACCTTGACCATCTCGGTGATGCTAGTGATTCTGGTCGTTTTCGTTTTCCTGAGGAGCGGGCGGACGACCTTCATTCCCAGCGTCGCCGTCCCCGTATCGCTGGTGGGAACCTTCGGAGTGATGTATCTGCTGGGCTACAGCCTCGACAATCTTTCGCTGATGGCGCTGACCATTTCGACCGGTTTTGTGGTGGACGACGCCATTGTCGTGATCGAGAACATCACGCGCTATCTGGAACAGGGCATGCATCCTTTGGAAGCCGCGCTGAAAGGCGCGCAGGAAGTCGGCTCTACCGTCTTTACCATCAGCGTTTCCCTGATTGCGGTGTTCATTCCCCTGCTTCTGATGGGAGGCATCGTGGGCCGCCTGTTTCGCGAATTCGCCGTGACGCTCTCCGTCGCCATCGCGGTTTCCATGGTGGTTTCGCTCACCGCGACTCCCATGATGTGCGCTCATCTCTTAAGAGAAAAACGATCCCATGGCTGGATGTACCGCTCGAGCGAGCGCGCCTTCGAGTGGGTGGTGAATCTGTACGGGAGGACGCTCGCCGTCGCGCTCCGCTTTCGAGCGATTACCCTGCTGGTCTTGCTGGCCACGATCGGCCTGAACGCTTACCTGTTCATCCGCATACCCAAGGGATTCTTCCCGCAGCAGGATACCGGACGGATTCAGGGGTCGATTACCGCCGACCAGGACACCTCGTTTCAAGCCATGGACAAGATTATGCTGCCGATGATTAATATTGTCGCCGCGGACCCGGCCATTGACACCGTCCTTGGATTTACGGGGGGCAGCACTTACAATACGGCGCGTCTGTTCATCTCGCTAAAACCTCTCGAGCAGCGGAACATCTCGGCCGACCTCATCATCGCACGGCTGCGGCCCCAGTTGGCAAAGGTGCCCGGCGCCACCCTGTACCTGCAAGCCTCGCAGGATCTGCGCATCGGCGGCCGGCAGAGTAACGCTCAATATCAGTTCACCATGCAAGGCGACAATCTGGACCAGCTCAATCAGTTCGCCCCCAAGATGGTCCAGGAGTTTAAGACAGTTCCGATTATTTCCGACGTGAGCAGCGACCAGCAAAACCGTGGTTTGCAAGCCATGATTCAGTACGATCGCGGGACCGCCGCGCGTTTCGGCATCACCACGCAACTCATCGACAACACGCTCTACGACGCATTCGGCCAGCGCCCGGTATCCACCATGTATACCTCCCTGAATCAGTACCACGTGGTGATGGAGGCCTCGCCGGAGTTCTGGCAGAATCCACTGTTTCTACAACAAATCTACGTGGATTCGCCGACCGGACAACAGGTTCCTTTGAGCGCTTTCGCCAAATTCGCCTCCACCACCGCTCCGCTGACGGTGACTCACCAGGGTCTCTTTCCGGCGGTGACGATTTCCTTCAATCTGAAGCCGGGCGTCGCGCTGGGCGATGCTGTGAATGCCGCCACGGCGGCGGCCGCAAAAGTCGGGCTTCCGGCGACCATCCAGACTGAATTCGCCGGCACCGCTCAAGCCTACGAGGCCTCGCTCGCCACCGAGCCCATCCTGATTGCCGCGGCGCTGGTGGCCGTTTACCTCATTCTGGCGATGCTGTATGAGAGCTACGTCCATCCCATCACCATCATTTCCAGTCTTCCAGCGGCCAGCGTCGGCGCGCTGCTGGCGCTTCAACTTACCCACACCGACCTCAGTATCATCGCGATCATCGGCATCATTCTGCTGATCGGCATCGTAAAGAAAAACGCCATCATGATGATCGACTTCGCTCTGGCCGCCGCGCGCAACGAAGGCAAGAACTCATACGACTCCATCGTCGAAGCATGCATGTTGCGCTTCCGCCCGATCCTGATGACCACCATGGCCGCGCTCCTGGGAGCCGTGCCGCTGGCGCTGGGAACCGGTACTGGATCGGAGCTTCGACGTCCACTGGGCATCACCATCATCGGGGGCCTGATTATGAGCCAATTACTGACGCTATATACGACACCGGTGGTATATCTATACTTCGACAGCCTGCAACATTGGTGGGATAGGGTAGGCATTCGAAAACGCGGAGCTTTGCCGAATGCAGTGGCGCGGCCAGCGGCAATAGGGTGAGTCGGAACTCTTCAGGCGCCAAGGTGGCCAGGCGCGCGTTTGTCCTACAGGGCCGTTTCCGCAGATTCTTTTCGAATCTCGGCCCCGGGCTAATCACCGGCGCCGCGGATGATGACCCATCCGGCATCGCGACGTATTCGATCACCGGCGCATCGTTCGGTTACACCCCTTTGTGGACCGCCATCTTCTCTTTCCCGTTGATGTCGGCCGTCCAAATCATGTGCGCCCGCCTGGGCATGGTCACCGGACTCGGGCTGGCAGGTGTGATTCGGGTGCGCTATCCACGGTGGATCCTATGGAGCGCCTGTGCGCTGCTGCTCATCGCCAATATCTTTAACATCGCCGCGGACCTGGGTGCCATGGCTGACGTCACCGGGCTTCTGACCGGTGTCAGGTCGCTCTATTGGACTCCGGCGTACGCGCTCCTCCTGGTATGCCTTTTGTTCTGGACCAGTTATCGCCTCATCGCCCGGATCTTCAAGTGGCTCACGCTCGCCTTGTTTGCCTATATCGCCGCTGCATTTCTATCGCATCCGGACTGGCCCGCCGTTTTGTGGGCGACCCTGATTCCACGTGTGCAGTGGTCCGCTGCGTACTGGGCGACGCTGGTCGGCATCCTGGGAACCACCATCTCGCCATACCTCTTCTTTTGGCAGGCCGCCGAGGAAGTAGAGGAGGACATCGCTCTGGGCAAGGCGACCGTCAAGCAGCGTGAGGGCGCGTCCAATCGGGAACTACGGCGTTCGCGGAACGACGTCCTCACCGGCATGTTCTTTTCGAACCTGGTGATGTACTTCATCATTCTCACGTCAGCCGCCACGCTGCACGCGCACGGCAAAACCACCATCTCCACCGCGCGCGACGCCGCCGAGGCGCTACGTCCTTTGGCCGGCGCCGGCGCGTACTGGCTCTTCAGCGTGGGTTTGATCGGAGCCGGCATGCTCGGAGTCCCGGTATTGGCCGGATCTTGCGCTTACGCCATCGCAGAAGCGGCCGACTGGGTTGGCTCGCTCGAGGTACACCCTCCCCTCGCGCACGGCTTCTATTCCGTGATCGCCATTGCCATGGCGCTCGGCCTCGGCTTGGACTACGCGGGTCTGAACGCCGTCAAGATGCTCTTCTGGTCGGCGGTGCTCAACGGAGCACTGGCGCCACCCCTACTTATCCTGGTGGTGCTGCTGACCAGCAGGGCCGACGTGATGGGCGAGCATCGGAACGGGACACTGCTTCGCTGGCTGGGGTGGACGTGTGCCAGTGTCATGCTGATTGCGACTCTCATCATGCTGCTGACATATGCAGCATGACGTTGCCCATACCGACTGGCTTACTCGAGAACCACCCGCTCCCAGGATTTGTCGGGATTGAACCGCGTCATCTGGCGGGCTTGGATGGCCGTCGTGGCTCCCAGATCCTTTTCGTAAACCACTCCCTCGTGATTGATAAGAAGAGTCCGGATTCCGGACACGCCATACTCCGCGGGCCAGGCGACCAGAGCGAAGCCGCCGATCATCTTACCGTTCACCACATAGTCGAAGGCGCCGCCGGCAGCGTCCGGCCCCTGCGATTTCAGCACTCGGAAATAGTATCCGTGGTACGGTTCCGGCTTCTTGCCCGCTGCCGGATTCGCGGCCGCGGCCCCGGCGAAAGCTTGCGAAACCAGACTGTCGGGCACGCCATCCGCATACAGCCCGTCCTGCTTGCCCGGTGTGCTGACGATCTTCTGCGCATATTTCAGGACACGATCTCCGTCGCGCGCCGCTGCGGCGTATTCCAGTTGCGCCTCTGCGTAGCCCCGGCAAACCTCCATGGCGTTCAACTCGTTCCGGCCAATCCGGCGGGCCAGAATCTCGATCCTCCCGCTGGCCGAATCCAGTTGCCATTTTCCGTCCTTGCGAATCACCGGGACCGGGAACGGCCACTCCTGTTCCCCTACCGTAAAGGTCACCCTGTCAGTCGTCAAGGGGTCCCCGTCAATCTGGAGCTTTTCGTGAGCCGAGCGCGCAAACTCGGCGCGAAGATCCTTGTCTTCCACGGGATCGCCGGATTCGACAATGTCCTTGCCCGCAGGTCCGAAAAGCTGGAGCAGGGCCGCCGTGTCATTGTGCTCGGCTGCGTCAATAGTGGCCTGAACGGCCTCCTGCGGCGTCGCAAATGTCCGCTGGCCGTCTTTTGGGGCGGCTGGCAGTAGAGTTGCCCCAACCACCAGGCCGGCGGCCAGGAGCCAGGCGAGCCGCTGCGGGCCGCCTTTCGAGTCAATAGAATTGATTTTCGCCATGATGTTTTTCGCTCCTATCGATGTCCGCCACCGCGGTTACCGCCGCCTCCGCCACCACGCATGGCGCCTCCGCCGCCGCTGCTGCGGGCGGGCCCGAGGCTCGAATATCCATGGTCGCTCTGCATCCGCGCCGCGCCGCCCTCCCGAACGCCGCCAAAAGCGCTGCGGTTCTTCGCCGGTGCGCTCGGCGCAATCTGCCGATTGCCCATACGCTCGCCTCTGGATTGGGAGGTGGCGCCTCGAGATTGCGCCGATCCCGCAGAGGCGCCGCGGGACTGCAGATTTTGGCGCACGTTGCCTCGATAACGGCTGGCCGCGGCAGCGTTTGCATACGGCACACCCCCGCGATGCGAGGCATCGTGGGACCAGGCGCTGGTTCCATTCAGGCTGCCGATACCGCGGGAGTTGAAATTGTACCGGTGAATGAAGCTGTTATTGACCATAATGCTGTGGCTGCCCCAGCCGAAGCCCCAACCCCAGCCGCCCCAGCCGCCCCAGCCTCCGCCAAAATATAATCCCATCGGGATTCCCATTCCAAATCCCCAGTAAGCGCCCCCTACGAACGGAGGGTAAAACCAACTCGCATAGGGATAATAAAGGGGCGGGCCCCAGAAGTAGGCAGGATCGTAATTGGGCACGTACATCATTTGCGGATTAGCGGGCTGGATGGCAATGACGGGTTGCCCGTTGTCGTTGGTGGTGGTCACTGTTTGCTGAGGCGTAGAGGACAGTTTTCCCGCCTGCTGCGCCTTGAGCCGCATTCGCTGCACGGCGTCCATCACGTCGGCCTGCTGACTGAGAAACGCGTTTCCGAGATTTGTGGTCCACGTGATGTCCTGGTTCAACCGTTTGACGAGGTCCGGAAAAACCACCAAGGCCTGTATGCTCGGATCCCAGTTTTGCTGCTCTGCCGCTTGGGTCAGAGCGGCGCCCGTGAACCCCGGGTTTCGCTGGAGCCACTGTAAGGCTTGGACGAGTTCGAGCGGATAGGTGGACGCCACCAGAATCTGGCTTACCAGCGGGTCCGGGTAGAGCGCGACGGGCGCCACCAAATCGTCGAGTTGATCGGGCGTCAGTGCCTGGCTGGGAGGGGGAGGTTCCGGAGGCTGTTGGGCCAGCAGTAGTCCGCCCTCAGGCGCGATCAGCAGCGCGGCACAGAAAACGGCCCGCATGGGGAAAAACGATAAGCAGGAGCGCTTCATGGATTCCGATCCTTTCGGGCGTGCCATCACTTCGGGAGGCCTTCTCCGCGCGCCCGCAGTTCCTGCGCGGCATGAAACCAGTCGTCTTCCGGAGATCCCTCCGGACAGCCTCTGGCTTGCCATAGGCTATAGGCCAGCACTGCGATGTCCTCGTGCCCAAAGATGACGATGCCGTGTTCATTGACAGCGGCCCGGTGTGCCTGCTCAGAATGCTGGTGAGCTGTTTGGGAGTGCTCAAGAGCTTGCCTGGAGCGCTCTTGTCCGGTCTGGTGATCTTGTTTTTCATGGGCTTCCGCAGCGCTACGATGAGCGTGGGCGGCACTATCGTGCAACTCAGCGGCTCGTTGATGATTTTCGTAATGCGATCCGTGGTTATAGCGAGTAGACATTAGAAGGTCCCTATCTTTCCCGACTTAGTGTGGGCTTCCCTGGCCAGCTTGTAAGCGTGATCCGAGTACTCCAGCGCTCGTTCCGCATGCCAGCTTCCGGCTACGGCGTCCCCTTTTTCGTTGTGTTCGGCGGCAGTACGATGGGCATGGGCCGCAAGTTCGTGCAACTCGGCGGCTCTCCGGTGTTCCTCGTGCATGGTCATTCCTCCTGCGGAAGCGTAGTCAATTCACCTCTCATGTGCACGAGGCGGGCCAATCCCCGGCAGCAGCCTCAGAGCGGTTTGAGCCGGTTTGACGGCTGGCCCTTCGGTGCGGAGTTTGCACTCGCCATGGCAGATTCTGCACTTTGCCGGTTCAGCGTCTCGATCCACAAGGGTACAAAACTCCGTGAGCCAGCGGCACGAAAGAGTCTCTTTCGGGAAACAGGTTGGCGCTGAACGTGCGGTGGAAAGGAAGATCATGAGGACCCATTCAACTACCACAATTACCGGAGCCGTCTTGACGACCCTCCTCTTCGCGTTCTCCGCAGTCGCGCGCGACCACAGCGCTCTGAATGGCACGTGGACGCTGGTGCCCGCCAAGAGCGATTTTGCCGGCCAGGCCGTCGTTCAAACCGGCACTGTGACGATCGCCGATCGCGAGGGCATCATCATTGTCTCTCGCAATTTCGTGTATGAAGGCGCCACCGAGACCTACTTCTACAAGGACATCACCGACGCCGAGAACAACGCCACGATTCACACCGGCAAAGACCTTAAGAGCAAGACCAGGTGGGATCGCGACGTTCTGAAGGTGACCACCACGCAATCCGGCGCGGTTACTCTCGAAAGCTATGCGCTTGCCGCGGATGGCACCATGCTGGTTAGCGTCGTACGGCCCGAGCACAAGGCGATCACCCTTGTTTTTCAGCGCCAATAAAGCGACTGCCGAAGGCGGACCTTGTCCAGCCCGCGATCACAAGCAGCGTAACGGCTGCGCCAGTTCAAACCTCTGGCAGTTAAAGGATGATTGGGGCCGGTGGCCAGTTCGGTATGGCTGATCCACAGTTGCTCTTGCCGCTGCCGGTGCTTGCGCGCTCTGGCGCGGCTTCGAAAGTGGCACTGGCACGGAACCAGCGCGACTCTCAGGCTTCACTGCCAACGAGGCGGCGTCGCCCGTGAAGCGTCGTTTCGAATCAAGCCTCGCGGGCCGGCTTCCAGACCCCAATTCGCCCGATAAGCACAGATCGGCCGGCCGGTGTATAATCCTCGAAGGCCGGCAGTCTCAGCCCCAAAGGAGATATCTGATGGATAAGCACTGGACTAATTACTGCACCATGAGCATCGTTCATTTCATGGCCTACCCGGAAACCATCCGGGGAGAAGGCCCTATCCTTGAGACCGTAGCGAAAATTGCGGAAGATCCCTTCTTCGGCGCGATCGAGATGGGATGGATCAAGGACCCTGCCATTCGGAAAGAGGTGAAGAAGATGGTCGACACGTCTCACATCCAAGCCGGCCACGGAGCGCAGTCGGCCTTGTTGCTGCAGAAGCTCGATCTCAACAGCCTGGACGACGCGGAGCGGATGAAAGCCGTGAAGCAGCTTCAGTCGAGCGTGGATGAAGCCGCTGAGATGGGTGCCCGGCGAGTGGCGTTTCTTTCCGGGGTTGATCCCGGGGATGCCGAACGCTCGCGCGCACTGGAAGCGCTGGCGAGCTCTGTCCAGCAGGCGGCGGGCTATGCTCGCGACAAAGGCATCGCACTAACGCTGGAGACATTCGACCGTACGATCGACAAGAGGTGCCTGATCGGCCCAAGCCCGGTGGCGGCTGAGTTCTGCAGGATGATTCGGGAGGATTACCCCGATTTCGGTTTGATGTACGACTTGAGCCACATGCCGCTTCTGTATGAGACACCGGACGCCGCTCTGACCGTGCTGAAAGACCATCTGGTGCATATTCATGTAGGCAACTCGGTGCTGAGGCCCGAAACCCCGGGTTATGGAGATCAGCACCCCAGGTTCGGTTGGCCCGGCAGTGTAAACGATACCCCGCAGGTCACAGAGTTCATCCGGGGTCTGTTTAGAGCGGGGTATCTGAAGGAGAACAGCCCTGCGCGGCCGTGGATCGGATTTGAGGTCAAGCCCCAATCCGCCGAGGAGCCATCCTCGCTGGTAATTGTCAACGCCAAGCGTGTGTGGCAGGAAGCCTGGTCTCGCGCCTGAAGGGCACAGCCGCAACCCGCATCGGGTGCAATACTCGATGTCCACGACTTGCCGGATGGGCCGTCTTCCCCCCGTTTCCGGTCAACGCGCTTGTTCATGACCTGTCATGCGCCGGACAAGCGGATCGGCTTATCGTGCTTTCGATGGGCGGGGCGTCGCGCCCGTCGCCAAGATCCTCTTCGTGAGGAGGTCGACGGCGTTGTCGAAAGAATCGTACTTGGCGAGGGCAATCGGCGTTCTGTTGTTGATGTCCATGGGATCGAGTTCCGCGCCCTTGTCGGCCAGAAACTCGACGGCTTTGCAAATCTCCGGCTGCGTGGAAAGCTGCATCGAGCCAATGAACACCGCGTGCATCACAGTTTCCTTCCTGTCGGTAAGCGCCGTGATGTCCGGGTCCAGCTCATAGGCGTACTTCACGGACTCCACGTGCCCGCCGCTGGCGGCTGCCATCAGCAGGGTGCTGCCGTCGTTCGCATGAGCCTTCGGGTCCGCTCCGGCGTCGACCAGCACGCGCATGATGCCGGGATGGTTGGCGCGCGCGGCTACCATCAGGGGCGTCTGCTCGCCCGATGGCGGCCGGCCAAATATACCGAGCCGGTCGCCGAGCACTTTGTTGTTCTTGGCGTTCACGTCCGCGCCCTTGGAAATCAGCAGCTTCACCATGTCGATATCGCCCAACTGAGCGGCAATATGCAGTGCGGTATTTCCTGCGCGATCTTTTCCCGCGACGTTGGCGCCTTTTTCGATCAGCAGCTTGGCCACCTGGGGCTTCTTCGCCATGATGGCGATCAGCAAAACGTTGGTGTTTCCGGGAACTTCATAGTTAACGCCGGCGCCGGCGGCGATTAGGCTCGATACCGACTTCACGTCGCCCTCCTCGACAGCGAAGATCAGGGGAGCGAATCCGGATTTCGAGACGGCGTTGGGGTTCGCGCCGGCTTTCAGGAGAACGTCGACGGCTTCCGAATTTCCCTCGGCGGCCGCCCACATCAGCGCATTCTGGCCCTTGCGGGTTTCCACCGGATCGACCGTTGCCCCATGCTCGATGAGCACGTGCAGCACCTCGGCATTGCCGGAAACGGCGGCAATCATGAGAGCGGTTTCGTTATACCATCGCGCGACGTTGGGGTCGGCGCCCGCGTGGAGAAGCTTCGCGACGATGGCGGCATTGCCGTTGGCGCAGGCGAGAGTCAGCGGCGTTTCGCCATAATCGTCGGCGACAGTAACTTTCCCGCCGGCCTTGAGAAGCAGATCGACGATTTCCGCATCGTCTTTATAGACCGCCCACGCCAGCGGCGTCGATCCATCCGGTTGCCGTGCGTTTACGTCGGCGTGCGCGATCAAAGAAGCTACCGCAATGCGGTTTTGATCCTTGATGGCATCTAATAGAGAAAATTCGCTTGCCAGAGCCACGGCCGCGCACAAGCACATTAGAATCGGCAGCCAAAAGCACCGGCCCCACATCGGCGTCATAGAGCTAAACTCCGAGTTGGTCGACTTTACCGGTGCTGTCGCCCAGGGTTTCGGCGCGAACGCCCACTTTGTCGAGCATGGTAAGCAGCAGGTTGGTCATGGGCGTTTCCGGTTGGTATTGGATGTGGCGCCCGCCGGTTATATCGACCGACTTGCCACCGGCGAGCACCAGCGGCAGATCGCGATGATCGTGAATGTTGCCGTCGCGAATGCTGCTGCCGTAAAGCAGCATGGTGTGATCCAGGAGCGTGCCATCGCCGTCCGGAGTGGCTTGCATGCGGCCCACCAGATAGGCGAAAGACTTGACGTGATACTGGTCGATCTTCGCCACCTTGTCCATCTTCACCGGATCCAGCATGTGATGCGACAGCGAGTGGTGACCGTCCGGGATACCGATTTCACGGTAACTCCGATTACTGCCTTCGCGCGCCATCATGTAGGTAATTACCCGAGTCATGTCGGTCTGGAAGGCGATCACCATCAGATCGCTCATCAGTTTCGTGTGTTCTTCAAACGTGTCCGGGATGCCCTCCGGACGATCCATGACCGGGATCTTCATCGAGGCGCTCTGTTCTTCAGCCTTCGAAATCCGGCGTTCGATGTCGCGGATGCCCTCCAGGTATTCGTCCAGCTTGCCCTTATCGCGCGCGCCCAGACTGGTCTGGAGGCGCGACACATCGTCACTGACGAAATCGAGGATGGTCCGGTCCTGCTTCATCCCGTTCATGCGGACGGCCGGGTCGGTGCTTTCCCCATCGCCAAACAGCCGCTCGAAAAGAGACCGTGGGCTGACCTCCATGGGGTTGGGCGTGGTCGGACCGCGCCAGGAAATCGTGTTGGTGTAGGCGCAACTGTAACCGGAATCGCAACCCCCGGCCAGGTATGGCTCTTCGATACCGATTTCGAGCGACCCGAACTGGGTGGTCTGGCCAAGGCTCCTGGCTGCGATCTGGTCGGCGGAAATGCCGACGTGGATGTCGGCGCCTTCGGTCTTCTTGGGGTGGACACCGGTTAGCCACGTGGCGCCCGCGCGCGCGTGATCGCCGCCGCCGTCGCCCAGCGCCTCGCCGTTGTGCTGAGCCAGGTTCCGCAGGATGATGAATTGGTCCCGGAACGGCTCCAGTGGCTTCATGGTAGGCATGATTTCGAAGTTGGTCCCGAGCGTTTGCGGAACCCAGTCCTTCTGAATGATCCCGTTGGGGACATAAACGAAGCCGAGGCGGATCGCTGGAGCGACGCGCGGGCCCGCCATGGCCGGAATCATGGAATCAAGCAGCGGCAGAGCCAGAGCTGTTCCGACTCCCCGAAGGAACGTGCGGCGATTCAGTGCCTTCCTGGTGATAATCATGACGGTCGGTTTCTCCTCATCTGGAATTGCGGGCTTTTGATAATGGCATCGATCAGCGCGGGAATGCTGTAGTTTTGTTTGGCGGCGTCCCGGAGGATGGCTCGCTCCGCCGGGCGGTCGGACGGATCCAGGCCCCGTCCGAGCGCGTAAGTCATCAGCTTTTCCGTGAAGGTGGAAAGGAACTCGTCGCGATGCTTGGTCAACAGGAGCTGTTTCAGTCCGGAGGGACCCGTGAAGACAGTTCCGTCCGGCAGTTTGCCGGAAGCGTCGATCGCGGCTCCGTTGTCGGTATCGCGCCATGCGCCCACGCCATCGTAGTTATCGAGAGAGAATCCGATGGGATCCATGCGCGAGTGGCAGGACGCGCAAGCCGGGTCGGCGCGATGCGCTTCCATCGCCTGGCGCATCGAGAGCTTGCCATCTTTTCCGTGCGGGTCGAGTGACGGGACGTTGGGCGGCGGCGGGGGCGGAGGCGTTCCCAGCAGGTTTTCCAGCACCCACTTGCCGCGCTGCACCACCGATGTCCGATTGGGGTACGAAGTTACGGTGAGAAGGCTGCCCTGGCCGAGAATGCCGCCACGGTTCGGGTCCGTGATTTCGACCCGGCGGAACTCTGGCCCGTGCACGCCGGGCACTCCGTAGAATTGGGCGAGGCGCTCGTTCAGAAAGGTGAACTTCGCATCGATCAATTCGGTAACCGGGCGATTCTCGCGCACGATGGCGTTGAAGAACAGCGTCGTTTCCCGTTCGAACGCACGCCGAAGAGTGTTGTCGAATTCGGGAAATTCATCCGGATCCGGTTTCTGCGCCGCCAGATTGCGCACGTAAAAATATTGGCCGGAGAAATTATCGATGAAGGCCCGGGACTTCGAATCGTCCATCATGCGGGCGGTCTGCCGCTCGAGCACCTTGGCGTCGCTGAGCTTGCCTTCCTCAGCCAGTTTCAGCAATTCGTCGTCGGGAATACTGCTCCACAGAAAAAACGACAGGCGCGATGCCAGTTCAAAATCGCTCACGCGATGAACGCCCCCGGGGACACTGCCAGCGGGATCGCGTTCGATGCGGAAGAGAAAATTCGGAGATACCAGGATTCCGCGAAGCGCCATTTCGATACCGTTGTCGAAATTGCCGGTCTGCGGTTCGTGCCGGCCGTTCTCATACAAAGCCAGAAGGGGCTCGAGATCCGCTTCGGTTGACGGACGCCGATAAGCCCGGCGTACCAGCGAGGCTAGAATCTTGCGGGCGCAGGGTTCTTCCTCCACCGAAGCGGCGGGGTTGCAAACGAAGATCTTCCGGCGGCTGGCGGAATCGCTGGGGCCGGTAACGTTGTAGGGGCCGGCGATCGAAAGACTGGTAAAACCGGGGCCATTGTTGCCGGGGATCTCATAGAGTTTCAAACGGACGCCGTCGAGCCGCAGATCCATATGGCCGGCTTGAGCGGGTCCGGCCACTGGCCCGCCTTGGTTGCGGCCGATGCTGGGGATGACTTCCGGCATGGCGCCGGAACGAATCGAGGTGAGACTCACATGCCGGACTCCGGCTTTCACCGGGATTCGCAGTTCCAGGTTTCCCGTGGGTGCGGCAGCACCGCCAGGGCCCCCGTTCGGCCGCGGTCCCTGGATTTTGAAGACATACTCGCCATCCAGCGGAAACGTGTGCTGGAAAGACAGGCCGCCTCCCGAATCGAATGGCAGATCGTCGTCGATGCGCTCACTTTGCGGAGGGTGCGGTCCGCCCTTCGACGGGGCGCGAACCTCCCTCGGTGGCGTAAACACATCGACCGAAGGTTTCACATCGCGATTGCCAACTGCCAGGCGGCTGACCTTGCGCCCCACCGACATATAGCGTTCGATCAGAACCGGAGAGAGCGACAGAACGTCGCCGATATTGTCAAAGCCGTAGCCCGTGTCGTCGGCGGGAAGAGTGGAACCTGGGTCGATATCGAGGGCCAGAAAGTCGCGGATGGCGTTGCTGTATTCGGCGCGGTTCAGCCGGTGGATTGTGGGGTGGCCGGGGTCGGGGTGAGCCGCCGCGTATTTGTCGAGTTCGGCTTCGAGATAAGCCGCAAACGATCGGGTAGCGGCCGCGTCGGGATGAGGCATTCCCGCCGGCGGCATTTGGTTTGCGCCGACTTTTCGCAGGACCTTTTCCCAAGTGGCCGCATCGTCCCCCACCCTGGCAATGTCCCGCCCTTCGAGTGACATGCCGGCGGTTTTCAGTTGGTTGTTATGGCAGAAAACGCAGTATTGGTTTACCAGTGCGCGCTGGGCGGGGGCGGAGGACTGTTGCCAGGCTGCCAGGCAAGGCGCGATTGCAAGCGCCAGGACCGGTAAGAGGTACGACATTTTCGCGGGTTGACAGCAAGCCCTCATCGGGAACCCAGTTTAATGTCAGTATACACCCAAACGCGTGGCCCGAGCACTCTAAGCCTTCGGTCTCAGCGGTAGCGGTACAGCGTGATGTGCTGGATCATCTTCGTACTCGTCGAGGGCGAACAGCATCCCGACGGCCTGTTCAGGATCACATATTGTCCCTCATCGTCGTCGTCGCCGGCCATCACGCACCCCGGGACCCAGCGGCCGTTCACAAAGGCGCCTTCTTCCACGGTCGCCAGTCCGACGTGCGGAGGCCCCGGCGTGCTAGGAGAAAAGTTGACGGTTACGCCGCTACCAGCCGCAAAGTACTCGTCTGGCCCAGCCGCAATGAAAATTGCCGCCACCGGCCCTTGCGGTGGTGGCTCGCCAAGCGTTTTTTGAGGGTTTAGGAATGCGACCTCCAGCGTGTAATTCCCTACCTGGATCCTCTGGGGCGGGTCGTCCGGGCTCCGCAGCAGGACGGCGGACATGGTTCCGTTGCCGTGGTGTTCCGCCATCAGGGGCGCCAGTTGCGTGAGCAGGTCGTAACTGCCAGTCAGATCGTTGTCGGGCTGCGAGTACCTGTCGATCCCCATCGGCGAGACACCAATTGCGTCGTGGCGTCCGAAGGCGTAAAGGGCTCTGGCCGCGGCGCCCTGCCCACTCCGTGTCTCGGGTATGAACAGCGGGTTCCCGGGCCGGGTGTACTTGGCGCAAAACTCCGGGAAATCGCTCTCGCTGTAAATGTCGGGCGAGAGCATATCGATTCGCGGCGCCCCGGCTTTCCAGACGTCCATCACAAGGTCCCAAGGGCGGCCACCGCTGGGTGGGGGTTGGGGTCCCCTCCCAATCCCGTACAGCGCCGCGTTCACAAACATCGGCAGCGGGTATTCGGCCTTGCCCGCCTCAACCACCCGGCCGATGTAGCGCCCATAATACCAGGCCATGAAGATTCCATCCGTCACCCTGCTCCGGCCGAACACCTCCTCCCAGGTCCCGGAGGTCTTGAAGCCGGCGGCTTCCCACACTTGTCGAAACTCCGGAATCAGAGCGTCCTTGTGCTGCTGAAGGTAGTCCATCAGGTCCTTCGGCACCGGCCCCGCGTAAGCCCGATCGGCCAGGGGCGAGCGGTCGCGGGAGTCCCCAGCCATCCCCACCTCGTTCTCCACCTGGATCATGATGACCGTGTGCTCGCGGCCGTCTACTTCCTTGATGTGCCGCATCAGGGCCGCAAAGGCACGGGCATCGGCATCCCGGTTGGCATCGCTGAGGGGGCTGAGTAGTTCGATGCTCATACTCCCTGCGACCGGCGTGCGCGGCACCTCCGATATGGTGGTCCCGGGCCAGGTGCCGCCAACAATCTGGGCGCGTGGGAAGCGCTCGAAATCCCTCTTTACCCAGTCGGGCGGGTAGCTGGACAGACTGTTCTTCCAGCTTGCAAACCACAAAGGCACGAGACGCAGGTTATGGCTCCGTGCGTCCCTGATGATGCCGTCCAGCACGGTGAAGTCGAACCTCCCTTCCCGCGGCTCGACCTGGGCCCAAGAAACGCCCGCCAGAACGGTATTGACCTTTCGCTCGATGAGCTTGGACCAGACCGGCTTCATGTGCTCGACGCTGGTGGCGCTGTTGTTGTTCAATTCTCCCGCCAGTGCCAGGTACGGCTTGCCGTCAACAATCAGTTGGGTGGCAGTACCCTGCTTCTGCAGGTGAGGGATGTCCGAACCAGAAGTGGTTGGGATGGATCTGCAACCACTCGCAACGAAGGCGAGAGAGCAGATGAGAGGGCAGCAAAACAAGATTCGAAGTTTCATGATGATCTGCTTCGCATTTTCCACGAGCTGGTTGCTCCTGGAAGAGTCAGCTCGTGCAGACCGGAATCTCCATTTTGGACTCCCGAGTCCTGTTCAGTATACATCCAGCCGCCATCCTTTTTGATTGGCCGGAATTCCGTCCTCCGCCGCCGCGCGGAATGGCTCCCTCCAACGCACGGAATGCGGGAGATCGAAGGCTGGTTTCCGGTGCGCTTCACTCCATCTCGAACATCACCACCGCGCGCCCGAAATGGATCTCATCGCCCGGTTCCAGCTTCGCCCCCCGGGCATTTCGATGCACTTCCAGGCTCACCCCGTCTCGGATGACCCACGTGCCGCACTCGCCCGCGCGCGTTCCGCGGGGATACCAGCGGTCGTTGAACAGCCGGTACTCGCCCGCCGCTCTGTCGAACACGATGTGTGCGTGCTCGCGCGATACCGAGCGGTTGATTTCGGTGTCCCCGGCAAATGCCAGGTCGTTGCGGCGGGACAGGCCCTCGGCGCGGTACACGTCTACCACCCGGCCGATATTGGTCCTCGCCTTCTTCAGCCAGATCTCCGGCGCGTTGGCGCTCCCCTCGCGCACCACCAGTTTTCCAGTGGGTTTGGCCAGGGCGCCTGCCTGCTCTTGCGAGGCGACGTCCACCACCAGCCACTCCTCGCCGCGCCGCGGCAGCCCGACGGTCGCCTCGACCTCCATGCTCAGGTTTTCGGGAAAGCGGCAGCCCATCTCCCGCAGGGCGTCGCGCGCCTCCTGCTCGAGGTACTTGCGGAAGAACCGTCCCGAATACACAGCATGGCGGCCCTCCTCCACCCCTCGCAACTCGACGCGCAGCAGATCGTACGGAAACACCGTCCTGCCGCCCGACCGGTAGCTCTTTTCGCGAATCCGGTCCAGGACGGCCAGCCGGATCTCGGCCAGCTCCGGCGGCTCCTCCGGAACGCCCCGCTGGTCCGCACCGCCCGCCAGCGGTCTTTCCAGAATCCTCCTGCCCCACTTCTCCAGAAACTCGCCGATATTCATCTTGGCCTCTCCAATATCCCCAGTTGTTGCGCAGCTTCCATGACTTCCCTGGCGATCGGCGCGGCCACCCGGGCGCCATATCCGCCGTGCTCCACCAGCACCGCGAAAGCCAGACGCCGTGAGACATCCCCATCGTACGGAGCAAACCCCGCGAACCAGGCGTGCGGCATTCCCTGGTCGAGCTGCGCCGTGCCGGTCTTGCCCGCGAAGCCGATCGCCGCGCCGCTCATGGCATGGCGCGCGGTCCCCTCCGTCACCACCAGCCGCATGGCCCCCGCCAGAAACGAGGCCTCCGCCGGCGGAAGCACGTCCACCGGGCCGTCCGTGCGCCTGTTGCCGCCGTCCTCGATCCAGCGCCCCAGCGGCATTCTCCCACCCGCGGCAATCGCCGCCGCCACCCGTGCCATCTTGAACGGAGAGATCAGCACCGGGCCTTGGCCATAGGCCGCGAACGGCAGCGCTCTGCGCAGTTCCGGCATTTCACCGGTGGAGATGCCCATTTGAGCGGCCGTTTCCGCCAGCGCTTTCGCCCCCACGTCATGGACGCCCAACTGCGCGAAGTAGGCGTTGCACGAGACCACGATGGCGCGCAGCATATCCAGCGTGCCGTGCGCCCGGTCGCCGATATCGTCCTTGACCGGCCGGTTCCAGCCGGCGATGGTGGTCCCCGCCCGGCCATCCCGCAGCGTCCGGCAAAGAAAGGTGCGGTGCTTGAGCCCGGGGTCGGCGCGCAGCGCGGCGATCGCCGTCACCAGTTTGAAGGTCGAGCCCGGTGGGTACTGGCCGTATCGCGCGCGGTCCAGCAGTTCATCCGGCGTGGCAGCGGCCGTGCGGATGCCCGGCGGCTCCGGTGCAGGCGCGCTCACCAGCGCCAGAACGTCGCCCGTGGCCGCGTCCATCACCACTACGGCGCCATGCGTATTCGCCGATTCCCTCAAGTGCCTCTCCAGGATTTCCCTGGCGCGCACCTCCAGCCGGATGTCCACCGTAAGCCGCACGCTGCGGTCGCGCGCCAGGATCTGCGCGATCCCCTGGTTTCCCGGCTGGTGGCGGTATCGCACCAGGGCGGCCAGCTCCGCATATCGATACCCCTGCAGCTTGGGGTTGGAGTCGTGCTCCACCAGCGACGCATTGCTGGCGTGGAAGTCCTCGCCCGTGCGCAGGTCGCCCACCAGGTGCGCCGTGGCCGCGCCGAAGGGATAGTGACGGCTGTCGAAACGCGAGCACGCCTGGTCCAGCGCTACTCCCATGGCGGCGTATTCGTTCCGGTGGCGCTCCAGCTCGTCCCAGTCGCTGGTGGCCAGCGGAATCCCGTTCCGGTCGTAAATGCTCCCGCGCGGAATCTCGCGCGCGATCGAGTTCATCCGCGGGTTGTGCTGCGGCCGCTTGACGCCGTCTTCCTCGAACGCGTGGGCGTCACGCGCCAGGTAGTCGCCATCCTGCACCACCTGATAACGCGCGGCGGTTGCCAGCAGCGCCAGCCCCGCGCAGGCCAGCACGGCCTTCAACGGCCGCATGGAAATCCGCAGCAGGTCGTGGGGCACGGGATCGCCGGCGGAGATGGAAAGCAGCAGTGCGAATACCAGGAAGTTCGCCAGCATCGCGGTATTCCCCGAGCTGAGGAACGGCGAGACCACCCCCGAAAGCGGCAGCACTCCGAGCACGCCGGCCGTGATCAGCAGCATCTCGAAAACGATGAGGCTGGCCAGCCCCAGCGCGAGAAAGAAACCGTATCGCGTTCCCGCGCGGCCCGCCACCGCCAGCGCCCGCCAGATCAGAAAACCGAACAGCCCGAATACCGCCGCCACTCCCGCGAATCCCCACTCTTCGCCGATGGCCGGCAGCACCAGGTCTGTATTGCCCGCGGGGATCAACGCGGGATCGCCCCATCCCGGCCCGGAGCCCGCCGGCCCGCCCGTGGAGAACGCCCAGATCGCGTGCGCCAGTTGATCGCCGCCGTGTACGTCGTTGTCCCACGGCGACAGCCACATGTCGATGCGATGCGCCACCGTGCGCGGCTGGCCCGCGTGGTAGCCCGCCGCTACCGACGCCACCAGCAGCGCCAGCCCCGCCAGCGCCAGGCCCGGCCGCCCTCTGGCCACTCCAAACATGGCCAGAAATACCCAAAACGTTACCAACGCCGGGCCCAGGTCTTTCAGCAGAAAGAATAGTCCGGCCGCGACGCCCACCGCGCACAGGACCGGAACCACGTGTTCCAGCCGCGGCAGGCCGATGCGCCGGAACAGGCGCGGCAAGCCGCGTTTCTCGCGCAGGTCGCGCAGCCTCTCCCAGTTGCGCGTGAAGTATCCGGCTAGAAAGAGCACGATCAGGATCTTGATCAGCTCGACCGGCTGGAACGGCCCCAGGTTCACCTTGGCGTCGTTGCCGCCCGGCCCCCTGCCGAACGCCAGCAGCAGCGCGAACAGGCCGAGCGCCGCGGCCAGCGGCGTGTAACACCAGTCCGAGAGCCGCCGGTAGTCGAAGGCCTTGAAGGCGGGCAGGGCCAGCAGCAGGCACCCGAGAAACACGCCCAGGGAGAACTTGCGAAACTCCAGCGTGTCGCGCAGCGGGTCGCGCATGCTGGCCATCAGGATAAGCCCGATTCCGGTGAGCAGGTGCAGGGCCGGAAGAAATGCACGGTCGCCCCGGAAGCGCCCCACTCCCCATACCAGCGCTACCAGGTAGAAACCCGCGAAGTACAGCGCCGTCCATTCCAGAAAAACCGCCCGGAACTCCCGCGGGCTGCGCACCACCATCAAGGGCTTCCATATCGCTAGTGGAACCAGCTCGAATCGCTGCGCCGGCCTGGATTGGGACTGCTGTTGCCGCAGTCGCCTGCGCAGCACGTCCCACCGGGGATCGCTTTCGATTTCCTCGGCCGAGACTCGCAGCCGCGCCAGCGCGCCCACGTTGCCGAGAGGCCGCGCGCGCGCCAGGAAATCGAAGATCTTCTGCGCCACCAGCTCGCGTTCCGCGCGGCCGGGAAAGGATTCCAGCAGGGGGAGCAACTGTTCCGGGCCGGTCACCAGGTTGACGTTGACCAGCTCACCCCGCTTCAGCCGGTCCTCCGCGCCCGCAAAACCCTCGCTCTTGGCCGCGTAGACCATCGCCAGCCCCGCCGCTACCAGCAACGAAGCGCCCAGCAGCCAGACCAGCTCGCTCCGCGGAGCCGCGGGTTTGCGGATGTTGACTACCTCCGGCCTCGCGCCGGGCGCCGTCCAGCTCCTGGTTAACGCCATCGCCTGGATCTCCGGATGGGGGCTATCCTGGGCGCGGGCGCACGGATCGAGTCCAGCTCCCGCAGATGCCCTTCCACCTGGTCGAATCCTGGAATCCGTTCGTACAGCGCCCGCGCGGTTTGCGCGTCCTGCCACGCCAGGCGCGGCTCAGCCGCCGCTTGCCACTGCGCGCGAATTCGGAGCGCGTCCGCCTGCTGTTCGATCTCACGCCGGCCGAACGTGGCTCCGAGCAGCCCGGCGGCCGCGAACTCCGCCGTCGCTTTTTCCACGTTCGGCAGGAAATAGACGTACAGGCGCGCCAGCGCCAGGTGCGGAGCGGGATCGCCCGCCATCTTCTGCGCGGCCAGGGCAAACTGGTTGCGCGCGTCCAGCCGCAGGTTCGCCGCGGGCGTTTCCGGGTACGGTGCGCCGCCGCTCAACCGCTCGAGCGTGGCATAGCCTCTGGAAAGCGCCAGTTTCCCACGCGTCCGGTCGTCGCCGGCCCCCAGTTCCACCGCGCGCTCGAGGCAGACCCCCGCCTTCTGCCAGTCGAAGTGGTCCAGCGCCGGGTCGTCGCCGCTCCGGTAAGACTCCAGGACGCGATCCGCCGAGGCGATATACAGGGATGCCATCTCCCCCTTCGGCGCTTCGGCAGCGGCGGGCGCCGGCCCCGCCGCGCGCACCGCTTGCCACGCCTGCCAGGCGTACGTGCCGCCGATCCACAGCGTCATGCCCAACGCGAACCACAGCGCCATGCCCGCCACACGCAGAGGTTGGCGCACCCTCCGCGCCGTGCGTGTGGCCCAGTGAAAACACTCGCGCGCCGCGTCGATGGTGGCGCTCGCGCTCCAGGCGGGCCGGCGCTCCATTTCGGCGAGCGTCGGCTTGTGCTCCAGAAAGGCCTGCAAGTCCAACTGGAAGTCATCGGCCGAGCGGTACCGCCGCTCCGGGTCCGGCACCAGCGCCTTCATCACGATCGCCCGCAGTGCGCGCGGGCAGCCCGGGGGCAGCGCCCGGGGCGGCCGTCTCGAACGAATCAGGCTTTCCAGTTTGCGCGTGCTTTCGGCCTGGAACGGCGGCACGCCCGCCAGCATTTCGTACAACGTCGCGCCCACCGCCCACAAGTCGGATTGCGGGTCTACCCGCGAACGGCTCAGCCGCTCCGGCGAGCAGTAGCTCGGGCTGCCGAAATTGTGAGCCGTCCCGTCGCAATCGGCCCTCAGCGTCTTGGCGATTCCGAAATCCAGCAGCCGTACGGTGTCATTCATCCCCAGGTGGATATTGGAGGGCTTGATATCCCCGTGCACGACGGCCGACTGCCAGGAATGGAACTTGGCGAGCTGCTCGCAGATTTCCAGCGCGACGGCCGCCGCGCGGTCGGGATTCAGCGTGCTCTCCGATTGCAGCACCTCGGCGAGGTTGCGGCCTTCCACGTACTGCATGGCCACGAAGAAATAGCCGTCCGCGTCGCCGAAATCGTAAATCTCGACGACGCGCGGGTCGAGCACATGCAGCTCTTTCTGAATCGCCGCGCCCCGGCGCTCCGCTTCAATGGTCAGTTGGATGACCGTATCGCCGCCTGACTGGATCAGCTTGAGCGCCACCCTGCGGTTTTCCACCGTGTCGATGGCCAGGTACACGTCCGTCATGCTCTTGCCGAGCCGGCGGACGATTTCATAAGGACCGATTCGTGTGGGCGCGTTCATGGCATCGCTCCCGCCATCATCCGCCTCTCGCGCGCAGCACCGCCCAGACCAGCATCCCCAGCAGCACGCCATAGGCGAGCAACGCCATTCGGCCGGTGAAGAGCCGTTCGGGGAAGCGCACACGCGTTGCCGAGAGGCGCGGCCGCGTAGTCCCCGCGCGGCTGCGGAATTGCGGCCCCGCGACGAACAGCGCCGTGATATTGTCCTTGCCGCCGGCCTCGTTCGCCGCCTCTACCAGGCGGCGCGCCACCGCCGCGGGATCGCCGTCGTACCGCTCCACGATGGCGCGCACCTCGGCCGATGTCAGGTGGTCGGTGAGACCGTCGCTGCATAATTAGGATGGCCGCATCCGCCCGGAACCGGCAGTGGCGGATCTCGATGAAGTCTTCGTCCGTGGCGTGGCGCTTCGAGGACCCCACGTCGCGGAAGACTTCGTGGCGCCGCGGGTGCGCCATGGCCTCTTGCTCGGTCAGCTCCCCGGCATCTTCCCCTTCGCCCACAGGCGAGTGGTCGGAAGTCAGCTTGCGGATGGCGCCGTTCGCGATCAGGTAGAGACGGGAGTCGCCCACGTGCCCGATAACGATCCGCCGGCCCTCCACCACCACCAGGGTCAGGACGCACGCCATGCCCCTCAGTTCGTCGTCCCATTGCGCCAGCTCGAAAATCCGGTTGTTGGCGAGGGTAATGGCCCGCCGCACCCGCTTTTCCACCGTGCCGGCTTCTTGGAAGATGGAATCGCGGATGGCGTCCACGGCCGTCTCCGCGGCCAGTTCGCCCGCCGCGTGGCCGCCCACGCCGTCCACCACCAGAAACACGCCACGCTCGGCATCCACCCAGTACCGGTCTTCGTTGCGGTCCCGCAAGAGCCCGGCGTCGGTGGCGGCGCCGGAGTGCCAGGTGTTCATCGGCGCCCCCGCGCCAGGTGGACGATCGCGAACAACACCACAAACGCCAGAAACGCGATCGCGAAAGGAATGTGCAGATTGTATGGCGCCCGCACGATCGGCCCTCACTTCCTGGCCTCGAAGGCCAGCTTCAGCACTTCCGCGATGCGGATCTCGGCGCGCTCCGGCAAGTGCTCTTCCACGCCGGGGGCCAGCCGCCGCCCGTTCAGCCAGGTTCCGTTGCGGCTCTTGTCGAGGATGGCGAAGGCGCCGCTCGCCGGATCGCGCCGCAGCCGCAGGTGCTCGCGCGAGACCTCGTCGCTGGTGTACAGCGGCAGGTCCACCCAAAGGTCTTCGCCGCCCCGGCCGACGCTGATTTCGTTCTGGGTGATAAAGTACGTCTGCGGCCCGGAATCGTCCTGGTAGCGGATCTCGCCGAACACCTGGTCCGGCTGCCGCCGCGTGCTTTCCCGGTCGCGCGCCACCCGCGCGGACGTAACCGCCGGCTCCCGCTCGATCAGGGTGGTCTTGACGCCGCGGTATCCGGGTTGCGCCACGTCATTCAGCTCGGAGTGAATCTCCACGTCCCCCGGCGGCACGGCGCCCTCGGTATCGGCGAACAACTCGATCCACCAGTCGTTCTGCGCAATGCGGCACTGCTTGCGCGAGGCTCCGCCACGGAAACGCGGCTTTTTGCCGTTCCACTCCACCAGGCGGGCGCTCAAAGCGTGCTTGGCGTCTTCCTTGATGAGGTCGTCAACCCCCGCCAGCCGGCCGTAATCGTCCGGATGCAGGTAAATGCTGAAGATACATGGAAGGAGAATGCTGTAGCCCATCTCCAGCCGGCCCAATTCCATGTTTCGGATCAGCTCGTCGATGATGGTCTGGCCGCTGATCCTGGCCGGTGGCTGTTTCGCTCCGCTCTGGCCCATGCTGGTGACGCAATCATAGACGAGTCACGGGTCGCGCGGTTTCAGCCGATTGGAGCCGAAGGCCCTTCGGCCGGATTAAACTCCGTCAATCCCGATCCGTTTGTCTGGATTTGCCAACGAAGCGGTTCCCAGACAGAACGTCGCGATCGAGTCCGGGGTCGGATGGAAACGGAAACGCTCACCGGAGCGTCCGACTGGTTTGAGAGGTGACAGATGAAGCCGCTTGAAATCGGCCTCCTGGTGGTGGCCGGCGCCGTGAGCGGCGCCGTCGTCATGAGGGTGTGGCAAAGGCCTGAACCGGCGGCCAGACAAGTCGTGGTGGCGCGGGACCCGGCGAGCGTGCCGCCTCCCGCCGCCGAGCCGTTGGCGGCAGACCAGCCTGTCACCGCTCCCGCACCGGTGACCTTCACCGAGCCGCCCACTCATCCCTCGCCGTTTCCGGCGAGGAGAAAAGCAACCAGGCCGCGACCGGTTCATCAGATTCAGCCGGCCAGAAAGCTGGAGCCGGTGGTCGTGGCGAAGGTTGAACCCGCGCCCGTAAGCTCTCCGCCGGCGGCAGTCCCGACTGCGGAGCCGCTGCCGCCGCCACCGGCTCCTCTTCGCAGTTCACCCGTGCGTACCGAGCCGGAGAACGCGATTCCGTCGTACCCGCAAAGTGCTCCCCCACCGCCTGAGCCGCCACACACGGTTACGCTGAACACCGGTTCCCTGATTCCGGTGCGCCTGGTGGATGGGCTCTCATCGGAGCGGAACATGCCCGGCGACACCTTCATCGCGGCGCTCGACAAAGACCTTGCGGTGGACGGCTTTGTGATCGCCGAGCGCGGCGCGCTGGTGGAAGGCCGGGTGGTAGCCGTCGACCGCGGCGGCGAGGTGCGGGGCCTGGCGGCGCTGGCCGTGGAGTTGACGAGGCTTCGCACGTCGGACGGCCAGCGCGTCGCCATCCAGACCGACAGCTTCGAGCGGCGCTCGGAGCCTCCGCAAAGAGAGGACGCGGAGAAGGTGCGCGCGGGCGCTGTGCCGCTAACGCGCGGCAAGCCGGCCACGCTGCCCTCCGAAATACGCCTCAACTTCCGGGTGCGAGCGGCCGTGACGTTGACGGAGAAGCGGGGCTAATCGTCCTCCTCGTCGAGTGGGAAGGGTGTCGCTCGCGTTGTTAGAATCATATTCTCATGCCGCCGAAAGTCCGCCGTCGGCGCGGCGCAAAGCACCGCGCCGCAGCCATCGCTGCGCAAGACGTCGATTGGTTTCGCCGCCTGGCGTCCGGTAGGGGGGTCTGGCTCTTCTTCGTGGCCGCCGTTTTGCTATTCTACGCCGCGCCCCTGTTCGAGGAACACGCAACCGTGCAGTGGGATGCGGCCGACTACCACTACAGCGTGCAGAAATATTTTGCCGACCATCTTCGCTCCGGCCAACTTCCGCATTGGTCGCCCTACCCCTACTCGGGAATGCCCTTCCTGGCCGACATCCAGGTGGGCGCCTGGTATCCACTGAACTGGCCCTTCTTTCTGATCGGCATCACCCCGCGCGCCATAGAATGGGAAATCGCGCTGCATTGCCTGCTGGCCTTTGCCGGAGCCTTCCTGGTGGCCCGTGTGTTGATCGGCGATTCCGTCGCCGCGCTTTTCGCCGGCGCTCTCTATGCCTTCTCGGGCTTCTTTGCGGCCCATAGCTCCCACGTCGGCATGTTTCAGTCCGCCGCCCTGCTCCCCTGGCTGATGTGGACCGGCATGGCTGGCCTCCGGCGGTCGCGTTGGCTGCCTGCCGTTGGGGTGATCGCCGCCGGCGCCATACTGGCCGGATATTTTCAGACGGCCCTTTACGCGCTTACCGCCTTCGGGCTGTTTCTGCTAGCCTACGGCCTCCAGACCCGCGTTGCGCCGTGGCGCATCGCCCTGGTGCTCGGCTGCACTGCGATGCTGCCGTTGGGGCTCACCGCTATCCAGATCTTGCCCGGTATGGAACTTACCCTCCAATCCAACCGCGCGGCCGTCGATTTCAGCCGGGGCGCCAACTCCACCCTCGTGCCCGGCGCGCTCCTGACGCTGGTCGATGCCGACCACTATCACGCGCCGGGTGTGGCCGGCTACACCGGGCCGCAGGATATCACCCAGTTTTACTTCTATCAGGGCCTGCTGATGCTCCCGCTCGCGGCGCTCGGCGCCATCAAAGGCAAGGCGTGGCGCTATGTCGTGGCGCCGGCGCTTCCCGCTCTCTGGTACGCCTTCGGGCCCGCCGGCGGGTTTTACCTGTTAGTTGCCCGCCTTCCCGGTTTCCGCAGCATTCGCGCTCCCGTGCATGTGTGGTTTGTGGTCGCGCTGTCCCTCGCGCTCCTGGCCGCTTCCGGAGTGCTTTGGCTCAGCCGGCGCTTCCCTTACCGGTGGCTCCCCATCGCGCTGTTTGCCATCTTCATGGCCGACCTCTGGATCTGGAACATGAGAGACAACGGGCTGGCCTATGCGCGCGCCAGCTTCGAGGAGGAGTACGGCAACTTTCAGCAGCGTTTCCGGTTCATGGCCGAGTCCACCGCTGGTGGCGGGCTCCGGCGCATCTGGGCGGCCTTGGATTCCCCCGGTTTCGGCCAGTTGAACGGTATGCTGGATTCCCGCATCGAGGTTACCTTTGGCTACAACCCTCTCGAACTTGCCCGCTACTCGGCCTATCTCGACGCCGCCGGACAAAACCCGCGGCTGCTCGATTCCCTTGCCGTCACCGCCAAGCTCGACATGACCACCGGCCGCTTCTACCCCAATCCCTCTGCGCTGCCCCGCGTCACGGCTCCACCCACAGTCGTCACCGTGGGTTCGAGCGCCGAAGCCGCCGCCCGGTTACGGTCGCTCGATCCGGCCAGGGAAGCCGTCATCGAAGGCCGCCCCATCGTCCCGGGAGGTCCGGTCCAGGTCCGAATTCTTTCCTACACGGGTGACATATACCGCATCGCCTATCAAGCTGCGGGGCCTGCGCTCATCCGCATAGCTGTACCGTACTATCCGGGCTGGCGCGCCGAAGTCGATGGCCGTACACTCCCGGTCTTTCCGGTCGATCTCGCGCTGTCGGGTGTGACCGTGCCCGCCGGCAGCCACGATTTGCTGTTCCGCTACGAGTCCACCTGGTTCCGCGCCGGCGCGCTCATCAGCGCAGTTTCATGGCTTGGTGTGGCGCTGTGGTTCACTTGGCCGTTCCTCGCGCGCTTCCACGGCGGGGCGCGGTCTCCTGCGGAACCTGAACCGCGCGCCTGAACGCGCCGTCTCAGACGGGTTTGGACCAGACCGCAACCACCGATTTACCCAGGCAGTACCCAAACACTCGATCCAGGCGCCGCGAGATGGGGACCAGCCACCGGTCCCAGGCTTCGATCTGCCTGCGCGTCGGCATCTCCCTGCGCAGGAGCAACCGGTTTGCGGCCGACGCCAGGAGACCCGCCGAATCCAGGTACCGCAGCGCTTCTTCCCGTAACCCATCCGGCGCAATCGCGCGCAGCGTGGCCTTTGTGTACCGGCGATGGTGGCCAATCCTTCGGTCGAAGGCGCTATACAGCCACCCGTGCGCCGGCGCGAGCACGATCAGCCGGCCGCCCGCTTTCAAATGGGCCGCCGCCCCCCGCAGCTCGCCGGCATCGTCCTCGATATGTTCGAGGACGTCCACGTAGACAATGGCGTCAAACCGGCGCGCCACGCCCACCTGCTCCAGCGTGCCCAGGATCAGCTCGCGCCGCTCGTGAGCGGGCAGGCGCCGCGCCAACTCCTCCAGCAACTCCCGGTCCGGCTCCAGGCAGACCCACCGCTCACCGTGCGCTTCCAGGAATTGTGCGTTCGCGCCGATTCCCGCTCCCACCTCGAGAATCTCGCCGCGCAACCAGGGCGCCAGCACCGCGGTGAAATACGCCTTCCATCGCCGGGCGTGCTCGAAGATGTGAAGCTCCGAGCCGGCATAGGCGAATTCACTCATCCCGGAACACTTCCTCTACGCGGCCGAAGAAATACGGGCAATCGCGAATCGGCAGAAAGGTAACATGCGTCCGGCTCGCCAGAATCAAGAAGACCATAATGAACGAGATCGCCACGCATTGCGCCAGCAGCAAGGCCGCCAGTCCCAGCGCGAACGTCGCCCAGTCCGGAATTGCCTGCTTCATCGTCGTCCGAATCAGCACTGCCGCAAGGGTCGCCGCGCACGCTACCACCAGCCCGGCCGAGGACACGGCCAGCAAGCGCGCACCTACGATGTCGCCGAACACCGAGAGCGCACTCAGGCCGTGCGCCACCAGGGCAGGGAAACTCATCGTCGATTCGCCCGAGATCCGCTTTCCACGCGCCAGCGGAATCGCTCGAAACGGAAGCCGCGACTTCACCACCGCGGCCGCATAGTGGTTCCACAATTCCGTGCTCACCACCAGCCGCTCCAACGCTTCTCCCGAAAGCACGCTGAAATTCCCCACTCGCACCGGGAGGCCGACCAGCACGGCATGCAACAACCGGTATAGAGTATAAAAAACGCGAAACATTGGGTTCTCCAGCCGTTTGGCTCTCGCGGCGAAGATCACCTCCCGCCCCTCAAACGCCTGAAATTCTTTGAGCAGCGCCGGCGCGTGTTCGGGAAGATCTTCTCCATCGCCATCCATCACCATCACGGCATCGCACGGCATATACTGTTGGGCGTAAACCAGGCCCGTCGCCAGGGCTCGCTGATGTCCCAGGTTTCGCCGTAAATGCAAAATTCGCAAGCTTGCGAACCCCGGCAGCTCTTCCCTGCCAAGCCCGGCGCAATGGGGCGCGGTCGAACCGTCGTCCACCACCAGAATCGCCACTTGGACCGCAAGCTGCGGGGCGGTTGCGCTCAGCCTCTTGAGCAGCACTGCCAGGGAGTCCCAGTCGTCAAAAACGGGGATCACGACGACCAGGCGCCGCCCCGTCGTATGAGTTTTCGGTGTGAGATTGAGAGCCGCGTCCATGCCCAAAGCCGCCGACGACCATATTAGTAAGAACCACCGGAAACGTCCAGAGCGGACGATGCCGGGCCGCGCTGGCGCGCAGCCAGGGAGAGGAGGGGCTCCTGGCCAGCACGACACGCAACCCCCTCTCCTGCGAGAATGGAGCTTATGGAACATGATGGCACCGCCGCCCCGAATTTCGATGGCCTCATCGAGGCGGGGGGCCGGAATCCTCAGATCATTTTTTGGGAAGGACACTGATGGCCAGTTCTAGCCGATCGAGGTTTCGCATCGACGTTGCGATCAATGACCTGCTGGTGCACTCCGCTCAACAGCCACCGGCGCCGCCGGCACCCAAAGGAGCTGCCTTACCGGAGCCGGTATTCCCCCAGTATCCGGAGTTGCTCTCCGATCCCGGACCGGAGACACCTCCCGAAAAGCGCCAGTGGAGCCGGGAGCACATCATGCGCAAAGTGCGCGGCTGGCTGATTCCCTACATACGCTCCCGAGTGATGCCGGGGGATTTCCATCCCATCACCGCCTACCTGTTCGTGGAATACAAGTGCAATATCGATTGTTGGTATTGCTGGTCATTCAATAACAAAGTCAAGGGCATGACCGAAGATGTCGCGCGCCGCGCCATCGATTGGCTGCATGACCATGGCTGCCGCGTTCTTGCGCTCATGGGAGGCGAGCCGCTGCTGCGCCCGGCGTTCGTACACAAAGTCGTCTACTATGCAGCCAAAAAGGGGTTCTGGATTTACATCGCCACGAATGGCCGATTGCTGCGGCCCGATGTTGCGGACCGGCTGGCCGACGCAGGCGTAGCGATCTTCAACCTTGCACTGGATGCGTGGGACGAAAAGCCGGGCCTGCCGAAGGCCTTAGTCCCCGCTCGCCAAAACCTCGAGTGCCTGATGCGGAAGCAGTACGTCTATGGCTACATGGTCTTTCTCAACATGAATATCTGCCGGAATAACCTGGAGGACATCCGGCTACTGACGGAGTACGCCCGCGAACACCGGCTCGCCACCGACTATCACCTGAACGAGACGCCGATGCTCGAACAGGACGCGCATTTCAAACACCTGAACGAAAACCCGACCTACATCCGCCCCGAAGACTGGTGCGCGGTGGACGAACTCATCGACTGGCTGATTGCCAGGAACAAGTCGGGCTACCAGATGGTGAACTCGGTCCCCCGTCTGCAGGAGATGAAGGCGTTCATGCGGATGTCCTCCGGCCTGGACCTTAGCCCGGTGGGCTGGTATGGCGACGGAACCAGCGCTGGCGCCGATGGTGAAGAACTGCTCGCCACGATGCCGGGAATCGTTCGAGACGAGGGCGGCGGCCTGCGTTTCACGGACTGGAACTGCCGTGCCGCCCAGAATAACGTGATCATCCGAGCCGACGGCAGCGTGGGACCCTGTTTTCCGATGTATGCGGCGACTTACGACTGGGGCACGATCGACGGACACAAATTCGACAGCGGCCAACTGCGCGAGATGAAGAAGACATGCCAGAGGCATTGCTTCTCCACCTTGAATCACAGTCTCGGCTACTGCTATAACGACGCCCGAGTCGTGAAGTGGCTCTGGAAGCAAGCCCGCAATGGTTTTAGAGGCGGCGCCCGCAGCTTCGAAGATTAATCCGCGAACGTGCTACCGGCGGTCCTCGGCTATCGCCGCTTCCAACTGCTGCGCCCGGCCCTCCTGCTTGGCCTGCTGGTCCAACCTTCGGAGCGCCAGGTAGCTCAGCCGTATGGCATCCGCCGTGCGGTACACCAGATTGTCTCGAATCAAGTGGTTGCGCGCCGTTAGCGTCACCCGTCGGATCAATCGCACCACTTTGGACGGCTTCGGCAACGGCTCCACCGTCCCGAAGTCCTCGAGGGGTTGCGTGCAACCGTTCAACGTGACCACCGCCACGCGGGCGTCCGTGCTGACACCTTTCCGGTAATCCTGTCCCGTCTCCCGCACGCCCTCCGGCCTCTGCACGTATGCCACCGAATCCACGCACCCGGTGAAGACCAGGTCGTGGACCACTTTGTCCCGCTCCAGGTCCACATCGCTCTGAACCTCGTGCGTGAACCCGAACGGGTGCATTCCAAACGTGGTCCCCAAGTCGCGTGTCGCGGCCGACGCCCACATCGGACGCCCGTCCAACTCCCCGTCGCGCTTCCAGATCCGCAGATGGTCGCGCTTCTCGAATGTGTCCAGGCTTTTTTGCAGCCGGAAATCCGGCTCCCTGCCGTCCAGGAGTAGTGACCGCATCGGGGCGTCGGGGAAGCCGCGCTCTTCGGCGATCGCCCTGATGGCCGCCACTCCCGCCCGCATCGAATTCGCGCGCGATCCAATCCATCCCGCCGCCGCGAAGGCCCGATCCACCTCTTGCTGCGAGCCCACAAACAGCAGGTTCACCAGGTCCATCGGCTGCCGCTGCCGCTTCGAGTACGTCCAGTAAGGGAGCGGGTCCACCACCCCCTGCATGGCTGCCCACTCCTCCGGTGAGGTCTCCACCTCCGGCAGCGGACACGGCGTTAGCGCGCCGAACTCCTCCGGAAATTCGACGTCGAATTGAATCTCCGTGCCGCGCCGGAATTGGATCTCCGGGTCGGGGAAATGGAACATACTCGATTCCAGTATGAACAGCGGAATCATGCTCGCCGGATGCCCTAATGCCGCGAAAATAATCCGCTCCCCGAACCGGTTCGAGAGCGTCGCCGTGGCGCGGATTCCATGGATATTCCCCTTCCGGTCCACCCGCTCCCGCGCGTTATCAATCCCCGTCAGGTGCGCCAGCACCGTGTACTTCCTCCCGTCCGGGAAGTCCAACTGCGTGAATTCCAGCTTCAGCCCCGCGCTCTCGTACACCAACCCCAGCCCCACCTTGCGGACCCGCTTCACCACCCCGCGCAACTCCGTCCCTTCCGGCAGCACGCTCGCCCCGCCCGCGCATAACGGCGTGGCCACCGCCGCCGCAATCTCCATCCCCGGCTTGGCGCGGTACGTCGAAATGGGAGTCAACAGGCGGGCTTCGATAACCGTGCCCCGCGGCGATTCCGCGGCGGTAAGGCTCCCGCACAGGCACGCGCAGGCAAGAGCGGCTACACTGCGGCGAGTAAGACGAGCATGAAAGCTCGCGTGGTTTATGCTCATCGGCTTAACATGCGAACCGGTTCAGTTTTTCGATTTCTTCCGAAAGAGCCGTTCTTGTACGTGGGGCCTGAATTCAGACATCGGGTTACCCAGCAACATTCCCCGTCAGGCTCGCAGCGACCCGGCTCGCCATGACAGTCTGAGTGCGACTGGCAGAACTAGTATATACAATTGGAAGCCTCGATTTCTACGGCCCTTCCGAGAATATTTGACCAGCGCCGCGCGTTTTAGCTGCTACTCTACGGCGGGAATTGCCAATAGAGTTTTCCAGTGGCGAGGCGCTTTTCGCGAAGATTGGGACGTTGACGGGCCGGCAACCTGTTGCCGAGGAGGTAGCCCAGATCGTCAAGCACCGCGCGAATGTCGCTAAAATAGCTATGCGCTAAGAGACCACGGTCCACAGCGCTGGCGTCCACGGTCTCCATGCCGTCGATTACGAAAGGCTCCTTTTCGATATAGCCGATGCGGCCGCTTAGATTGACAAATTTGCTAGAAAGCCAAAGAGCCCGATCCTTGGAGGCTACGTACGAGGTTCTGCTTTCGCCTTTCGCCGAAAGTTTCGGAAACTGCTGGGCGAAGAAATCGCTGCTTACGTCGGCGGCGACGAAAACGAGCTGGCCGAGGCCCTTTTCGGGCGCGGCCGGGTCCATCAATCCGCCCAGTGAAACACGCCCGCCCATGCTGTGCGCCAGCAGGTGCACACGGCGCCAAGGTCCTTCGGCGATCGCGGCCAGGAACTCCGCCAGAGGCGATCCCGACAGTTCGGCGCTGCTGAGATCTGCCGGATAGGAGATCAGGCTGCCGCGGGAAGGCCAAGTGAAGAGGACGATCTCGCCGGGGAAATTGAGATCGTATTTGAGCTGCGCCGCACGCAACAGGGCGTCTTCGAAAGAAACATTAAATCCGTGGACAAATACCAGCAGGTCGCGGTTCGAGTCGCCGCGAAGCTGCTGCGCCAGCTTGCCGCGGAGAGTGCCGATTTCGAGAACCTCCATGTCGCTCCCGATCACAAAATGATCCTGGATACTCTGGTGTTCGAAGAAGCCGGGCGTCTCAAGATGCCCCTTCTTGTGGGTGACCGGAATAGAGACGGATACCTGGCCGAAGACCGCCCGCGGGGCCCGGCCGTAGCCGAACCATTCGCCGGGCTTCCGCGAGCCGGAGGCTTCGCGATTGGTTGCGAAGAAGACGCGCACACCCATGAAGCGTTTGGGCTCGGCAATACCGTCGGCGAAAGCTTTGCCGGTTTCCGCCATGGCGGCTTCGGGCAGTTCGGCTCTCTGGACATCGGACGGAAGAACGGAGAATGAAGCAACTTGTTCCGTCTGCATCGCTGCGAACCTCGGTTCGGCCGGTATGGGCGGCAGAGCTTCCTCACGGGTCGCGGGTGCGGCCGGCGCTTCGGGTATGGTGCTACGCCCAATCAAGTCGCGGACGTATTCGGCGGCCTCGGTATCGGCGATGAGATCCACCAGATCGTCGAGGATGGCGGCGAACTGTTGAGGCGAGCCGGCTGCTCTCAGCCGCTCGGCGATGGCCGCGAGTTTCTGCAAGAGTGCGGGGCTGGCGGGGATGAGGCGTAACTGGATCGCACGCCAGTTGGTGCGTAAGGCCTCCAGCCAGATCCACTGCTGAACCATCGGGGTCATCGACTCATCCCTTTCCGGAAATGGTAAACGCCGCCCAGAAGTAAGGCTCGGCGAAAGGCCGTCGATCCTGCGGCAGGGTGAAGAGCTTGATGCGGAGTTGCACGGCCAGCTCGCCCGCCCGGCCGGGTTCGTTGCGAAGCTCGCCAAGCATGTTGCGAAGTTCCGCTACCGAGGCGGTACGGAGCCAGCTTTGTGCCCGTCGCAGGGCCTCGGAGGCCGTGCAGTCCGCGGAATTGTATTCGGCATAGAAGCGGCCCATGAGAACAGCCGCGGCGGCGTCATCCACCGGCCACAGCGTCGCCACCACGGCGCCCGCCCCGTGGTCAAGCAGTGGGGCGGGAAAGCCCATGAATTCGTCCGGCATGGTGGTGACGCGGGCCATTGCAGTCTCGCAGGCGGAGAGAACCATGAGGCTGGGAGCGCGCTCGGCGAGTAGTGGCAGAAGCTGTTCGAGCGTTAGGCGCTGGCCGCCGGCGAGTGCCAGGCTGGAGCGCAGCGGATTCAGTAGATCGAACCTCGCGTGGGTTGAGAAGTGCGCCCAGTCCGCGCTGCGCAGTGCCTCGAGCACGGCGGCGGGGGTGGCCTCTGAACCTTCCAAAACCTGCCAGTCCGGCGCCTGAGCATGGCGCTTCACCCAGGCACATTCCAAATCGCTGTACTGCAGATCGCCGCCGGGATTGGAGACCAGAAGAGCGGCCCGGGGCGGTGCCGCGGCCCGGCCGCTAAGCAGCACGGCTACGGAGGGCGCGAAGCGGATTGCGTACCGGTCAATCAGCCACTCGCGCTGCCCGCCTTCCTCACTCCAAGCCGCGTGCACTGGAAATACTCCCGCTCCCCCTTGAGGAAACCAGACCAACTCGGCGCCGCGCTTGACTCCTGACTGAGTGAGCTTTTCGATGACCCGCTTCCAGATAGATTCGTAAAGTACTCCGCCGACTCGATCGATTTCCCTGATCCAGTTGAGCGGCTCCGAGCGGTGAAAGCTGTATGCCCGCAGCCATCCGCCGAGTTCCCCCGAATTCTGGTCGCCGCGCTGCAGGAGGAGCATTTCGTCGGCTCCGAAATTCTCCAGCCACACGGGTTCGGCGCGTAAACCACCGGAGCCTGAACTGGAGTCCGCTGCCTCACCGGCGGTGGTGACGACGATGACCGCGCCCTGCTTGGCGGCGAACACTCCAAAAAGCAGCGCCCCGCCAGGCGGAATCTGCGTGCCAAGCGCTGGCCAGATCTCGCGCGGCTCACGGCGATTCCAGAAGCGGGCCTTGCCGCGATCCAGGGCTTCCAGCGCGCCGCGGACATCGCTCAGCTTCAGACGGCAGTAGCAAAGCAGCGCACACGAATCCTGGAGCTGGAAGACGCGCTCGATGCGGCTCGAATCGGCCGCTGTTTCGGCGAGCAACGCTTCGCCTTCGAACAGCGCTGCTTCCAGGCAGCGGGCTGCTTCCGCGAAGTTCTCAGCTTCGATCCAGCCACGCGCTTCCACCTGATAGGCGGCGCGGCGACTGCCGCCAAAAGCCGGCCCGGAAAAGCCGGCAATGGCTTCCCGGGAGCAGCGCGCCAGTTCCTCAATGGCGCCTGCCTCGCCGAGGAGCGTCAACCCGAGGTGCGCGCTGGCTTCGAGCGAGCGTATGTTGGCCAGCAGTTCCGGCTTGGCGGGGTCGCAGTCCTCGCTCGCCAGCTCGAACCATTGAATCGCCTCATGCAGATTCGCGCTGGCTTCCGGCCCGCCGCTGCGCGCCAGCACCCGGCCAAGCGACAAGCGCGCGCGGCGCCGCAGATCGGGCGTGCCGCCGTGCGCGCAGGCAGCCACGGCTTTTCGGCCGAAGGCTTCGGCTTCGATCCGTTTCGCTTTCCCATCGCCGAGGCTGAACAGATAACATTCGCACAGATTAATGCAGGTTTCGATCCAGGTGTTATTCGGCCTGTGTAAGCCTGGCGCGGGTAAGTCCGGCGACGGCCCGTCTCCGAAGCCGCGACGTTCGAGCAGCCGCAAAGCTTCAAGGTGCAGCGCAATCCTCCTCGGCATCGCATCGGCAAAATCGCAGCCGGGCTCTTCGGTGGCTGCCAGGCCCAATTCATTTTGCAGTCCCGCCAATTTTTCCGGGTCTTCATCGGGTGAGAATTGAGAAATCGCAAGTTGGAGGTATTGAACCCGGCGCGACCAGTTCTCCGCCAGATCGCCGGCGGCGCGGAACCGGTAGAGCAGCGCGAGCGTGGAAGCCAACCAGGGGTAGTCGGCCACCGTAGCCTCCAGACACGCCAGCGCTTCTTCGGATCCTGGCGTGCCTTGCTGTGAGCGCGGCGCAAGAATACAGCCGATGTTCATAGTGCAGTTCGCCCAGGAATCGTGGTCCTCTCCGGGCGTAAAGACTGTGAGAGCGTCGCGGTAGCCGTGCAGCGCCTCTTCGGGATCGGAGCCTTCGCACATCTGCGCGTACATGGAGCGGAACGCGGCCCACTTCTTGGGCTGCGCGGCCCGATCGACGAGCGTTGCGGCTTCGAGAAAGATCTCGCGCAAGCGCGCCTGGTCGCGATTGCGGTCGAGCGACCTGTATTCGGCGATGAGCAGCGCGAGGCGTTCTGCTGCCTCCATTCTGGTCCTCCGTTCTCAGGCGCACAGACCCGGCTTCGGTGTTCCCGCACGTCTTTCCGATATTATCCCTTAACGCCCGCGCTCCTATGGCGTCACGGGCAGCCACACGGCGCTGGGCTGCGCGGCTGAGCGAAAGACGGATTGCGTCGCCTTCGCATAGTCCGCCGGCTTGGCGAAAAAGATGTTCTCGACGTACGTCTGCGGGTTCCGGTCATAGAGCGGGAAGCAGCTCGACTGGATCTGCACCATGATCCGGTGACCCGGCAGGAAAACGTGGTTGGCGGTCGGAAGCGCGAAACGGTAGCGCTGCGGCTGGCCGGCTGGGATCGCCGAGGGGTGTTCGAAGCTCTCGCGGTAGCGGCCCCGGAAGATGTCCATCGACACCGCCAGTTGATAGCCGCCCATCTCCGGCTGGCTTGGGACCTCATCCGGAAATACGTCGATCAGCTTCACCATCCAGTCGGAGTCCGTGCCCGTGGTGGAGGCGAACAAGTCGGCGACCGGCGCGCCGCCGATCCGCACCGGAGCGGCCAGCACGGGCGTCTGGTAGGTCAGCACGTCTGTCCGGTCGGCCACCGTGCGCTGGTCGGCCACCAGCCACTGCTGCCAGCGGGCGGAGTCGGAGAAGCGCACCGGCCGCGGGATGTAAGGCACGGGTTTGGCGGGGTCGGAGACATAGACATCGGAGGCGGCGCCCGCGCCGGACGGCTGTTCGAATCCCAGGCCGAAAGCGGCCTGCAAATAGAGGGGCTTCAGGGGCGCGGCGCACCCCGTCTCGCACGCCGGCGGCCAGCTTTTGAGACGATCCCAGCGATTCTCCCCGGTGTTGTAGATGAAAACGGGCGGTGTCTCGACCTTGGGCGCACCGGTCTTCAGGTATTGATCGAAGAACGGTTTCAGCACATCGCGGCGGAATTGCAGGGCGGTGTCGCCATCCCATTTCAACGGCCCGAGATTATAGCCGTCGTAGTTCACCTGGCTGTGCCGCCACGGTCCCATCACCAGGTAGTTGCGATCCGCCTGTCCCATGGCCTTCAGAGCCAGGTAGCAGTGGATCGCGCCCCACATGTCCTCCTGGTCCCACAGGCCCTGAACCCACATGGTGGGCACTTGTGACGGCCGTTGGGCCACCAGTTTGTCGAGCGCCTGACCCTGCCAGAATGCGTCGTAGGCGGGGTGCTCCATCATCCGCAGCGCCCACGGCAATTGGTCCAGACCGTGCGCCCGCGCGTAGTCGCCGGCCGAGCCGGCCCGCCGGAAAGACTCGTAGTCGTCGTACGCGTCGCGGATTACGGCCTGGCCCCCGTCCTTTTTGGAGGTCTGGGAGGAGGTGTAGTCGAGGTTGGTCTGGCGGAAAGCGCCGTAGTGGAACCAGTCATCGCCCATCCAGCCATCCACCATCGGGCTCTCCGGCGCGGCCACCTTCAGCGCCGGGTGCGGCTCCAGGAGCGCCATGACGACGGTGAAGCCCTCGTACGACGAGCCGATCATGCCCACCCGGCCGTTCGATTCCGGCGTGTTCTTCACCAGCCAGTCGATGGTGTCGTAGGCGTCCGTCGCATGGTCGGTGGTGGTGGAGTTCAGCGGGCCGCGCACGGGGCGCGTCATCACATACTCGCCTTCCGATTTGTACTTGCCGCGCACGTCCTGGAACACGCATATGTAGCCGTCCGCGACGAAAACTCCCTCCCCCTGCGGCATCTCGGCGAGCATGTGCGGGCTCTCGTTGCGCGCCGCGCGCTTGGAGGCGTCGTAGGGCGTGCGGGTCAGAAGCATCGGCGCGCTTTTCGCTCCCTTCGGCACGACGATCACGGTGTGCAGCTTCACGCCGTCGCGCATGGGGATCATTACCTCGCGTTTCACGTAATCGTAGCCGGCGCTGGGGACGGTGAAACTCGCGGGAATATCGCTTCCGCCCGTTTGGCTCGCCTGAACAGTGCTCGCGCCGGGCGCCGCAATGGCAGGCCCGGGGATCTGCTGCGAAGCGGCCGTCGCCGGCAGTGAGGCAGCCGCGCAGAATGCAGCCAGGAAGGCCAATTGCAGCCCCTTCGGTATGTGTCTGTTGGCCGGACCTTCGATCGGCGGCCAAGGCATGTAATCGCACGTCTCTGTGAGCACCATGTCAAGATTCTAGCGTGCGACGGTGGGGGCGGACAGAAGACTGGCATGGGGCCGGACGGGCCTGTAGCTTTAAGATAGTGTCAGTGCCATCCGGTTTCGACCCTCTCACCTCCGAATGGTTCGACACTCGCTTCGGCCGCGGCGCGCGCGAGGTGCTGGCGGTGCTCGAGGGGAGCGGCGCTTCCTTCTTTGCGGAACTGGCGCGCGCTAGCGGCCGTCTGGCCAGCGAAGTGGAGGATGGGTTGTGGGAACTGGTGGCCGCGGGCCTGGTGACCGCCGACGGTTTTGAAAACCTGCGCGCGCTGCTCGATCCCAAGCGGCGGCGCGGCCAGGGGAAAGGCCGCCGCGCGCGGCCGCGCCATGCGCCTGGAAGATGGGCCTTGCTGCGGCACACCGCCGCTCCGCCGGAAGGCCACGCGGAAGCCTTCGCCCGGCAGTTGCTGCTCCGCTGGGGCGTGCCGGCGAGTAGCCCCGGTGAGTTCAGGCCCGATTTGCCGATTCGTTGGTGAGTCCCGTTTTCTTCAGCAAACGGTCAAAGCGCTCGTCTCGTCGCAAGGGATCGAAGGAATGCAGGATCTGCAAGAAGGTCAACAGCGAATCTCGGGCATCGTAAGCCTGATCCAGCCACTCAAATGCTTTGTCCCACTCCTCCAATCCAGCACGTCAGGTTATAGGCAAACTGTAGTCAGTAGCGCCCAGCGATTGGGCGACCAACCCCCGTGAAGTCAACGGATTCGCCTCCAACAGGGGTGGAACCTCGGGCTAGAACTACTCCTGTGCAGCCGGCTTGCGGCCCCAGTGCACCGCCATCTGGTAGCCCGTTGGGCCAGCCAAGCTGCCGAGGTTCCCTGCGCGGGCCGGGGCCGGCGGCTGCGTTTGCCGGAAGTGGCGGGAGTTGCGACAATGATCCAAGGGGCGCCAATGAAGAATTTCGCGCGTATCACGGTCGATCCCGCACAAATGGGCGGGGTCCCGTGCGTGCGTCACCTGCGAATTCCCGTCGCCACGGTGCTGCGATTGCTGGCGGTGGGATTGACGGAGCGTGAGATTCTCTCCGAATATCCGGATCTCCAGGCGGAAGGTATTCGCGAGTACTTGCGCTTCGCCGCCGCTTCGGCAATGGAGCGGGAGATGCCCCTTCCGTATTCGGCTTGAGGTTTCCGATCGACACATCGACATGCTGCTTCCCGCTCTGCCAATGCTGGAGCCGGAACTGTTGGCCGGCAAGCTGCCCTTCTCGGGATAGGTCCGCTGGCAGATCCTGGTGAAAGAGTAGATCGAGGTTCGCAACCGGCCGCCAACCCGTTTGCCATGCGAGCGTCTCTCCGTCACAATCGATAATGATGCGGATTACGATTGAACGCCAACCACTCGAACAGATTGAGGCCGGCGCACTGATTGTGCTGGTTTTCGAAGGCCGGAAGGAGGCCCGCTTCGGCGCCGGCGATCTTGTCGACGCCGGCGAGGTGGCCGGAAAGTCCCTGGAATTGACGCTGTTGCACCGCCCGCCGGGGGTGGCTGCCACGCGCGTGCTGCTGGCCGGGGCGGGAAAGCCGGAAAAGTTCGATCCCGCCGAGTTGCGCAGGGTCGCCGGCACCGCGGTGCGGCATCTGAAGTCGAAATCGGTGAAGAATATCGCCTTGGCGCTGGATCCGGAACATGCGGACGGCGAGTATGCCGCGGCCGCCGTCGAGGGCGCGATTCTGGGCGAGTTCGAGCCGGACCGCTACAAGACCGAAGACGATAAGAAGTCCGTGGAGGCGTTCGCGGTGGCGGCGGCCGGCGGTGCGGCGGAACTCGACGCCGCCGTCGCCCGCGGGCGCGTACTGGCGGAAGCGCAGAACTTCACGCGCGGGCTGGTGAACGAGCCGGCCAACCGGCTCACGCCTGCGAAAGTGGCCGAGGCCGCGAGGCAGATGGCCTCCGAATACCAGTTGGAGTGCGAAGTCCTGGAGCGCAAGCAAATGGAGAGGCTCGGCATGGGCGCGCTGCTGGGCGTGGCGCAGGGAAGCGCGGAGCCTCCGGCGCTGGTCGTGATCCGCTACCGGCCCGCGCAGACGGATTCCAAGGCACACCTTGGCCTGGTGGGCAAAGGCGTCACTTTCGATACCGGGGGCATCTCCATCAAGCCCGCCGAAGGCATGGAAAAGATGAAGTACGACATGGCCGGCGGCGCGGCCATGATCGGCGCCATGCGGGCCATCGCGCAACTGAAGCCGGCTATTCCGGTGACGGCGTTCATTCCCTGCGTCGAGAACATGCCCGGCAGCCGCGCGCAGCGGCCCGGCGACATTGTCACCGCCATGTCGGGCAAGACCATCGAAGTGATCAACACCGACGCCGAAGGCCGGCTGATCCTGGCGGACGCTCTCAGCTACGCGCGCCAGCAGGGCGCGACGCACCTGGTGGACGCGGCCACTTTGACGGGAGCCATCGTGGTGGCGCTGGGCCACCTGAACGTGGGGCTGTTCGCCAA
>JBEKTU010000017.1:0-73777 GCA_049515735.1 Bryobacteraceae bacterium
GGGATGTTCAAGAGCACCGATGGCGGCGCCAACTGGGTGGATCTGAAGACGAGCTTCGGCTGCATATCCGGGATCGTGATCGATCCGCAAAATCCGACCACGGTGTATGCCGGTAGCTGGTACGGAGGCGTGTACAAGAGCACGGATGGCGGCGCTAGCTGGAGTACGGCGAACGCGGGGCTGCCGGGGAGCGTTTACGGAGCTTATGTGCAGGCGCTGGCGATCGATCCGCAGAATCCGGAGACGTTGTACGCAGCGGCGTTGTTTGCGCCGGGCAGCGGGGTTTTCAAGAGCACGGACGGTGGGGCGAGTTGGAGCAGCACAGGGCTGCCGGCCGTGGCGGTTGGCCTCGCAGTAGACCCGCTGAACTCCAGCACCATATACGCCGCAACGCCAGCCACGTTGTTTCAGAGCCTGGACGGAGGAGGGAGCTGGCGCGACCTGTCGCCGGTGACGTCAGGCGGCGTGTACAGCGCGGCGGTGAATCCGGTGAATTCGGCGGTGATTTACGCGGGCACGGACAGCGGGGTGGTGATGAGCACGGACGGCGGGGCGAGTTGGACAGTGATCGCGGGAAGTCCGGTGCGCAGCCAAGTGCCGGTGCTGGATGGCGGGAATCCGAACACGCTCTACGCGGGCGGACCAGCAGGGCTGTTTTCCGCGGTGATTTGCGACCACCGGAAGTGGCCAGCCTTGAAACAAGGAGGGGTGACAGAACGTGAATCGAGTGAGCCGGCTTGTGGCGTTCTTTCTTCACCTGGCGTGCGCAGCGCACCTTTGAACACTGGGCATTACCGCTCGGAGTTTTAGGGTGCGTGTAAAGAGGCTAGTTGGGCAAGCCGACCTTCTTGCGAAGGGCTTTCACGCGAGGATCGTCTCGAACAAAAGCAAATTCCTGAAATGTGAGGGCACGGCCAATACGCACCGGACCAAGAACGGCCATGCGCTCCAGGGCATCCAAGGTGCGGTCTCTATCGCCGAGGCCGGCGAAGACCAGCGCCTGGTTAAATCTACCAATCAACGCCCGGCACAACCGCAACGGTAACCGTTACCAATAGCGGCGGCCTCAGCTCGAACAGTATGAGCTTAAAGATAGTAGCCCGTCCTGCGATCAAATCGTTGAGCCCCACGACGGCGCGTCCGGGCGACACAATTGCGATCGACGGCCAGGCCTTTGGAGATCCGCAGGGCCATGGATACGTCCAATTTGCCGACAACGGAGCGAACTGGGGCGTGCCAGGAGACAAGGCGCAGTTGCAATATGTGAGCTGGAGCGATACGCAGATCGCCTTCCTCGTGCCGGACAAGGATCTTTTCCCAACAACGCCCGGCACAACCGCAACGGTAACCGTTATCAATGGCGAGAGCAACCTCGCCTCGAACGCCGTGAATCTAACGATCGCGCCTGCTGTGGCCCCAGTGATCCAATCGCTCAGCCCGACGACGGCAGCTCCCGGCGCCACAATCGTGATTAACGGCAAGAACTTTGGAAATCAGGCAGGCACTGGATACGTCCATTTCGCCGACAACGGAGTGAACTGGGGCGCACCGGGAAACGTGGCGCGGTTTCAGCTTCAGAACTGGAGCGATACGCAGATCACGTTCCTTGTGCCGGTGAAGGATTCAGGCGGCAACCAGATAACGCCGGGAACTACCGCAACCGTGACCGTTACTAATTACTACGGCCTCACCTCGAACTCAGTGAGTCTGGCTCTGACCTCCGCGGTGAAGTGGCCCGTGAGCGTCAACAGCGGCGTAACGAAGATCGGTACAAGCGGCAACGGCTTTATGCAGACCGCGGTCACGATCGACGAGTCGGGGCCGTTGACCGCTTCCACACGCATTTGGGATACGAGCGGCTGGGGAGCGCTCACCGGCTTCCATGGCGCTACGGCGATCGCCCTTTTTCGGCAATATGATTGCTTCGTTCCAAGGCGGACCGTGGGGGATCGAGGGAGGCCAGAATGAGACTAACTCGTGGACGGCTGCGGTGACCCCTGAAGTGCGCGCCGAACTCTACTCGGCGTCGGTTGCCAATTTCTACGATCCCCAGTATAATTCGCCCAACTCGATAGTGACATGGATCGAAAATAACGGGCCCGCTCTCGCCGCGCTGGCTGTAGTGGTGGTTGAAATCGCCCCTGAGCGAGCTTGAGATTACGCACGCCCTGCGGTAAAACATCTCCATCGCGGCGATCACCATGCTCGCTTCCTACTCGGCGCTGGATCTTGCGGAACCGGTCACTGCGGCCCGCGGCCGGAAAACCGTAACGTTTCGTACAAGTTTGCGAATCTCCCCGAAGAAAAGTCCTTTCCCGAATCCGCAACCGGGCCATATAATCGAAATAATTCGCATCTTGGAGGAGGGGAACATGACTCGACGATTATTGAGACCAGGGGCCGCGCTGACCCTACTGTGCGCGGGCGCATTTGGCGCAAGTCACCGGAATGGTCCGCTGTTGCTGGAGGATCAAACGGCCAACCTCAACGACTTCTACATATTTAGAAGCTACGAGACTGGGCGCAGTAATTACATCGTCATGAGTATGAGCGTGCAGGGATTCCAGAATCCGGATAACGGCCCCAGCTACTATAAGTTCTCCGACACGGTGAACTACCGGTTCAACATCAATAACCAGCGCGGTCTGGATGGGCGGCCGGACCTGGTGGTGGACATCGGATTCAGAACGACGCTGCGGCAGAACCCGACGTTTGTTTCGTATTTCGGGACAATCAAGAGCATCGACGACCCGGGTATTTTCCTGTATCAGACTTACACGGTGGTGATCCGCAACATGGATACCGGGCAAGTAACGTACTACAGTCAGGATCAGAACGGGCATGCGCTCTCGGTCGCCCCTCCCAACCTCGGGCCCAAATCAACCCCAAGCTACGAGGCGACGCTCGGGCAGCCATCGGTATTCACCCTTCCGAATGGATGGCGCATATTCGCGGGACCGCGAGACGATGCATTTTATTTCGACAGCGGCGCGACGTTCGACACGTTGAACTTCCGGGCTCCGGCGCCGGTTCTTACGGGCGCGGATACAGGTCCGGGGGCGGCGTATCCGAGTGCGGTGGACGGATTCGCGGGTTACAACATCAGCCTGATCGCGATCGAGATGCCGATCACCGCGGTAACGGCGGACGGGAGCATGCCCACCAGTTCGAGTTCCCCAACGGCGAAGATCGCCGCATGGGCAGCGACGCAGCGGCAGGTTGTGACGGTGCGGCCGAGTCCAAGCGACCCGATGAGTTTCGGCGAGTTCGTGCAGGTGGATCGCGTGGGGAATCCGCTGACCGTGGAGGCGCTGATTCCGCTGCCGATGAAAGACTACTGGAACCGCAGCCTGCCGGAGGACGATCAGCAGTTCGCGCAGTTCATCGGAGCGCCCTTTTTCGTGAGCGGCATTCTGCAGGGCGTGTACAACCTGACGGTGCCGCCGACGCCGCGGACGGACCTGCTTGGGGTGTACGTGCCGGACATTACACGAATCGATTTGACGATTCCGCCGACGCCGCTTGCTATGCAGAGCCGGTTGGGCCCGCTGGGCGGAGATAACGCCGGCTGGCCGTTCGGTGGCCGGCGGCCGAACGACGACGTTGTGGATATCGGCCTCCGAGCGCTGGCGGGCGTGTTAGTGCCGGGGTTCACGAACGTTCCGCCATTAGGGGATGGCGTCAACTCGAACGACGTTCCGACGCTGGATCATTTCCCGTTCCATGCGCCGCCGCACGCCGGCTACCTGCACAGCCAGGAGAATGGCACGAACGGCAGGGGGACGCCGACGGGCCAGTAGCAAGCGACTCCTGCGTGGGGGCCTTCGGGCCCCTCGCGGCAACTCCGATCGTATATGAACACCCGTGCGTTGTTATTACTGGCCGCGGCGCTCCCGGCAACCGCGCAGACCTCCGCAGAACGAATTGTCGGGGCATTAAAAGACCGCTCGCTCGCCGAGCAGGTTGCGGGGGTCAAGACCGACGACCGCATCTCGATGTACAGTCTGTTGGCGAAAACGGAACCAGGCAATCTGCATTACCAGGTCCTGCTGGCCGGTGCCTACGTTCAAAAGATACGCGAGACGACGGACTATTCCTACCTGGACCGGGCGACCTCGCTCCTCGATAGGATCCTTGCGGTGGATAATTCGGACTACGAAGCGCGGCGGCTGCTGACGGCGACGCAACTCGAGCGCCACTCGTTCGCGGAAGCTGCGGAATCGTCGCGAAAGCTGATCCAGATCGACGGAGCGGATTCGTGGAACTGGGGCACTCTGGGGGACGCGCTGATCGAAATGGGCCAATATGACGCGGCCGCGGACGCATATCAGAAGATGATCGAGTTACGGCCGGACCTGGCGAGTTACAACCGGGCGTCGCACTATCGCTTCTTATTGAACGACATGCCGGGGGCGATCGAGATCATGAAGCGGGCGATTGAAGCGGGCAGCGCCTCGCGGGAGAACGTGGCGTGGTGCATGGTCGACCTGGGGAACCTGTACTTCAAGAGCGGGCAGATCGCTCTCGCGAAGCAGAGCTTCACGGACGCGTTGCGGACTTTTCCGAATTATCATCCGGCATACGCGGGGATGGGCAAGACGCTGGCGGAGATGGGCGACAACAAAGGCGCGATCGAAAATTACCGGCGCGCCCAGGATATTACTCCCCTGCCCGACTACGCTTCGGCCCTGTATGACTTGTACAAGAAAACCGGACAGAACGCCGAGGCATCCAAGCAGATGGATCTGCTGGACACGATCGACAAGTTATCGCGCGCGGCCGGGGAAAAGGCAAACCGCAACCTGGTGTTCGCGTTCGCCGATCACGATATTAAACTGGACCGGGCGCTGGAGCTGGCGGAAGGGGAGCTCGCGTTCCGCAAGGACATTTACAGTTACGATGCGCTCGCGTGGGCGCTTTACAAAAACCGCCGCTATGCCGAAGCGCGGGAGTACATGGACAAGGCGCTCAAGCTGAAAACGCCGGAGCCCGCATTTTATGTTCACGCCGAGGCGATTTCGAAAGCGCTGGCCAAGGGGCAACCATGAAGCCGTGGATTTTGTGGCTGGCTCCGTTGGCGGCCGCGGCTGCGGGCCAGACCCCATTGCAGCAGCTCTTCGATGCCAAGCTGACTCCCACGCAGCGGGCGTCCGCGTGCTTTGCGATTCGAGGCAGAAGCGATCCCGAGGCGGTAGCGGCCCTGTCGCGCGCGTTGGAAGATCCCGGCTTGCTCTCTTGCGCCGCCGAGAACCTGCGGATCGCCGGGGCGGTTGAGGCTTTGGAGAAGGCGCTATCGAGCGATGCGCCGCTGGTGCGGGCGACCGCGGTCCGGACGCTGGGCAGCTTCCAAAAACCCGAACTGCTGCAGCCCATCAGCCAGGCGGCCGCGGACGAGAATGCGCTGGTGGCTGTGAATGCCGTGGCGGGATTGAGCCAGTACGCCGATCCAGCGGTACTTCCGTACCTGACCGCTCTTGCGAAGAAAGGCGGAATGAGCGGCGATCTGGCGCTGGAGCGGCTCGCCCAGCTCGATTCCGCCGGAGCGCTTGGCGTTGCGCGCGGGCTGCTATCGAGTCCGCAGATTCCGGACAAGCTGTACGCCATGCTAGTGATCGGCGCTTGGGGCGGCGCGTCCGATATTCCGGAGTTGAATAAGATTGCAGCTACGAACCGGGAGACGTTGTCGCAGCGCGACCGTGGATTCGGGTTCATGCCGCCGATCAACCTGTCGCGCGCAGCCGAAGCGGCGATCGCGGCCATCCAGGCGAGAGCCACTATGACGCCGCCTAACCGCTGAGCTCGGGCGACGCGCCGCCGCCACTCAACGGCGCCAGCAGCACTTCCCGGACTTTGATGGACAACTCTTCCGGACTGAACGGCTTCTGGATGAACTCCGCCTCCTTCTCCAGAACCCCCTGATGCACGATGGCGTTGTCGGTGTAGCCCGACATGAACAGCACTTTGATTCCGGGCCAGCGCTTCCCCAACCGATCGGCCAGTTCCCTACCGCTCAAGTCCGGCATCACCACGTCAGTCAAGACCAGGTCGATGCGCTCCCGCTCGCAGACCAGCAGCGCCTCGCCGGCGTTGGCCGCCTGGATCACCCGGTAGCCGTGAGCCCTCAGCGCGGCAGCCGCATATCTGCGGACCTCCTCCTGGTCCTCCACTACCAGGACGGTCTCCTTCCCGCTCAGGGCCGGAACGGCCGCCAGCATCCCGGCATCGGCTGCCGCTTCGGCCAGTGCAGGCAGGTAGATCCTGAAAGTGGTCCCGTGGCCGGGTTCGCTATCGACTTCGATGTGGCCGCCGCTCTGCTCCACGCTGCCGTGCACCATCGACAACCCCAGTCCGGTCCCTTTGCCGGCTGCCTTGGTGGTGAAAAACGGCTCGAAGATCCGCTGCCGTGTAGCTTCGTCCATTCCTATGCCGCTGTCGCGCACCGCCAGCATGACGTAGCGGCCCGGGCGCGGCCCAGGATGCGACTGGGCATGGCTCTCGTCCCACTCGACAATGGCTGTCTCGATCCCTAACCTGCCGCCGTTGGGCATGGCGTCCCGGGCGTTCACCGCCAGGTTCATAATCACCTGCTCCAACTGATGCGGATCGGCGTACACCGCCCCGCTCTCCGCGTTGAGCGCGATGTCAACCTGCACGTCCTCGCCTACCAGGCGCGACAACATCGGCCGCATTTCCTCCACCACGCGATTGAGATCCAGCACGCGCGGTTGCAGGATCTGCTTGCGGCTGAAGGCCAGCAGTTGCCGGGTCAATCCCGCGGCGCGTTCCCCGGCCTTGTAGATCTCCACCAGACTGTCCCGGAGCGGATCGGCCGCGCTCAGCTTGTTGAGCGCCAACTGGCTGTACCCACTGATCACGGTCAGCAGGTTGTTGAAGTCGTGGGCCACGCCGCCCGCCAGGCGCCCGATGGATTCCATCTTCTGCGCATGGTGCAACTGCGCCTGCAACTTGGCTTTCTCCTCCTCGGCCCGCTTGCGCCCGGTGATGTCGCGGGCGATGCCCTGGATGGCAAAGGGCTTGCCGTCGCGGTAGATGAGCGAGGACTGGGTTTCCACGAAGACGAGTCCCCCATCCTTGCGGCGCAGGCGGTACTCGCTCCGACCCTGCTGATGCCCGGTGGCACGGACCTCCTCGATTCTCCGGCGAACCATCGGGAGTTGATCTTCCGTCAGCAGCGACGTGACGGTGAGCGTGGGGATTTCCTCGCGCCGGCAGCCGAGCAAATCCAGCGCCGCCTGATTGGCGTCCAGGAGGCGCCCTTCGAAATCGGCGAGGAACACGCAGTCGAGCGAACGGTCGAAGAGGGCCTTGTATCGCTCTTCGCTCTCTTGGAGAGTGGAGACCTGCTTCCGCAAGGCTTCCAGAATGGCGAGCATGGGGCCGACGGCCAGCACCACGATTACGACATGGAGGCTCCAGACGGCCAGGGGTGGGCCGGGGAAGTAAAGGGGCACTCGGTAGCCGGCGAGCTCCAGCAAGGCCTCGATAAAGGAGAGCACGAGGGTGGCGGCGGCGAAGCCGAGCGCAGCAGAGCGGCCCAGCAGCCAGCCGGCGCAGAGGATGAGAACGATGTTCAACCCCATGCCTTCGCTGCGGACTCCGCCACCGAGCAGGGAAAAGCCCCCGCCCACGCACCACGCGACGCTCAGGAACAGGGCCGCGGCGGCGCGTTTTCCGCCCCGGCGAAGCAGGGCCAGGGCTGCCAGGGCGGCTCCGCCCATGACCAGCACGAGGCCCGCGGTCGCGGCCTTGCGCACCACGAACAAGGGAACTATCACAAACTCCGTGATCCCGGCCCAGACCAGAAAGACGGTCAGCAGGATGTGGAAGCCGCGGGCGGCAGCTTCGTCGTCGCGGCCGTGCAGGCGGTCGCCCCCGCGGAGGAGGAAGACGGCCCGCCGCAATGCGGGTTGAATGCGCGCCTTGCGCAGCCGGTAGGGGTTATTTGGAGATGCCGACACGGCCCAACTCACTTCTTCTTCTGCGGAGCGGCCTTGCCGGAGAGCAGGCTGTCGATTTCGGACATCAGCCCGTTACCTTCGAAGATGTCGCGCGTAACCAGGCCGTACTCCCAATCGTTCCTGATCGTGCCGCCGGCATCGATCAGGAAAACGTGCGGCGTGTCGAAGCGCATGCTGCGCAGGTACGAGTACGCCATCTGGCCGGCGTCGAACAGAATCGGGTAGGTAATGCGATGGCCCGAGATGAACCGCGCCACGCTGTTCTGATCGTCCCCTCGCGAGTTGACCACCGCGAGGATGGCCACCTGGTCGCCATACTTCTGCTGCAATCGCTCCAGCACGTCGGCAAACGGAGCGCAATGCCCGCAAGTGGTCTGCATGAATTCCAGCAGCACGATTTTGCCGCGATAATCGGCCAGGTCGAAGACCTGCATCTTGGAATCGGGCAGGGCAAAGCCGGGCGCACGGCGGCCAGGGTTGTCAGCGGCGGCAAGAAGCGCCCCGGTGCACAGCAGAACGGCCAGGATAATTCGCATTTATGACCACCTTAACATGGGAATCAGCCCGCCAGTTTCCTCAAGGACTCTTCATACGGCGGGCGGGCCACGCCTCTTTCCGTAATGATGGCGCCGACGTAGCGGGAAGGCGTGACGTCGAAGGCGGGATTCTCGACCGCGGTGCCGGGCGGGGCCACCGGCGTCCCGAAAACGTGCGTCACCTCGGAAGCGGCGCGCTGTTCGATGGGGATCCGGTCGCCGGAATCGAGCGTAAGGTCGAGCGTGGAAATGGGAGCGGCCACGAAGAACGGGACGTGGTTCTCCTTGGCCAGCACCGCGACCGAGTAGGTGCCGATCTTGTTGGCCACATCGCCGTTGGCGGCGATGCGGTCGGCCCCTACCACCACGCAGCCGATGCGGCCGGATTTCAGGAAGTGGCCGGCCATGTTGTCGGTGATCAGCGTGGCGGGGATGCCGTCGTGCTGCAATTCCCAAACGGTGAGCCGCGCGCCTTGCAGGAACGGGCGGGTTTCGCCGGCGAAGACATCCACCTGTTTGCCGCTCTCGATGGCGGCGCGCACCACGCCGAGTGCGGTGCCGTAGCCCGCGGTAGCCAGCGCGCCGGCGTTGCAGTGAGTGAGGACGGTTTTGTGGTCGGGCACCAGGGCCGCGCCGTTACGGCCAATGGCGCGGTTGATGGCGATATCCTCCTCGCGCACCGCCAGCGCCTCCTCCACCATGCGCCGCCGGATCTCGCCGGCCGGCCGGTCGCGCAGGGACGCGTACAGGCGCCGCATGCGTTCGATGGCCCAAAAGAGATTCACGGCCGTGGGGCGCGTGGCGGCCAGCGCGCCGCAGATGGTTTCCATTTCCCGATCGAGCTGCTGCTCGTCCGCGTGCAGCACGCCCAGCGCCACCCCCATGGCGGCGGCCACGCCGATAGCCGGCGCGCCGCGGATGACCATGCCGCGGATGGCGTCCGCGACCTCCTTATACGTGCGGCAAGTCACGTACCTTTCTTCGAACGGCAGGCGCGTCTGGTCGATCATGACCACGCCCGCCTCGGTCCACTGGATTGTCTCTACCACCGTAAAAGCCCGCCCTCTCACAGTATCCTAATGACTGTCACGTGGCGCCACCAGCGGCCCTCGCAGACGGCGGGCGGTTCCGTTCCGGCCACAGCGCGGTCATTACCAGGCCGGTTGCGAGTCCGATGGATACTTCAAGAAACCGATGAGCGCCTATCATCCAGGCAGGCTTACTCCGCGATACGAGTATGACGATGGCCAGCGTGATCCCGGCAAAGCGGTATGCCGCGCGATCCAGACGGAGGACGCCGCACACCAGGCCGAGGCCGAATACTCCCACGGCAAAGGCCAGCATGCTCGAACCCAAGCGAGTGGCTAGCACTGCCGCGGCGGTGGCGCCCAGAGCGGTGCCGGCAAACCGCTGGCCGGAGATGGTCAGCGACGCGCCTAGGGTGGACTGCGTGACGACCATGGTGCTGATGACGGCCCATTGCGCCTCGGGAAGTCGAAATACCCGTGCGATCGCTAGAGACACAGTCGCAGCCACTGTGGTTCGGGCCGCATGTTCCAGGGTCTGCCGGTTCAGCCCTGACAGCATCGAGTTGCGCATACTCCTCCCACTCACTACCAGATGTGCGGCAGCTCTCTCCGCTGCGCGAACAGCACGAAGAAGAACAGAGCGTTGTAAGATGCGTGCATGATGGCGGCGGCCTTGGTGGATCCGGTCGCCTGGCGCATCCATCCGAAGGACGCGCCCGCCAGCGCGATCAGCACGGCGTGGCGCCACGAGTTGCCGTATTCCTGGAAATGCAGCAGCCCGAAGGGAATCGTGGCCGCGAGGACGCCCGGGACTGCGCCCAGGCTGCGCACCAGCAGCGGCTGCAGGAAACCGCGGAACGCCAGCTCTTCGCACAGCGGCCCGAGGGTCACTCCGAAGGTCGCGAGCAGGATCACCGAAGTGCGGTCTTGCATCATGTCCGTAAGTGGATTGCTGACGTTGGGGGTGTGGATCAGGTAACTCATCACGGCCACTACGAAGGCGGCGGCCAGGCCGCAGATGACGTTCCAAAGAAACGGCAGGGACGCACTGGTCCAGCCCAGCGAGCGCCAGAAGGGACGCTGGTATTGCGTGCGCAACATCAGCGCCAGCCCGCCGAACAAAATGCCGTAGCCCAGAAACTGCTCGGACAGGAGTTCGGACACGCGAAGGGAGTGGATGTGAAACAGAAACATCCCGGCCTTCACCACCGCCCAACCGATCAACATGCTGGGAATCACCAGGCCCGCAAAGAAGAGCAGATCGAGGTAACCCCAGAAGGGGTAATGCTCGGGCTGCGGCGGGGGCGCCTCGGGGGGCTGCTCCTGGCTCATGAATCCCTTTCGATGAGCGCGGCCGCCAGCAGCGGGACCATCAATTCGTGGTGGCCGGTAATGGCATATCCGGCGCCGCCGGAACGGACGTGCGGGCGTTCCACCACGTTCACGCGCGGGCGGTAGTGTTGCAGGAAGTCGAAATCCGCGGTGGTGAAGTTGGCCAGCGGATGGCCCAGGTTGCGCACCGCGGAGACGGCTTTGAGGAACACTTCGGGGAGCACCACGGCGGACCCCACATTGAGGTAAACCCCGCCTTCGTTCAGGTCCGCGACGTACGCCGCGAGCAGGCGGAAATCGTGGTGCGAGGCGCTGCCGATGGCGGCGGCATCGGCGGCGGGATGGGTGTGCGGCGTATCCGTTCCGATGGCCACGTGGACGGTCACGGGAGTGCCCTGGCTGTACGCCTGGAGCAGCAGGCTGGAGGCCGCGTGCTCCGGCGCCGCCCCCGAATCCAGCCAGCGGCCCAAGGCTTCGCCCATGCCCAACCCATCGCGATCGCCGGCGGCGATGGCGCGGTTCATTTCGCGGCCGGTCTCCTCGGCCGAGCCGAAGCGGCCATCCGGCAGCACGGCTTCCACGTCTTCGCTGGTGTGGCCGGCCAGGGCGATTTCGAAATCGTGGATGGCGGCCGCGCCGTTCAGCGCAAACGCGGTGACGTAGCCGCGGCGCATCAGGTCGATGAGCACCGGCGCCAAGCCGCACTTGATGACGTGGCCGCCCAGTCCCCAGATGATGGAGCGCCGGCGGGAGCGCGCGGCGGCCAGCGCGTCCACCACCGCGCGAAACGAATTGCCCGCCAGTATGCGGGGCAGCGAATCGAGCCAGCCGGCGACACCCGAGCCCGCGCGAAAAACGGAAGCGAAGTCCGCGGTCTTGACTTTGCCGCCGCGCTCCTTCAGAGGGACGGTTTTGAGGCCCGCGAAATCGAGCGGTTGCTTGGAGTACTTGCTCATGACGCCCTCCCGTTGCCGAGCACCTTTCGCAGAGCCTCGGCGGTGTAGCTTTTCTTCGATCGGCTGACCTGCTCGGGAGTGCCCTCGGCCACCACGCGTCCGCCATACTCGCCGCCATCGGGGCCCAGATCGACGATCCAGTCGGCGGTCTTGATCACGTCCAAATTGTGCTCGATCACCACCACCGTGTTGCCCAGGCCCACCAGGCGCTGGAGCACGTCCAGGAGCTTGCGCACGTCGTCGAAGTGCAGGCCGGTGGTGGGCTCATCCAGCAGGTAGAAGGTGCGGCCGGTCTGGCGCTTGCTCAGCTCCTTGGCGAGCTTGATGCGCTGCGCCTCGCCGCCGGAGAGGGTGGTGGAAGACTGGCCCAGGTGAACATATCCCAGGCCCACGTCGTGGAGCGTTTGCAGCTTGGCGCGGATCTGCGGCAGGTTCTCCATGAGGGGCAAGGCCTCTTCCACGGTGGCATCCAGCAGGTCGGCGATGGAGTGGCCCTTGAACTTCACCTGAAGGGTCTCATGGTTGTAGCGGCGGCCGCGGCAGACGTCGCAGGTGACGTACACGTCCGGAAGGAAATTCATTTCGATGCGTTTGAGACCGTCGCCCTGGCAGGCTTCGCAGCGGCCGCCCTTCACGTTGAAGCTGAAACGCCCCGGCTTGTAGCCGCGCTCGCGCGATTCCGGCAGCATGGCGTAGAGATCGCGGATGGGCGTGAACAGGCCGGTGTAGGTGGCCGGATTGGAGCGCGGGGTGCGGCCGATGGGCGCCTGGTCGATGCGGATGACCTTGTCGATATTGGCGATTCCCTCGATGGCGTCGTGGGCGCCGGGTTCTTCGTGCGAGCCGTAGATTTCGCGGGCCAGCGCGCGGTAGAGGATTTCGTTGACCAGGGTGGATTTGCCGCTGCCGGAAACGCCCGTCACCACGGTGAGAAGGCCCAGCGGCACTTCCACATCGATGTTCTTGAGATTGTGCTGGCGCGCGCCGCGAATTACCAGTTTCTTTTCCCCCGGCGGGCGGCGCACCGGCGGAATGGCGATTTCGAGCGCGCCCGAAAGGTAGCGGCCGGTGAGCGAGCCGGAATCCCGGGCGATGGCGGCGGGAGTGCCCGCGGCCACCAGGCCCCCACCCAGGCGTCCCGCGCCGGGGCCCAGGTCGATGACGTAATCGGCCCGCTCTATGGTTTCGGCGTCGTGCTCCACCACCAGGACCGTGTTGCCCATATCGCGGAGCTGCTGGAGCGTGTCGAGGAGGCGGCCGTTGTCGCGCGGATGGAGGCCGATGGAGGGCTCGTCGAGCACGTAGAGCACGCCGCGCAGTTTGGAGCCGATCTGCGTGGCCAGCCGGATGCGCTGTGCCTCTCCGCCCGCGAGCGTGGCGGCGGAGCGCTCCAGGCTCAGGTAGTCGAGCCCCACGGCGGAGAGAAACTCGAGACGGCGGCGGATTTCATCCAGCACGCGGCCGGCGATCTGCGCCTCGCGGTCGTTGAGCTCCCAGTTGCGCACGGCCACCAGCGCGCGCGCCACCGGAAGCGCCGTGAACTCCGCGATGGAAAAGTTTTTCACGCGCACGGCCAGGCTGGCGGGCCGCAGCCGCCGCCCGCGGCAGGCGGGGCATTCCACCGGCGACATGTATTCGGTGAGCCACTCGCGGTAGGTGTCGGTGGACCCCTCGTACAGCTCGCTCAAGGTTCCCAGAATGCCCTGGAACCCGGCGCCGCCTTCGAGCAGCAGGGCGCGCGTCTCTTGGGGAAGCTCTTCGAAGGGTTTCTGGAGATTGACGCGCGAGCGGCGCGCGAATTCCTCGAGCCGCTGGCGCATGGACCAGGAACCGGCGCCCGGACCGAGACCGCCATCGAGCAGCGGCCGGGAACGGTCCACCACCACCTTGGCCGGATCGAAGGTCCACTTGCTGCCCAGCCCGTGGCATTCCTCGCAGGCGCCGTAGGGGCTGTTGAACGAGAAGGAGCGCGGCTCGAGCTCGGGAATGCTGGCGCCGCACTGGGTGCAGGCCAGTTTCTGCGAATAGAGACGCTCCTCGCCGTTCACCACCGCGACCAGCACCAGCCCGTTGGCCAGCCTGGTAGCGGTATCGATGGAAGCCTCCAGGCGTTTCTCGATCCCCGCTTTCACTAGCAGCCTGTCGACTACGACTTCGATGGTGTGGTTCTTGCGCTTGTCGAGCACAATGTCTTCGTCCAGAGAGCGCAGCACGCCGTCGATGCGCGCGCGCACGAAGCCTTGGCGGGCGAGTTTCTCGAGGTCCTTTTTGTACTCCCCTTTGCGGCCGCGCGCCACCGGCGCCAGCACCATGATGCGGTCCTCGGGCTTGAGCGCCAGCACGTGCTGGAGAATCTGTTCGGTGGTCTGGCGGGAAATCTGGTTGCCGCACACCGGGCAGTGCGGCGTGCCGATGGAGGAGTACAGCAGGCGCAGGTAGTCGTAGATCTCGGTGATAGTGCCGACGGTGGAACGCGGGCTGCGGCTGGTGGTCTTCTGCTCGATGGAAATGGCGGGGCTGAGACCGTCGATGGAATCGACATCGGGCCGCTCCATCTGGTCGAGGAACTGGCGCGCATAAGTGGAGAGCGTCTCCACATAGCGCCGCTGGCCCTCGGCGTAGATGGTATCGAACGCCAGCGACGACTTGCCCGAGCCGCTGAGTCCGGTAATCACCGTAAAGGTGTTCCGGGGAATCTCGACATCGATGTTCTTCAAGTTGTGCTGGCGCGCGCCATGCACGGTGATCCGGTCCAGCATAGCGATCTACGGATGGAAAGGGCGATCCTTCCATTGTGGCGCGGCTTGTGCCGGTTCCGCAAATTGCGCTATAAATTAGGCCAGGAAATGGTGAAGTGCGAGCAGTGCGGCGGGCGGATGCGGCACGTCCACAGGACATTCTTCGAGCGCTTCGGTTACCTGGCGATTTATGAATGCCGCGATTGCGACGTGGAGAAGTTCTATCCGCGCCGCTACATGCACCATTTCGGTCCATACTGCCGTTGCCCGCTTTGCGGGACCCTCCGCGTAACCCGGCTGAAATCGCGTGACCGCATCGATCCGCCGCACACCGGTTTTCTGAATTTTCTGGAGCGGCTGGTGGGAGGCAAGCTGTATCACTGCCGCTACTGCCGGGTGCAGTTCTATGACCGCCGCAATCTGGCATCCGAGGACAAAACGCCGGGGCTCGAGTGGCAAGAGGAGCAAGCCGCGACCTCATCGGGTGCGGAAGACTCGGATGAATAGATAGGTCGATTCCCGCTCGTGCGCCTCTCAGCCGAACCCCACGAAGCCGGCAAGCGGCTGGATCAGATGCTCCACCAACGGCTGCCGCAATACAGCCGCTCGCGGATTCAGCAGTGGATTGAGACGGGCCGCGTGCTGGTGAACGGCGTCCGAAAGCGGTCTTCGCACGCGCTGCGTGCGGGTGAAGCCATTGACGTCGAGCCGGCCGAAGCTCCGCCGCTCCGCGCCGTGCCGGAAGCCATTCCCTTGGCCGTACTGTATGAAGACCGGGATGTGGTGGCCATCGATAAGCCGGCGGGCATGGTGGTCCACGCCGGCGCCGGCGTCCACTCCGGAACCGTGGTCAACGCGCTGCTCAATCGTTTCGACGCGCTCTCCGGGGTGGCGGGCGCGCTGCGGCCGGGCATCGTGCACCGGCTCGACCGTTACACCAGCGGCGTCCTGCTGGTGGCCAAGAACGACGACGCCCATCGGCGGCTGGCGGCGCAATTCGCGGGCCGGCAGGTGGAGAAGGTGTACCTGGCGCTGGTGCACGGCCAGGTGAAGCGCGAGAGCGGGCGCATGGAACGTCCTATTGCGCGCGACCCCGTGCGGCGCACGCGCATGACGGCGCGGCTGGACAAAGGGCGCGCGGCCTGGTCCGAATACCGCGTGTTGCGGCGGTTTGAACGGTTCACGCTGCTCGAAGTGAGGATCGGCACCGGCCGCACGCACCAGATCCGGGTGCACCTCTCGAGCATCGGCCACCCCGTAGCAGGCGATACGCTGTACGGCGCGCCGGCCAAGGTCGAGGGCCGGCCGGCGCTGGGCCGGTACTTTCTGCACGCCCGCCGGATCCGCTTCCACCAGCCGTCCACAGGGGAGGAGATCGCCGTCGAATCGCCGCTGCCTGCCGAGCTGGAAGAGTGGATGGAAGGGCTGGAGTAGGGGCGAGGTAGTGCGCTAACTAAATGTGTGCGAAGCTCGCATCAGCGTTGAAGAGTATGGGAGGCGCTATGATTTTCTATGATCTGCCCTCGGCACGCTTCCCTCTTTAGCACGCTTTCCCAGGCGTATCCCCAGTTTTCGGCTCGGACGCTTCGGTAGCGGCTACTTTGGCAAACACTCCCAGAATTTAGGATAAAAAACCCAAAATTGTTGAATCTCGACCCGGCTAACCTGTTGATTCTTGATATTGGCCACCCACGTGCTGAGTTTTACTGATTGTTCGGAACCGCCATCGAAGTGGGTTGTGTCTCCGATGGCAGGAGGAAAAGCAAATGGCGAAGCGGCTATTGGTACTGCTCCTGGCCCTGGCTCCATGTTCGGCTTGGGCTGACCTAAACACAGGCGTTGGGGGTTTTTTTTCTTACATCGACGCCAGCGGAAACTGGGTTGAAATTGACTGTGTAGTGGGCGGAACGACCTTCGCGGAGTGCGCGTTCAACGCGATGTCTGTCCAGGCCTGGGCCTCCTACGGGAGTGTAAGCCTCGCCTCCGACGGGTGTTGCTACTTTCAGGGAGATTCCTACACAGCTTTCACCGACAGCATCACCGTCACGGCTCCGGCCGGCGGCGGCGTTCTGGATCTGCTTTGGTGGTACTTCGACACCGAAGGGTGTAAGCCTGTGTCAGAGTTCGACATTAACGGCTACGTCACGGTGGACGGATGCCCCAGCCTGCCTTTTGTCCAAACTCTGCCGTTTACATCTGGCGTGGCGATGCCCATAATGGCGTCAATATCTGGAACGGTCTATCTGTCCAATAGCAATGACATGGCCCCAAATAGCTTTATCGATTTGGAGTACATTGAGGCTCTGAACTCTGCGGGCGCAATCATCCCCGCCTCCATAACGGCTGCGTCCGGGACCAAGTACGAACTGATAACAACACCGGAGCCGTCTTCTCTTGCGCTTTTCGCGTTGGCCTCAGGTCTCATTCTCGCCAGGCGGCGCTTGTTTGGCTAACAGTCCGCCATCGCGGTTCGCAATAATAGAGCTTCGTAAAAGACCTTTCGAGGCCACGAATGCAAAAAACCCTAGGCACACACATTTTGCGCACTACCTGACCCGGACCCCGTCAAGATTTGCACATCCCACGTCGAACGTCAGGGTCTCGCGATTCGGATGCAGATGCGCCGCATGACCCGGCTGACGAACGCGTTCAGCAAGAAATGGGAAAACCTGTGGGCTGCCTACCGCTTTCACTTCGCCTGGTACAACTTCGTGCGCCGCCACCAAACGCTTCGCATGAAACCCGCCATGGCCGCCGGCATTACAAACCACATGTGGACGACGCGGGAATTGCTGGAGGCTGCGTGAGCGCCCTACTGGGGTCGCGCGTTGCGTAGATCCATCTCTGCTACTGCTATTGTCATGGAACAACATCGGTCGTTATATGTAGATGCTTCGGCGGCTGACTAAATGCGCCAAGACTTATAGTCTTCTCTTTAGAGACTGTAAGTGGCGCATAAGTTTCTCGGTTCAACACTTGTCCTCCATACAATATGGATATGTATACATGCAGATACTCGTACAGTGCCCCTCGTAATGGCATTGAGGGAAATACGGGAGGAGGCTTGTGCGTGGGCTTTCCGATCTGGATCACAGTCGCCTGTGGATTATGATTCATTAGCAACAGCATCCTGATTTTTCCAGTTGGCGGCATGTAAGGAACTGACAACATATATTGTCTATGCAGGCGCGGGCCGGAGATCTGAGCATTAGGACTTGCGATAACTACGGGAAAAGAAGAGACAGGTAAAAAAGTTAGACCACCCACGCCGTTCAAGTCCGCCTTCCACCCCTCTACTGGGAAAGGCAATTGGAAAAGCACTGCAAACGAGAACGGGACAATATTTCCTTTAGAGCTGTCTAATTCGACGGTGTACTCTTTGCGATCTCGCAGGTATGCAGGCGTAATTGTTTGTGTCGTAGCGCCGGGAATGACTTCCAAACCCCCTGTTCGCTGTAGCCAAGTAATGTCGAGTTGCTGCGGCTGGGAGAATACTTTATAGGCTTGGGAGGAGTTCCATGCCACTACTGCCAGCCATATTCCTAGTCCGATTGCAGCACTCTTCAGAAGGGCACGCCAATTCTTCAGCATGGGCCGCACTCCGTTTTCTCTGGAGAAGCACTCGTACAGCCAAGAGACGAACCCACAAAGAAGAGCGAATCCAGTAGTGCCGCGACTCGACACAGCCAACGAAGCCCCAGCCAAAATGGAGTGCCACATGTGCGGGAGATACGGAAGTGCTTGGACAACGATAACCAGCGACATTCCCCCAGCCTAGGCCCGCCAAGGATCGTTCGCAAGCCATCCGAAGTATTGCAATTTGCGATATGTCCGATTTTTTCCCAAGCGCACACATTTAGCGCACTACCGGGGGCGAGGCGCGGTCCACACCCCCACGCTATAATCGGACTATGAAGATTTGGGCGCCATTGGCGGCGGGCGTGCTGGCTATCGCCGCATGGGCCGCCGGCCAGATCGTTCAGAGCGACGAGCCCACCCGTATTCAGGTCGATGTCACGCGCGTGAGCCTGCTTTTCACCGTCACCGATAAGAAAGGCCGCTTCATCACCGACCTCGATAAGAACGATTTTGAAATCATGGAAGGCAAGCGGCGGCAAACCATCTCGGACTTCGCGGCGGAGTCCGACCTGCCCCTGCGCCTGGGCATTCTGATCGACACCAGCAACAGCGTCCGGGAACGCTTCAAGTTCGAGCAGGAGGCCGCCGGCCAGTTCGTCGACAGCGTGATGCGCACCGACCTCGACAAGGCCCTGGTGGTGAGCTTCGACACTTCGGCGGAACTGGTATCGGACCTGGTCAACGACACCGACAAGCTGACGGCCGCGATCCGCAACCTGCGTCCCGGCGGTGGAACCGCGCTGTACGATGCCATCTACTTCGCTTGCCGCGACAAGCTCTCGCAGGACCAGCCGAGGTATAAGTTCCGGCGCGCCATCGTGATCGTCAGCGACGGCGACGACAACCAGAGCCGCTACACGCGCGACCAGGCGCTCGAAATGGCGCAGAAGGCCGACGTGGTGATATACACCATCTCGACCAACGGAATCACGCGCATTGAAACCGACGGCGATAAGGTCCTCAGGTACCTCGCGCAGGAAACCGGCGGGCGAGCTTTCTTCCCATTCAAGGTGGAGGACCTGGACCAGTCGTTCGAAAACATCGCCAACGAGCTGCGCCATCAGTACAGCATCTCCTACCGGCCCGAGCCGCTGGTTACCGACGGTCTTTTCCACGTAATCGATGTGCGGGTGAGGGAACGCAAGAACATCCTGGTGAACGTCCGGCGTGGGTACTACGCTCCCAAGATGTAGCGGGGTAATCCGGCGCGGCGGACCAGGCGACCTGGCCGAAGTCGCCGGCATCCAGGCGGCCAGCCCCGAGGCTGCCCAGTGGGACGTCTCCGACTACCTGCGGTACGACTTCCGCGTTTCGGTCTGCGGAATTCAGGTGGCGGGCTTCCTGGTGTCGCGCACCGTCGCGGAGGGTGAAAGCGAGTTGCTGAACCTGGCGGTAGCTCCGGGATTCCGCCGCCAGGGAGTGGGGCGCAAGCTGGTGGAGTCATTGCTGGGGGAATCTCCGGGGGTGGTGTACCTGGAGGTCCGGGAATCCAATCGGGCCGCCCGCGAATTCTATAATCACATGGGATTTCAAGAAGTTAGCTTGCGCGGAGGGTACTACCAGGAACCACCCGAAGCGGCTATTGTTATGAAGTTTCATTCATGTTAAGGTGGCCTTAGACGGTGATGCCGTTGTTTCAAAAACGTTACGAGATTACGCACCGAGCCTTGTTTCGTAACCGACCGGCTCGGCGCGCCAACCTCTTGGGAGGAATTGCCCAATATGGAACGGAACGCACAGGAAGAGTTGAAAGCGCACCTGATGGAAACAAGCGAGGAGTTTCGCCGGCTTGCCAGCCAGCACTCAGAGTTTGCCAGAAAGCTGGAAACGCTGGAATCGCTTCCCCATCTGACTTATGAAGAAGAGTTGGAGGAGACGCGATTGAAGAAGCTGAAGCTTCGGTTGAAAGATCAGATGGAAGCGATCCTGAGCCAGTATCGGTCACAGCAGGTCGCTTAGCACCAGGTGCGCGCAGTAGCGGCGATGGCATTCGGCCCGGTCGGCTTCGGCTGACCGGGCCTTTGGTTTATATAGAGAGAATCCATGGATCCCTGGCAGGAGCCAATTCGCATTCCCGTCACCGACGTTTTCGATCTGCACAGCATTCCGCCGCGCGATGTGAAGGAGGTGGTGGAGGAATACCTGCAAGAAGCGCACCGGCTGGGGTTCAAGGCGCTGCGGATCATCCACGGACGCGGCATAGGGGTGCAGCGCGAGATGGTGCGCGCGATCCTGTCGCGCACAGGGTTCGTGGCCGATTTCCGGGACGCTCCCGGCGAAGCGGGAGGATGGGGCGCCACCATCGTGACGCTGCGGTAGAAATGACTATCGCTGCGCTACCGTGGCGGCTTCCCAGCGCACGGAAACCTTCTTGATCCGCTCCACTGCCTCCATCAGGTTGGGCAGCGAGTTGGCGTAGCTGAAGCGGATGTAACCGTCGCCATGTTCTCCGAAACTGCCGCCATTCAGGCACGCCACGCCAGCTTCCTCCAGCAGGTAGCCGGCCAGCTCTTTGGAGGGGATGCCGGTGCCGGTCACGTTGGCAAAGGCGTAGAAAGCGCCGCCCGAATGCGCGCAGCGGAACCCCGGAACCTGGTCGAGGCCCGGGCAGAATGCGTCGCGGCGGCGGCGGAATTCGGCCACCATGGCGGCCACGCAATCCTGCGGTCCGGCGAGTGCGGCGATGCCGGCGCGCTGCGTGAAGCTGGCGGTGCAGGAGTTCGAATTCACCATGAGCTTGCTCACCGCGTCCACCAGCCACTCCGGCATCACGCCGTAGCCTATGCGCCAGCCGGTCATGGCATAGGTCTTCGAGAAACCGTCGAGGATGATGGTTTTCTCCAGCATCCCGGGGAAACCGGCGATGGATACGGGCGCCTCGTCGCCGTAGTAGATCCGCGAATAGATCTCGTCGCTCAACACCATCACGTCGCGCTCGCGAAGCATTCCGGCGACCGCGGCGATGTCCGCGCGCGGAATCACGCCCCCGGTGGGATTCTCGGGCGAGTTCAGAATGACCAGTTTGGTGCGGTCCGAAAGCCGGCCGCGAAAGAGATTGAGGTCGAAGGAAAAGCCGCGGCCCTCTTCGAGCGGCATGGGCACGGGCCTAGCGCCCAGGAAGCGGATCATGGATTCGTAAATCGGGAAGCCCGGATTGGGGTAGATGACCTCGTCGCCGGGTTCGAGCAGCGCCATCATGGGAAAGAAAATGATGGGCTTGCCGCCGGGCACCACCGATACGTGCTGTGGTCCGACCGAAATTCCGCGCGACTGCGAAATGTGCGCGGCGATGGCTTCCCGCAGCTCGGGATAGCCCTGCGGGGGGCCGTAATGGGTCCAGCCGCCGTCGAGCGCCTTCTTGGCGGCTTCGACGATGTGGGGGGGAGTGGGGAAATCGGGTTCGCCGATCTCCAGGTGGATCACGCTGCGGCCCTGCGCTTCGAGGGCGCGGGATCGTACCAGAACATCGAAGGCGGATTCGACTCCGATGCGGCTCATTCGTTCGGCAAGTTTCATGATGGTCTCAGGCTATCGGGGCCGCGGATCTCCAATCACCAAGCTTATCAGGCTTCGGCGGGCGCGATAGAATGGCTGTAGCGGAATAGTCCGCTTTAGATTCCACGTTTTGCGGGTTCCAGCGTCATGTAGGTTAGAACCCGTGGAAACAGTCGTTTGCAGCCCGATGAGCGAAGTCGTCGAGCCCGGCCTGGAACTCCTGGAACGGCAGAGCCGCTTTGTTTCCGAGCACTTACGGCGGATTTTCATCCAGATTTACCGGATTGTGGGGAACGTGGCCGATGCCCAGGACCTGACCCAGGAAGCGTTCATCAAGGCCCTGCAGCGCCAGGAGCAGCTCAAGGACGAGCATAAGGCCGCCCATTGGCTGTCGCGGATCGCGACAAACACGGCCATCGATTTCCTGCGCCGCAGCGGCCGCGCCACGTTTTGCGAGATTGATGAGGCTCCGGCGAGCCAATCGGAAAGCCCCGAACAGGCGCTGCTGCGGTCCGAGGAACGGAATTATCTGGAAGATGGTTTGCGCCTGCTGAGCCCGCGGGAACGGGCGGCGCTGATGCTGCGCGACGTGGAGGGACTGCCGGCGGAAGAGGTGGCCAGGCGGCTAAGCTGTTCGAAGGCCACGGTGCGCTCGCACATAGCCAACGCGCGCACCAAGTTCCGGCGCTATATGGAGAGAAGGAAGCGGTAGAAAGATGAAACATCCCGACGGGGCGACATTAGCATTGCACGCGGGTGGGGACCTGGGGCCGATAGCCCGCTGGAGAACCGGGCGCCACCTGGCGAAATGCGGGGATTGCCGCGATGAGGTGGCAGCGTTCCGGGGAGTGCGGGCGATTCTCCCCGAGCTGGCCGAGACCCCCGAGATTTCCTGGAACCGGCTGGCCGCGGAGATGAAGGCCAACATCCGGCTGGGACTGGCGGCGGGCGAGTGCGTGCGGACGGGCCAGACGCCCTGGCGCGAAACACCGCTGTTCACGCGCGCCCGCGCAATGGTGGCCTTTGCCAGCGTGATGGTGCTGCTCGTTGCCGGCATGGTTCTGGAGCATCCGGGGCCCGGCGCGCCCCGCTACGATGGCGTGGTGGTGCAGACCACGGCTAATGGAATTCAGGTGAGAGAGGGCGGCCGGGCGCTGCGGCTGCTGCACTCCGGCGCGCAAAACGTGCAGTACTCAGTGGGCGCGCAAGGCTCCATGAGGGCTCGTTACGTGGATCCCGAAACGGGCTACGTAACGATCAATAACGTTTATGCGGATTGAAACTCGAATGCGGCTGGCGGTCCTGGGACTCCTGGGCGCGGTGAGCGTGCTGGCGCAGGATGTTCCGCTCGATCCGCGCAGCTCCATCAGTATCAACTTCGCCAAGGATTCGCCGGTGGCGGTGCTGAATGTGGCGACCGGCGAATCGCGCGCCACGGCTCGCGGGGCGGCCCTGGTGCTGGACCTGCACATGTCGCTGACGCTGCGCAACCTGAGCGCCAGCCGCATACACGGGGTGACGCTGCGGGTGGTGGCGCAGGAAGTGACGCTGGGCGGGAAAGGGTCGGTGGCGTACCCCAGCCTGAACGTGGGACCGGGCGAAGCCTTCCCGGTTCGAATCGACATGCAACTGGTGCGGCCCACGCAGGCGGCGGCCGGACCGCTGGTGGAAGTGAACCTGGACGGGGTGCTGTTCCAGGACCTTTCCTTCTATGGCCCCGACCGGCTGAACTCGCGGCGCACCATGACCGCCTGGGAAATGGAGGCGCAGCGCGATCGCGAACATTTTAAGCGCGTGCTGGCGCAAAACGGAGCGGACGGGTTGCGCCACGAGCTGATGGAAAGCCTGGCGCGCCAGGCCGAGCGCCCGCAACTGGATGTGCGCGTGGCCCGCGGCGGGCCGGCGGTTTCCTCCGCTGCGGCGGGCGCCGAGCGCACGGAGCAGTTCGCTTTTCTGAAGTTCCCCGACGCGCCCGTGGAGCCGGTGGAGGGATGGGCGCAGCTTGCCGGAAATGAAGTGCGCGCCCCGCGCATCGAGGTGCTGAACAAATCCAGCAAGACCATAAAGTACGTGGAACTGGGCTGGCTGGTGAGCGATCAGAAAGGCCAGCAATACATGGCGGCATCGCTGCCGGCCGCCGATCCGGCGCTCTACCTGCCGCCGGGGCGCACGGCGCGCGTGTTGCAGGAGACCGCGCTGCGGTTTTCGCGCAGCGGGCAACCGGTGAGCATACAGGGCATGACGGGCTTTGTCAGCGAAGTGGAATTCGCCGATGGGAAGGTGTGGGTACCCAACCGGCAGAACCTCGAGAACGCTCTCCTGCTGAAGGTGCTGCCGCCTTCCAACGAAGAGCAGCGGCTCTCCGACCTGTACCGCACGAAGGGAATCGGCGCGCTGATCGAAGAGCTGAAGAAGTTCTAGCCTAAACCTTCAGATACGGCTTCATGGCTTCGAAGTTCCAGTCGATCTCGGCCGTCTCCTCCGGCTTGAGATGGACTTCCGTTCGTTTGCCGTCGTGCCCACGGCCCACCATGGTTTTGAAGACGCCGCGCTTTTTCATGATGTACTGCGGCACGCCGGCGAACTGGCGCATTTCGTTGAGCATCAGCAGCAGGCTGGCAAACACCGTGCGCGCCTTCTCCTTCTGCCCGGACTGGTATAGATCCCAGGCGGCCACGTATACGTCGGTGAACTGAGCCTCGGGCATGTCGCCATCCGCGCCAAAACGCATCTCGTAAGTGAGGCCGTAGCCGTTGGCGCCGCTGAATACCGCCTTCATCAGTGGCTTCGCCTTGATCAACTCCTTCATACGGTCGTTTACCGGGGCGACCTCCTCCTTGATGTAACCCAGATTCGGGAACTCCTTGACCAGATCGATCAAAAACTCGACCGAGGGATCGATCCCCTGAGCCCCGCCCGAGGTTTGAATGAACACCGGGCGCCTGGCCAACTTGCCCAACGCCCTGTAGTAGGTGCGGTAATCCTCTATCGACTTGGCCTCCATCGGGGGCATGGCGATGAGGCCATCCGGCTCCAGTTCTTCGGCTTTGCGGGCGAACTCGAGCATCTGCTCCGTATTGGTGGATTGAACGCCGAGCAGCAGAGCGGGCTTGCGCCCCTTGGCCGCTTTGGCGACGACTTCCATGCCGCGCAGGCGCTCTTCCCTGTTGACGCCGCCGGGGTAGCCGCTGGCATGCTGCGGCCAAGCCATGCCGTGGGCGCCCCATTTTTCGAAAACCTCCACTTCGTGGGCCATGTCCTCAAAATCCACGCCGCCGGCCGCGGTGTATGGGGTTGCCAGGATGGGGAAAATGCCGCGCATGGGCTTAGGCGCCGCGGCTGCTAGCGGCGGCTTCAGGGCAATTGCCGCTCCCGTAACCACGCCCAGTCCCGCAAGCAATTGTCTTCGGCTATAACTCGTCGTCATCTCAAGCCTCCTGATGCTTGGGCTTCCGCACAATTACAGTACAACTTCAGGATGCCATCCGCAATCCCACCCTGAATTCGGGCTGGAATTCCCGTCGCAGGTCGCATACACTGAACGTGGCGCACCTGAACCCAGACCAAAGGAGAAATTGCAATGAGTCCAAAGAGAAGAACCGGAATCAGCCGGCGCAGCCTGCTGAAGACCGCGGCGGCCGTGAGCACGTTTGGCCCGCTATTCCAAGCCACGCAGGGGGAACTCAGCGCCCAGGCAAGACAGAACGGCCCCAACCGGAATTCATCGCCGAGCGATCTGAAGGTCACCGATATTCGCGGCGTGACGATCGCGTCGAATTACGACTATCCGATCATACGGATCGACACCAACCAGGGCGTCTATGGCTTGGGCGAGGTCTTCTGCAACGACATGGTCAGCCAGGCGCTGCTGCTGAAGCCTTTCGTGGTGGGCAAGAATCCCCTGGAAATCGATGCCATCCTGGGCGGGATTCGCATGTACACTTCCCAGGGATCGAGCACCGGCGGATATACGGGCAGCGGCGGATACAGCGCCATCGATATTGCGCTGCACGACGTGGCGGGCAAAGTTTACGGTGTGCCCGCGTGGCGCCTTCTGGGCGACAAGCTGCGGGACCGCGTGCTGGTCTATTGCGACACCACGGGAATATCCGATCCGAAAATCTACGGGGAGCGCATGAGGAGGCGCCAGCGGGACGGCGGCTTCAAGTTCTTCAAGATGGACTTGTACACCACCATGGTGGCGGACAAGAAGGATGCCGTGGACTCGCGGGGAGTGGCCACCGACCTGGGCCTGAAATACATGTGCGAGATCATCCAGGGCGTTCGCGACGGCATCGGCTGGGAGCCTCCGCTGGCAGCCGATCACTTTGGACGGTTGACCGTGAAGGACGCCATCCGCTACGCCCGGGCATTTGAACCCTACCACCTGGCCTGGGCGGAAGACTTCATCCCGTCCACGGATTGGCGGGGCTTCCGAGAGATCACGCACTCGACCACTACTCCCACCCTGACGGGCGAGAATCTGTTCGGGCTGGAAGAAGGCTACAAATTCCTGATCGATAACGATGCGGTGAACTATCTGCACCCGGACGTGACGTGTTCGGGCGGAATGATCGAATGCAAGCGGATCGCGGACTATGCGGCGGCCAACAACATGCAATGCGCGGTGCATATGGCCAACAGCCCGCTAGGGCAACTGGCGAGTGCGCACTTCGCGGCGACCATCCGGAACTTCATGGTGCTGGAGTACCACGCGGTGGATATCCCCTGGTGGCAGGACCTGGTGACGGGGGTGAAGAAGCCGATCATCGAACACGATGGGTACCAGAGCGTTCCCGACACCCCCGGCTTGGGAGTGGAGCTGAACGAGGCGGTGGTGAAAGAGCACCTGGTGACGACCGGATACCCGGTCCCGGACGGCTACTTTGCGCCCACGACCATGTATGACAAGGCGATGATCGGGGGTCATGTGCACAGCCAGTACCCGCACCTCGACGCAGAGGGAAACCCGGTCAACGACCTCGACGAACACACGGGGCCGGTGCAGACGGGCCGCGGCCAGAGATAACAATTGACAACGGCATCACGCCGTTTGGGGAGTGTTTACCAGCTTGCCATCCCCGTCCAGGTGCGGATAGGGACCGCCGGTTCTGAATTCGTCGAGAATGTAGTTATCGAACTGCGGCGTTGGCTCGAAGTATCCGGGAACCCGAAGGTGCGCCCGGCACACTTCCTCGTTTAGTTCCACGCCCAGGCCCGGGGCATCGGGCACGGCGATGTAGCCATCCTGAATGATGGGCTTGGCCGGCCCCGCTACCAGGTCGCCCCACCACGGGATATCGACGGCGTGGTTCTCCATCACAACGAAGTCCTTAAGCGTGGAAATCACGTGCACGGATGCCATGCAGCCCACGGGCGAGCCACCAAAGTGGATGAAAGTGGGGATCCCGTACATGGAGGCCAGGTCCGAAATCCGCTTGGTCTCGCGCATGCCTCCCACCCCCAGCGGGTCCGGCCCGATGATGTCCACGGCGTTGTTTTCGATGAAGGGCCGGAAGCCCTCCTCCAGGCCGAAGAGGCTTCCGCCGGCGCTGATGGGCGTGACGGTTGCCGCCTTAATCTCCTTGTAGGCGCGCCAGTTCCGGGGAGCGTCCCCGGTGTTGAGGGTGCCCACCTGGAGAAGATCCTGGGCCCAGGCGAGTTCATACTGTTCGAAAGCGCGGGCGTGGCGGATGGAGTCTTTGACATCCAGGGGGCCGAAGTGGTGAGCCGCCAGAGGCTGGTCCCAGCCGATGGCGTCGCGCACGGCCTGGAGATGCTCGCCGTAGATCTGGAGTCCCTTGGCGGTGGCCAAGCCGCGGGTACTCACTGCTCCGGGCGTTTTTCGGATCATCCAGGGCCGAAGGTCCATCTTGAAAAAAGTGAACCCCATCTTCTTGCGGGCCAACATCCGGGCGGCGTGCGTTTTGGGATCGTCGATTTCCACCGTGTCGCAAAAGCAGCGCACGCGATTGCGGTACTGGGAGCCGAGCAGCCGCCAGGCCGGCACGCCAAATACCTTGCCCGAGATATCGTGCAAGGCCATATCCAACGCGCTGTAGCCGCCGCCGAAACGGCGCTGGTTGGCAAAATTGCGGACGCTATCCAGAATGGGCTCGATGTTCAAAGGGTTCTTGCCCACGATGTGTGGCTTGAGCACCAGCGCCATGCCTTCGTTGCCCGCATCGCGGGCCTCGCCGAGGCCGTAAACGCCCTGGTTGGTGTCGATCCGGATAATCGGATAATCGAAATTGGTGGCGATGCGGATAGCCCGCATGTCAGTGATGCGCAACTGGCTGGGTGCGGAATTCCGGTTTACGCCGCCGGGTTGGGGTGATTGGGCGCCGGCGGACCGATCGGCCAGAAACGATCCGAGAGCGGCCGTGCCGGCCACCATCCCAATCATGTTCCGCCGCTGAATGCCCACATTAGAATTCGACATAAATGTTCTCCTTAGCCGGAACTTTGAGACTCCCGGCTCCTTATGCGACTGTACACCCAGCCGCCCTCCTTCGCCGTTGGTGGTATAGTGATGCGGGCCGAAAATCCCAAGAGGAGATTCAGGTCAAGGAAACCATCATGAAACTTCAAATGTTGTTTTGCGCCACTCTCGTGTGCCCCCTCGCCCTGGTCGCGGGCCAGGGCCAAAGCAATCCTGTCCCGAGCACGCCTGCTTCGGACATCCCTCATTTACGGAAGCAGGGCACCGCCACGCAACTGATCGTGGACGGCAAGCCGTTCCTGGCGCTGGCGGGAGAACTGCGCAACAACAGTGCCACCAGCGTGGAGCACATGAAGCCCATATGGCCTAAGCTCGCCGCGTCCAAATTCAACACCCTTCTGGCGGGTGTTTCCTGGGCGCAGATCGAACCCCAGGAAGGCAAATTCGACTTCAGCGTGCTGGACGGCGTGATCCGCGACGCACATAGCTACAACCTGCATCTCGTGCTTCTATGGTTCGGAAGCTGGAAGAACGGTAATTCCAGCTACCCGCCCGATTGGGTGAAGAAGGATTTCGAGCGGTTCCCGCGCGCTCAGATCGCCGGGGGTACAAGCATCGAGCTGCTCAGCCCCCTCAGCGATGCCACGCGGGACGCCGATGCCCGCGCTTTTGCAGCCCTGATGCGGCACGTCAAGGCAGTGGATGGCCAGCAGCACACGGTCATCATGATTCAGGTGGAAAACGAAATAGGAATGCAGAAGGACACCCGCGACCGCTCGCCCGCGGCCAATCAGGCTTACGCGGGACCGGTGCCGAAGGAGCTGATGGACTATCTTCAGCAGCACAAGGAGACCCTGATTCCGGAGTTTCGCCAGGGGTGGGAGAAGGCCGGCTTCAAGACATCCGGAACCTGGGAAGAAGTGTTTGGTAAGGGCGTCTGGACCGATGACATTTTCATGGCCTGGAACTTTGCGCGCCACGTTGGCCGGGTGGCCGCAGCGGGTAAAGCCGAGTACCCGATACCGATGTACGTGAACGCAGCGCCGGACAATTTCGACTCCCGGAACGGATCCCAACCCCGAAGAGGACAGAGCGTTAGCCCTCGGGACGACCTGATGGATGTGTGGAGAGCCGGGGCGCCGCGAATCGATATACTCTCACCCGACGCTTATGCCGACGGAGCCCGCTTCGCGGCGTTTTGCGCCAAGTACACCCAATCCGGGAACCCGCTATTCATACCCGAAACGGGGGTTGGGCCGACCAGCGCCGCCAGGGCGCTCTACGCCTTTGGACGCCACGACGCCATCGGCTTCTCGCCGTTCGGCGTTGACAGGGAGGACCGTCTCGGTAACGCTCCCGAACTGACCGGTGTTTACGATCTGCTCTCGCAACTGGCGCCTTTGATCTCGGAGCACCAAGGCAACGGCACAATGACGGCCGTGATGCTCGGCCCGCAAGACCCGCCGGAGAAGATCCAGCTCGGGAATTACACGCTGGAGGTCACGTTTTGGCCGATCCGCTATACCATGCCCTTGCTCATGCCTGGGGAACCACCGCCGGGAGCCCCGCCCCTCGCGGCGGCGATGTTCATTGCCACGGGTCCGGACGAGTATTTCGCGGCGGGCAGCGGAGTGAAGGTCACCTTTTCTCCCAATACGCCGGGGCCGCCGCTGGCCGGACTGGGCACTGTGGAAGAAGGCACGTTTGTGAACGGCCGCTGGGTTCCCGGCATGCGGCTGGCGGGGGATGACACCGGGCAGGGAGCGGATCTGTTCGAAGTCCAGCGGCATCTGGGCATCCAGCGCTTCACCCTGTACCGTTACCGGTGAGCGCGGGTTCCTTTACGGGCGCCCATTTTCGAAGGGCCTCGAACAAAGCATCCATGGCCACGGGCTTGGCGATGAAGTCGTCCATGCCCGCCTCCAGGCATCGCTCGCGACAGCCCGCCATGGCGTCGGCCGTCATGGCGATGATGGCCACGTGCCAGCCCGGCCCTTCCCGGCGCCGGATCTCTTGGGTGGCCTCGTACCCGTCCATTTCAGGCATCTGGCAGTCCATGAAAACCAGATCGTAGGGCAGCAGTTCGAACAATCTCACCGACTCGCGGCCGTTGGCCGCGACGTCCGCGCGAAGCCCGAGTCTCTCCAGCATCCGTACGGCAACCTTCTGGTTGACGACGTTGTCCTCGGCCACCAGCACGCGAATCGGCCAGCCCGCTGCCCTTCCAGCCAATGCGGCCTTCATTTCCGCGATCCGGCTGGCGGGCCTGGCGGGGTCGGCCAGCGCCACTTGCAGCTTCTTGGACCAGGCGGTGGCGAGAGTGTTCAATAGTTGCGATTGGCGCACCGGCTTGGGCAGGCAGGCATCGATGCCAGCGCTCTCCGTGTGTCTCACGGCGTCCCAGTATCCGACCGAGGTCAGCATCACCAGCACAGTGCTCCGAATGGCCGGGTCCGACCGGATCGCCTTAGCCAGCGCGGGTCCGTCCATGGCCGGCATTTGATAGTCGAGGATGGCGAAGTGGTATGGGTCGCCGCTTTGCTGGGCGGCGCGGAGGGCTTCCAGGGCCTGCTCGCCGGAGCTGAAGCTTCCGTTGCGCATGCCCCAGCTTGCGATCTGTTCATGCAGCACTCGCCGGTTGACTTCGTTGTCGTCCACGATGAGCACGCGCAAGTCTCTCAGGTCGGCCACCGGAACAGGGGCCGCGTGGGGCTGGGCCTCCAGGGTCAACGGCAGGGTGAACCAAAAGGTCGAGCCTTGACCGGGATGGCTCTCCACGCCGATGGAGCCTCCCATCAACTCGACCAGTTGTTTGGATATGGCCAAACCCAGTCCGGTGCCGCCGTATTTGCGGGTGGTGGAGGCATCCACCTGGCTGAACTTTTCAAAGAGCAGATCGAGCTTTTCTCTGGGAATGCCGGGGCCGTTGTCCTGGACGGAGATGCGCATGCGGGCCTGTTGGGCGTGCTGGCCCTCATAATGCACCGTGATCAGCACGCAGCCGCCGGAAGAGAACTTGACGGCATTGCCGACCAGGTTGGTGACCACCTGGCGGATTCTGCCGGCATCGCCGATGAAGTGGCGGGGGACAGCGGACGAGTATTCGAGGACCAGGTCGAGCTTATGCTCCTCGGCCTTGGGAGCCAGCATTTCGTCGACTTCCTCGATGGCCAGCCGCAGGTCGAAGGGAGAAGGCTCGATGACCAGCTTGCCGGCCTCGATTTTGGAGAAATCCAGGATGTCGTTGATGACGGTGAGCAAGCCTTCACCGGAGCTGCGGACCATCTCCGTGTACTCGCGTTGCTCGGCAGTGAGGCTGGTGTCGAGCAGCAAACCGGTCATGCCGATGACGCCGTTCATGGGGGTACGAATCTCGTGGCTCATGTTGGCCAGGAACTCGCCCTTGGAACGGTTAGCGGCTTTGGCGCCCTCCTCGGCGCGCCGCCGCTCCAGCACTTCCATGCGAAGCGCCGCGGTGCGCTCCTCCACGCGTTCGGCAAGTTGCTTCTCATGCCGGCGCAATTCGCGCACCTGCCAATAATGCACGCCCGCGCCGGCCAGGACCACGGTCGCGGCGCACAAGAGGTAGAACCAGACGGTCTGGTAAAACCGCGGCAGCAATTCAAAGGCAAAGGAGGCTCCCGACTGGCTCCAGATGCCATCGCTATTGGACGCGGCCACGCGGAAGCGGTAAGAGCCGGGAGGCAGATTGGTGTAGTACGCCACCCGCCGCGCGCCGGCCTCCACCCACTCGCGGTCGAACCCTTCCAGTATGAAACGGAACCGGACGCGCTCCGGAAAGAGAAAACTCAGAGCGGTGTAGTGAAACTCGAGGTGGCTTCCGGTCGGAATCCGGCTGCCGTTTTCGATGGCCGGCCGGTCATCCGCTGCCACGCGCTCCACCAGCACCGGCGGCGGCTCGAGATCGATGCTCATCCTGGATGGATCCACGGCCACCACGCCGCCGTAAGTCGGAAACCAAAGCGTCCCGTCACGGAGCTTGCACGCCGAGGGGCGATAGCCGAAATTGAAATCGCTGCTGCCCTGAATCCCATCCGCCGCTCCGAAGACATCTGCATGCAGCGTTTTCTTGCGCCCTTCGGCCACGGCATCGAGTTCCGCGCGGCGAATGCGAAGCAGTCCGGTCCGGCTGGTGACCCACAGGTCATGGAAGTTGTCTTCGAGGATCTGGTATACATCCGATTCCGGCAGGCCGTTGGCCTTGGTGTACGCCGTGATTTTGCCGCCGGATATCCGGCTGATGCCTCCCGTCGCCACAACCCACAGGGTGCGCTCCGCGTCTTCATACAGGTCCATCACATTGGTGGCTGTCAGGCCCTGCGCTTTGGTGATGGGAGGCAGGAACCGCCCTCCCCGGTATTCCTGAAGGCCCGATCCCGTTCCCACCCATATGCTGCCGTCGGCGCGTTCCGCGATCGCCGCGACCCATCCGGGGGCCAGCCCTTCTTCCTTCCCCAGCACACTGACGCGCCCGTGGCTGAAGCGCCTGAGCGCCTTAACGGTGCCGACCCATACCGTGCCGTCGCTCTGCTGGAAGATCGTCCGGATGGCGGATGAAAGCTGCCAGGTGCGGCGGGCCGCCGGGTGTATCAGATCCGCCCCGCGGAACCAGTGCAGCACCCCGTCCTCGGAGCCAGCCCACAGGCCGCCATTGCGGCCGCACAGCACCGGCCAGATCAGGTCGCTCGAAAAACCGTTCTCCGTGGTGTAATGAACCAGCTTGCCCCCTGCCGGGATTCTCGCCAGCCCGTTGCCAGTCCCCAACCAGATATCTCCCCCGGCGTCCTGGCAGATGGAACGGACATTGTCGCTGGGCAGATCTTCACGCATCGAGCGCACCACGAACCGGTTATCTTTGAGCTGGTTGAGGCCGCCCCCGGCGGTTCCCAGCCACAAACTGCCTTCCCGGCCCTCATAAATGCAGCGGATTACCTGGTTGGAAAGCCCCTCGCGCGTCTGATAGGACGTGAACCTGCCGTGGGAGAAGCGATTGAGGCCTCCGCCATCGGTGCCGATCCACAGGTTCCCGTCGCGATCTCTCCTGAGGGCGATGATGGCGTTGTGGGTCAGGCCATCGCGCTCGGTGTAATTGCGGAAATGCCCGTTGCGCAGCACGCTCAGGCCACCCGGACGTGTGCCCACCCAGAGCTCCCCATTGGGACCGTCCGCTAGTCCCCAAACCGGGTTGCCGGGCAATCCATCCTTCACCGTATAGGACGTTATCGAGCCATGCTCGACCTTCCTCAGACCGCTGTTCGTCCCCACCCACAGGGTTCCCGCGGGATACTCCATGAAACAGTGCACACCCAACTCTCTGCCGCCCTTGAAAACAGTGCTGGTCTTTCCACCTTCGTACTTGGAGAGTCCCATCTCGGTCCCGATCCACAGCACGCCAGCCCTGTCGGCGTACAGCGCGCGCACGTTGCGATCGGGCAACTCGGAAGCTTCAACCTGCCGGAACTTGCCGCCGCGATAGCGGATTACTCCTTCGCCCGTTGTGCCGATCCACAGCGCTCCGTCGCCGCCCGCGGCCAGCGCCGTGAGCCGGTCTGTCGCCAGGCCCGGCGCGTTCGCCGAAGTGAACACGGTAAAGCCGACCCCATCGAATCGCGCCAGACCATTCGAGGTAGCCACCCAAAGGTACCCGTCCGGCGTCTGCGCGATGCCGCGGACGGAGTTGTGCGGCAAACCGTTGGCGGTGGTCCACACTGCATGTCCGTATTGAGTAATCGCCACCTTGGGATCGAGCCCCCAGGCAGGCGTGGCTACGGCAATCGTTAGAGCCAACAGAAGACGGCGCATGTGGCCTTGCGGTCCTACTCTGTCTAGATCGTCTGAAATTGCAATTTTTGTAGGGGTGATTCACGGTGTTTTTGCCTTCGTGCCGGTATTTGGGCACAACCGCGGCTTACTCCAGGCAGCCGCCGGATCTATCCCCTTACTTCCCGGTCCTCTGCGGTGTGGCATCCATCGTGCCTGATACTCGGCGGGCTTCCCATGTTGAAGATCACGCTTCACGACAGCTCCGAAGAACTCCGCCTCAAGCTGGAAGGCAAGCTGGCCGGCCCGTGGGTGGCGGAATTACAGCAGTGCTGGCGGACCGCGGCCTCCACCACCCACGATAGGAAGACCGTCGTGGACCTCGGCGACGTGGATTTCGTTGACCCGGAAGGCCAGTCTCTGCTGGCGGAGATGCACCGGCAAGGGGTGCGCCTGGTGGCGGTTACGCCGCTGATTCAGGCGCTGGTTCAGGAGATCTCGGGCCAACCGGGTTGTGTTACGGTTGAAGAAAAGTCGGCTCGACGCTTCCATGCCCTCGCCAGCCCCGACACCGCCGGACGCGACCCGCGCGCGCTATGAGGCGTTGCTCGAGGTGGCCGAGTCCATTGCCGTCCACCGCCAACTCTCGACCCTGTTTGCCGACCTGAGCCGCTTCCTGAACCGCCTGGTATCGTTCGATTTCATCGGCCTGTCGCTGCTGGACGCCCAGCAGGGCGTAGTTCGCCTGCACATCCTCGAAACCGGGCATCCGGTAGTGGGGCCGACCCTGGAAGCCCTCCCGGTGGAACAAGCCCCCACCGGCCTGGTGCTCCAGACCCGCCAACCGTACTACGTAGCCGATGGCTTCGCGGAACCGCGGTTTCCAATCCTCCGGGAAGTGTTTCAGGCCAACGGCATACAATCCTTCTGCATTCTTCCGTTATTCACCGCGCAGCGGGACCTGGGTGGCCTGCAATTCGGCTCCCTCCGCAAGAACGCCTATTCGGCGGAAGACATCGAATTCATGCAGCACGTGGCGCGCCAGGTGGCCGTGGCTGTGGATAACGCCCTGAATCACGAGGCCGCTCGAGCTTACGAAGAGCAGTTGGCGCGCGAGCGGGACCGCCTGCGAACGCTGCTCGAAGTCAACAACGCGGTGGTGAGCTGCCTCTCCAGCAAGCAGCTTTTCCTGGCCATCTCTGCGTCATTGCGCCGCACCTTCGGGTTGGATTACGCCAGCCTGCTGATCCACGACCCCGAGATAGGCGCTCTGCGACTGCGGATGCTCGACTTTCCGGATGGCGTGGGCGCCATTCGGGAAGATGCCGTGGTTTCGCTCGACGACTCGCTGCCAGGCAGCGTGTTTCGCACCAGCGAAGGCCGCCTCGCGAACGTCGAGGAGGCCCGCGCGCTCTTCAAGAACACCGGCGAGATTCTTGAGCGCGAAGGGCTGAAATCGCTCTGTTGCACACCCCTGATCTCGCGCGGTGCGACGCTGGGAACCCTCAACCTGGGTTCGCGAAAGGAGAACTTCTTTGCCCCCGGGGACCTGCAATTCTATTCCCAGGTGGCCGGGCAGATTGCCATCGCGCTGGACAACGCGCTTTCCTACCAGCGCATTGAGGAGCTGAATGCCCAACTGGCGGAGGAGAAAGTCTACCTGGAAGACGAGATCCGCACCGACAACCGGTTCGAGGAGATCGTCGGCCAGAGCCGGGCGCTGAAAGCCGTTCTAAAGCAGGTTGAGACGGTTGCGCCCACCGATTCCACGGTTCTCATTTTCGGCGAAACCGGCTCCGGCAAGGAACTGGTGGCGCGCGCCATACACGACCTCAGCTCGCGGCGCCAGGGCACCTTCGTCAAGCTGAATTGCGCCGCCATCCCCACCGGCCTGCTGGAAAGCGAAATGTTCGGGCATGAGAAGGGCGCCTTCACCGGCGCCATCGCGCAGCGCATAGGGCGTTTCGAGCTGGCCCACCGCGGCACCATGTTTCTGGACGAGGTGGGCGAGATCCCGCTCGAATTGCAAACCAAGCTGCTGCGCGTTTTACAGGAGCGGGAATTCGAGCGGCTGGGCAGCTCCCGCACCATCCGCACCGACGCGCGCCTGGTAGCCGCCACCAACCGCGACCTGGCCGCCATGGTGGAGGAACGCCTCTTCCGCGCCGATCTCTACTACCGCCTCAACGTGTTTCCCATTACCGTGCCCCCGCTGCGCGACCGGCCCGAGGACATTCCCCTGCTGGTGCGCTATTTCGTGCAGCAGTACGCGCGCCGCATGAACCGGCGGATACTGACCATTCCGGCCCAGTCGATGCAGGCGCTGGCGCGGTATCATTGGCCGGGCAACATCCGGGAGTTGCAGAATTTCATCGAGCGCGCGGTGATTATCTCGCCCGGTCCGGTGCTGCAAGCGCCGGTGCGAGAGCTGAAGCGGGGCGGAACGGCTGCCGGCTCCGTCACCCTCGAAGCCGCCGAACGCGAAGCCATCCGCCGCGCGCTTCGCGATTCCGCCGGCCGCGTGGGCGGCCAGCGCGGAGCCGCCGCCCGGCTGGGAATGAAGCGAACCACTCTTCAATCCAAAATGCGCAAGCTGGGAATCGACCCCCAGGCGCTTTAGCGCCGGTATTTGGGCGGGTGCGCCCGCATTTCGGCGGCAATAGAGCCGAGTGCCGCCCATGTGGCGCACGCACTCTTGCGTGCCGTGCCGGCACTCGTGCCGACACGCTGTGCGGCCGCCAAGCGTCGAGAAGAGTCTCGACGCGGCACGCACGAGTGCGTGCGCCACAGTGGCCTGTTTGGACCGCAAAATGCACACCCCGTCGGGAGAAACCATGCCCAAGATACCGACTAACCTGAGCATTCTGCTTCTGCTTGCGCTATCCGGCGGGTTGGCGCAGGAAGCCGCTCCGCTGAAGCTCACTCTGAAGGATGCCGTCAACCTGGCGTTGAAGCAGAATCCCCAGGTGATTCTCGCCAACCTGGGAGTCTCCGAAAGCGAGCAGGATCGCATGCTGGCCCGCGCCGCGCTTCTGCCGCAGGTGGACGCCAGGGCATCCGAAAACGTCAACCGCCTCAACCTGGCGGCGACCATCGGATTCCGTTTCCCCGGTTTCGCCGAGCACGTGGGGCCTTTTTTTGTGGCCCAGGGAGGCGTCGGCTTCACCGCGCCGGTCTTCGATCTGACGCTGTGGCGCAGGTACCGCTCCAGCCAGATCGGTGTGGATTCCGTGCGCGCGCAAGAGGTGAGCGTACGTGAAGAAAGCGTTCTGCTGGTGGTCTCGCAGTACCTCGGCAGCCAGCGGGCCGCGGCCGACGTTCAGGCCGCCCAATCCCGCGTGGACCTGGCGCAGGCGCTCTACGACCAGGCCGCCGACCTGCAAAAGAACGGCGTCGGCACGGGCATCGACACCCTCCGCGCCAACGTGCAGCTTCAGAACGAAAAGCAAAGGTTGATCGTGGCCCGCACCCAACTCGAGACCTCGCTTTACGGCCTCGCGCGCCTGCTCAGCATCGAGCCGCAGCGGAAGATTGAACTCGCCGACCAGGTGAGTTTCTTCGACACCCCGGAGGTTTCCGCGGACCAGACCCTCGAGCGCGCCTACGCCTCGCGCCCCGAGCTGCGCGAGGTGCTCACCCGCGAACAACGCGCCGAGCTCGACCTCAAGACGGCCGACGCGGCCCGGCTTCCCAAGCTCTCCCTCAACGGCCTTTGGTCCGAGCAGGGGCTCACGCCCTCGAGCGCCATTCCGGTCTACGTATACCAGGGCGCCATCGACATTCCGCTGTTCACGGGGGGACAGATTCAGGCCCAGCGTGCCAAGGCCGACCTGGCCATCCGCCAGCTTCGCCAGCAGGAGCAGGAACTCCGCAACCGCATCGCCCTGGAGGTCAAAACGGCCCTCGCACAACTGCAATCCGCGCGCACTGAAGTGAGCGTCGCCAACCTGGGCGTCGACCTCGCCAGACAGGAAGTCGAACAGGCGCGCGACCGCTTCCAGGCCGGCGTGGCCAACAACATCGAAGTCATTACCGCGCAGGACGAGCTGGCCCGCGCCAGCGACAACCAGATCGCCGCCCTGTATCGTTATAACCAGTCCCGCGCCGACCTGGCGCACTCGGTGGGGCAGATGGAGGCCATGTACGCCAGGTAGGAGTCAAATCCCGCACATCAGCCCCTGGATCGTCGCCGGGACGGTCATGCTGGCGACCTTCATGGAAGTGCTCGATACCACGGTCGTCAACGTGTCCATGCCCAATATCGCCGGCAATCTTTCGGCGGGCATCGACGAAGCCACCTGGGTGCTGACCTCGTACCTGGTCTCGAACGCCATCATTCTGCCGATGGGCGGCTGGTTCTCCATGCTGTTCGGACGCAAACGGTTCTACATGATCTGCGTGGCGCTGTTCACCTTGAGCTCTTTCCTGTGCGGCCTCGCGCCTTCGCTCGATCTCTTGATCTTCTTCCGCGTATTGCAGGGGCTGGGCGGCGGCGCCCTGCAACCCGTGTCCCAGGCCATCCTGGTGGAGACCTTTCCGCGCGAGAAGCAGGGCATGGCCATGGCGCTCTTCGGCATGGGAGTGGTGGTGGCGCCGGTGATCGGCCCCACCCTGGGCGGTTGGATCACGGACAACTACAGTTGGCGCTGGATCTTCTTCATCAACATACCCATCGGGATTGTGGCCCTGCTGCTCACCGCGGCGCTGGTTTTCGACCCGCCATACCTGGTGCGGCGGTCCTTCCGCGATGGCCTCAAGATCGACTACATGGGTCTTGGCCTCCTGGCCACCGGGCTGGGATCGCTCGAGGTGGTGCTCGATGAAGGCCAGCGCGAGGATTGGTTCGCATCCCACTTCATCGTGACGTTTGCCGCCATTATGGCCGTCTGTCTGATCGCGGTGGTGATTTGGGAGCTGCGGCAGGAGCATCCGGTGATCGACTTCCACATACTCAAAGAGCGCAATTTCACGCTGTCCACGGTGTCGATGCTGGTGCTGGGATTCGTCCTTTACGGCAGCACCGCCCTGCTGCCGCTGTTCTTGCAGACGCTGCTCGGGTACACCGCCATGCTCAGCGGGCTGGTGCTTTCACCGGGCGGGCTGGTAGTTATCATCTGCCTGCCCATGGTGGGCCTTCTGCTGCGCCGGTTCCAGGCGCGCTGGCTGGTGGTGTTCGGGATCCTGATCTCCGTTCTGGGGCTGTTCCTCATGGCCAGGTTCGATCTGTATATCGACTACCGCGCGGCCTTGTGGAGCCGCATCGTGCAGAGCTTCGGCCTGGCATTTTTGTTTGTGCCCATCAGCACCGTGGCATTCGCGTTTATCCCCAAGGCCCGGACCAGCTACGCCACGGGATTGTTCAACCTGGCGCGCAACGTGGGTGGCAGCGCGGGCATCGCCACCGTCACCACCTTGCTGGCGCGGCGGGCGCAGTTTCACCAGCAGGTGCTGGTTTCGCACATGACGCCTTACGACTCGCTTTACCGCGACTCCCTGGCGGGCGCCACCCAAGTGCTGCACGCGCACGGCGCCACTCTTTCCGACGCCGCCGCGCAGGCCCAGGGTCTACTTTACGGAAACATGCTGAGGCAGTCGAATATGCTGGCCTTTGCCGATGCGTTCTGGGTGATGGCAATGCTGTTTCTGTCGATCATCCCCATGATGTTCCTCATGAAAAAGCTGAAACCGGCGCGCGCTCCCCTGGTGGTGGAGTGACATGCCGGATGTGTTGGAAAATGGAAATAATGGAAGGGTAAGGACCACATGCCAAAAGTGCTAGAAGATTTGCCCCAGCCGGAACTCGCGCCCGATTCGGTGCCTGCGCTGCGCAAGGGCTGGCGGGTCAAGTTCGCCTTGTTCGTGGTGCTGCTGGCGATTGCCGCGGCGGCCCTGTGGGGCTACCTGCATTTTCGCTATCAGGTGTCTTCCGATGACGCCCAGGTGGACGGCCATATCACGGCGATTGCCCCCAAGATCGCCGGCAACGTGGTGGATGTGCTGGTCAACGACAACCAGCCCGTGAAGACCGGCGAGGTGCTGGTGCGGATCGATCCCCGCGATTTCCAGGCCCGGGTGGACCAGTTGAAGGCCGCGCTGACGCAGGCCGAGAGCCAGTTGCGGTCGGCGCGGGTGGTGGTGCCATGGACCAATGAAACCACGCAATCGGGCGAATCCAATGCCTCGGCGCAGCTTGCCGATGCGCAGGCCGAACTCGATCGCGCTCGCCTGGCTTACCAGCAGGCTTCCAGTGCGGACCTCGCCTATGCCGAGGCCAACGTGCGCACCAAGCAGGCCAGCAACGACCGCGCGCAGGCGGACCTGGCGCGCATGAAACCGCTGGTCGAGAAAGCCGAGATCTCACAACTGCAGTTCGACTCCTACGTAGCCGCGGCGCGCGTAGCCGAGGGCGAATTGCAGGCGTCCCGCGAGAAGCTGGCTTCGGCGCAGCAGGATGCCTCTATCCGCCAGGCGGCCGTGGACGCCGCTCAATCGCGCGTCAGCCAGGCGCAGGCCATGGTAGCCACTTCGGTTGCCAACCGCAAGCAGGTCGACATACGCACTGCGGACGCCGGCACCGCCGCCGCTGCGGTCGAGGCGGCGCGCGCCAATCTCGAGGCTGCCGAGCTACAGCTTAGCTACACCACTATTGTCGCGCCCATGGACGGCGTGGTCACACGTAAGAGCGTCGAGATCGGCCAGATCGTGCAGCCGGGCCAGGGACTCATGACCATCATCCCGCTGCACGACATTTGGGTGACCGCCAATTTCAAGGAGACGCAACTTGCCGATGTGCACCCCGGCCAGAGAGCCGAAATCCAGGTGGACATGTACGGCCGGAGCGTAACCGGCCACGTGGATTCCATCGCCGGCGCCACCGGCTCGCGTCTGAGCCTGCTGCCGCCCGAAAACGCCACCGGAAACTTCGTCAAGGTAGTGCAGCGGATTCCCGTGAAGATCCTGGTCGACAGCCCCGGAGACCTGATTCTGCGCCCCGGCATGAACGTGGACGCCACCATCTTCACAAGATAAGCTTTCAGCTATCAGCGCCGGCCCTGGTGTGGTAAAGTTCAGGGTAATATGGCATCCCGAAGCGTCAACAAAGTTATCCTGCTTGGGCATCTCGGTAAGGACGCCGAGACCAAGTTCACTCCGAGTGGCGTGGCCCGCTCCACTTTCACCCTGGCGACCAGCCGCCGCTGGAAGGACCAGCAATCCGGCGAGTGGAAGGAAGAAACCGACTGGCACAATATCCTTCTGTGGCGATCCGAAAACTTGGCGAACTATCTACTGAAGGGCAAGCAGGTTTATATCGAAGGCCGCCTGCAAACCCGCAGCTACGAAGACAAGGACAGGCAGAAGAGGTTCTTCACGGAAGTGGTCTGCGACGACCTGATTCTGCTGGGCGGCCGCGGCGACACTGCCGGAGCGCCCGCTGGGCCCGCCAGCGAGTTCGCGCAACCGGTCTCCCAGCCGCGCTCCGCTCCCCGTCCTCAAGCCGCCGCGTCCGAACCTCCGGATGACCTGAATCAGGGCATCACGGATGACGACGTTCCGTTCTAGCCGACTGCTTGCGGGATAGCTGGATGGCGCGGTCCGCCTTCCCGAGAACCAGCCTTGGCGGTCGCCCCCGCCGCCGGCCTCCCTGCTGCAACTGCTCGAGAGTGGCTATTGCAGCGTTCAGGCTGTCCAACTCCTCGTGGAGACTGGCCAGCACTTTTGTCAAATCCATGTACGATCCCCAGAATAGTACATTTTTGGGCTTATTTATATCAGGAAAAATCTGACCACTGTCTACTGGAATAATAGATCAAGGGCTTACACTGTTGCGTGCCGAGCCAGAGAATCCCGTGCCGACTCGGCCGGGTCCGTGTACGTCTGCAGAGAATCGAGCGACTCCAGCACGCGCTCCAGCAGGTTGTCGGTCTCGGTGACCGTGGTCTTCAGAGCTTCGACGGAATGCGCCTGAGTGGTGAGGCGCTCATCCAGAGAGGCCATGGTCTTCGACAGCAGTTGCTCCATGGCGCCGACGATTTGCGCAGTGGAGGGGATATCCGCCAGCTTGGCGGCGTGCTCGTCCAAGCGCTTTTCGACCTGAGCGAGCCGGGTCGCGCCGGCCGATTCATGCGCCTCCAGGCGGCTCTCCAGATCGGCGATCGAGCGCTTCAAGCCCTGTTCCGCTGCGGTGCCAATCCGCCCACGCTCGCGGCGGGAACCAGTCAGCACGCCTGCCACCATTCCGGCCGCGAAGACGGCCAGGCGGGGAACAAAGCTGATAACTTTTGACATTGGTGTCCTTCTTATAATACTTTTTCGGAACTCCATGCAAGTACTACATTTAGTAACAACAGTACTAGGTACGTACGGCCATTGAAAGCCCGCCGTGAAACTGGCATTCTGTCTAGGATAGCTCCTCTGGCATAGGAGACTTCTGGTTGAGTCAAGGCTCGGAATCCGGGTCCGGCGGTTTGCTTCGCTTGGAGAACAGCCTGCTACGGCATTGCCTCCGGTTGCAACGCGCGGAGCGCGATCTCTCCATCTTCGCCCGGCAGCGGCGCCAAGGAAATGGGCGCGGAGCGGTGCGCCAGATCGAGCTCGAGCGGCAGCGCCTGGGCCGGGAATTGCACACCGGTCTGGGACAGATGCTGGCGGCCATCCGCCTGCAACTCGAGATCGTCGCCGCGCTCCTCCCCGACCCGCCGACGCTGGTGCAACAGGCGCTGAGCCGCATCTCCACTCTGGCCAACGAGGCTTTGGAACAAGTGCGCTCGGTCTCCGTGCGGCTGCACCCCCCGGAGTGGCAGCGGCTGACGATAGAAGCCGCGCTCGAACAACTGTGGAACAACAGCGGTATTCCCCAAAGATCTGAAGCGTCTCTCCGCATCCAACCGCTCCCGCGCGAGCCCGATCCGGAGGTGAAGGTGACGATCTACCGGGCGGCGCAGGAGGCGCTTTCCAACGTCGCGCGCCACGCCCGCGCGACCCGCGTCGATGCGGCCCTCGAGACGCGCGACAATTGTGTAATCCTGACCATTCGGGATGACGGGGTGGGGTTTGACGTTGCGGGACTGCTGCGCGGCCCGGCCGGCGTCGCATCCGGCATTGGCCTGCGCTCCATCCGCGAACAAGCCGCCGCGCTGGGCGGAAAATTCGAGATTGAAAGCGGCCCGGCCGGCACTAGACTGATAGTCTCAGTGCCGTTTTCTTGAGGGAACAGTCCTTACCAGGAGAAACATGCAGGAATTGCGAGAGACTACGGTGGTTCTGGTGGACGATCACGCCATCGTGCGCGAAGGAATCGCAGCACTGTGCTCGGCCAGCGGAATGAGCATCCTGGGGCAGTGCTCCGAAGGCGCCGCGGCCGTGGAAATGATCGCCGCGCTCAAGCCCGATTTTGCCATACTCGATCTGAATATGCCCGGCATCTCAGGCATCGAGACGATTCGCCGTTTGCGCGCTTCCGGTTGCGCGGTTAAACTACTGATCCTCTCCATCAGCCGGGAAGAGGACACCGTCTTCGAGGCGTTGCGAGCCGGCGCCGATGCCTACCTGCTGAAAGACGGGCCCTCGCGCCACCTACTGGATGCCATGGCCTACGTGCGCGACGGCGGCGTGTACGTCTCTCCGCTGCTGCGCGGCGCCGGCCTTTTTACCAAGGCCGAAAGTGCCCGGGTGGAAGATCCGCTGGCCTCCCTCAGCCCTCGCGAGACGGAGGTCTTTTCCTACCTCGTGAGTGGATTGCGCGCCAAGGACATCGCCGACCTGCTGGGCATCAGTCCCAAAACCGTCGACACCTACCGCGCCAGCCTGATGCGCAAGCTGAATATCCACGACCTGGTTGGTCTGGTCAAGTTCGCCATCGAGCGGAATCTCACGAACACTTCCGCGCAACGCTGAGCTCGATGCACTCGGCGGCGCAGGGTTTGTGGCAATGCTCGTAACCTTCTAACGACCGGATGAGTTCTTCCACGGCATCTCTGCGCTCGTAGAGACGTTCCAGCGCTCGTCTACGAATGACGTCCACGGACAACAGGCGGATGCGTTCAGCAGAGAAAGGAGCAGGGAGGATGATTGGCATTTTCTTCCTAATATGGATATGGATGGTGATGTGTGGACGGACAGCAAAAACCAGAATATACGTTCTTGATATCCGAAAGCAAGGGAAATCCGATTATTCTTAGGATTTATCCGTAAGCGTAACATTACCGCTAGATCGTGATCTGCCCATCCTGCCGGACGAGTGAGGGCAACCAGGGCCAGCGGGATTTCACCCACGCGGTCTGGTCTTTTCACCCATTTCACCGTGACAGGGAAATCCCCGATTGCGGTGAAGAGTTTTTCATCACAATGATAATAAGAGGTTTGAGAGTCTGATTCTCCTGAGCCTGGTTTGGATGGGCATGTGCTGTGTTTTACTTGCTCGACAGCTTCGGCATGGTTTACCCGTACGGGCGGGTTGTTTCCCGTCCGTTCCGGTACTTTTGACAGATTCGGTTTCTTAAATTGGAGATGAATATGCGGATTCCTTCGTACGCGTTGGCCCTTGTGGTGGTCGCGGGGTCGGCGGCCTTGGTGAGTGCGCCCAAGAATACTCGATTCACGGCCCACGACCAAGCCTATTACGCACCCCAAGCCATAGTGGAGTATGTAAACCCCGGCTTGGTCTTCACCGTCGTCTCGGCGAAAATGGCCTCGGACGGCACCATCAGTGTGGATTACAAGGTGACGGACGCTACGGGCCTGCCGTTGGACGTTGCCGGCATTCTGACTCCTGGCGCCATCACTCCTCGATACCTGTCGGCGTACATTCCCAAAGGGCAGGAGCAATTTTCCTCGTACAACGTGAGCACGGTTGCGGCCGTCACGGGCAGCGCCACGGCCACGCAGGCAGGGGGCGATTCCGGCGGCACAACCACCACGGTTGCGACCGGCGAGTACATCTATACCTATAAGACCAAGGCACCGGCCGGTTTCGACCCCACCCTCACGAACCGCGTGGGCATCTACGGGTCCCGCAATCTGACCGAATGGGACCTCGGCACCAATTACGCTTCCACCACCTTCGACTTCGTGCCCAACGGTACCGGCACGCCGGCGCCGCGCGACGTGGTCCGTGACGCGGACTGCGAAAAGTGCCACGACATCTTGAGTTTCCACGGCGGCTCGCGCGTGGGTGTCGCGCTCTGTATCATGTGCCACCAGCCGCAAACGTCGGACCCCAACACCGGCAACAGCCTGGATTTCAAGGTCTTCATCCACGCTCTTCACATGGGTGCGAATCTGCCGAACGTGGTCGCGGGCGGAACGTACCAGATTTACGGGCATGGCGGCTACACCAACTACTCCACCGTGTATTTTCCTTCGACCTCGTTATACGAACCGCTCGACTGCGCGGGAACCTGCCACAATCCCAAGAACGGCGCGGCGCAAACCACCGCATGGCTCACCGGCCCCACGCGCGCGGCGTGCCAGAGCTGCCACGACAATGTCAACTTCGCCACCGGCCTGAATCACGTGAACCTGCCGCAGATGGACGACAGCCAATGCACGCAGTGCCACATCCCGCAGGGCGAGTCGGAGTTCGACGCCTCCATCATGGGCGCGCACACCGTACCCGACCAATCAAAGCAGATTACCGGCCTGAACTTCACCCTGACAAACGTGAACAATGGCGGCGCTGGACAGAAGCCGGTCGTGACCTTCACGGTGAGAGACAACAACGGCAACGGAATTCCGATGAGCTCGTTTACGACGGGATCGAACTCGCTTTCCCTTACCATGGCCGGGCCCACCACGGATTACGGCTACACCAGTTTTGGTTCGGACACGACCGGCACGCCTGGGTACGTGACGGAGAGCGTCGCTGCAACCGCGACATGCAACCCCGGCGGAACCTGCTTTTACACGTTTACGCATGCCATACCCGCCAAGGCCACCGGGACCTACGCCATTGGGATTGAGGGGCGCCTGAGCGCCACGCTGGAGGCCGGCACGGTCTTGCAGCAGACGGTTAATTACGGCGGGAATAACCAGGTCATCTACTTCTCCGTGGATGGCTCGCCGGTCGCGCCGCGGCGCACCGTGGTGGCGCTCTCGAATTGCAATAACTGTCACACCCGTCTGGAACTGCATGGCAGCCTGCGCAACAACACACTATACTGCGTGCTGTGCCATAACCCCAGCAACACCGATGCCTCTACGCGCGCCACGGCCACCAATGCGGCCGATCAGGCCCTCCCGCCGCAAGGCATCAACTTCACGATGATGATCCACAAGATCCATACGGGCGAGACGCTGGCACAGAACGGCCTGAGCTATATCGTCGTCGGACACGGCGGAACCGAAGATAATTTCAGCAATATCCTCTACCCCGTCTTTACGCCGAGCGGTTCCCCGCCGGACACCGCCAAGTGCTACATGTGCCACGTGCAGACGCCGTCTCCCACGGAAGCCATCTTCCCGATCGGCAAGAACGCCGTGCAAGACCCGCAAGGGCTCGAGAGCCCCGTACCCGCGACCACTTCGGCTTGCACAGCCTGCCACTTCCAGTCGTCGGTGTACGCCCATGCCAACCTCAATACCGATCCGAAGTTCGGCGAGAGTTGCAGCGTGTGCCACGGCACCGGCATGGCCTTCGATGTAGACCAGGTACACGCCGGCCTGTAAGATAAGGAGAGATGACCGCCATGCTCCGGCCGGTCGGGAACGTGCGAGCCATGTTTCTGGCCGCGGTCGCGTTGTTCACCACCGCCATATGGGGCGCCCAGGACAAGCCTGGCGCCCCCGCTCCCCCTCCCGCTGCCACCCAGCCGGCAGAATACGCCGGCTCCCAAGCCTGCCAACTGTGCCACGAGGACATCTTCAACGCCTTCAAGAAGAACCCTCACCAACTGGTGGAAACCGGCAATCGAAACGGCTGGGCAACCAGGGCCTGCGAAGCCTGCCACGGTCCCGGAGGCAAGCACGCGGATTCGGCCAGCGCGGCCGATATCCGGCAACCCGCGAAGCTCAAGCCCGCCGATACCGACAAGATCTGTCTCACCTGCCATCTGAACGAGCCCACGCACGTGGGACGCATTAACAGCAGTCATGCCAGGAACCAGGTGAGTTGCACCGCCTGCCACTCCATCCACGCAAACGGGCCCAACGGGCTGGTGGCGCGCAGACAAACCGACATCAACAAGCTATGCGCGGGGTGCCACGCGGACATATGGGCCAGCTTCCAGCGGCCTTATAAACATCGGCTGCCGGAAGGCGCCATGTCCTGCGTGGACTGCCACAACCCGCACGGCAGCTTCCTGCCGCGCTCCATCCAGACCGTGAACGCCAACGAGCCCGGCTGCTTCAAGTGCCACGGCGACAAGCGCGGGCCGTTCACCTACGAACACCCGCCCGTCCGCCTGGAAGGCTGCATGGCGTGCCACCAGCCTCACGGCTCGGCGAATCCGCGCATGCTGACCCGCGCGGAAGTGCGCTTTGTCTGCCTGGAGTGCCACTCCAACCTGCCGACGCCGACGCCCGCCGCAACATTGGGCACGGTCCCTCCGGCTATCCATGATTTGCGCCTTCCGCGGTTCCAGAACTGCAACCTCTGCCACCAGAAGGTGCATGGCTCTTATGTGAGCCGGGACTTCCTCAAATGAGATACCTGCTGGCCCTCATCCTGATAGTTCCGGCCCTGGCGCAGCAGCCGGAACAACCAGCCAAGCCCGCCGACCAGGCTGCCGCAGCTCCCGCGCAAACCGAACAAAAGACCGAATCTCCGGCGCCGGCGGCGACTGAGGACTGGATTACGGGCAGCGTCGATTTCGGCTACCGCTGGGTCTCCGACGCCGGCAATTTCGAGTCTTACCGGAGCGTGGTCAACCTGGGACAAGGGCCCAAGCTGACCGGCATCGACTTCACCATTCTGGACCCCAACAAGCGATTCTTCGACCGCCTGGATGCGCGCGCCTATGGCTGGGGCGGCGATCCCTACAGCACGGCCCACGTGGATGCGCGCAAGCTCGGCATCTACGATTTCAGCTTCGACTACAGCAACATCGCCTATTTCAACGCCCTGCCCTCGTACTCCAACCCGCTGGCGCCGGCCGGTTTTGACGAGCAGTCGTTCGATACGCACCGGCGCAACACCAGTTTGAGTCTCGATCTGCGTCCGGGGAAAACGATCGTCCCCTACCTGGCCTTCGACCGGAATTCCGGTTACGGCCACGGGATCGACACGTGGGTGCAGGATTCCAACGACGAGTTCGCCGTGCCGACCCTGCTGCGGGATTCGACCAACAACTACCGGGGCGGTATCCGCATCGAGTGGTGCAATTGTCTCCACGTCACGCTCGAAGTGGGCGGCACCACCTTCAAAGACGACGACCAGGCGACGTTCAGCGGAGCCAATTACGGCGACAATACGACGCCGCTGCTGGGCCAGACCCTGGAGCTGACGAGTCTCCAGCAGGCCTACGGCATCCGCGGCAGCAGCATTTACACTAAGGCGCTGGCCACCGCCAGCCCGTTTTCGTGGCTGAACCTCTATGGCCAGTTCCTGTTCAGCGAGCCCAGGATAGATGTGCACTATACCGATTTGGCGACCGGCAACTTCGCCCTGCTGAGCGAGTTGCTCTTCTATAGCGGCCAGCAGAATATAGGCACCGGCGCCGCCAATCAGCCGCACACTTCCGGCAACGTCGGGTTCGAGATGCGGCCGTTCCGCCGGCTTCGGATCATCGAGTCGTGGATGACGGACCGGTATCACGACGCCGCATCGCCGCTGGACGCCGAACAGATCCTGCTGACCCCCAAGACGCTCGGCCCGGACCTGATTACCGCGGCGAACTACAGCCAGGCTGTCAACTACAACCAGCAGCAGACCGACGTGCTGTTCGACCTCACCTCGAGGCTCACGCTGCGCGGCGGCTACCGCTACGTGTGGGGCGACGCCACGGTGCTCGCCGGGCCGCTCAGCCAGTCGGGCCCTCTGGCCTATGGCCAGTTGAGCCGCAACGTGGGGCTGGCGGGCTTGACCTTCCGCGCTTCGCAGAAGCTCTCCGTCAACCTGGACTACGAGGGCGCTTCGAGCGACCGCATCTACTTTCGCACCAGCCTGAACGACTACTACAAACTGCGCGCGCGGGCGCGATACCAACTGGCCGCGTCGCTCATGTTGCAGGCCAATTTCCAGGTGCTCAATAATCAAAACCCGAATGCGGCCATTCAATACAATTTTGGGAGCCGCGACAATTCCCTGGCCGTTTACTGGACTCCCGCGGGCGGCAAGCGCATCAGCGTGATGGGCGAGTACGACCGCTCGACCGTCAGTTCGAGCATCGACTACCTGGGGCTGTTCCTGAGTCCGGCAGTCTCGGCCTACCGGGAGAACGCGCACACGGCCAGTTCGGCCATCGATATCGCGCTGCCCGGTTACGCGGGCCTGACGCCCAAGTTCACCGCCGGCGGATCGCTGTTCATCTCCTCCGGCACCCGGCCCTCGAGCTACTACCAGCCGCTGATGCGGCTTTCGCTTCCGCTCCAGAAGCATGTATCCTGGAACACAGAGTGGAAGTATTACGGTTACGGGGAGCAGTTCTACCTGTATGAGGGTTTCCGGGCGCACGTGTTCATGACCGGGCTCCGGTTATCGAGATAGGAGGGCAGCCAATGTGGATGCTTCGAGTGGTTGCCGCGGGCGCGCTGGCCGCCTGGGGCGCGCCGGCGGCCAATATCGTTCCCGGCGACGCGCGCCGCGGCGAGCAACTCTTCAAAAGCGAGCAGTGCGTTCTATGCCACAGCTTCAAGGGCGTGGGAGGAACGACGGCGCCCGACCTGTCAAGCCACATCGACCGCGACTATACGCCGGCGGTCATGGCCAGCCTGATGTGGAACCACGCTCCCGATATGTGGGCGGGCATGAAGAAGCAGGGCATCGTGAAGGCCGAGCTGTCGCCGGAATCGGCGGCCGACCTGTTCGCCTACTTCGTGTCGGCGCGCTACTTCGAGAGGCCCGGCGATGCCAGCCGCGGCAAGCAGGCGTTCATCGCCAAGCATTGCGCCGCGTGCCATGACATTGCCACGTCCAACTCTTCGGGCGCGCCTCCCGTGGATAAGTGGGAGTCTCTGGCCGACCCGGTGGTGCTGGCGCAGCAGATGTGGAACCACGGCGCCCGGATGCGCGAGGCGTTCGCCGCCCGAAAGCTGGCCAGGCCGCAAATCACCGCGCAGGAGCTCACCGATATGCTGGTGTACCTGCAGAACCTGCCTGAGACGCGCCACCTGGCGACCAACTTCGCGTTTCCGCCGTCGGATTCCGGCGAGGCGCTCTTCCAGTCCAAGGGCTGCTCCGGCTGCCATACCGGCAAACTGGCGTTGGAAGGGCTTTTGCGCAACCAGACCCTGACCAATATTGCGGCGGACATGTGGAACCACCAGCCCAGCATGAAGCAGCCGCCTCCCTCGCTCTCGCAGGAAGAGATGCGGCAGATCATCAGCTACATCTGGGCGCGCCAGTACTTCCGCGGCAACGGCAACGCGGAGCGCGGCCACAAGGTCTTTGCGGAGAAGAACTGCGCGACGTGCCACAACGACCCATCGAGCGGCGCCCCCAAGCTGGCCCAGGGCAAGAACGCGTATTCCGACATCACCCTGGTGTCCGTTCTTTGGGAGCACGGCCCCCGCATGTTGGACCTGATGAACGAAAAGAAGCTCGTCTGGCCGCGGTTCACGGCGCAGCAGATGTCGGATTTGATCGCGTATCTGAATTCGCTGTAGAGGCAGCGGGCGAGTGCCGGTCTTCAGCGATAGCGGTACAGCTTGATCTTCTGGATCGTGTAACGGTCGCCCTGGAACCAGAGGCCCCTCCAATCCGGAGTTTCGTCGCCGTTCAGCCGGCGTCCAGGGACCCAGCGGCCGTCGACGTATTGGCCTTCTTCGACTGTGGCCAGTCCCACGCTTTGGGTTGGGTCCGCGGCCGATTCGAAATAGACACTGATGCTTCTGCCCACAATCGCGAAGTCATCGGGGCCTAGCTGAATGAACACGCCGGCCACGCGATCCACCGGGGGAGCGACGGGCGCATTGGGGTCTTGACTGCGCAACGCGTAGCGGGCCTCAATCGTGTAGTCGCCCAACCGCACTTTGGAGCTAGGGGCATCCTTATCCACCAGCACCGCCGTCACCTTTCCAAGGCCCTGCCTTTCCAGGATCAGTGGAGCTACCTGCGACAGAACCTGGTAGCCTTTGCCGAGCTCGCCGTCCGGGGACACCAGCCGGTCGATACCGAAGGGCGAGTAGCCGATGGCGTCATACCTGGCGGCGGCCGACATCGCCTGCGCGACGCCCCGCGCGTCTCCCCGGGACTCGGGGATGAACAGCGGGTTGCCGGATTGCGTGTACCAGGTGCACCAATCGTCGAAATTCGGGACGTGGACGTCCGGCGAGAGTATGTCGATGGCCGGCCCTCCGGCCCGCCAAGCGTCCATCACCCAGGGCAGCGGACCGCCGCTCGGATAGCTGCCGGGCTTCTCCTTGTCGTTCTGGCGCAGCCAGGTATTCACAAACATCGGCAACGGATATTCGGCTTTGCCGGCCGCGGCCACGTGGCCGATGTAACGGCCGTAGTTCCACGCCATGAACAATTCGTCGGTCCCGACACCGGCGCCGAAGACCCCTTCCCAGCTTCCGGACGTCTTGAAGCCGGCGGCTTCCCAACGCTTGCGCAACTCGGGAATCAGAGTGTCTTTGTGCTGCTGGAGGTAGTCCATGAACTCCTTCGGCACCGGCCCGGCGAACGCCTGGTTGGCTACGGGCGAGTGGTCGCGCGACAGGCCGACCACTCCGACTTCGTTCTCGACCTGAATCATGAGGACCGTGTGGGCGTCTCCGTCCACCTCGCGGATGTGCCTCATCAACGCGGCAAACGCGCGCGCATCGGCGTCGCGGTTGGCGTCGCTCAGCGTGGTCAAGGCCGGCAGGCCCTTGCCCTTCTCGTCCTGGATGATTGGAAACCGCTGCTGGTTGGTCTTGACCCACACCGGCTGGTAGGTGGACTTGCCGTTTTTCCAGCTTCCGAACCAGATCACGATCAGGCGCAGGTTGTACCGCCGGGCATCTTGAATCAGCCCGTCCACCAGACTGAAGTCGAAGCGGCCTTCCTCGGGCTCCAGCAACTCCCAGGACACCGTTGCCAGCACGGTGTTGAGGTTGGTGGCCGCGATTTTGGGCCAGAGCGGCCGCACGTACTCCATGCTGGAGGCGCTGGAGTTGTTCAATTCCGCGCCCAGGACCAGGTACGGTTTGCCGTCCACGATCAATTGCGTGGCAGTTCCCTGCTTTTGGAGGTGCGGGATGTTGGTGGACGGCTTCGCCTGCGAGAAGGCTGCCGTGGACGAAAGCGATATCAGGATTGCCGTAGCAACAAGGGTTCTTAGTTTCATTGGCTCACGACAGTATAGCTCCCGGCTCGCCCTGAAACTCGGCCAACGCCTGCAACAACAGGTTGCCGACGCCTGGAACGGGCGGTGGCGCGGGGCCGCGGAGACCGGTGAAAATGTTCCGCGCCGGCCTCACGCCCGCGTTTCTACCAACGATCAATAGACCATACGGTTGCAGATCCGAACCCTTCGGAAATACGCCGTGCCCGCCACGCTCCAGGAACCGGACCACCTCGCGGTGGTCCCAAGGGCCTACGACGACGCGGCCGAGGCGCGCGCTGTTCGTCGGAAACCACCAGGGCCACGTTCACCGCTTTCTTAATACGAAGAGTTTTTGGGTGCCATAATCTCCCGCAGCCGGTAATTGCGAGAACCAATGGTTCCAGTTCAGGTTAGGGTCGGCGACGTCCACGTCGATGTTCAATGCACGGATCAACAGCGGTTTCAGAACGCGCGTACCCACGAAGTAGGTGCTTGCGAAATTAACTACATCAACCGCGTCCAACACACCCGCCGTTTCCGCGAGCAAGCGTTCCTCGTTCAGGTAGTTGTTGAACGGAGGCATCTGGATGTCGGGGAGATTCCATTCCCTCCGAAATGAATTCATCCGACGCCAACCCTGGAGCGTCGCCTCGGACATCAATAGCAGGCCTCCTGGCTTCAGCACGCGCACGCATTCCATAATGCCGCGTAGTTGATTAGTCCATTCGCCAAGATTAATGATCACCCTAGTCACGATGACCTTGTCAAAAACCCCGTCATCGAGATCGAGTGCCGTGATATTACCTACCCGAAATGAAGGAGTTCCCTTGAGCTTGGGGCCACTCGTCAGGCGCCGCCCCGCTTGCTCAATCATTTCGGGAATGTAATCGAGTCCTAACACGCGAATTCCCCGGGCGTTGGCATAGTGCATCGTTGAATAACCATTTGCGCAGCCCACATCCAGAACCTCATCACCATCGCTCAGATAGTTGGATATATTCCGAATCTCCAGGTCGATCACTGGCGTGTCGGACCAGGAGGCCGCTGAAGATTGTCCGTGTTCCACCGCCTGCAAGCGCCAGAATTCGCGTACCTGGTTCTGGTCGTATCTGGGCGTTCCGGTTCCGGCGGGGCCAGTAACGGGAACACCAATCTCGTTTCTTAGGAATTCAGCAAACCCGTCGTCCGCATTGTTCTTGAGTTCCATTCTGAAGTCCTTTACCTGCGCTACCAGTCGAGATTCAAAACGCCGCTGCCGCCTCTAAGAGTATACGCCGAATCGCCCGGACCACGTTGGCGCAGCCCACGCACCAATGGATGCGAGAAGATTGGTTTGTTCTGCGCCACGGCAGCCCCCACCTGCCAGAACCACCGCTGGGCCTCGGATGGGCTGTCCGCTCTACGCACGCTCACCGAAAGGACACTCGGCAACGCCCCGATGCGCCCCGCGCTGCCTCACTCCGCCTCTTCCCTCACCTCAAACCCGTGCTCGGCGATGCCCGCGAACAGGGTCTCCGATTCGTGCCCGTGCAGGCGGAAGATCTGGCGCACCAGGTCGCAAACGCTCTCGTAGCCGCGCTCGAAGAATACCAGGATCGAAGGGCCCGCGCCGCTCAGAGCGCAGCCCAGGAGGCCGGGCGCGCGCAGCTTCAGGATTTCGCGCAAACCGGGCACCAGCGCCTCGCAAAAAGACTGCCTCAAACTAAGCGAGGAACTCAGCCTCAAACTCAAGCTGCTTGGCGAGGATCTTTCTGGCTTGATCCTCAGTGATAGTCTTTCCGCGCCGCTTGGCGTCAGCGATGATGTTCTTTATTGCGCTCGCTTCGACCGTGGCCGGGTCAACGCTGGCAACGCGGTCACGGGCACCTTCAGCCTCGGCTGTCGCCTCCACCAGAATGTGGGAGGCAAGCTTCTGTGTGAACGATTTGTCGAATTTGAACAGGCTGTTGCGCAGCAGATCCTGGATGAGCAGGAAAGCCGCGATCACATCGAGTTTCCTGAACTTCATCTTAATTCTCTTCTTGCCGCCGGCGCCCGTCTTTGTGAAGGCCACGAAAAACACTTCACTCGCGATCTTCAGGGCGTCTTGGAATCGCTTCGCCGCCTCTCCTTCGGTATCGAAAGTCGTGTTTTCGTGATAGACCTTGTCCAGCTCGTTCGCGCCGATGCTTTGCTGCGAAAGGGGGTCGCGCTCGCGGGCCAGAAACAGGCACAGCAATTGCGCGCAGAACTGCCGGTCGGAATCGTAGGGGTCGCTTTCCTCTTCGTTGCGCGTGCCGCGACGGTCAATTTGCTTGAAGAGCGTCACGGACGGGGCGCGATTCAGTTTGCCCGCGAGTCGTTCAATAAACGGGCCTACGGCGCCAGGCCACGCATCTCGAATCTGCTGGCGCGAAAGAGCGGTGCCGGATTGAAGACGGATGAAGAGATCCCGAACCTCATCGGCATCCACCAGCTCGCTGATGACGAACACGTCGATCTCTTTCGCCCGGAGTTCATTTCGGAGCCAATCGTCGAGTTCTGAAAAACGCCGCTTGCCCCACGGCGCGGGCAGCTTGCGCAGGCTGTTCGGAAGTCGGAGCTTCCTGTCCGATGCCTCCAGCAGCGGAAACTTGCCCGAATGGAAGTCCGCCAGAGAGCGAATCCGCTGCTGTCCATCGACAAATTTCGTACCTCGTCGATTCGAGCCCGCCCAGCCCCTTGGCGCGTATCTGGTGCAAGAAAATCGGCGGGATCGGGTATTGCCGGAAGATGGAGTCGATAAGCCCCTGCATCTGCGCCTGCGTCCATGAGGCCCCTCGCTGGTACTCTTCGTTGATCTTTAGAGAGCCGTCTTTCCAGGCGGCAACGAGATCCTCAGTTGAGAACTTCTTCGGCGTGTATTCCATATTTGGACTCCCTTAATCCAGCCAGCGTCAACACCCAGGTCGGGTTCGGCGACGTATGGAATAGCATGTTCGTCACCGCGGAGCCGTCCGACAATCTGCCTGTCGGCGCTCTCGTCCGGGATGATTTTGACCGAGCCACTTTCTCCACCGGATACACGACATTTGCCCGAACGCTCTCTCGCCACGCTTCCGAATTGGGCGGAACCGGTATCAGCCCGTCCAGCATGTCTTCGGCGGCCACCCCACTGGATTTCCCGACCCCGATCGATAGACATAAAGATGTATACTGGTATAGTGGAGCGCGTGGTGAAGCCGGTTCGCTGGATTGGATCGTCCAGGAAAGATCTCAAAACCTTCCCCAGACCGGTACAACGCGACGTGGGACAGGCTCTTTATGCAGCTCAGTGCGGCGAGGAGTACCCCTCGGTCAAAGCTCTCCAGGGTTTCGGCGGGCGCGCTGTGCTTGAGATCGTGGCCCCCCATGAAGGCGACGCATACCGGGCCGTCTATACGGTCCGTTTCCACGATGCAATTTATGTGCTCCACGCGTTTCAGAAGAAGTCGAAGAAAGGCATCGCTACACCTCAAAAAGAGATCGAACTCGTCAAACAGCGGCTCGCTAGGGCAGAACGGGACTACAGAGAAAGGCAGAACTGAGATGAAGAAGAACAACAGAATCCGGGTCGAGGAGGGTAGCGGCAACGTCTTTGCCGACCTCGGCTTTCCCAACCCTGAGCGCGAACAGCTCAAGGCCCGCCTCACGCTGCAGATCTACCGGCTTATCAAAGACCGTGGACTCACACAGGCCGAGGCTGGCGCGATTCTGGGCATCAAGCAGCCGCACGTTTCCGGTCTGATGCGCGGGCGATCCGGCAACTTCTCCGTCGAGCGCCTGATGGACTTCTTGACCGCCCTTGGGCAAGATGTCGAAATCACGGTGAGGCCGACCCGCAAGGAGCATGGCGGTGTTTCCCTCGTGCTCGCGTGATCCGGCGGCCCCGGGTCACTCCGCCTCTTCCCTCACCTCAAACCCGTGCTCGGCGATGCCCGCGAACAGGGTCTCCGATTCGTGCCCGTGCAGGCGGAAGATCTGGCGCACCAGGTCGCAGACGCTCTCGTAGCCGCGCTCGAAGAATACCAGGATCGACGGGCCCGCGCCGCTCAGAGCGCATCCCAGGAGCCCCGGCGCGCGCAGCTTCAGGATTTCGCGCAAACCGGGCACCAGCGCCTCGCGGTAGGGCTGGTGAAAACGGTCCTCCAGCGCAGCCGGAAAGGCGTTGGTGGCGCCCGCCGCCAGGGCCGCAATCAGCAGCGACGCGCGCTGCACGTTGAAGATGGCGTCTTCCCGGCTGTAGCTGGAGGGCAGAACCGCCCGCGCCTTCACCGTCGGCAGGTCGAAATCCGGCACCACCACGGCCAGCCCGAACCGCCGCGGCAGGTCCAGCCGCACGGCCCGCGTCACCCCGCCGGAATCGATGGCGCTGGCCACAATCGAGCCCAGCGCGCATGACGCCACGTTGTCGGGGTGGCCTTCCAGGCGCGCGGCTTCGTCCAGAATGCGCAGCGGCTTCCAGCGCAGGTCCAACAACTGGTCGGCAATGATGACCCCGGTGGTGAGCGCCGCGGCGCTCGATCCCATCCCTTTGCCGAGCGGGATGTCATTTTGAATATGCAGCTCGATGGGCGGCATCTCGGCGCCGTGTTTTTGCGCCACCGTCACCGCCGTCTGCCAGATCAGGTTGTCCGGACCCGCGGGAATGCCCGCGGCGTCGCGCCCCTCGACGCGGATCACCAGAGCGCCGCTCCGCCGGAAGCGGCACGTCAGGTACACCCCCAGGGCCACCCCCAGAGCGTCAAACCCCGGCCCCAAATTGGCGCTCGAGGCCGGTACACGGACTGTGAACCATGCCATTACTTCCGTTCCGCCGCAGCCACCCGCGCTTGCGCGCGTTCCATGGCCGCCAGCGCGACCGCCGGGTCCTCGCCGCCGATCTTGCCGACCTCCTGCTGGGCGCGCTGGAGGGCCGCCCGGGCGCGCGCCGCGTCGATTTCTTCGGCGCGCTCCGCCACATCCGCCAGCACGCGCACGTGGCCCGGCAGCACTTCCAGAAATCCGCCGGCCACGGCCAAATACCGCCGCTGGCCGCCCGCCACATAGTCCAGCACACCGCTTCCCAACCGGCTCAGCAGGGCCGCGTGGCCGGGCAGAATTCCCATGTAGCCGTTCTTGCCGGACACCTGCACCTCGGTCGCTTGCTCGCGCACCAACAGGCGCTCGGGCGTGGCCACTTCCAGTTCGAGAGAGTCCGGCATGGTCAGGCTTTCTTCAGCGCCTCGGCGCTCTCCAGCACTTCTTCGATGGTCCCTACCATGTAGAACGCCTGCTCGGGCACGTCGTCGTGCTTGCCGTCCACAATCTCGCGGAAGCCGCGGATGGTGTCGGCCAGCTTCACGTAGCGGCCCTGCACCCCGGTGAACTGCTCGGCCACGTGGAAGGGCTGGGAAAGGAACTTCTGAATCTTGCGGGCGCGCGCCACGGTCAGTTTGTCTTCATCGGAAAGTTCGTCGATGCCCAGAATGGCAATGATGTCTTGCAGGTCCTTGTAACGCTGGAGCACGTTTTTCACGGCCGACGCCGTGCCGTAGTGGTCCGGGCCGATCACGCGCGGATCCAGAATGCGCGAAGTCGAGGCCAGCGGATCCACGGCCGGATAGATGCCCAGCTCGGAGATGGCGCGCGAGAGGTTGGTGGTGGCGTCGAGGTGCGCGAAGGCGGTGGCCGGCGCGGGGTCCGTGTAGTCGTCCGCAGGCACGTAGATCGCCTGCACCGACGTGATGGAGCCGTTCTTGGTGGAAGTGATGCGCTCCTGCAACTCGCCCATTTCGCTGGCCAGGTTGGGCTGGTATCCCACCGCCGAGGGCATGCGGCCCAGCAGCGCCGATACTTCCGAGCCGGCCTGCGTGAAACGGAAAATGTTGTCGATAAAAAGCAGCACGTCCTGGTGTTCTTCGTCGCGGAAATACTCGGCCACGGTCAGGCCCGTCAGGCCCACCCGCAGGCGCGCTCCGGGCGGCTCCGTCATCTGGCCGTAAATCAGGGCGCACTTGGATTTGGTCCAGTCGTGCGGATCGATCACCTTCGATTCCTGCATCTCGAGCCACAGGTCGTTGCCTTCCCTGGTGCGCTCCCCCACCCCGGAGAAGACCGAAACGCCGCCGTGCTTGGTGGCGATGTTGTTGATCAGCTCCATGATGATGACGGTCTTGCCCACGCCCGCCCCGCCGAACAGCCCGATCTTGCCGCCGCGCAGGTAGGGTTCCAGCAGGTCGATTACCTTGACGCCCGTCTCGAACATTTCCAGGCGCGTCGACTGGTCTTCAAACGAGGGCGACGGGCGGTGGATGGGGTATTTCAGCTTGGTGTTCACGGGGCCCATGTTGTCCACCGGCTCGCCGATCACGTTGAGCACACGGCCCAGCGTCTCCTTGCCGACGGGCACTTCCACCGGGCGCCCCAGGCTCTCCGCTCTCATGCCGCGCACCAGGCCCTCGGTGGGCTGCAGCGCGATGGTGCGCACCCGCCCTTCGCCGATGTGCTGCTCCACCTCGCAAATGATATCGATCGGGCTGGGCCCCTCGAATCCCTCGCTGGTGATCCGGATGGCCGTGTACACCAGGGGGATGTGGCCCTCGGGGAACTCGCAGTCCACGGCCGGTCCAGCCACCTGGACTACTTTGCCGATGAGAGTCGCGTCAGTCGTTGCCATAATATCCTTATTCCGCGGCCGCCGCGCCGCTCACCACCTCGATGATCTCCTTGGTGATGCTGGCCTGGCGCACGCGGTTCATATACAATGTCAGCCTATCGATCATGTCGGCGGCGTTCGAGGTGGCCGCATCCATGGCGGTCATACGCGCGGCATGTTCGGCGGCGGCCGATTCCAGCAGCGCGCGGTAGAACTCCATTTCCACGCACTTGGGCAGCAGTTCGTTCAGAATCTCGGCCGCCGGCTGCTCGAGAATATAATCCACGGGAGCCGATTGCTCCGGCATCTCCAGCGGCAGCACGCGCGCCAGCGTGAGCTTCTGCGACATCATGCTCTTGAATTCGTTGTACAGCAGGTAGACCGCATCCGTCTCGCCGTTGCGGAACATCTCGATGGCTTTGCGCGCGATGGCCGCCGTCTCGCTGTACACCACCTTGGCCGCCAGGCCGATGTGCTCGCCCGCTATGGCGGCGTCGCGTTTGCGGAAAAAATCGCGCCCCTTGCGGCCGATCAGCTCCAGCGTCACCGCAGCCCCGCCGTGCTCCGCCGGGAATCCCAGCGCCCCCTTGATGAGGTTGGTGTTGAACGCGCCGGCGAGCCCTTTGTCGCCGGTAACCAGAACCAGCAGGATGCGCTTTTCCGCGCGCTGCGCCAGCAGCGGGTTCTCGCCCGCCTGCTCGTCCGCCTCCTCGGCGGCCGCGGCCGCGGCTACGTCGGTCAGCACCTTGCGCAGCAGGGCGGCGTAAGGACGCGCCGCAATCACCCGGTCCTGCGCGCGCCGCAGCTTGGCCGCCGAGACCATTTTCATGGCCTTGGTGATCTGCTGCGTGTTCTTGACCGAGCGGATGCGCCGCCGGATGTCAATGAGGCTAGGCATGTGCCGGTTCCGCAGGGGGGGCTGCCGCGGGTTTGGTGCCCTCCAGGTCCGCCACAAAGCGTTCCTTGAACTCATCGATGACGGCCGCCACCTTGGCGCGCAGCTCGTCGCTCAGAACCTTCTTGGTCCGGATTTCCTCCCACAGCCCGCGCTGCGTGTTGTCCACGTACCGGTATAGCTCCGCTTCGAACTTCCGGCAATGCTCCAGCGGCAGATCGTCCAGAAAACCGTTGGTTCCGGCAAAGATGATGACGATCTGCTTTTCCACCGGCAACGGCTGGTATTGGTCCTGCTTCAGAATCTCCACCATGTGCCGGCCGCGGTTGAGCTGCGCCAGCGAGGCCTTGTCCAGATCCGAGCCGAACTGCGCGAAGGCCGCCAGCTCGCGGTATTGCGCCAGGTCCAGGCGCAGGCGGCCGGCAATCTGTTTCATGGCCTTGATCTGGGCGTTGCCACCCACGCGGCTCACCGAGATGCCCACGTTGATGGCCGGCCGCACATTGGAGTTGAACAAATCGGCTTCCAGATAAATCTGCCCGTCGGTGATGGAAATGACGTTGGTGGGGATGTACGCGGAGACGTCGCCGGCCTGGGTTTCGATGAACGGCAGCGCGGTCAGCGATCCGCCGCCGTTTTCGTCGTTCAGCTTGGCGGCGCGCTCCAGCAGCCGGCTGTGCAGGTAGAAGACGTCTCCCGGGTACGCCTCGCGCCCCGGCGGGCGCCGCAGCAGCAGCGAGATTTCGCGATAGGAAGCGGCGTGCTTGGAAAGGTCGTCGTAGATGCACAGCGCGTGCCGCTTGCGGTCGCGGAAGTATTCGCCCATGGCGCAGCCCGCGAAGGGCGCGATGTACTGCATGGGGGCCGGGTCGGAAGCCGACGCGCAAACCACGATGCTGTATTCCATGGCGCCGGAATCTTCCAGCGTCTTCACCACCTGGGCCACGGTCGAGCGCTTCTGCCCGATGGCCACGTAGATGCAGATTACGTCGCCGCCCTTCTGGTTGATGATGGTGTCGAGGGCGATGGCGGTCTTGCCGGTCTGCCGGTCGCCGATGATCAGCTCACGCTGGCCGCGCCCGATGGGAATCATGGCATCGATGGCCTTGATGCCCGTCTGCATGGGCTCTTTCACCGGCCGCCGCGCCACCACCCCCGGCGCCAGGCGCTCGATGGTGTTGAACTCGGTGGTGTGGATGGGACCCTTGCCGTCGATGGGCTGGCCCAGCGCGTCCACCACACGGCCGATCAGCGCTTCCCCCACCGGGACCGACATGATCCGGCCTGTGCGCCGCACTTCGTCGCCTTCCTTGATTTCCGTATAGTCGCCCAGCAGCACCGAGCCTACCTGGTCTTCCTCCAGGTTCATGGCGATTCCGGCCACGTCGTGCGGGAATTCGATCAGCTCGCCCGCCATGACCTTTTCGAGACCATGGATTCTGGCGATGCCGTCGCCCACGGAGATCACCGAGCCGATCTCCGATACATCGATCACCCCTTCGTAGTTTTCAATCTCCTGGCGGAGAATACTGGTGATTTCGTCCGCTCCAATTTGAGCCATAATCCCTTTCGATTAGCTTTCAGCGCTCAGGCGGCGTCCCAGCGACGCCAGTTGCCCGCGCACCGAACCGTCGTAAACCGTCGAGCCGATCCGCGCCACCACCCCGCCGATCAGCCCCTCGTCCACCGCAAACCGCATGCGGATACGCTTGCCCGTCAGCCGCTCCAGCCCCGCGTTCAGCACGGCTCGTTGCGGCTCGGCCATTTCACGCGCCGCGGACACTTCCGCGCGGGCGAAGCCCAGGCGCTCGTCCACCATCAGCTCGAAGCTGTGAATAATGCCGGAAAGCGCGGCAATGCGGCGATGATCGATCAGAACGTACAGAAAATTCCGCGAGATGCGCGACAGCTTCAGAATCTCCGCGATGCGTCCCACCACCGCCCTTTTCCGGCCGGCCGGCACGGCCGGGGTCGCGAGCGCGTTCTGCAATTCGGCGGAGGCATCGAGCGCCGACTCGAAAGCGCGCAACTCGGAGAGGGCATCCTGCGGACGAATGGGAGACCCGCCGGCGGTGACCACGTCGGCAAGCGCATTGGCGTATCGCGTGGCTACGGCAGAGAGCGTCATTTCAGATCCCGCACAAAACCGCGCACCAGTGCATCTTGCGTGTCCGGCGTCATGCGGGCGCGGATTTTTTGCTCCGCCAGCCCCACTGCCAGCTCCGCGCAGTAGCGCTTCAATTCCAGGCGGGCGGCCTTGCCGGCGGCCGCGATTTCCTCTTCGGCATGCGCCTGGGTCTTGGCGATTTCCGCCGCCGTGTGCTGCCCGAAGCGCCCGGTCTCCGACTCTTCTTCCTTCCCCGACTCGGCGCGCAGCGCGGCGATCTCGGCCTCCAGGCTGGCCAGCCGCCGGTCGACTTCGGCCGCCCGCGCTTCAGCTTGCTTGCGCGCCTCGCCGGCGTCGATTATGTCCTGGCGGATCTTCGTGGACCGCGCGGCGAAGAACGGCCCGCCCTTCTTGCCGATCAAGTAGCCCAGGCCGCCCGCCAGCACCAGGAAATTGGCCCACTTCCAGATTTGCAGGCTGCCGCCCGCGCCCTCGCCACCTTCCTTGGCCTCGGCGAAGCTCGGGGCCGCGGTGAAACAAACCACCAATGCGAAAGTGGCGAAGCGCTTCATGCGGCGTTCCGCCGGAGGATGGATTCCACGATCTGGTTTGCCAGCAGCTCGCTATCGCGCGCCAGTCCGGCCTTGGCCGATTCCACGTCACCCGAGAGCTGAGCTTTGGCCTCCTCGACGGCCGCTTCGGCGCGCCGCCGGGCCGCCGCCAGTTCCACCAACTCGCATTCGCGCAGCCGCTTGTGCGACTGCTCCTGCGCCTGATAGATTTCCGCGCGCGCGGCGCGCATGGCGGCTTGGTACTCGGCGGTCCTGGCGGCGGCGTGTTCGAGGAGATCGCCGGCCAACTTGCGGGCCCCTTCCGTGGCCTCATACCGCCGGCGCAGCACCTTTTGCAACGGCTTGAAAAAGACGCCCTTCAGATAGAAGTGGAGCAGGACTACGAGCAGAAATGTGGGCACCGCCTTCAGCAGTATTCCGCCCAGGGCGTGCAACGTGGCGTCCATGATTTGTAAGGAGAAACGGACAATCTTATAGCAGAACAGGTTAACACCCTGCCAAAAGGACCGTCAACCGCACTGCACGGGTAAGCGGTGCCCCGACCGCAAGATCGCCAAACCCGAAGCTCCTTCCCACTTGGCCAAAGTAGTCCGGAGCAGTCAGACGCAGCTCGGTTTCCGATGCCACCCCGAAGCGCAGCAACGTCTCCGGACTGTCGAAATTGCGTTGCCCCCGGCTCACGGTTTCCGCGAATCCGTTCTCGGCTTGGAGACTCCCGGGCGGGACAACGACGCTTGAATCGGTCACCGCCGGCCGATCGGTAGCGATCGGAGCGGCCGCGGCGTCGTCTCCGGCCGCGTGCCTGGATGCGATCACAACGACCACGGTCGCGACTAGGATCGGTCGGTACGCGGCGCTGGGCTGCGAACCGTCCGGCCAAGGCCAGGGCCAGCGCCGCCAACCCGTACCGCCCGGCGAGCATGGCAATCGTGGTGGTGACGTTATAGAAAACGGTATTGGCGTTCAGCCCCGCCATCGTCTGTCCGTTATTGGCCATGCAGGAAGCGTAAGCGAATAGGATTTCGGTGAAGCCTCGCGGTCCCGAGTTGGTTCCCAGGCCGGCCAGGCCGGCGTTGGTGACGACCGCAATTCCTGTCAACGCCAGCACCACCAGGGGCGTCAACAGAGCATACAGGACTGTCCACCGTGTTTCCCCGCCGCCGATCTTCTTGCCGAGGTATTCCGGAGTGCGACCGACCATCAACCCTCCGAGGAAGACACCCACCAGCGCTATCTGGAGCGTGCGGCCGCGCGACATCCAGGATGCTTCGGAGGCGGCGCTGGGGCTGAAGCCCTTCGGCCAATACGCCTTCCTGCTGTTCAGCGCGGGCCTGCTGAATGCGTCGGTTTTCGCGGCCTGTATTCTGCCCCTTTCCACGGCCTACTCGGTGTGCGAAGGACTGGGTTTTGAGGCGGGGGTAAACAAGCGGATGCGCGAAGCCCCGGTTTTCTATTTCCTCTACACGCTGCTGATCGTGGTGGGCGCCGGCGTAGTGCTGATTCCGGGCTTCCCGCTGGTGCGCATGATTCTGCTCTCCCAGGTTTTGAACGGCGTGCTCCTGCCTTTCGTCCTGATCTTCATGATCCGCCTCATCAACCGGCCGGACCTCATGGGCGAGTGGGTCAACCCCCGCTGGTTCAACCAGGTTTCCTGGGTCTCCGTGGTGGTGATGATCGGGCTGACGCTGGCGTTGGTGGGGATTACGGTGAGGGGGATGCCGTAAAGTCCCCAGCACTATAATGGGGAAGAGGGATCGATGGAGAGAATCACGCTGGAGTCCATTCCGACTCAGCCCATGCGCCCGAATTTGTAACAGGTAACTCCCTCCTTTCCCTCTTCCTGCATGTGGACGAGGTAAAGACCAGTGTCCCCTGGAACGCGGAGCAGATGGCAGTTAAGTAAATTGATAACTTTAGCCCTCCACTCTGGGAAGCGCTGGTCAAAGAATCCGTAGTCAATCCCCGGGCCGTACGGATTTGCAGCGTGCATAAGCGAGCCGCACCTTCCGTGCGCTTGGACCAGTTCATCTTCCGTGAGATAGTCTGGGTCACGAGGCCGCAAGTTGGGTTTGACCCTGGGCTGGGCTGTCTTCTCTTCTATTACCGGTTTGGGGTAAAAATCCGGATTGATAGTGTCGAAAGTCCGCACCGAGAAGCCCCGGCCATCGCGCCGGGCTTTTCGTTTCAGAACACCCATTCTACCGATTTGTGATCGTGGGGGATTACTCGGCTTGCTTGCGGGGCCTTCCGCCGCCGTGGGTTTTGCGCTTGCCAGCGAGTTCCCGGAAGTGCTCGCTGCCGTACTTCCGGGCTGTTGTAGCGCCACCGATGTGCCCCATGGCCTTAGCTGCTGGCATCTTGGCCTGGCTGATGAGATCGTTCGTGAGGGCCATGGCCGCGCGTAGCAATTCGCGTGATCGGCCCGTGCGGTTCTGGGGGAGATCTGGGGTGGTTTCGAGGATCAGGTCTACTTCGGAGATCAGATTCTTGAGGGCACGGAGCGAACTCTTATCGGTTGGCATACTTCCATGTTGCGGCCAATCCGCGCCGAAAGCAAGCGTTCGCTGTTTTCGTTCAACGCACTTTTCAGGCACTACCGGGGAAGGCCTGGCCACCGGTGTGACTGAAAGCTGGCTGCTGAAAGCTCTGCCGCAGGCCGTCAAGCTTCAGCGATCGGCTTGCTGGTACTCGTCGATCACCTCGCCGTCGGCGATGCGGGCGGCGATGCGCTCCTGGCAAGTCACGCAGTAGCGGGCCCACGGCACCGCCTCCAACCGCTTGAACGAAATCGGCTCGTCACACTCGAGGCAGATTCCGTAGTGGTCGTGATCGATGCGGTGCAGTGCGTCGGAAACCTCGCGCAACAGCTTCATATCGATGGTATTGCGGTTCAGGAAGATCCATTCCTCGTGATGCTGCTGGCTGAGGTCGCCTTCATCGGAGGGAACATCCAGGCGGGCCACCACCTGGGCCGCTTTCTGGGCGGACATACTGCGACGGACTTCCTCGGCTTTCTCCTCCAGCACCTGGCGATACCTGGCAAGATTGAGCTTCTGTCCGTTTTTGTTAACGATTTTCATGTTCTTTACAAATTCCGATCGCAGCCGACCAGATGCATAAGACGCACGTTCGACACCAAAAGTTTCAGGCTCTCAGGGGATCGCTGCGGCGCGGAATGGTAAAGTATAGCTGGCGCAGCGTGGAAAAGTCAAACGCGGGGGTACTATTTGGACTGTTGAAGAGCCTCGATTAGCGCAGGCACCACCTCTAAAAGATTGCCCACAATGCCGTAATCCGCGACCTCGAAGATAGGGGCGTTGGGGTCCTTATTGATGGCCACTACGGTCCGCGATGCCTTCATGCCCACCAGATGCTGGATGGCGCCGGAAATCCCAATGGCCATGTACATTTTGGGAGCGACGGTCTGGCCGGAGCCGCCCACCTGCCGGTCCTTGGGGAGCCAGCCAGCGTCGCAGACGGGGCGCGAGGCCCCCAGTTCGGCGCCGAGCACCTGCGCCAGTTTCTCAATCAGCGGCATGTTGCCGGCTTCCTGGATGCCGCGACCCACCGACACGATAATCTCCGCCGCGCCCAGGTCCACCGACTGCTGCGATTCGCGGAAAAGGTCGAGCGGCCTGGTGCGGACGTCGCCGGGGGAAATGCGGGGCGCGAGCTTCTCGACCGGTGCGGCGTGGTGCGGGGGGCCCTCTGGGCCCAGCTTGTCCGGGGGGTACGCGCCGGCCTGCAAAGACGCGAAGTGGGGCGCGTCGCCGGCGAAGCGCGCGTCCACGACGACTTTGCCCTGAAAAAGCTGCCGCGCCAGAACCAGCTTCCCGTGGTCGACGCGGTGCGAGATGGCGTCGCTCACCGCGACCTTGCCCAGCGAAGCAGCCAGCTTGGGCAGGAAATCGGAAACCTGGTAGGTGTGCGGGAAAAGCACGATCGACGGCTTCGCCAGCTCCACGAGTTGCCGCAGCGCGATGGTGTAAGCATCCGGGGTGTAGTCCTGGAGCAGCGCGTGCTCCACGGCGTAGACTTTCTCGAGATGCTGGGACGCCAACTCCGCGGCGAGATGGCCGATGGACTGCCCCAACACCGCGGCGCCGGCGGTAGTGTCCAGTTCCCCGGCGAACCGGCGGGCCGCGGCCAGGGTCTCGAAGGACGTGCGGTTCCAGACGCCCGCCCGCTGCTCCATCACCGCCAGGATGCTCATATGACGCGCGCCTCGAATCTCAGCTTTTGCACCAGTTGGGCGGCCGCCTCTTGGGGACTGCCTTCGAATAGTTGCGTGCGCTTCGTGCGCTGGGGAAGGTAGAGCCGTTCAATGGTCACGCTGGCCGCCGGGGCGCCCTCTGGGCCCGCAACCCCGAGATCGGCCGCGGTGACGCGGCGGACCTCCTTGGTCCTGGCCTTCTTGATCCCCATCAGCGTGGCGTAGCGCAGCTTGCCGATACCGGTTTGAATGGTAAGCAGGGCGGGCAATGGCATCTCGACGTGCTGAAACCAGCCTTCCTCGAGCTCACGCTTCACGCGGATACCGCGGTCCAGCTTCTCCACGTGCATGACGATGGTGGCGTGCGGCAGGCCAAGCAGTTCCGCCAGGATCGCGCCGGTCTGGCCGTACCCCAGATCGTCGGATTGCAGGCCCGTAAGGACCAGGTCGGGCGCCTCGCTCCGGAGCGCCGCCGCCAGGAGCCGCGCGGTAGCCAGCGGATCGAGCGCCGCGTGGTTTTCGTCCTCGATATGGATGGCGCGGTCCGCGCCCTTGGCCAGCGCCTCGCGGATGGTCTGCGCCACGCGCGCCGGACCCGCGCTCAGCGCCACCACCTCCCCGCCGTGCGCCTCCTTGAGTTCGAGGCCGGCTTCGAGAGCGTAGGCATCCGGCTCATTGATCTCGTAGGAGAGGTCCGCTTCTTCGATCCACTTCCCGGAAGAGGCGATCGACAACTGCGAATCGCGCGCCGGAACCTGCTTGATGGCAACGACGATCTTCATGCTTACGGCTGCGGCTCAGTGGGCGGCAGATATCTCTTGAAAATCAGGCACCCGTTGGTGCCTCCGAACCCGAAGCTGTTGGAAAGGGCGTACTCGATCTTCATGGGCCGCGCCTGGTTCGGCACGTAGTCCAGATCGCACAGCGGATCCGGGTTCTCGTAGTTGATGGTGGGCGGCGCCACCTGGTCGCGGATGGCCAGCACGGTGATGCCGGCTTCGATGCCCCCGGCGCCGCCCAGCAGGTGCCCGGTCATGGACTTGGTGGAGCTCACCGCCAACTTGTAGGCGTGCTCGCCGAAGGCGCGCTTGATGGCCACCGTCTCGGCGCGGTCGCCCACTTCCGTGGACGTGCCGTGCGCGTTGATGTAATCCACCTGGTTCGGCTCGATTCCGGCGTCGCGCAGCGAGTTCCGCATCACGCGGAAGGCCCCCCCGCCGTCATCCGGCGGCGCCGTGACGTGGTAAGCATCGCTGCTCATGCCGTAGCCCACGATCTCGGCGAGGATGTGCGCGCCGCGCTGGCGGGCCGCCTCGAGTTCCTCGAGCAACAGGATTCCGGCGCCTTCTCCCACCACGAATCCGTCGCGATCGCGGTCCCAGGGGCGCGAGGCGCGCTCCGGCTCGTGGTTCCTGGTGGAAAGCGCGCGCATGGCCGCGAATCCCCCGATCCCCAGGGGCGTGATGCAGGCTTCCGTCCCGCCGCAGATCATGGCATCGGCGTCGCCGCGGGCGATGATTCGGAAGGAATCGCCGATGGAATGCGCGCTGGTGGTGCAGGCCGTGGCGGTAGCCGAATTCGGCCCCTGAGCGCCGCTGCGCATGGAAACCTGGCCCGAAGCCAGGTTGACGATGGTGGCCGGAATGAAAAACGGGGAGATGCGCCGCGGCCCCTGCTCAAGCAGCGTCCGGTGCTCGCGCTCGATGACTTCGAACCCGCCGATCCCGCTGCCGATGTAGACGCCCACGCGTTCGGCGTTCTCCGGCGTGATCCGCAACTGGGAATCTGCGAGCGCCCACTCCGCCGCCGCAATGGCGAACTGAATGAAGCGCCCCATCTTCTTGATTTCTTTTTTTTCGATGTAGGCGGCGGGGTCGAAGCCCTTCACTTCTCCGGCAATCCGGCAGGAGAAAGCCGACGCGTCGAACTGGGTGATGCGCCCGATTCCGGATTTCCCGGCGCGGGCCGCCTCCCAGGTTGCTTCCGTCCCCAAGCCCAGCGGCGTCAGCAGTCCAACGCCGGTCACTACCACTCTTCGCGACAAAACGAGTCTCCCTGGTGAGAAAAGAAGCTACTTCTTGGCAGTCTTGTTCTCGATGTACTCGATGGCGTCCTTGACAGTGGTAATCTTTTCGGCGTCCTCGTCGGGGATCTCCAATTCGAAGGCCTCTTCGAAAGCCATGACCAGCTCCACGATGTCCAGCGAATCGGCGCCCAGGTCATCAACGAACGACGCGTTGTTATCCACCTGGCTCTCATCCACGCCCAGTTGCTCGACAATAATCTGCTTCACCTTCTGCTCAACTGCCATGCTTCCTCCAGGAATATGTGCGAACGCGTTGATTTTAGCGAGCTTGCGGAGTTTCCGCAAGTGAAACTTAGTGGCGCACGCGCGACCCCAACGCCAGTGCGGGTCCCGATCTTCCATTGTGACACGAAAACGGCCGGGATGGGACCGGCGCAACTGGCCGAAATGCACCATCCACGGTGGAATCCGGCCATCTGCGGCACTGCACTCACCCCTATTTTTCAGTTACTTACGCGCTGTCTTGGTTTGGCGAACCAGGTGCATGTACAGAAGTCGGAAACTGTTAGAGGCACCAATATGACACGAATCGGCTCATTGACTTTGGCCCTTTTGGCCACCGCTGGCATGGTATTCGCGCAGAGTGGATGGCACCGCTTCGGTGACGCGCCGCCCGCTGCGGCCACCCAGCCCGCTGCGGCCACCCAGCCCGCCCCGGCCACCCAGCCCGCCCCGGCCGTGGAATCGCAAGATCCCACGCAACCCGTGGACAGCCCCAATCCGCAGGCCCAGAGGTTCGCTCCGAATTCGCCCAACGATCCGCCGCCTTACGGGCTGCCTCCGCAACTGACCATCAAGCCCGGCACATTCGTGACGGTGCGGGTCAACCAGATGCTGTCGTCCAACAAGAACCAGGCAGGCGATGTCTTCTCAGCCACGCTGATGCAGCCTATGGTGGTGGATGGCGTGGTGGTGGCGCAACGCGGGCAGACGGTTATGGGCCGCGTGGCCGAGGCGCAGAAACCCAAATCCGGCCACGATTCGCGGCTGGGGCTTGAGCTGACCGGCCTGACTCTGGCGGATGGCACGCAGGCGACGGTGCATTCACAGTTGGTGGCGCGGCAGGGACCCACCACGCCGGCCGGCCGGGAAGTGGGCACGGTGGCCGCCACAACGGCCGTGGGCGCTGGCGTCGGGGCTGCCGCCGCCTGGGGCACGGGAGCCGCCATTGGCGCGGGAGCGGGCGCAGCCGCTGGAATCATCGGCGTCATGGTGACGCACAACCACCCCACCGTGGTCTATCCGGAAACCGCGCTGACGTTTCGCATCGAGACGCCGGTGACCATCAACACCACGCACGCGCCGCAGGCCTTCCGCTACGTGGATCCGAACGAATACGCGAGCCCCGTTGAGACGCGCGCCGTACGTCCGCGGCCGGCCTGCGGGTATGGCTATGGCTGCGGGCCGGGGTCCTACTACTATGGTCCGGGCTACTATCCCTACTATGCCTATCCCTACTGGGGTCCGTATTACGGCCTGGGGTTCGGATTCGGTTTGGGCCGCGGCTGGGGCCGCCGCTGGTAGCGTCCGGCTGCGCCTCAGTGCGTCAAGGCGTACACCACGTAGTTGACGCCGATGCGAATGCCCAATGCGGAGTACTTCTCGGGGTAGCGCGGATCGTCCGCCCACTCCCAGGAATCGCCGATGTCCGAATTAAAAGACATCGCCACCATGACCCGGCCGTGGTCGTCGTAGATGCCCCGCCAGTGCGCCACGGAGCCGTCGTTGCGGTAAGTGGTGCCGCGCGCCAAAGCCCACTCGCCGGGAACTTGATACCGGTCGTCCAGATCGTAGACGTTGTGAAAAATGGGATCGCGGTTCTCGATTTCCACGATAGGCCGGTCGGGGAAAACCAGCACCATGCTCTCATAGAACCGGTCCCATTCCTCGGTGCCCCAGAAATCGTCCAGCATGAGGAACCCGCCGCGCAGAAGATACTCGCGCAGGGTTTTCGCCTGGGCGGGGGTCAGCTTCCAATCGCCCATCTCGCCGGCATTCATCCACGGCCAGTTGTAGAAATCGTCCACGTCGTCCGGGTCCACGGGCTGTTCCACCGACCGCGCGTCAACGCGCGTCAAACGCCGAACGGCGGCCGCAAAGTGGCGGTCCGCACGAGGATAATCCTGGGTCCAACTGGTGAACCCCTGGCGCCAGTCGAGTACGCCGAAACGCCGGCCAAAGCGCCCGAAGCGGCCAAATCGCGCCTCCGGGTGCTGCGGATACATGAGCCGGGCGAACACCCATTCGGCCTTGTCCTGCCAGTCCGGCGGGAGCGGAATGTTGTCGTAAGGCTCCATGCTGGGGTAGACGCGGAAGGGCCGCTGGAAAGCGCACAGCGCGCCGATCAAGGCCAAGCCGGATGCCACTCGCCACAGGCCCGTCTGAATGGTCATAAGCCCGCCGCGCCCCCGGCGGCGCGCTCCTACTTCTCTTGTTCCGACGCCAACTCCCCCGCCGCTGCCGCTTCCGGACCCGCCGCCTTGGCCTCTTCGATCAGCCGCCGGGCCTCCATGACCTTGCCGCGCGGCACCAGCACCTGGTAGCCGAGGTTGGGAAATTGCGAGACTCCTCCCCCCATCAGCGTAGGGATCCCGTTCGAATCCAGCACGCCGCGGATCATGTCCGCTTCCATCTCCGCATCGACGGTGGATGAATCCCACAGTGCCACCATGTCCAGAGCGTGGGAGGTCAGGAACTGGTCCCGATCTCGTTCTTCATCTTCGCGTTCGGGGTCTTGCGCCATGACTCAAGGATATCGCAGAATGTGATTAGGCCGTGACCGCCAATTAAAAGATATCGCAGGATGCGAGTAGGCCGTTCCCACGGAGGCAGCAGAATGTTTGAGAATCGTCAGGATGAGACAGAAGCCACGAGCAGGCTGGCGTGGTTTTTGACCGGCATCGTCATCGGCGCTACGGTGGCCCTCCTGTTCGCGCCCACTACCGGCAAGGGCGCCCGCCAGTTCATCTCCGAAAAGACCCAACAAGGCAAGGACGCCGTCACCGAAACCGGCAAGGACGTCGTGGAAGCCAGCAAGGAAATGTTTGACCGCGGACGCAAGCTGGTGGAGGACGCCGCCGACCTGTTCGACCGCGGCCGCAAGCTGGTCAAGGGCTGATTTCCCGTTGTAACGGCGGCTCGGGGTAGTATGGAGTTTATGTCCTCCGCAACCCTCCCCGAGTTCCGTAACGAGACTTGGGTCGATTTCTCGCAGCCCGCCGTTCGCCAGGCTGCGGAAGAAGCGCTTCGCCATGTGCGCTCCCAGTTCGGCCGCGAATACCTGCTGCGCATCGGAGGCGAATTCATCGCCACCGGAGACGCGCTGGTTTCGGTGAACCCCTCCAATCCACGCGAAGCCGTGGGCATTCATCACAGAGCCACGCCCGAGCTGGCCAACCGCGCCGTGGAAGCCGCGCACGCGTACTTCCCGCAATGGAGCCGCACCCCCGCCGCCGAGCGCGTCGAAATGCTGCTGGAGGCCGCCCGCATCCTGCGCGCCCGCAAGATGGAGTTCGACGCGTGGCTGGTGACGGAGGCCGGGAAGACCTGGCCCGAAGCCGAAGCCGACGTTTGCGAAGGCATCGACTTCTGCGAGTACTACGCTCGCGAGATGCTGCGCATGGCCGGCCCGCAGCGGGTCCATCAGCTCCCCGGCGAGCACGACGAGATGATGTACATCCCGCTGGGCGTGGGCGTGGTGATCCCGCCATGGAACTTCCCGGCCGCCATCCTGATCGGTATGGCCGTGGCCTCGCTGGTGGCGGGCAACACGGCCATCATCAAGCCGTCGAGCGACACGCCCACTATTGCCGCCAAATTCGCCGAGGTCCTGCTGGAAGCCGGCTTCCCGGAGGGTTGCTTCACGCTGCTGACGGGCAGCGGATCGGCGGTGGGCGACGTGCTGGTGGAGCACCCCAAGACGCGCTTCATCTCCTTCACCGGCTCGCGCGACGTGGGCCTGCGCATCAACGAGCTGGCCGCGCGCCATCGCCCCGGCCAGATCTGGATCAAACGGGTGGTGGCCGAGATGGGCGGCAAGGACCCCATCATTGTGGACGCCGAAGCCGACCTCGACCAAGCCGTTACCGGCGTGCTGGTTTCGGCCTTCGGTTACCAGGGCCAGAAATGTTCGGCCTGCTCGCGCGCCATTGTGGACGCCCAGGTCTACGATTCATTCCTCGAGAAGCTGGCTGCGAAGACCATGAACATCAAAGTCGGCCCTTCCGAGGATTTCGGCAACTACATGGGCCCGGTGATCAACGAAACCGCGCGCAAGACGATCCTCGAATACATCGAGATCGGCAAGCGGGAAGGCCGCCTGGTGGCCGGCGGCGAAGCGCCCAGCGGAGGCTATTTCATCCCGCCCACCATCATTGCGGATGTCGAGCCTGGCGCCCGGATCTTTCAGGAAGAGATCTTCGGCCCGGTGCTGGCGGTCACCAAAGCGCGCGATTTCGAGCACGCGCTGGGCTTGGCCAACGACTCGCAATACGGCCTCACCGGCGCGGTTTTCACGACCAACCCCGACCACGTCCGCGAGGCCAAAGAGCGCTTCCACGTCGGCAACCTGTATTTCAACCGCAAGTGCACCGGGGCGATGGTCGGCGCCCACCCCTTCGGCGGCTTCAACATGTCGGGCACGGATTCCAAGGCCGGCGGGCCCGATTATTTGCTGCTGTTCCTGCAAGCGAAAGCGGTAGGGACGAAGGTGGGGTAGGGCGCAACGCGTGGGCATTAAAATAACCTCGCGGCAATAATTTCGCTCTCCGATTGGAGGGTTGATTCCCGGATGGGGACGTCAAGGAAGTAATCTCCCAGATGGCCGTTTGAACTGAGCCGCTCGCGCGGCGGACGCTACGCGTACGTCACGGGTGCAGCCGGTCGCGTAACCAGATAGGTGTGGGTCACAAGGAGGTCCCTGTGACCCAACTTCGAAAGAGGGT
>JBEKTU010000018.1:0-70446 GCA_049515735.1 Bryobacteraceae bacterium
GGATTGGCTACACTGTGTCATAGCAAAGGCCGTCTTTTTTTGGCGTTAACTGCTGTGTGGAAACTCAGTTATGCCATGAAAGGCGGCTTTTTGCCAGTGCCCCTGTGAGAAATGGCGGCTAAGTCGCACGTGTCGGTAGAAGCAACCGTCGGCAATTGTTCGTGCGCGAAGGGGAACGCCCACGTCAATTGCAGCGGGGCTACGAGCGATTCCGGGAAAAAGCTACCGTCGGGCCCGCGCTTGGCCAAACCCACTATTTGCAACCGAACATCTTTGGCCGGGCTCCAGCTTCGCCGGTTTCTGACGACGATATGATGATAAAGTGCCTTCTTGCCGTCGGCCCGGAAATTCAAGTCGCCTCGGCCGGCGCGAAGAGAGAGTTCGATCTGTGGGCCTGCGAACCAGGTTCTGACTTTATCGCCCCAGACGGCTAGTATGGCGACGGCAGCGCTCATCGCCGCTGATGCCCACTGGGCAAGATTTCCCACTTCCATAGTCAACGAACCACTTTAGCATTCACGCCACGCGCTCACCAGTGGTTCACATTATTGCTGCAAGAGGCCGCGAGGTTCGAGTTGCGTGGTACGTCACGACCGCCGCGGACCTTATCAGAGCGGTTCTTCTCATTCCCCCGTTCCGAGCGACTCGATCATCGTCGCGGCTGAGATAGCGTTATCGCATCACTCCCGCGATGTCCCCCGTCATGTCAGTTTGACCCAACACGCCCGGCCGTCGAAGCGGAGCCAACGGGAGCGCCAAGTCCCGATCTGAGAGATTATGCTCAGATCGGAGTTCCTGCGAAAATGCTTGTCGGGAGGGCTGTCTTAACGCCCATGGCCCCTCCACCCCCTTCATTTCCGTGCCTCTGCTGGGTCGTCCATGCGCGGAGACGGCGCGCCGCTGCGCGATTCGTGGGCGGTGGCGGGGTCGAAAATGCGCTTGTCTTCGGGGAGAGCCTGGTAGCGGGCCGGGTCCGGGCGGGAAGCGAAACAGTCGCTCAGGTCGGATGCGGTTTGATCGAAGAGATTTAACGGCGGCACATGCAACAGCCGGAAGATGGTCTTGAGCAGGCCGGGGAAGCTGGTGTTGGTGTGTGAGACGTAGTTCTTTTTGAACCACGGACCGGCGCAGAGCAGGACCGTGCGGTGCGCGTCGATGTGATCGACGCCGCCTTGCGCATTGTCTTCGGTGACGAACACCGCCATCTCCTTCCACCATTTCGTGCCCGAGAGGTATTCCAGAATGCGGCCCAGGGCCAGATCGTTGTCCACAACGAAGGATTCCCGGTAGGGATAACCGTCCTCGGGACGCGCATCGGCCATGTGGTCGTTGGGCAGATGAATGAACAGGAATTGCGGCAGGTCCGAGCCTGTGCCGACGTACTTTTCGGCGATCTCATGAATGAACTGCGAGGCGCGGTATTGGTCCGGGATGTTCATGTCGAAACCCGGATACTGGCGCGAGGTGTTGCGGTAGAGGGGCTCCGGCATGGGCACATTGGTGAGAAAGCGGGCGCCGGTGGGTTCGAGATCGCCGCTCTCGTCGACTCCCGCCAGCTCGAATCCTTCGCCGAAGTTGTAAAAAAATATGCCGTACCGCGCAAAATGGTGCCAGATGGTGCCGGCCTCGAGTTGTTCCTCGGGATGCACGGAAGAAGCCGATCCGGCGAACAGCAGCCGGCCGGGTGCGGCGCCCAGCCGAAAATCCTTCTTCTCGCTGTAGGCCGCCAGCAGCGAGCTTTCCGTCCACGCGTTAGGATACGACCCAACCAGCCAATGGTGCCCGCCGGCGCTCACGTCCGAATCGGCGTAGAAGTTGTCGCTGAAAGTCCACTGCCGCGCAATCGCGTGGTGATTAGGAGTCACCTCGAGGTCCCTGATGCTGAGGCGCTTCCCGTGACCGTCGAGATAACCGCGGCTGCCGAACCGCGCCATTTGGGGCGAACCCACGGCCCGCCCGTTGGATGCCTCGCGGATGTCTCCGAAGACTTCGTCGTAAGTGCGGTTCTCCTTCACAATGAGGACGACGTGGCGGATGCCATCGGGTAACGCCCGTGGCGCGTCGGGACGAGGCGCGAATCCGTCGGCTTGCATGACGAACGCCGTGTGCGCCGCCAGCTCCTCTGCGCGCGGGAGCGGAAAAACAGAAACCGAGCCTTGGCGCAATTCGCTGGGAAGAATTCCGTTGAACGCCGCCCACAAGGAGACACTCGGCCCAACACCATTACCTTTGGCGTTGGTCACGAAGGCGTTCTCGCGATCGAGGGCCACGCGCGTGGGAAACCAGCCCACGGGAAGGTGCCCGACAACCCGCCGCTGGCGCGTATCGACGACGCCGACAGCGTTGATTCCCGCCTCGGCCACCAGCAGCCAGCCGGATTTTTCATGGTATGCCATCCCGATGGGCAGCACGCCGCGCAGGGTTTCCAGGCCTGGAATGCGAATGGGAATCTCGGCTTCCACACGGTTGGCGGCGGCATCGATCACGGTGATGGAATCGTCGTTGGCATTGGAGACGAACACCTTCCCGGCGGCGGCCACGATGCCCGACGGGCTGCTTCCGCCGTAGCTTTGTTCGCCGAAGGGAATTCCCGTGCGAATGAAGGTCTCCACCTTGGGAGCGGCGGGGCTGGAAACGTCCACCACGCAAACCGAATTGGACTCGAGCACATTCGGATCGCCCAAGCCGGGAACCATGACCGGGCCGCGCTCGGTCTGGCGCTCGACACCCGCGGCAGCCTCGGCGCTGGGAAATCCGAAAGCCGGGAACGGCAGGCCGGTAGCCCGCGCCTGTTGCGGATCCGCTCCGGGGATGGCGCGGTATTCGAACATGCCGAGGTTGGTGACGTAGAGCTTGCGCCGGTCGGGCGAAAGCGCCAGCGCAAAGGGCAGCCGGCCAACCCGCACCGATGCCAGCACCTGGCGCGAGCGCGTGTCAATCACCGCCACGCGAAAATTCGCCTGGTCCACCGCATAGAGAATGTTGCGCTCGGCGTCGAACGCCAAATCACCTGTGAAGCTGTCGCCAAAGCCGCCCTGGTTGAGGTCGATCACGCGGCGCCGCTGGCTGGACCAGTCGAACAAGCTGATGCGTCCGGAATTGCCTTCCGAGGCAAAGACGGCGTGCTCGCTGGAGAGCGCCAGCCCCATGAACACGCTGCGCCAGTCGCGGGCGTCAAACTCGTCCAGCATATCGATGGAGCGGGCTACCAGTTGGCGCACTTCCCAGCCGCCCCCCTTACCGCGCTCCATGACCGTCAGGGAATTCCTACCCGGCCCTCCGTTGGAGGTGACCACGGTCCTACCCGAGGCGCTTACTACTAGCCCGAAAGGACCAGAACCGGTGGGTTGCTGCTCTCCCAGCGGCGTGATGATGCGGCCGCCGGGCAGGATCGACGAGGCGGGGGTGCCCACTGGGCCCCGGAGGGCGGGGCGTATGCCGGCCGGCGCGGAGTAGGTCTGTGCGACGAGGGGGAGGCTGAACGTCAGAAGCGCCGACGAGAAGCGCCATGCGGCGGGCACTTCTCCATCATAATCGGCGGAAACCGGAAGTGCGTCATCTGGAATCCAACATGGCGAAGAATGCCACAGTGCCACCCTATATCAAAACCACTCGAAGATACCCCTTATCTTTAGTGACACCCGCCACTTGTGGAACCGCTCGAAGGGGTCGCGAAAGGGGGCTGCGATTTGGCACGCCAAATGCTTTTTGGTTATCCTGAGTTTAAGGTTCGTGGCATCGAGGGCGTCATTATCGAAGATGCACGCGCGCCTCAGCCATTGGACAAGAGGGTAGAGGGAAACCGTCTAAGGAGGAGACTAATGGCATCCAGCATTGCAAGGGCGGCACCTCAGAATGCATTGGAAGACCCACTTGCGTTTCTGCCGTGCTCGAGGATCGCGGAGTTCAGGAAGGGTCAGCTAATCTACAGCCAGGACCAGCCTTCCACCAGCATCTATCTCGTGATCGAGGGCAAAGTGAAGGTTTCGCGGACGGGGAATGACGGCCGCCAGGTAGTAGTGGACATCTATCAGCCCGACGAGTTCTTCGGTGAATCGGCCCTCCTGAATCTTCCACACCGGTGCGAACAGGCCGCTGCTCTCGACAACACCAGGCTGATGGCGTGGTCGACCGCGGAAATCGAGGACATGGTCGCCAAACGGCCGCGGCTGGCGGTGGCGCTGCTGCAAATCCTGGCCAAGCGCTCGATCGATTTCACGGAGCGGATCGAGAGCTTGTCGGTGGACAATATCGCGCGGCGCCTGGCTCGCTCGCTCATCCGTTTCGCCGACCGTGAGGGGACGCGCGGAGACAACGGATCGGCCCGCATGGCGCCGCTCACGCACGAGCTGCTGGCGCAGTACGTCGGCACCTCGCGCGAGATCGTGACGCATTACATGAACCAGTTCCGGAAAGACGGTCACCTGGAGTACTCGCGGAGAGGCATCGTCCTCGACCGCAATGCTCTCGGCGAGTGGCTGCGGCAGGGCGCGTAGGCGGCTGGGTCAAAATGTGGTCCGGGCCGTTTGCGCGGTCCCTGCGGAATCGGCGATCTGGGCTTGGAAGGCACTGACCTGCGAAGGGTCTCCCGTCACGGGGAAGACGGCCGTCAGCAGAAAGACGCCGCCCAGACCCGAACTCTGAAAATAACTTGTGAAACTGGCCGTGGCGTCGGCGGTAATCGCCCCCGGCGCAACGGTGTTGCCGGCGGCGTCGAAGAACGTGAAGGTGAGCAGGCCGGCCGTGCGGGTGTTGTCGAAGCCCGTCACCTGCACTTCGACGCCGGTCGCGGACCGCACGCCCTGGACCGAAGTGATTCCCACGGTAGCGGGCAGGATGGTGATATCTTGCTGGGCCGTCACCCCGCCTAATGTCGCGGTGAAGGTGAGTGCGCCCGCCGTGGTGCCGGTCTGAAAAAGCGCCGTGAGTTGATCGCCGAAGTGTCCCTGGGTATCGCCGGGCGAGACGTTGAAGGTGGCCGTTCGCAATCCCGAGGCGAACACGATGGCGGCATCGTCCGGGAGCCCTGAGGCAGGCTGAAAGTCGAGCGTCAGCGTTCCGTTCCCGCTGGTCTTGGATGTTGCGTCGAGCGTGACGGTGACCGCTCCCTGCTGGTCGCTCAGGATCTGCGGAAGACTGATCGAGAGGCCCGGGGTGGGCAGGGACGGCGGCGGTGGAGGAGGAGGCGCGACGCCCGTCCCGGTGAGCGTGCAGGTGCTGCCGCCAACGACCAGCGAGCCGGTGCGGACGCCCGTGGCGGTGGGAGTGAACTGCACATAAAAGTCGGCGCTCTGGCCTGGCTGGACCGCCTGACCGCTGGGCACAGCACCGCTCATCAAAGCGAAGTCGCCGGCCGAAACCGCGATCGCCGGCGCCGTCAGGACCACGGTTGTCTGGTTCACAACGGCGAAATGGCGCGCGATGCTGGAACCGAGCTCGACCGAGCCGAAATCCACCGGGCCCGCGCCGAGCGGCTGGAGACCCGCACCCGAGTCTGCTTCGTAGGTCAACTGCACGCCCGTCCCAACCAGCGCGTAGGTTTGGCTGCCAATCACCAGCGAGCCGCTCCGCGAGCCCGCGGCCGTGGGACCGAAACGCACATCGAAAGCGGCGCTTTGGTTGGGCTGGAGCAGCATACCGCTGGGCGCGACGCCGCTCAAAGCGAAATCGCTCGCCGCAACCGAGATGGCCGGCACCGTCAGGACTACCGCCATCTGGTTCACGGCCACGAAGTGGAGCACCGCACTGGAACCGAGCTGGACCGAACCGAAATCCACCGGCGCCGTGCCTAGCGGCTGAAGACCCGCTCCCGTATTCACCCCGTAGGTCAGCGCCGGCAGCACAGTGGCGAGCAGCAGAAGCGAAACTCCTCCCGACTGCAACGACGCGCTGTAGGAGCCGGCGCCCGGGGCGAGAAAAGTCACGGTGAAATCCACCGTCGCTTGCGGACCGAGCGCAAACGGAGGCGCCGGCCCATTCAGCGTAAACCCGACGCCGGCCACCGACAGCACGGTCACCGTAGCCGCGGCGCTGGACGTGTTTTGCAAACGAAACCGGGCGGCGGCTGCCTGATTCGGGTAAACCGAGCCTAGATTGTAGACGGCCGGCGCGGCCACCTCCGCGATGCCGTTCACCACGAAGAGGCTGAACTGCCCATAAACCGCGGGCGCGAGTGAAGCCGCAAGCAGCAGCACGCGAAGTAATCGTGCGCTCATGGCTTCCCCACCGTGATGGTCGGCGCCCCGATGGTCAAGCTAACCGTCGGAACGGGTGCGGGAGGAGCTGACAGAGCTGCTGGAGCCGCCGGCGCAGGGGCGCTCCCGGACTTTCCCGCGACCAGGATTCCCGCCGCCGCGCCGCCGGCCGCCAGCACCGCCACCACGATCCACTTTCGATATCCGTGGGAATTGCCGGCAGTGGCGGGGTGCCCTCCGGCCGCGGCCCCGCTTCCCGGCTCGGCAATGTACTGGGAGGACACCATGCCGGCGCGCGCCTGCTCTTTGGACGCCACGATGCGAATCTGGAAAGGTCCGGGAGCGCGGTTCAACTGCAAGCCATGCACGCTGGCATGTCCATGGCTGTCGGTGACCGCCACTTCCGTCCGCATGCCGTTGGCGAAAACGCCGCCCGGGCCCTCCTCGGGAAGGTGAAAACTGACGGCCGCGCCTTCCACGGGCTTCCCGGTTTCGTCGGTGACTTCCACGGTCAGCGGGCGCGTGCTGCGCGACCCGGGAGCGTGTACCGCCCCGTCGCCCTCGATGACGCGGATCTGAAGAATGGCGACTTGAGCCGTCGCCGTGCAACTAAGCGCTAGGACAAACGCCGCTGCCAGACAAACTCTAGGGATGTGTACTGGAGTAGTGACGCGGTCAACCGGACTTTCTCACTAATATTACGGTGATATTGTCCGGGCCCCCGGCTTCTTTGGCCGCCTCAATCAAGCGGTGGCAGCTATCTTCCAGAGTCCAGGCGTTCGCTCCGCCGCGCAGGATCTGCTCGATTCGATCCGCATCCAGAACGCCGTGCAGCCCGTCGCTCGAAATCAGCACCAGCGCGCCCACCTTCAAGGGCACGCAATAGTAGTTCACGGTGAGCGGCGCGCTGGCCCCAATGGCCATGGTCAGCACGTGCCGCATGGGATGATTGCGGAGGCTCTCCTCGTCCAGCCCGAGCGGCCGGCCGACTTCGTTGACCCAGGTCTGGTCGTGGGTGATGGCGCGGAAGCCGCCGTCATCCAAGAGATAAGCGCGGCTGTCTCCTACGCTGGCGATGAAGAGGCCTTCCTCGGTTTCGAGCGCCACCACCAGGGTGGTGCCCATGCCTTCCAGGTTGGGGTCGTGCTGCGCCGCTTCGAACACGCGGCGGTTGGCTTCCTCGACAGCTTTCCGCAGCACCTGGGAATCGCGGTGCTGGGCCTGGAGCACCATTTCCGCCACGGTATCCACGGCCAATTGCGATGCCCGCTCGCCGGCTTGGGCGCCGCCCATCCCGTCCGCCAGCACGTACAGTCCCAGCTCCGGTTTGATCAGGCAGTAGTCTTCATTATTCGCTCTTACGCAGCCTTGGTCCGACAACGCGAAGGCTTCCAACATTCCCACTACTCCCTTCAGGCATACCGCTACACGCTCAAACTGTAACACGGGGTTAGCCGTGCCTGGAACCGCAACCGCAATTCTAGCCGATGGCAAGCGGTAAAATGGTGCTACTCTCCCCATGCTTTGGAAACGCCTCCGGCTGACGCTCGAAATGATCAAGTTCGAGCATTCGGTCTTCGCCCTGCCGTTCGCCCTCACCGGGGCTCTGCTGGCTTTTCGCGAGAGCGGCTCGAGCGCGGGGGAAGTTGCGCGCAAGCTGCTGTGGATCGTGGTGGCGATGGTGTGCGCGCGCTCGGCGGCCATGGCCTTCAACCGGCTGGTCGATTTCGAAATCGACGCGCGCAATCCGCGCACCAGGATGCGGCACCTGCCCACCGGTCTGCTGTCGCGCGGGTTCGCCTGGGGGTTCGTGGCGGCAGCGTCGGTCATCTTCTTCCTGGCCGCCGGCCAACTGAACCGGCTGTGCCTGCGCCTCGCCCCGGTGGCGCTGGGCACGGTGTTTCTCTATTCCTTCACCAAGCGGTTTACCTCTTTCTCGCACCTGGTGCTGGGGTTCTGCCTGGGAATCGCGCCCGCGGCCGCCTGGATCGCCGTGCGCGGCTCGCTGGACCCACGCATCCTCTGGCTCACCGCCGCGGTGACCTTCTGGACCGCCGGTTTCGACGTCATTTACTCCTGCCAGGATTACGAATTCGACATCGCCGAGGGCCTCTACAGCGTGCCGCGCGTTCTGGGCATCGCGGGAGCTTTACGGGCAGCGCGGGCGATGCACGCGCTGATGGTGGTCTGCCTGCTGGCCCTGGTCCACACGCTGCACCTCGGGGCCCTGGCGCTGGCCGGCGTGGGCGCCATTGTGGTGCTGCTGGTATACGAGCACAGCCTGGTGAAGCCGCACGACCTTTCGCGCGTCAACGCCGCCTTCTTCACCATGAACGGGTATGTGAGCGTGCTATTCTTTTTATTCTGGGCTGCTGATATACTCCTCCTTAAACCGGGCGCCTGAAGTATGCAAGTGGTAATCGACGATTGTCGTCTTGTCCCTATCCGCGGTAAGGTCGAGGCGGGCGAGCGGCTCTCTTTCGACGACGGCGTGGCGCTCTATCGCACCTCGGACATCCTGGCGCTGGGCTACCTGGCCAACCTGGTGCGCGAGCGGCTCCACGGCAACGTCGCCTTTTTCAACGTGAACCGCCACATCAACCCCACCGACGTCTGCGTTGCCAGTTGCCGCCTGTGCGCCTTCGGCAAGCGCGTGCGCGATCCCAAGGCCTACACCATGTCGCTCGAAGAGGTGTGGCAACGCGCCGGCGAGGGCTGGAGCGAGGCGGTCACCGAGTTCCACATCGTGGGCGGCCTGCATCCCGAGCTTACGCTGGACTGGTACTGCGAGATGCTGCGCGGCCTGAAGCAGCGTTTCCCGAGGGTCCACCTGAAGGCCCTGACCATGGTGGAGATTGCCTACCTGGCGCGGCGCACTAAGATCCCGGTGCGCGAGACGCTGGAGCGCCTGCGTGACGCGGGCATGGATTCGCTGCCCGGCGGCGGCGCCGAGATCTTCAACGAGCGCGTCCGGCGCATCATCTGCGATCATAAAATCGACGGCCGGGAGTGGCTGGAAGCTGCCCGCGCCGCGCACCAGTTGGGTCTCCCCTCGAACTGCACCATGCTTTACGGCCACATCGAAAACGAGGAGGACCGCGTGGACCACCTGATCCGCCTGCGAGAGCTGCAGGACGAAACCCACGGTTTCGTGACCTTCATCCCGCTGGCCTTCCATCCCGACAACACGGCGCTCCAACACATCCCTAAAACCACGGGTTTCGCCGACATCAAGAACATCGCGGTAGCGCGCCTGATGCTGGACAACATCCCGCACATCAAAGCATACTGGGTGATGATGACGCCGCGGATCGCGCAGATCGCACTGCGCTTCGGCGCCGACGATATCGACGGCACCATCGTGGAGGAACGGATTTACCACGACGCCGGAGCTACCACTACGCAGGGTCTGCGGCGCGCGGAGTTACTGCAACTGATCCGCAAGGCGGGCCGCGAGCCGGTGGAGCGGGATACTCTGTACCGGCCGGTCGAGCGGACGGAAGCCACGTTCACGGTGCTGGTGTAGCGTGGCGCCGGAAGGTGCGCGATGAGACTGGACGATCTAAACCGCCGCGATTTCCTGGCGACGGGAACGGGCCTGTTCGTGTTTTCCCATGCCGGACCGTTGGACGCCCAGCAGCCCGCGACCAGCGCCGGGCGGAGGTCGTACCCCACGGATTTCAACGCCTACCTGCGCATCGGCGCAGACGGCCGGGTAACCTGTCTCGTCGGGAAGGTCGAGATGGGGCAAGGCGAGATGACCGCGCTGGCGCAATGCCTTGCCGACGAACTCGACGTGGCATACGATTCGGTGGACATGTTGATGGGCGACACCGAGCTTTGCCCGTGGGACTCGGGGACAGGCGGATCGACGTGCATACAGATGTTCAGTTTCGTACTCCGGCGGGCGGCGGCTGAGGCGAGGGCGGTCTTGCTCCAAATGGCGGCCGAGCAACTCCAGGCGCCGGTGGAGCGCCTCAAGGTCGACGCTGGGGTGGTCACCGACCCGGCTGAGGGCAAGCGGATCGCCTACGCACAGATCGTCCGAGGAAAGCGCATCGAGCGCCACTTGGGAAATGCACCGTTGAAATCCCCGGCGGAATTCCGCCTGATTGGCCGGGCACAACCGTGGAAGAGCGCGGCGGACATGGTCACCGGCAAGACAAAATACGCGGGCGACATCTCCGTTCCAGGAATGCTCTGCGCGCGGATTCTGAGGCCGCCGGCGCATGGCGCGACTCTGAAGAACGTGGATACAAGCGCCGCGGAGAAGGCGGGCGCCCGCGTGGTGCGGGCCGGCGATCTGATCGCCGTTCTCGATGAGCGGCGCGACGTGGCGGACGCCGCGCTCCGGCTCGTCAAGGCGCAGTTCGACCAACCCCCGGCGGGCCCGGACGATCGAACGATATTCGACCATCTCATCAAGACCGCGCCGCCGGCCACACTGGTGGGGGAGAGCGGCGACCCGGCGGAAGGCGAGAAACTGGCCGCCCACATAGTCGAGGAGACTTATCTCAACAGCTACGTGGCGCACGCGCCCATCGAAACGCATTCCGCGGTGGCCGCCTTCGAAGATGGCAAATTCACCATATGGGCGAGCACGCAGTGGCCGTTCCAGGTGAAGCAACAGGTCGCGGAAGCGCTGGGTGTTTCGCCGGAAAGCGTGCGCGTCATTGCGCCGGTGGTGGGGGGTGGATTCGGCGGGAAGAGCGCCACAACCCCCACGGGCGCGCGGCAGGTGCATGAAGCCGCGCGATTGGCAAGGGCCGCGGGCAAGCCGGTACAGGTGGTGTGGGACCGTGCGGAGGAGTTCTTTTACACCAACTTCCGGCCGGCTGCCGTGGTGAAGATCCGCGCGGGTCTCAGCGGCGCGGGCAAGATCGTCTCCTGGGTGTATGAGGTTTTGGGCGCCGGCAACCGCGATTCCATCTCGGTTTACGACATTCCCAATCAGCGCACCACCTCAGCCGGCGGTTGGCAGGACACAGCGAATCCTCCCGGCATGCACCCGTTTGGTGTCGGGCCTTGGCGAGGACCGTCGGCCAACACGAATACGTTCGCACGCGAATCGCACCTGGATGTGCTGGCGGCCAAGGCGGGTGTAGACCCGGTGCAGTTCCGGCTGAACCACCTGACCGACGCGCGCTTGCGGCGCGCACTGGAAACCGCGGTCGAGCAGTTCGGCTGGAAACCGGCCAGGGCGCCGAGCGGGCGCGGCGTAGGCATGGCCTGTGGAACCTACAAGAACGACAGCCGCACGGTTACCATGGCCGAGGTGGCCGTGGATAAGCGGACGGGGCACGTGCAGGTGAAGCGTGTGGTCTGCGTGATGGACCAGGGCCTCGTGGTCAATCCGGAAGGCTCCCGGCTTCAACTGGAAGGCGGGATCATCATGGGGTTGGGGTACACGTTGACGGAGGAGATTCACTTCAAGGGCGGCGAGATTCTGGAGCGCGACTTCGACACCTACCACATTCCGCGCTTCTCGTGGGCGCCTAAGATCGAGACGTTCCTGATCGACAATCCTTCAATGCCGCCGGTGGGATGCGGCGAACCGCCGGCCATCACTGTGGGCGCGCTGATCGCCAACGCGATCTTCGATGCTGTAGGCGTCAGGCTGCTCCATCTGCCGATGACGCCCGAGCGGGTGCGAGCGGCGATTCAACGGGCATAAGCGGAGGCCTTCAAATTGAGATCGAAAGGTGATACTATCCTGTTCTAATCCAGGTGAAGACGAGGGCCTGGATTGACCGCTAGGAGAGATCGTATGACAAAAGGGTTACCGCGCAGGAGTCTATTCCAACTGGCCGGCGCCGCGGCGTTGCTGCGGAGCCGCATCGCTCTGGCTCAACAAGCACCGCCTCCAGGTGGAGCGCCCGTCCCCGGCCGCTCGGGGGCTGGGCGGGGCAGGGGGATGGGGATGAATAACGGCGCGAATCCCGAACCGTTTCCCGAGCTGGAGCGGCGCGCCACCGTGGCGCTGACCCAAGGCGAAGACCGGCGCAAGAACGTGTACAACGCCTTGATGGCCGTCGACAAGGACCTCCAGCCGAAGTTGAGGACCAGGAAATATGTGGTCATCAAGCCGAACTTCGTCAACACCGTGAACCAACTGGCCGGGAGCCATGTCGATGCCGCGCGCGGCATTCTGGATTACCTCGCGGAGCGCTTCAAGGGGCCAGTGGTAATCGCCGAATCGTCGGCGGGCAACACCCAGCAAGGGTTTGACAACTTCAAGTTCACCGCCTTGCCCGCGGAATACAAGAGCCAGAAAGTGCAGCTTATCGACCTGAACGCGGAGGCTAAGTTCGAACGGATTACGGTGCTGGACAAGGACCTGCATATCGTTCCGATGCGGCTGGCGGCGCGGCTTCTGGATCCGGACGCTTTCGTCATCTCCTCCGCCATGCTGAAAACGCACAACACCGCTATTGCGTCTCTGTCGATCAAGAACATGGTGCTGGGAGCGCCTCTGCACGAGGCGCCGGGCGAGATGCCGCGGTGGAACGAGAAGCGCAAGTTCCATGTGGGCCTCCGCATGACCCACTACAACATGCTTCTGACCGCCCAGCGGCTGGCGCCCAGTTGGGGCGCTTCAGTGATCGATGGTTATGAGGGGATGGAAGGAAACGGCCCCAGTTCAGGGACGCCGGTGGCCTCCCGGCTGGCTTTGGCGTCGGCGGATTTCGTGGCCACGGACCGCGTGGCCGCGGAGTGCATGGGAATAGATCCGGAGTGGATGGGCTATGTGAAGTACTGCGGGAATCTCCACCTGGGCCAGTTCGATCCGGCCAAGATCGACGTGATCGGCGCGAAGGTGGCGGACGTCAAGAAAACGTACCGCATGCACGCAGATATTGAGCAAGAGTTAGACTGGCGAGGCCCCATGACGGAGCTACCCTTCAACCTCGGGTGGGTGACGCCGGTCGGCGACGAGCGCCTGGCATAGCTGGTAGTTTACGGCAGCGGCTTTTCCCGTTGCAGCAGGTGCAGGATATTGCCGTCGCAGTCGGTGAAGAACACCAGCGCGTTTCCGCCCTTCTTCTCCGGCTCGGTCAGGAATGAAACGCTCTTGCCTTTCAACCGCTCGTAAACCGCGTCAAAATCCGTCACCGCGATCGCCAGGTGCCGCAGCCCGGCGGCCTTCATGTCCGGCGCAGCCGGCGGTGCGCCGTAGGCCTCGATGATCTCAATCATCGACCCGTCCGAGGCCTTCAGAAACGTCGTCTTGCTGCTCGCCGACTGGTAGTTGATGACAAAGTCGAGGTGTTCCACGTACCAGCGAGCCAGCTTGTGCGGATCGGGCGACGCGATGGCGGTATGTTCAATGCCTTTGACCATACCCGGATTGTAGCAGTGCAGCCTGCGGGCTGCCGCCGCGGCGGGCCCTCATCCTCACGTGCAGCCACCCGGCCCACAGCGCCCGCGCCCTACCCGCTGAGGATCCGAGCGCCGAAGCCCGAACTCTTCGCGGTTCCGTTGTCACTCAAACTGTACGACAGTACTATCGTAAAGTCTCCCGTCGGTGGACCAAAGGCTGACCGTGCACTGTTTGAGGCTGGTGAACGGCGAGCTGGAATACAGCACAAAATTCAACGTCGCGTTCTGGCCGGCATTGAGCGTCTGCGATTGCGCCGCCACGGGGATGATTCCGGTGGTGCACTGGGAGACGGAGGCAATAAAATCTGCCTTGTAATCACCGGCGTTCCAGATCACCACCGTCATGTTGTTCGTGTGTGCGACCGTCGGTTGCGCTTGGGCGGATTTGATCGCTCCAATGGAATCCGTTATATCTTCATTGAGCGCCACGGGAAAAGCTGCCGAATTGGTCTGCAATGTGAGCAAGGAGTCGGACATCAGCTTTATTATCACGGCATTGACTGGGCAGGAAGCAGGATTGGCCTGGCAGGTAGGATCCGACCACGTGCTATACAGCGGTACGCTGGGCGAGACCGTAACCTGGTACGGAGTTCCTGTCCCCTGGGCCAGGTTCACAATCACGCTGTAGTCGCTGGCGGTTCCGGAAGGCCCGGGCTGCTTCGATATCTGTGCGTGATAGACAGACCCCGGCCCGGACGTCGAAGTGTAAAAATCCAATGTCACAGTCTGTCCCGCGGTCAGATTGACCATGAAAAGCGTTTGCTCCTGGCAAGTCGGCACCACCGGGTTGCACCCTTGATATGAGGGGATCCAGCCCACCAGCCCGCTCATATAGCTCGTTGTTACCAGGGTAATATCCAGCCTTGCTGGTTGGCTGGTGGTGGTGCTCTCCTTGCTGTCCAGCGCCACCGAGGTGGTTGGGGCCGCCGCAGCCGCCGTCACCTGTATCCCGTAGTTTATCCCGCCGTTGGACCTTGCTCCCGAGACCCAGTTCTGCACCACGCTGGTGACATCCACCGTCACATACATGCCGGAAGCGGCCACCGGCACGTTGGTCGCAAAGGCTGCAAACGCGGCCGGCTTGGTGTTGTAGGTGACCGTGCTTTCCGTCCACGGCGACTCGATTTGCGCGAAGTCCAGGCCGCCGGCCACCAGCGCTTTGTCGACGTACACCGTCAGCGTGGCCTTCCCGATGTTCGCCTGCGCGGCGCCCGCCAGGCAGGTCAAATCGAACTGGATGAGGCCCGCGTTGGCGGACGTCGCTCCCGGGCCCACCGAGATGGTGCCCAGGTTTCCGAAATTCAGCGCCGGGTTGGCCGGGCTGACATAGGTATCCGCCGCCACCGGGCATGTTACCGCCCAAGCGGCTGGCGCCAGCAACAAGGAAGCCGCCCATGCTACCAGGTGAAGCTTCCTCCACCGCTTCCGTATCGTGAACATATAGACCTCCAGCTATTGCAATGACAATGTCAGTTAGGAAATCCGTGCTTATCGGCGCACTACCGGGCTCACCCCGGCATGCTTCCGGCGCGCTAACAGCGCGACGAGTCCGAGCAACGCCGCCAGCAAGAGCCCCGAGGCAGGTTCCGGAACGGGCGCGGGCGCCGCCGCATCGACTGGCCCGATGGTGAAATCGAAATATGACGACCGTGGGTACCCCCCTGGATCGATAAAGGGACCTCCGGTGAAGTTCCCGGTTCCGTCCAGCGCGAAGCCGTCGGCCAAAGTGGGGCCATTGGGAGTGTTCTCCTGCTCCGTGACCACCACGAAGTAATTGCCCGCCGAGCCCAATGCCGCCTGTACATAAGCGTCCAGGCACAGGCCGCTCACGGGATCCAGCGCCCGTCCGCCGGTAGCGCAATTGTAGGGAGGGACGCCGCCTACGACGCCGCCGGCGTCGTAGGCCAGCAGGTCGCCGGCGCTATCGAACAGCGACAACACCGGGGCGAAGCCGCCGCCGGGCACGGTATTGCCCAGCGGGTCGACGCCTCCCGCGTAGGACCACGATTCCAAGTTCACCGTGGCGGGCGACGCGATGGTGAAGACGAAGTCGGCCTGGTTGTCATCCTGTATGAAATTGCCGGAGAAGCTGAAATACATGGGATCTGCCGGCGCCTGAGCGGCCGCAGCCAGAATCAGAGCGAGGATTCCAAACGATCGCATAGGGTTGCCGTTTTCGAAATCGGAATCATTGTAGAAGATTGGAAATCCTCTGTCAATGCAAATATCGAACAACAAGACCTGAAAGTACTACGTTTTCAAGTACTACGCGTTCAAGTACTTTTCGCTGCTAAAATGTTCGCGTGGCTCCAAAGGAGGAGTACTCGCGGGCGGACGTGCGCCGCCAGTTCGGGATCTCCGCGCGCCAGCTTCGAAGCTGGGAGCGCCGGGGATTGATCGCCGCCGCCAAGTCCTACTCCTTCTCCGACCTCATTGCTCTCCAGACCCTCATCAAGCTGAGCGAGAAGCACATCCGGCCGCGCCAGATCGGCCGCGCGCTGGAGTCGCTGCGCGAAAAACTCGACTGGGTCAAGCAGCCGCTGTCGGAGCTTCGCATCGTCTCCGACGGGAAAAAGATCGCGGTCCACCTCGCGGGCCAGAAAATGGAGGCCATCAGCGGGCAGATCCTTTTCGATTTCGACGCCGCCGTGCTGGGCGGGGTCAAGAGCTTTCCTGACCGCAAGCGCGCGGTCGATCGGACACGCGAGGCGGAATCCTGGTTCCAGAAGGGACTCGATCTCGAAGAGACCGGCGCTCCCATCGAACAGGCCATCGAAGCCTACCAGAAGGTGCTCGAATTGAACCCTGGCGCCGCCGGCGCGCTGGTCAATCTAGGCACCATCCATTACCGCCAGCGCCAGTTCGCCCAGGCCGAAACGTATTACAGGGAAGCCATTGACGCCGACCCCGGCTACCCTCTGGCCCAATTCAACCTCGGTAACCTCTACGACGAGCAGGGCCGCGTCGAAGAAGCCTTTGAACACTACCGCCGGACCCTGGAGATCAACCCCAACTACGCCGACGCCCACTTTAACCTGGCGCTGCTGTGCGAGCGCACCGGCGACCCGCTGAAGGCCGTGCACCACTGGAAGGCGTATCTGAAACTGGACCATTCGGGGCAGTGGGCCGAGATTGCGCGGCGGCAGTTGGAACGGCTGCGGCAGGCGACCGTGGTTCACTCCCGGTAAGCGCGCGGTTTCCGCTATCCTGAGATTCTGGAGCCACCAATTTGAATCGCATTCTTCTGGCGTTTCGCTGCTTTTTCAACATCCTCTTTCACGGTGCGCTTTCCGCGGACGCGCTCGGCGCGCTGAAACTGGTGCGCCGCGAGCAGGCAGCACCGGGCGGGGTGCCCTCTGGGCCCGGCACCGCGCCGGGCGTCCCGTCGAGGACGCCGGCCGACGGCGCGCTGCAGATTTTGACCATCCTCCAGCGGGATTCCCGCTTGGTGGATTTCCTGATGGAGGATATCGCCGCGTACTCCGACGACCAGGTGGGCGCGGCGGTTCGCGAGCTTCACGATCAATGCCGCGACTCCCTGACGCGCTATGTCTCATTCCAGCCGGTGATCGACGGCGTCGAAGGCACGCCTGCCAAGGCGCCCTCGGGCGACCCGAAGGCGGTCAGGTTCGTCGGCAACGTTCCAGCCACGCCACCCTCCGGCGGCACCTTGCGCCACAAAGGATGGCGCGCGGCGAAGGTGGATCTTCCGGACCTGGCGGCCAAAGAGGATACCAGCATCATCGCGCCCGCGGAAATCGAGATCGAGTAGAGCGCCGCATGAAGATCGGCATCGACTTGGGCACCACCAACTCCGCTTTTGCCTATATCGACGAAGGCGAGGCGGGGGACCGTGACTTTCCGCCGGTGCGCATCTTCGAGACGCCGCAACTGGTGGCCGCAGGGCGCATTGAGCCGCGCCGTACGCTGCCTTCGTTCCTGTTCCTGGAAGACGGACAGCCAGTCGGTGCGTACGCGCGCGACCAGGGCGCGCTCATTCCCACGCGCCTGGTGCACTCGGCGAAATCCTGGCTCTCCAACCCAGATGTGGATCGAACCGCCAAAATCCTCCCGTGGGATTCGCAGGAGACGGGACGCGTGCTCTCGCCGGTGGAGGTTTCGGCGCGCTTCATCGGCAAATTCCGGGAGGAGTGGGACCGCGCGAAAGGCGCGCCGCTGGCCGGGCAGGACATAGTACTCACCGTCCCCGCATCCTTCGACGAAGAGGCGCGCGAACTCACGGTGATGGCCGCGCGCGAGGCGGGTCTCGAGCGCCTCACGCTGCTCGAAGAGCCGGCCGCGGCGTTCTATTCCTGGATCGCCAACAACCTGGCGCAGTCGCGCAAGAAGCTCTTCGACGGACAGACGGTGCTGGTGTGCGACGTGGGCGGAGGCACCAGCGATTTCAGCCTCATACGCGTGGCGCGCGATGGCGATCTGGTCAACTTCACGCGCACGGCGGTGGGCAAGCACCTGCTGCTGGGCGGCGACAATCTGGACCTGACGCTGGCCTGGCTGGTGGAGACCAAACTGGGCGTGCCGCTCTCCATTCGCCAGCGCAGCGGGCTGCGCCGCCAGTGCACCGCCGCTAAAGAAAAGCTGCTCGGCGACGCCAGCCTGAAGGGCGTAGAAATCACGGTGCTCGGCTCCGGCTCGGCGCTGATCGGCAAATCGCTCAAAACCGAAATCCTGCGCGAGGAAGCACTGGAACTGGCGCTCGAAGGCTTCCTTCCCTTCACCCAGCGGGGCGAGGCGCCCAAGGAGGAAAAGCGCAGCCTGTTCCGCGAACTCGGCCTGCCGTACGTCTCCGACCCGGCCATCACGCGCCACTTGAACGCCTTCCTGGAGCCCACCGGCCAGGTTCCCGACGCCATTCTCTTCAACGGCGGTTTCTTCATTCCGGAGATTCTGCAAGCGCGCGCCGCCGATGTAGTGGGCCAATGGTACGGGCGCCGGCCCGAGATTCTGGAGAACAGCGAGCTCGATCTGGCCGTGGCGCGCGGCGCGGCCTACTACTCTTACGTGCGCTCGACGGGCAGCGGCGTGCTGGTGCGCGGCGGCTTGCCGCGCACCTACTATATCGCTCTGGGCGAGCCTCGGGAGGGCAAGTTTCCGGCCGTGTGCCTGGTGCCGCGCGGGGCCGAGGAAGGGGAATCCATCGAGATTGACAACCAGGCGCTGCAGCTTGTCGCCAACCGCCCGGTCTCGTTTCGGCTCTACAGTTCTCTCACGCGGGCGGACGACAAGCTGGGCGACGTGCTCGAATTCCACACCGGCGATCCGGACTTGCACAGGCACGCCCCGCTCAATGCCGTGATCCGCTTCGGCAAGCGGGCCGAGGAGCGGCTGATTCCAGTGAAGCTGGGCGCGAGATTGACGGAAATCGGCACGCTCGAAACCTGGTGCGAATCGAAGATCGGCGACAACCGCTGGCGGCTCCAGTTCGAGCTGCGCAAACCAGCGGCGGTCGAGCCCGCCGAACGGAAAGCCGCGGCGGTGGTCGGCGAGCAGGCTCTGAAATCGTCGCTGGAGCTGATCGCGGCGGTATTCTCGGCCACCGCGAAATCGCCCATCGCACCGGAGGAAGTCCCAGCCAGGCTCGAGCAGAGCATGGGGCTGGGCAAGAACAGTTGGCCGCTCTCCGCCATCCGCCAACTGGCGGACGCATTTCTGGCGGCAGCCGGTGGCCGCAAGAAAAGTCCGGCTTACGAGATTCGCTGGCTCAACCTGTGCGGCTTCTGCCTGCGCCCCGGCTTTGGCTATCCCGGCGACGATTTCCGCCTGGAGCAGGCGCGCCGCATCTACGCCGCCGGCCTCACCCATGGCAACCAGGTGCAATGCGAAGTGGAGTGGTGGATCTTCTGGGGACGCCTGGCCGGCGGCCTCAACCGCAACCAGCAGACCGATGTCTACCAGCGCCTCTCCGGCTTTCTGCTGCCCCGCGGCGCCAAGAAGCCGCCGCGCATCAACGCGGCGCTGCTGCGCGAAATGTGGCGCACCGCCTCCAGCCTGGAACTGTTGCCCGTGGGCGCCAAAACCGAGCTGGGCGAGACGCTCCTCAAGCGCGTCAAAGCCGGCGATTTCAAGGAAAGTGAGCTGTGGTGCCTCTCCCGCCTGGGCGCCCGCAAGCTTTTCTATGGCCCGAGCAACCTGGTGATCCCGCCCGCCGCAGTGACGCGTTGGGTGGAAGCGCTGCTAAACATCCCCACCGCCGGCGACGCCCTGGCCGCCATGGCCCGCCGCACCGACGATCCCATGCGCGATCTGCCCATAGCCACGCGCGAGGGAGTCAAACGGAAGCTACAGACCTTGCCCCACGCCGCCCGCCTGGCCGCGGTTCTGGAAGGTGAAGAAGACGACAGCGCGCTGGGGCGGATCTTCGGAGAGGAACTGCCTTCGGGGCTGGTGCTGGAGAGGCCGGGGGCGGCTGGCTGACGCGCTGGTGCGGGGCCGCGCCAGCTATGCGAACAGCGCTAGGTTCCGGCGACCGCTGTCAGGCCTGTTCGTCGAGTTGTTTAAGGGATTCTCCATCCTTAGTCTTCCACACGATAAGTCCGTTTGCGCTCCCGCCGTGTACAACGACCGCAGCCGCAGATGGGCTAGAAAACTCGGCATCCTTGGTGAAGACCAAGAACCCACCTTTCTCAATGAGCGTGCCGTCGGCTATGAGCTGTTTGCGCTGGGCTACCACGTAAGGATAGTTTTCGGCGGATGGGCGCTGCTCCAAGACCGCGGTGGAACCGTGGAACACGACGAAGCCGTTCGCGGTGCGCTGGCCTCGCGCTTCAGCTCCCTTGACGCGGCAGAAGAGCACTCCGCCTGGCTGAGCTGTCGCGGCGGGTTGAGCGATCGGCGTGAGGATGTCGGAGCCCAGGACGGGAAGGAGCTGCCGAATGCGGGCCAAAAACACCTCCATGTCCTCCCGGTCCGATTCGGGAAGCTTCGAGCCGCCAGCCTGATTCTGTTCGAGCGCGAATCTGTTGATCTGAGCTGCTTCGGCGAGGAGGCGGCTTTCGAGATACCTCACATGAGCCTTAGTCAGGTTCTCGTCCTTGCTGACAAAGACGATGGCCGAAACCCAAAACTCCTTCGTCTTGTGCTGCTTCAGCCGCTCGCGAATGATTTCCGCTTCGCCGATGTAGGCGCGGGGTGCGTTGGTAACTGGGTCGCTGCCAATAATGAGGATATAGACTCCGGCCTTCTCGAGTTCCTCGCGAGCTAGCAGTTCCTCTAGTTCGGTGCGGGGTGCGGCAACGGCCTTGCCGGTCCAGTTAGAGATCTCGGCAGTGCGTAGACTCTTCGCGTCTCCGCGTGGAAGGAAGAGTTTGATAGTCGCCGACGTCATGTGCTCCATCACGTCTGGACCTTGCGTACCCCGAGGGTGCCTACGCGGTCCAGTGTCCTCGATTAGACCTCAGTTCCACACGCCAGTCAAGCGGCTTGAGGGGGGCTAGGGAGGCCATCACGGGCGGGAGGCGCTCGCGAAGTGCGAAGCCGCGAGACCGCGAACCCGCGCGGGTCACAGAGGACGACCGTCCAGGGCGACATCGACTAGGGACGAGACGGCGCCATGGAATTGTGCCGGCGTCTTTGCCAAGATCGATACGCGCCCGCGCTGGACGCTGAATCCCCGGCCTGATAGAATCCTTTTGTATGCAAGGCAACCCAAAAGTCATCGCATTATTGAATGAGGCGCTCAAAGAAGAGCTGACCGCCATTAACCAGTACTTTCTCCATTCCGAGATGTGCGAGAACTGGCACTATGACCGGCTGGGCGAACATATCAAGAAGCAGTCCATCGATGAAATGAAGCACGCCGAGGCGTTGATCGAGCGTGTTCTCTTCCTGGACGCCACCCCCAGCATGACGGAACCGATGCAGCTTACCGTGGGACAGAACGTGCAGGCCCAGATTGAGAGCGATCTGAAGCTGGAGATCGGCGCGGTGGCCATGTACAATCGCGCCATCCGGGTGTGCACGGAAGAAGGCGACAACGCTTCCCGCGAGTTGTTCGTGCGCCTCCTGAAGGACGAGGAGGAACATGTGGATTGGCTGGAAGCGCAGCTCCATCAGATCCAAGAGATCGGGTACGAGCGATTCCTCAGCCAGCAAGTCAGGGACGGCAAGTAACCGGTTCCCCCGGTGCCCGAGCTTCCCGAAGTCGAGACCGTGGTGCGCTCCATGGCGCCGCTGGTGGGGCGCCGTATCGTCTCCGCCGAATTCCGCTGCCGGAGAGTGTTGCGCGGCGGCGATCCGAGGGCCATGGCGGCGCGCATACAGGGCCGCGGAGTGGCGGGCGTCCGGCGCTATGGAAAGTTCATCCTGGTGTCTCTTGAAGGCGGCGGATACCTGGTCATTCATCTGGGCATGACCGGCCGCCTCCTGCTCGGCGGCCCGGCGGGCAAGCACACGCATGCCGTCCTGACGCTCGACCGCGGCGTCCTGCTGTATGATGACAGCCGGCAGTTCGGCTGCATCCAATTCAGCGAGGAATTTCCCGAGAGGGTTGCGAAGCTCGGACCCGAGCCGCTGGAAGTTCCGTTCGAGGATTTTGCCGCCGCGCTCAAGCGCCGCAAGACGCGCATCAAGGCGCTGCTGTTGAACCAGAGCTTCCTCCGCGGATTGGGCAACATCTACGCGGACGAAGCCCTTTTCCGCGCCGGAATTCATCCGCTGGTGGTGGCTGCGCGCCTGCGTAGAGACCGGGCGCGGCGGCTCTATGAAGCTATTATCGCGGTGCTGACGGAGGCCATAGCCGCTGGCGGCTCTTCGATTTCCGATTACGTGGATGCCCAGGGCCGCAGAGGCTTTTTCCAGTTCAGCCACCGCGTTTACCAGCGCACCGGAGAGCCGTGCCTGGTCTGCGGGACATCGATCCGCCGGGTGCTGGTGGCGCAAAGATCATCGCATTTCTGCCCCCAATGCCAGAAACGTTGAGTGAAATGCTTCTGAAACTTGGCGTGCGCCCGCCGCGTCGTATGTGTTGAAATAGGAGTGACCGCATTCCGCAAAATAGAGGAGATTTCTGACGTGAGACGCATTTCCCGCTACCTTCCCCTGCTGTTCGTGCTGTTCTGTGGCATTCAGTTTGCCAGCGCCCAGAGCGCCTTCGACTTGAACTTGGGATTCGGCGCTATCCAGGATAAAGCCAGCTCCACCCAGGTCGATCAAGAGTTGAATACTTGCACGACAGGCGATCTTTATCCGCCTTGCGTGTCGACCCCCGCGCTCAGCGGGTTCATGATGGGCTTTGGCGGCGACCTGATGCTGTGGAAGAAACTCGGTGGCCAGTTGGGTGTTGGCGCCGAGGTGGGTTTCCAGCCCGCCAAAGAGAATTACATAAACCTGAACGCGTCGGCTGCGGCAAGCGGGCTGAGCAGCGAAAGCATACAGTCCCGCATGACGCTATTCGATTTCAATGGGATTTACGAGCCGGTCAACAACAAGAAGGTCACCCTCAAGCTGGAGGGCGGCATCGGCGTCGCGAATCTCAAGTTCTATGAGAGCGGCTCCTCCAGTTCCGTGCTGGGCAGCCAGAGCCAATCGGAGTATTTCGGAAGTGCCAACCACTTTCAGGTGCACGGCGGCGTGGGCGTGCAGATCTATGTCAGCGGCAACTTCTTCATTCGCCCGGAGTTCGATGTCCACTACGTTCGCAACCTGACGCAGTTTGGAAGCAACATAGTGACGGCCGAGATGGTGTGGGTGGGATATAGCTGGGGCGATCGCTAGAGCGCTGGCTGTGCGAGTTTCGGAACGGACTCAAACAGGCGCCGGCAATGCCTTGACGCCTGTCTGACCCGCGCCGGACTGATCAGTTTGAGCAGGGAAGGCGCGTGTTTTGTCTTGTGGTACCGGCCTTTGCTCGTGTCCTTCGTCGCGGTCTTCAGAGCTTCGAAAACATCCTCCTTGAGGATCTCTTCAACGTTCGGATTCCCCCGGACAACATCCTCGCGAAACTCATTGCGGTAATATTTCTTCAGTGCTTCGGCATCGGCCAGAAACCAGGCCTCCATGCACTGTACCATCCAGAAGACCGTGTCTTCCGACCGAACGTCAATTCCCCGTGGCTGGCAGATGGTCTCAAACAGCTTGCCGTCATCGGGCCCCTCGCTGTCGATCAGCAGAATGTTGAGCGAATCGGGGTGGGTGTCGAGCGCCAACCGAAAAACTCCGCACGGGTCCGCCTTGCCCGCTATGAGCTTCGGCGCCCGCCCGAGTGTTGAGGTGAGTTCCTTGAGGAACTCCGAGAACCCCTCTCGCAAGGCTGGATCTCCTTCGAAATGAATCCTGACTTCGCTCACCATCGATTCCCGCCGATTTCACCCATCCGCCACAGTTCGCCGAGACGATAGCGATCAAGCCACTTTTCCAGTTCACTGGATTGCAGGCGGTTGAACTGGGTACCTCCATCCGGCCCGCGCTCGCAGACCACCACCGCCTCGGGTTCGTCGGAGAAAGCGCCGACCAGCGCATCGGAGTGAGTGGTCACGATCACCTGGCACTTTTCGGACGCCTCTCGCAGGGCATCGGCGACCACCGTGAGCGCATCGGGGTGCAGCCCCAATTCCGGCTCTTCGATGCAGATCAAGGGCGGCGGCTCGGGATGTAGCAAAGCGGCCAAAAGGCAAAGGAACTTCAGCGTGCCATCCGAGAGCCGCCAGGCTGAAATCGGATCTGGAATGCCACGCTCCTTCACATACGTCTGTGCCACCTCCGCCTCCAGCCTGACCCGAATGTCTTCCGCACCATCCCAGAGTCTTTGCAGGTACGCTGTCAGCCGGTCCAGCTTCCCCCAGCGGAAACTAAGATTTTGCAAGATCAATGCCAGATTTCCTCCACCATCCAGGAGGAAATCCTTCTGCGAGCCGACGGAAGCACCCCTTCGCGCTTGAGATGTGGGGCTTGTATCGAACCCGTGGAGGATCCGGATCGCGCCAAACGCTTCGCCCAGCCGGGTCGTCGGACCTGGTTCCGACGGGTCCCGATAGGCCGACAGCAGGGATTGGGATTCCGAAATGTCCATCTCGCTGGTCGGCTGATCGAGGAACTTTCGGATTGTTACGTGGGTGGCACCTCGCTGGAAAAAAAACCGGCCACCGACAGACCGGAGCAACTCAGCGACCATGGATAGACTCCCACCGCGATCACCAAACTCCAAAAAGTATTGCAGAGGCTCCTCGACCTTAGGAAGCTCGACCTGAGCCGCTATTTTCGCAGTAAGCCCGCGGGGCTGCCGCTGGGAGATCCACTGCCGCACGCCGCCGCCCCACATCATTGCGCCCAGCAAGTCGCCGGGCGCCGCATTCAACAAACCGATGGCGGAAATCAGATTAGACTTGCCCGACGCATTCGCCCCGATGAGCACGTTCAAGGGCCGCAGACCCAGCGTCGTCTCGCTAAACGACAGCAGATTCGTCAGGGTGATGGAGTGAAGCAGCATTGCCATTGCCCATTGTAATGGCAGGCGCGCCCGCGCGCTATTCCTGCGCCGCCGGCGCCGGCGCTTCCGCCCCCAGGTCCTCGACTGGCGCCGGCGGGTTGTAGTACAGAATGCGCTGGCAGCACTCGCATGCCAGGACCTGGTCGCCCTTCTTGACGTCCTGGTAGAACTGAAGTCGCATGGCCAGGTTGCAGCCGGTGCAGCGGCCATCTACCGCCTCCACCACGCCGATGCCCTTGCGCGCCTTGCGCGCCCGCTCGTATCGCTGGTAAGTGGGGGGCGCGATGCCCGAAACGATCCCGGCACGTTCCTTGAGAAACTCGCGCGAGGACGCCTCATCGGCTGCGGTGCGCGCGCGCGCCTCCTGCTTTTCCGCCTCGACTTGCGCCTTTTCGGTCTTCAGCGCCGCTTCCGCCAGCTTCACGTTCTTCTCAAGCGGCTCGGATTCGCCCATCATTTCCAGGATGCGGTCCTCGAACTTGCGGATCTCCTTCTGGCAGAACTCGATCTCGTTCTGAAAGGCCCGGTACACTTCGTTGGTCTTGGCCTGGAGCATCTGGTCCTTCAGCTTGGAGATCTTCTGCTCCTGCACCTGGATCTCGGCTTCGCACTTTTTCCGCTCTTTCTGGTTGGCGGCCAGCGCGGCGCGGTCGGCTTCCAGCTTGCGCTCGTGAGCGAGCAGTTTTTTTTCGATTTCGGCGACGTGTTTGGGCAGAGAGGCGATCTCGCGCGCAAGCTCCGCAAGACGGTTATCGATCTCCTGCAGCCGGATCACCAACTTCAGGTCGGGGAGCATTCCTTATCGAAGTGTAACATGCGTTTCCGCGCGCTATTCCACGCGCCGGACCTCCACCTGGCGGTAGATTTCCCGGGTCTGCTCCAGGCTGGCGAAGTTCATGCCCGGCAGGCGGGCCTTGGCGGTTCCCGCAGCCACGCCCCAGCGCAACGCTTCCGCCACGCTGCTTCTCCGCTCCCTGGCCCAGGTGTAAGCAGCCATCAGCGCGTCTCCCGCGCCGATGGGGCACACCGCGTCGATGCGCGGCGGCAGCGCCTCCATCAGGCCGTCCGCGGACGCGCCCACGGCGCCCCGGCTACCCAGCGTGAGCACCACCGAGTCCGCTCCCAACTGGCGAATCCGTTCGGCCGCCTCCAGATAGTGCGTGCGCGTGAGCAGCGTCTGGCCCAACAGGCGCCCGGCCTCCTGCTGGTTCGGCGAGACCACCGTGGGGCGGGCGGCAATGCCCTCGCGCAGGGCGTCGCCATCGGCGTGCAGCAGCGTTTTCACTTTCTTGTGGCGCGCCATTGAGACCAGCTTCCCGTAAAACGCCGGCGGCACTCCGGGCGGAATGCTGCCGCAAATCATGAGCCACGACGCGCGGTCCAGCGTGTCGCGCACCACCCGCTCGACGCGCGCCACCTCCGCTTTCCCGAGCTGCGGGCCGGGTTCGTTCAGGTTCACCGTGAGCCCGTGCTTGTCGGTGATGGTGAGATTCGTCCGGATCTCGTTCTGAACCGGCACTACCGCGATCCGGTACCCGCATTTCCCCAGCAGCCCCTCCAGCCGTTTTCCCGAATCGCCGCCGGAGATGAGCACTGCCAGAGTCTCGCCGCCGAAGGAGTGAATCACCGAGGAGACGTTGATGCCGCGGCCCCCCGCCGACTCGCGGCTGGAATTGATGTAGGCGCGATCCTCGAATGCCAGGCGGTCGATACTGATGATCCGGTCGATAGCCGGATTGATGGTGAGGGTTACGATCAAGCCACTATTCTACCGTGGCCCTGAAATGGTCGTAACCCAGCGGCTCGAGCGGCGCGCCGTCCAACTCGACGGCGCCCGGACGCCCTGGGCGCATGGCGCCGATGCGGGTGAGCGGCAGGCCCTCGAAACGGCGCGGCACGCGGGCCCGCGCCGGCGCGGTGAAGAGCAGTTCGTAGTCCTCGCCGCCATGGAGCGATTGTTCCCAAGTGGCGCCGGGAAACCGCGGGGGCGGTTGGATCTCCGCGCTCAGCCCGGAAGCCAGGCACAGCCGACGCAGATCGAGCGACAGTCCGTCGCTCAAGTCCATGGCGGCGGTGGCCCGCAAGCGCGCGCGCAGAAACCGTCCCAGCGCCAGACGGGGCTGGGGCCGCAGATGCCGCCGCCACGCGCTTCCGCTGCCCTGGGATAGTCCCATCGCCGATCCGCCCAACGCGCCGGAAACGTAGATGGCATCGCCCGCGCGCGCGCCGTCGCGCCGGAGCGCCGTGCCGCGCGGCACCGCTCCGCACACCACGATGTCGCACATCACCTTCTCCGCGCGTGCCAGGTCGCCGCCCATCAAGGGCGTCCGCGTGCGCGTGGCCAGCCTTAGCAGGCCGCTATAGAAACCGTCCAGCCAGCGCGCCTCGACCCATGGCGCCAGCGCCAGCGAAAGCAGGCAGAAGCGCGGCTCGCCTCCCATGGCCGCGATGTCGCTCAATCCGCGAGCCAGCGCCTTCCAGCCAACGTCCCCGGCGCGGTGCGTTTCACGGCGGAAATGCACGCCCTCGATGAGCATATCGGTGGTGAACAGCAGGTCCTCGGGAGCGCCGCGGGGGCGGAGAATCGCGCAGTCGTCGCCGATTCCCAACACCAGCCAGCCCGCCCGTGGCAACCCCACCCGCCGCCGGATTCGCTCGATCATCTCCAGTTCGCCGGTCGCCGTTTTTTTGTGCTTGACCATACCAGTGCTATCTGAGAGAATACCCTACGCAGTTGCAAAAGGTTGTTTGACGCGCCTCGAAAGTTCCTAGCAAGCCTCGAAAGTCCGCTTTCCTTGTGGGAGATCCAAGAGCACGACGAACAAAGAACCGGGAGAACGTGTAGTGAAGGAAAAAGGTGTTGTGAAGTGGTTTAATGCCGCCAAGGGCTATGGATTCATCCAGCGGTCGAGCGGCGACGATGTGTTCGTTCACTTTTCCGCCATCCAGGCGAACGGTTACCGCACCCTGGAGGAAGGCTCGGAGGTGGAGTTCGAGGTCAAGCAAGGACCCAAGGGGTTGCAGGCCGAGAACGTCATGAAAGTCTAGGGCCGCGCTCCGGGCTGTCCTAGACCTGTAAATTGTCGCCTTCCTTCGCAACCATTTGGTAAAGCACCGGGCTGACAACTCGCCCCAGGAATAGCCGCGAAATCAGTCCGGCTACGATTACGATGGCAAAAGGCCGCTGGGTGTCCGAGCCGATGCCGTGGGAAAGGGCGGCGGGCAGCAGCCCCAGGCACGCCACCAGCGCGGTCATCATGATGGGTCGCAAGCGGATCACGGATGCCTCATACGTGGCCAGCCGGATATTATGCCCCGCGAGGCGCAGCTTGTTGATGTAAGACACGTCGATCACGGCCGTCTCTACCGACACACCCATCAGAACCAGCAGGCCGAGGACGGAAGACACGCTGAACGGCGTACCGGTGAGCTTGAGGGCGAGCAGCGCTCCCACAGGCTCCGTCAAGACGACGCTCAGCAGAACGATGGCCGGGAACTTGAAGTTGCCGTAGAGCGCGAAGAGAATCAGGAGGATCAGCATGATGGTGATCGGCCCAATCACGTTGAGCTGACTCTCGGCGGCCAGGAACTCGCTGTATTCGCCGCCCCACTCCATCCGATAGCCTAGGGGCAGAGTAACAGCCCTGGCGACGGCCTTCTGACCATCCTCAACTGCGCGTGCCATATCGCGCCCGACAATACTGTATTGGATGCCAATATAGCGCGAGTTGTTCTCGCGATAGATCATTGAGGCGCCGATACCCTGGCTGATGGCGGCAAGCTGGCTGAGCGGGATCTGTTGCCCATTGGGAGTGCCCACCAGCAGATTGGAGATCTCCGGTCCGCTTTCGCGGAATTCCGGTTTCATGCGGACCACCAGATCGAACAGCTTTTCGCCCTGGATCACCTGCGTTGCCGCCTGGCCGCCCACCCCCGCCTGGACTACGGCCTCCACGTCGGCCACGTTGATTCCGTAACGGGCGATCTTTTCGCGATCCACATCCACCAGGAGGCTGGGCTGACCCAATTCGCGGACCACCGTCAGCTCCGAAAACCCCGGGACGCGCTGGAGGGTCTCCTTGATCTTGACTCCGGCATCCTGCAGAACGTTCAGGTCGGGGCCAAAGACCTTGACCGCCAGCGCGCTCTTGAGTCCCGTCAGCGCCTCATCCACGGCGTCCTCGGCCGGCTGCGTGAAATTGAAGATGATGCCGGGATAGGCATCCAACTTGTGGCGAATCGAATCGGTCAACTCTTCCTTGGTGTGAAGCGAACCCTGCCAGGTGGGGTCCTTGTAAGGCTTCAATCCGACATAAAACTCGACATTATAAAAGCCGGTGGGGTCGGTGCCGTCGTCCGGCCGGCCAAGCTCGGAACCCACCACCGTGACCTGCGGGTACGACATCAGGATTTGGCGAATCTGCGGACTGATGCTGGCGGCTTCCTCAAATGAGATGGTGTAAGGCATGGTGGCGCGCACCCAAATCGCGCCTTCGTCGAGGTGCGGCATGAACTCGCCGCCTATGTAAGGAGCCAGCAGGAGCGTGGCGCCAAAAATCGCAGTTGCCAGGAACATGGTGATCCAAGGATGGTTCAGGCACCAATTCAGTTCCGAACCGTACTCGCTCTTAACCCACTCGTAAACGCGGTTCCTCTTCTCGCGGACTCCCTTCTTGAAGGCGTAGGAAGCCAGCACGGGGACCAGCGTCAAGGTGAGTATGAGCGAGCCGACCAAGGCGAAAGACATGGTATCGGCCATGGGGTGGAAGAGCAGGCCGGAGGGGCCGCGCAGCACGTAAATCGGCAGATAACCCGCAATGATGACGGCGACCGAGTAGAAGATGGGCCGGTCCACGTCCCTGGCAGCGGCCACGATGACCTCAGACAGGCTGTAAGCCTGCCCGCGCCGGGCGTCCAACTCGCGATAAATGTTTTCCACCATCACCACCGTGCCGTCGATGATGATGCCGAAGTCGATGGCGCCAATGGAGAGCAGGTTGGCGGGTATATTACGCGCGTGCAGGATAATGAAAGCGAACAGCAGGGCCAGCGGAATAGTGAGTGCCGTGATGATGGCGGCGCGGGCGCTGGCCAGGAAAAAGATCAACACGATCAGAACCAGGATCATGCCGCGGAGTAAGTTGGCTTCCACCGTATCTACGGTCAGCTTCACCAGATCGCTACGATCATAGTAGGGACGAATCTTGACGTCGGGCGGCAACTGCCGGTTGAGCTCCTCGGTTTTGGCCTCGACCCCTTTCAGGACAGTCTGTGTCTGCTCACCGCGGCGCATCAGGATGACGCCTTCGACGGCGTCGGGGTTGTCGCCCTTGCGGTCCTGGAAGCCGAACTCGCCCAGTCGCGGCGCGTGGCCGATGACCACCTCGCTCACGTCGCTCACACGCACTGGCGCGCCGTTCTGGTTGGCCAGCACTACGTTCTCGATGTCTTTGCGGTCGCGCAACAGACCGAGCCCGCGCACGTAATAGAATTGACCCCCTTGCGAGTAAAACCCGCCGCCCGCGTTGCCGTTGTTGGCCGAGAGCGACTGGAGGACGCCCGGCACCGTTAGGTGAAACCCAAACAGGCGCGCGGGATCGAGCAGCACCTGGTATTGCATCACCGTGCCGCCAAAGCCGGAATCGTCCGCCACGCCGGGCACGGATTTGTAACCGCGCTCGAGCACCCAGTCTTCGATGGTCTTGAGGTCTTGCGGCGAGCGGTCGGGGCTGTCGATCACGTAGCGGTAGACCAGCCCGCTGGGGCTGAAAAGGGGTGAGAGGCTGGGGCTGACGCCGGTGGGAATGTTGGCCTGGGACAACCGCTCGAAAACCACCTGGCGGGCAAAATAGTTGTCGGTATCGTCTTCGAAGGTCAGGATGACGTCTGAGAGGCCGTAGAGGGAAATGGACCGCATGAAAGTCAGTTGCGGCACTCCGTTCATCTCGACTTCGATCGGCAGCGTGACCAGGCGTTCAATTTCCTCCGACGCGTGTCCGTCCCACTGGGTGATGACCTCCACCATCGGCGGCGAGAGGTCGGGGTAGGCGTCCACCGGCATGCGGCTGAAAGAAGCGGCGCCGACCACGACAATCAGCGCGGTCAGCATCACCACGAGGAAGCGTTGGTTCAAAGCGAATTGAACGATGCGGTGGATCATGAGTAAGTGCCCTTGACTGACAACTATCGCTGCAACGAATTCGCAAACTGCAAAAACAAACTGCCATCCGCCGCTACGTTTTCGCCCTGCCGCAGCCCGCTCAGGATTTGCGTTTTGCCGTCGTGGCTCTCACCCACGGAAACCAGCCGCTGGCCGAACTGATTGGGCCTGGCCGGATCTGCAACAACGTAGACGAAGGGCTCATTTTCGGCGGTGCGCAGTATGGCGGCGTCCGGCACCGTCAGGGCGTTGTCGATTACGCCCGCCTCGACGATGGCCGTCACATACTGGTCCTTCTTCAGCTTTCCTTCCGGATTATCGGTCACGATGCGCACCTGCAAAGTGCGGGAGGTAACGTCCAGCGCGGGGGAAATAAATGAGATCTTCCCGTGAAACCTGGTCGTATAAGCGTCCGTCTGGATCTCCACGGCATCGCCCAGGTGAACAAAGCCCAGGTCGTGCTCATAAACATTGGCGAGCACCCACACGGTTTTCATATTGGAAATAGTGAACACCTGCGTGTTGCCGGCCTGGAGCACCTGTCCGGGGGACGCGAGGCGCTCCACCACCACACCGGCAATGGGCGCGAACACCGCGATGTCGGGTGAGACAGGCTCCTTTAAGACTTTCTCAGGGTCCAACCCTAGCACTTTCATGGCCTGATCGGCGGCCTGTAAATCGGCCTGCGCCCCATTGCGCGTGGATTCGGCCTGCTCCAGATCGGCCAGGGCGCGAGCACCGCGGTCGTACAGTTCCGCGGAACGCGCATAGCTCTTCAGGGCCAACTGGTAAGCGTCGCGCGCCTTCACGAAATTGGTGCGCAGTTGGGCGTAATCCGGACTGCTCACATAGAGCATGGGCTGGCCCGGGGCGACGACCTCCCCGGGAGAAACGAGAATCCGCGCCACGGGGCCGCCGATTTGGGTGATGACGGGCGTGGTCTCGAAACTGTTGTAAGCGACCGCCCCGGTCAGGCGCAGGACGCGAGTCAGCCTGATGGCCTGAACCGGAACCACCTGCACGTGCGCCATCTGATCCTGGGGCACGGTGAAGAGTCGCGCTTGGGACTCACTGATCTCCGTCGTGCTGGAAGGTGCGGGAGATGCGGCGGCATCCGCACCGCGGCGGGCGCAGCTCGCGAGCGCGAGCGAAAGCAGCGCCAACGCGAGCCATCGAGGGCCGGGGATACACACATTATTCATTGGATGACCTCGCGACCCACCGCGAGATTCAACTGACTCGCGGCGGTAAGGTAAGAACCGACCAGGTTTAAATAGTTCAGTTCGATGCCGCGGTAGTCGCTCTGCGCATTTAGAAAATCCAGCAGCGATGCCCCGCCGCGCTGGTAGGCGAAGGCTACCGTGTCGCGAACCTTCAACGCGCGCGGCAAATAGTCCGCCTTGTACGGCCGCAGCAGCGCCAGGTTGCTGATCAGCATCGCGTAGGCCGAGTCCACGTCGCTGAACACCTGCGCCAGTGCGGCGTCGCGCAGCTTCTCGTTGCGCTCGATGTCGAGTTGGGTACGCAGCTTTTCGCCCTGGTTCTTGTCGAAGATCCGCAGCGGAATGGTCACGCTGAAACCCACGTAAACCGGGATGGGCGGATTGCGGGCGATGTCCATTCCGAAGGTGGGGTCGGTCGAGCCATTGGCTACCGCCAGCGTGTGATCGGTTTTCGCCTTGTCCACCGCTTGGGCCGCGGCCTTCAGGTCCGGCCGGGTTTCGGTTGCGATGCGACGGAATTCATCCAGCGGCAGGATGTCGACGGTGAAGTCATACGGTCCGGTGACGTCGAATTGCTCCACGGGCGTCCGGTCATTCAACAGCGTCAGGAGCTGGATCTTGGCCGTGCGCAAGCTCACTTCGGCGGTCAGCAGGTCGGATTCGAATTGCACGCGCTGCAACTCCAGACGATCGAGATCGATCTGCGCAATGTCGCCGGCTTTGTAGCGGTCGCGGCTGACCGCCAGGACCTTATCCCAGTACGCCAGGTTTTCCTGGGCCAGGTTCAGCACGGCTTTGGCTTGCAGGGCTTCGACGAAAACGCCGCGCATGCCGAACAGGAGAGTTCTCTCCAGATCCGCCTGGCTCGATTCGGCGATGTCGGTGGCCTTCCGGGCGCTCTCGAGACGCAGCTCCCGCTTGTTGCGGCGCTCGTGCAAATAGCTGAATGAGACGTACGGCAGCAGATAGGTGAGAGGACGATACGGGTTCACTGTGAAGGGGTCGATCTGATCGGACGTGGCCGTGAAGTCCGGGTTGGGGCGCAGATAAGCGGTGATTTCCTCGGCCCGCGATTCGGTAACGTTGATCTGGCCGGCCCGCAAAGTCGGGTTGGTGGCTTCAAACTGGTCGCGTATTTGCTGCCACGTGAAGGTTTTTTGCGCGAACGCCTGCTGCGTCAAACAACCCGCCAACAGAAGCCCAACGCCAAAATGCAGTACCAGACGGTTCATTATCTCCTCTCAGCCCTTTTCTATTTGTCCCGTAAAACACATAGCCCGACGCACAATTCCGGCGCCGGACCGCCATCTCGCGATACGGAACTAAACGGGAGGAGCGCGCGAAGGACTCGCGGCCAAAGGCATCTCGCGGGCGAATTCGGAGGCGGGGCTAGCTGCCCGCCACCCTGCTGGAGCAGCCGGCGCAGGCGCCGCCGGAATACTGGGCGGCAGCAGAGCCAGTGGTCCCACGTGGCACAACAGGCAACAATGATCGGAATGGCCGTGCTGATCGAATTGGGATGCAAGGGCCGCGACTTGCGCGGAAACAATGACGCAAAGCAGAAGCAGAACGAGAGAGCCCCGCCTTCCGAAAACCGCCGCTCGTGCCGTCGATGCCAGCATCCAGCCGCCTCGTATCATAACACCCGGACACACCGAAGGCCGGCCGATCTACGGCTCGATCGCGATCTGCACGTGGTTGGATTCCTGGCCGCCGGCGGCGATGTGCAGCTCCGACACTCCGGCATTGGTGACCGCGGGCAGTTGCACCTCGATGAGATAGAAGCCGATGTAACCCGGCGCCAGGGTGGCGCGCGATACCTCGACCGGCGAGCCGTCGAGAAACGCCCGAATCGAGGCCGCCACCACCGGCGGGTCCTCGAGCGGCGCAGCCAGGCCGGTGGGCCAGTCGGGCCTGACCTTCCCCAGCCCCGTCGCCATGATCTGAACGCGCCCGTTGGAATGCGCCGTGTTGCGCGCGTCAATCGGCAGCCCGCTATCGGCGTCATAAAGCCAGGGGGTGCCGTCGTGGGCCACGAAAATCGCCGGCGAAACCGGCTGCACCGACTGCGTCAGCGTGACCTGCCCGGCATTGGTCTCGAACGCCAGCGAAACGTTCGGCCCCACCGCTTCGAAGGGAACCTGGATTTGCGATTCGGCATCCGAAGCCGCCAGCACCGGGTAATCCAGATTGCCGCCGCGGGCCGCGTTCACGAGCCCGCCAATGACGCTGAGCAGCGATCCCGGAGCCGCCGCGCGGGTGCTGAAATCGGCCGCGTTCACGATTCGCAGATTGCGCAGCCGATGCGGCGCAGCCGCGGCGTAAATGCCGTGACCATCCAGCGCGGCGTACAATTGCACTCCCGCCGGGTCGAGGCGCACGTCGGTGGCAGCGGCGGCCGGCAGCCGGTCCGACAGGCTCACCCAGGCGACCGAGTCCGGCCGGCTGGCATTTTCCAAATCGACATGGGCCAAGAAAACGCCCTTGTCGGTGGCCACGTAAACCGCGCCCGCCGCGCGCTCCGCGGTCACGCCGTGCGCCGGAGCGTCGGGCAGGTTGCCGTCCAAGGGGTCCCAGAAGTTGCCGGAGTTGGTGGTGCGGAGCACGTGCGGCCCGTTTTCGCCGCCCAGCGCCGCCAGCGCCACGCGCGGTTCCGCGGCGTCCACAAAAATGCGCTCCACCGGACCGCCCGCCTGCCACGGAGGGGCGGGAAAGGTCTGGCCGCCATCGAACGAGACCCAGATTCGGCCGTCGGAAGAGCCGGCATAAACCACGTCGCCGGACGAGCCGGACACCGTAATATCGGCGCGGAGCACGGACGAATACCGCTGGCGCATCGCGGCTTCATTCAGCAGTTCCGCTCCCGGCGCCGGAACCCAGACCGAGCCGCCCGGCGGCAATTCCAAAACCCCCAGGCGATCCGCTTGGATGCGCGCACCCGCCGTGCCGCTGGGTGTGGAGAGAATCCGCCGCACCGCCAGGTTCGGCAGAGACCGGTTCAGTCCAGCCCAGGACAGCCCACCATCCATGGATCGCCAGACCCCGTAATCGTTGGCCACCGCCAGTTGATCCGGGTCCGCCGGAGAAATCGCCAGGCTGCGCTGGCCGGAACCCAGCACCGATTCCGACTTGTACGCGGTGAGGTTGGTCCAGGAATGCCCGCCGTCTTCCGAGCGGAGCAATTGCTGCCCCAAGGAGTACATTCTCGCGGGATTCGAGGCGCTGGAGACCACGCGGGCCCCAGGCTCCGGCAACCGGGCGGCCGTGGCGGGAATCAGAGTGCTCGTCTCGGCCCCATCGGCGACCGCAGCCCACGTCTCGAAGTCGGCGGTCTCAAAGACCTTGCCGGAAGGCGTGCGGGCGAAGAGCAGCGAACCGTCGGCGGAGTACCACACCCGCTCCACCGGCCCGGTGGCAGGGGATGCCAGCATCAATTCCACCGAGGAACTGCCCACCTTCCGCCAGTCCGGCCGCGTCTGCGCGGAGACCAGGAACGCCCCCGCCAGCGCCAGGCCGATGAGCCGGGTTGGAACACGCCTTGTTCCCTTATGACACACTGCCGGTTTCATTTTACCCTATTTTGGGATTCCGCAACCTCCATCAAACCGCTGAATTTGCTTACTTTAGTAAGCGAATTTTAATCGCGGCCCCCTGCTTGCAAGGCATGTTTAGTGCTAGACTTGTTAGGTCATAGCATCGGAGCAAGGGTTTAGGATGCCCGGCTCCGGAAAAGGTGTTATGCTTTGGCGTATGACGCTATCGGGGATGGTGCGCCCGCTGCTTGTGGCGGCCGCCGTTGTGGTGTCTCTGGCCCCGCTCCAGGCCCAGGATACCGCGGCGAAGGCGCTCGTCATCAATGGCGACGTCTCCGTACTGCGCGATGGCAACCCATGGGCCTTGTTCGAAGGGAACACGGTCCCGCCCAAGCAGGTCGTTAAGACCGGGCCGGATGGTTACGCCAGGTTCCAGGTCTCCGACGGCAGCACGTTCGAAGTCTTCCCCAACTCGCAAGTCATGTTCCGCGCCAATCCACCGTCGTGGAAAGACCTGCTGGACGTTGTGATCGGGCGCGTGAAAGTCTACATCCAGCATCTCAACGGTATTCCGAATCCCAACAATGTTTCCAGCCCCACGGCCGTCATTTCCGTGCGCGGCACGGTCTTTGAAGTGAACGTGGAAGACGAGGACGGCACTACCTTAGTCAGCGTAGACGAGGGTTTGGTGGCGGTTCGCAGCAAGGCGCCGGCGGGCGGCGAAGTGCTCCTCCAACCCACCGAATCGATCCGCGTGTTCAAGAACCAGCCACTGGCTCAGAAAATGGATAAGAGTTCCATCGCCCGGATTATTGAAAGGGCCATTCAGGACGCAGCCCGAGTGGCGCTACAGCGCCAGGTTGGAGGTGGGGTGGGTACCACGCCTACGACTTCCACGGGAACCGGCGGCGCGCAGGGCGACAAGGGCAAGGGCGGCGGCACCACCGCTCCGGCACCGCCTTCAGCGCCTCCGCCACCTCCGCCGCCTGGCGGGTAGACCGCCGTTCTCGTGATAGATTGAAAACAGCCATGTATCGCGCCCTGCGAGGATTGACTCTTTGGGCCTGCGCCGCGGCGTTGTACGGCCAGGCACAACCAACCCAGCAACAGCCTTCCGGCCTCGAACCCGATTGGGATATCGGGGTGATCTTGCAGGAGATGAGCGCGCACGCCGCGCGCCTGCTGCCGGTGCTCGATCGGATCGATGCGAAGGCATGGTTGCAGAAGGGCGCGTCGGAAACCTACGCCGCGCAATTGCAGTCCAGCAAGGACCAAGCCAAGGCGTTCGCCGATAGCGCCAAAAACCTGGCGCTCAACCCCGAGAAGCTGTCGGTTTCGCTCGAGTTGTTCTTCCGCATTCAGGGCCTCGAGACCATGCTTGGTTCTTTGGAAGATGGGATCCGGAAATACCAGGACCCCGCGCTCGCCCAGACGCTGGCCAGCCTGGCGGCGGAGAATGGCACCAACCGCGACCGGTTCCAGAAGTACATCGTGAATCTGGCCGCCGAGCGCGAGCAACAGTTTGAGGTGATGGACCGTGAAGCGCAGCGTTGCCGCGGCATCCTGACCGTCCAGCCCGCGGAGTCTCCGAATTCAGGAAGGAAAAAATAGCTCAACCATGCCTTTCACGTGCAGCATTTGTGGAGAGGAATCCACGCGGATCTGCGCGCAGTGCACCAAGGACGCGTGCGATAACCATCTTTGCGAAAAATGCCTGCGGTGCAGCGACTGCTGCGAGTGCGAAGTGGCCCTTTCGGAGCACGGCGCGCCCTCCGCTCCCGCCCCCGCGGCGCCGTAGTCCCTACAGCGGCGTGATCGGCCTGGTATCCGAGCCGGTGCGGAACTCGCGGGGGGCCGATTCATTGGGCGGCGGCGTCAGCAGATGGGGGCGCATTATAACCAGCACCTGGTCGTTGCTGCGGTCGTGTTCGTGGGTGCTGACCAGCGGTCCGAGGTAGGGAATTCGCGACAGGCCCGCAAGCCCGGCGATGTTGCGAGCCTCGTTGGTGCTGAGCAGGCCGGCCACTACCGCCCACTCTCCCATCATGAGCCGCGCTTTGGATTTCAGCACGCGGCTCGAAATGATGGGAATGCCGTTCTCGGATTGCCCCGACAGCACTTTGAATTCGGCGTCGATATCGAGCGTCACATCGACCATGCTGTGCACCGCGGGGGTCACCTTCACGGTCAATCCGAGATCTTCGAAGGTGACGGAAGGCGGGGGCGTGTACGCGCCGGGGCCCGAGAAACTCGCTGGGCCGTAATAACCCGAGGTCAGAATGGGATAGCGGTCGCCCACGTGCAACGAAGCGGGCTGGCCGTCCACCCCACGCAGCTCCGTCTTGAGCAGCATCTTGCTCGAAGAACCCGACATTTGGGCCACCAGCGAGGGGTTTATGATTCCGATTCCCATCAGCGTCTTCCCGCCGCCGAACGCCAGCAGCCCCGCGAGACCCGACAACGAAGGGCTGTTGTTCATAAACGTGGTGAGCGGCAGGAGGGGGAAAGACGTGGGGAGGTCGATCCCGTAGGTGATCATGTCGTTGCGGGTGACCTCGATAAACTCCAGGTCCACCATCACCTGGGCGCGCGGATGCAGCAGCTCCTCGAGCAGCGCGCGCGCTGTCAGAGCCTTCGAGATGCTGTCCCGGAAAATCACGATGTTCTGTTCGGTATCGAACGAGGCCTTCGCAATGGCCATGGTCTGCTGCACGGCCGTGATCATGGCGTTGAAGTCCTGCTGGTTGGTGATCTCGGGCAGGCGCACCTCGACGGCCACGAACGGCTCGACCTCCTGGCGCTTCTGCGGAGTATCTTTGGCCACCAGGAAGAGCTTGTTGCTGAGCGGCACGATGAAAGAGTTGGTGGCCGCCTCGAGATCGTGCAGCGCTTCGCGGTAATCCACGGCCTGCAGTTGAAAACGGAACTCTTTGGTGGGCTGATAATCGCCGTCGAAAACGCAATCCAGCCCGAAGGCGTGCGCTACATCTTCAAACAGTTTGCGGGAGTCGCCGCGCACATCGAAATCCCTGGTTTCCGGGTGGGCATTCAATTCCGTCGGTGGCAGCGGCTGGCGCGCCTCGGCCAGGTCCCGCGCGCTGGGCTTGTCGAGCTGCTGTTCCGGAAGGGCCGCGGGTTCCGGCTCGAGTCCGGCCTCCAGCGGCGGCGGCACAAGCTTCGCCTCGAGCGCGGCGCGCGACTTCACCGCCTGGCTGCGCAGCCAGTAGTTCTGGTTCTTGGGTTCCATGGCGGCGGCCTGGGAATACAGCAGGTAGGCCTGGGCCATGTGGCCGCCCCTCTCGGCTTCGCGGCCCCGTTCATACAAGTCCCAGGCGGAGAGTTCCTGCGCCATCAGGCGCCCGGCCACCATCGCGCACAGAAGGAAGACACTTCGCCGCACATCAGGGTGACGCGGCGCCGGAGCTGTGCGTGCAGCCGAATTCTTTGTGAGAATCGGACTATGCAAACGATCGCGCGCATCTTGACGAGGAATCCGATGGAGTTGGCGCGGCCACTCGCCATATTCGTGGCCATTTTCATTCTCGGGTGGGTGGTCCGCCGGTTGGTCCTGAAGGCCCTGCGCGCCTGGACTGCGCGCACCGGTAGCCGCGCCGGACTGGTCGTCGCCGAAGCCCTCAGCGGTCCCATACTCATCTGGGCCGCGATCCTCGCGTTGCACGCGGCACTCCAGTCCTCCAGTCTCCCCCGAGGGTTCACGGATGGGGGCGCGAAGACGTTGTTCGTGCTCTGGATCGCGTCTCTCACGATGATGTGTATGCGGATCGCCCGCGACTCGATTCGCTTCTATGGCAGCCAGATCCCCGGCGCTCTGCCGGTGGCCACCCTTACGCAAAACCTGGCCCAGATTGCGGTGGTGACGCTGGGGGCGCTGGTGCTGCTCGACCACTTCCAGGTTTCGATCACGCCCATGCTGACGGCCCTGGGCGTGGGCGGCCTGGCAGTGGCGCTGGCGATGCAAGACACGCTTTCCAATCTGTTTGGCGGCTTTTATGTGGCAGTGGCCGGGCAGGTAAGGCTGGGCGACTATATTAAGCTGAACACCGGCGAAGAGGGATACGTCACCGACATCGGCTGGCGCAGCACCACCATCCGGAGCCTTGGGAACAGCATGGTTATCGTGCCCAACGCCAAGCTGGCGCAGGCCATCGTGACCAACTACAACCTGCCGGAGAAGCGCATGCCGGCAATGGTGGAAGTGCGCGTGAGCTACGATTGCGATCCCGGCCACGTCGAGCGCGTACTGCTCGATATCGCGGCGCATGGCACGCGGGAGATCCCGGGCATGCTGGCCGATCCGGCGCCCTCGGTGACGTTCGACCCCGGGTTCGGCGATTCGGCGCTGGGCCTCACGCTCAACTACCAGGTTGCCGAGTTCGCCAGCCAGTTCAGTGTGCGCCAAGAGCTGCGAAAGCGGATCTTCCACCGGTTTCGAGAGGAAGGCATCCGGATCCCGTTCCCAGCCAGGGCAGTATACGTGCACTCGCTCGAGCCGGTCGATCCCGTGGAGCCGCGGTCCGGGCCGGCGCAGCCATAAGGGATAAACTCGAGGGCGCCTTTTGTGCCTTTTCTTACCTTTTTTTCCGTTTGCCGAGGGCTGGTGTACGTGGTATATTTGGAGCGCGTTTGATAGCTGCCGCGAATCCGGCCGAGCATTGTGAGCGACGTAACCGTCGAACCGTTTGTGTTTCTCCCCGATTAGCCCGCTTTCAAATTGTCAGGAGAATTGTGTGAAGAACATCTTCGTTGGCAACCTCGATTTCAACGTTACGGAGGAGGCAGTCCGAAACCTCTTCGAGAGTCACGGCGCGGTGAACAGCGCCCGGATCATGACGGATCGCGACACCGGCCGCTCGCGCGGATTCGCCTTCGTCGAAATGGAAAATGAATCGGAAGCGGACCAGGCGATTGCCGCGCTGAACGGCTACACGCTGGAGGGACGGGCTCTCAACGTGAACGAAGCGCGTCCCAAGCCGGATCGGGGCTTCGGAGGCGGTGGCGGCCGTCCCGGCGGCGGACGCGGTGCCGGAGGTGGAAACCGTCCCCGCGGCGGGCGCCGCGAGCCTCGCTGGTAGCGCCGGAGACGGAACGCGCGCTGCCGATCTTTGCACCGTCAAGTCGCCATAATCGCCGCTCTCGCGGCCGGAAGCGGGTTTGCCAATGACTGGGCCAGGACCTTCGCGGTTGCGGGACGGCCCGAGCTGCGCATCGAGACTGACGACGCCAGTGTCACCGTGCGGACCTGGGACGAAAACAGAATTGCGGTCCGCGTCACCACCGCCGGCTGGAAAATCGGCCCGGGCGAAGTGGAAGTCGGGCAATCCCAGGCCGGCAACCGCGTCGAGATCACAGTGCGCACGTCCCGCCGGCGCTTTCCCTTCTTCAGCGTCGGAATGCACTCTATCGAAGTGGATGTGCAGGCGCCGCGCCAGATCGAATCCGATATACGCACCGGGGACGGCCACATGCGCGTGCGCGGCCGCCTGGATTCGATGACCCTGCGCAGCGGGGATGGAGGCATCGATGCCGAAGTGCTCCCCGGCTCGAAGATCGCCTCCAGTTGGCGGGTGGAATCCGGCGATGGCAGCGTGACCGTCCGGCTGCCCCGCGATTTCCCCGCCGATCTGGACCTGCACACCGGCGATGGCCGCATCTCCGTGGATTTCCCGCTGGCCACCACCTTCGGCGGGCGCAGCGACCACGACCTGCGCGCCCGGCTCAACGCCGGCGGGGCATGGTTCTACATCCGCACCGGAGACGGCTCCATCCGGATCGGGCGGTTGTAAGCGTCGGCGGCCCGGCCCGCCTTGCTACAATCGAATTACAGTGCCCGCCGAGTCCGCCAGTGTTCCGGAATCTTTGGCGCCCCCGCGTCCCCCCGATCCGGTGGAGGAGTCGTACCGCGAGCTGGAAGCCGAGATTCGCGAGTACCGGCCCAAGGACGACCTCTCGGGGTTGGAAAAGGCCTTCCGCTTCGCGCGGCAATGGCATGAAGGCCAGATGCGCGACTCGGGAGAGCCGTACATGGTCCATCCCGTCATGGTGGCCCGCATCCTGGCGGAGATGCGGATGGACCTGGTCGCCATGCAGACCGGCCTGCTGCACGACGTGGTGGAGGATACCAGCGTCACCGTCGAGCAGGTGCGCAAGGAGTTCGGCGAGGAAGTGGCGCGCTCGGTGGACGGCGTCACCAAGCTGACCAAGCTGGATTTCTTCTCCGCCGAGGACCGGCAGGCGGAGAGCGTCCGCAAGATGCTGCTGGCTATGGTGGAGGATATCCGCGTCATCATGGTCAAGCTGGCCGACCGCATGCACAACATGCGGACCCTGGGTTATCTCAGCCCCGAGCGGCGCCAGCGCATCGCGCGCGAGACCATCGAGATTTACGCGCCCATCGCGCACCGCCTGGGAATGGGGAAGGTGCGCGGCGAGCTCGAGGATCTCGCCTTCCAGTACCTGGAGCCGGACGCTTACAAAGAGATCACCGGCGCCATCGAGATGCGCCGCCATTCGAACGAAGAATTCCTCGGCGAGGTCCGCCGGACGGTGGAGGCCGAGCTGCGGCGCGAAGCCATTCCCGCGCGCATCGATGGGCGCGTGAAGCGGCCGTATTCGGTGTTTCAGAAGATGCGGCGGCAGAAGATCGGCATCGACGAGGTCTACGACCTGACGGCGCTGCGCATCGTCACCGATTCGGTGAAGAACTGCTACGCCGCGCTGGGCGTGATCCACAACGAGTGGCGCCCCATCCCGGGCCGCATCAAGGACTTCATCGCCATTCCGCGTCCCAACCTCTACCAGTCGCTGCACACTTCCGTGGTCGGCCCGCACGGCCAGACGTTCGAGGTGCAGATCCGCACCGAGGAAATGCACCGCATCGCAGAGGAAGGCATTGCCGCCCACTGGAAATACAAAGAGGGCCGCAAGGGGCCCGCCGCGGACGATCAGCGCATCGCGTGGCTGCGGCACCTGGTGGAGTGGCAGCGCGAGGTGCAGGACCCCGGCGAGTTCATGTCCACGCTGAAGGTGGACCTGTACCCCGAAGAGGCCTATACGTTCACGCCCCGCGGCAAAGTAATCGTGCTGCCGCGCGACGCCACGCCCATCGATTTCGCCTACGCCATTCACTCCGACGTGGGGAACACGTGCGTGGGCGCCAAGGTGAACGGGCGCATCGTGCCGCTGCGTTCGGGGCTGCGCAACGGCGACGTCGTCGAGATCATGACCCAGCCCGGCCACGAACCGAGCAAGGACTGGCTGGCGTACGTCAAGACTTCGCGCGCGCGCAACAAGATCAAGCACATCATCAACGCCAGCGAGCGCCTGAAGGCCATCGACATCGGGCAGAAGTACCTGGACAAAGAGGCGCGCCGCCTGGGGGTGCAGCTCGGCAAGGTGGCCAAGGCCGATCTCGAAAGAGTTGCGGGCGAGTACGGGTACAGCAAGATGGAGGACCTGTACGCCGCGCTGGGCTTCGGAAAGTTCTCCGCGCGGCAGGTGCTGAGCAAAGTGGCGCCGGGCGTGGTGAAAGAGGAGCCGTCCGAAGGTAGGCCCGTGGGTGCCATTGCCGAACCGGGCGGCGCACCCTCCGGAGTGCTCTCTGGGCCCGGCGCCGCCACACCCCAGGCTCCCGGCGCGCGCCAGGATGCCGGCGATGGCGTCATCAAGGTTCGCGGCGTCGACGACCTGCTGGTTTACCTCGCCAAGTGCTGCAATCCCATCCGCGGCGAAGCCATCGTCGGCTACGTGACTCGCGGCAAGGGCGTCGCGGTCCATTCCCGAATGTGCCCCAACGTGCAAAACCTGATGTACGACGTCGAGCGCAAGATCGAAGTGGAGTGGGCGCGGGCCGCCGCCGACGCCTTTCCCGTGCGCATCGTGGTCCACACGGACGACCGGCCCGGAATGCTCAACCAGCTCACCTCCGTGCTTTCCGACGAGAACACCAACATCCGCAACCTGGAGGCTAAGGGGGATCTGGACCAGAGCGGCGGCGTGGTGGAGATGACCGTGGATGTGCGGGACAAGAAGCAGCTCGAAAAACTGGTGGGCGCCATGCGGCGGATTTCGGGCGTGCGCGACGTGGAGCGCCTCTACAACTGACCATGCCTTTTTCGACCGACCCGGAACACATCGCCATTTCCAAATCCAAAGGAATCAAGATCGACTGGAAGGACGGGCACCGCAGCGAGTATGAGTTGCAGTACCTGCGCGACCAATGCCCCTGCGCCGCGTGCACCAATGGGCCCAGAGGGCACCCCGGCACGTCTCCGGCGCAGCCCGCCAATCCGTTTCAAATGTACCAGCCGGCGCTGAAGATGCTGGGCGTGGAGCCGGTGGGGAATTACGCCATCCGGATCAACTGGAACGACGGGCACAAGACGGGGATTTATTCCTACGAACACTTCCGCCGCATCTGTCCCTGCGAGGAGTGCCAAGCGGCCCCTGCACGCGGTTAGGCCACTGAGATAGACTCAAGTAAGGAGCGCGCACACCTCCCCATGTCCGACACCCAGCTCTACATCGCCCTCGGCACCCCCACACTCGCCGTCCTCGTCGGCATCCTCATTAACTCCATGCAGTTCCACCATGCCGCCGCCTCCATCAACGCCCGCCTTACCAGCGTCGAAACCCGGCTCGATCTGCTGCTCGGCAAGGTGATGGACTTCGACGGCCGCCTGACGCGCCTGGAAGAACGCGGAGACCGCCGCCCATGACCGTCCGCCAGGCGGGCCTTACCTGACCAGGTACAACCCCGAACCGTGCGGGGGGATCTTGAACGTATAGCCGTCCTTCGCGGTACCCAGGTCTTTCTTCTCCCAGAGATCGCGCACAGCGCAGGTTGCCGGCAACTCCAGCTCGCTCCAATCCACGCGGATCTCCAGGGGCGCCTGATCTCCGGCGTTGAAGACCGCCAGGTATTTGGCTTGCGACCTTACGGCGTCCGAGGTCCACGCGATCCGGTCTCCCCGCTCGAACAGTTGGCGGCTGCGCGTGGCGTTCTGGTCGGCGGCCAGGGCTTCGTCGTTGGTCAGCAGCGAAAGCGTGAAATCGTCGTTGCTCGGCAAATCGCCTCCGAACATGAGCGGGCTTCGCGCTATCGACCAGAGGCTTATGAGCGTGCGCTGTTCGTCGCGCGTGAAGCGCGTCGTGCGATCGTCGCCGCGCTCGGCGCGAATTCCGATGCGGCCGAGCGGTAGCATGTCGGCGTCCGGCCAGGCGCCGGGCCGCGTGTGCCGGCTCCACTTGTCGAGCAGACCGAAATTGGCGCGGAGGTCCGGCCAGCGGTCCCAAAAATCGCCGGAGATGCGCCACAAGTTGGCGTTGGCGGCATAGAAATCGGCCTTCGCCGGATCCGCCGGGCCGGGTGAAAGGCTCAGCACGATGGGCCGTCCGGACTTCACAATGGCGCGGTGGAGGGCGGCGATCTCATCTCCGTGAAAGGGGATGGCGATGTCGTCGGCCTTGATATAGTCCACGCCCCATGCGGCGTAGAGCTGCAAGATGGAATCGTAGTAATCCTGGGCTCCGGGCTTGCTCATATCGAGGCCGTACATGTCGGTGTTCCAGCGGCACAGAGACTGGGGGTCGGCGATGGCGGCGGCATGCGCCTGGCTGCCCAGGACCGGCAGGTCAGCAGCCACGGCCCGGCGCGGAATGCCGCGCATGATATGGATGCCAAACTTGAGACCCTTGGCGTGGATGTAATCGGCCAGCGGGCCGAAGCCTTTGCCGGCGGCGGCCGAGGGGAAACGGTTGGTGGCGGGCGTGAGGCGGCCGTATTCGTCCATGACGAGATCGGCGTTGGGGCGGTAGCCGTGCGTCTGCGGGTGAGGCTCGGACCACTGAATGTCCACCACCACGTATTGCCACCCATGGCTTTTCAGGTGATCGGCCATGTAATCCGCGTTGGCTTTGACTTCCGCCTCGGTGACGGTGGTCCCGTAAGAATCCCAACTGTTCCAGCCCATGGGCGGCGTGGGCGCGAGCGCATCAGCGGCGGAAGCCGCCAGCGGCGCGATCAGTAACAGCGCGGCAAGTTTCATTCTGTGCGTCCTTGCTCTCTTACCAGCCGGGCATCCACTCCCAACCGCCCTCCTGGCGCGCGGCCACGCGGCCGACGCTGGGGAATGGGAAATGGAACGCCATGAGGTGCATGTTTCCGGCCACGGCGCGCTCCAGCAGCGAGCGGCGAGTGGCAGCCGCCTGCTCGGAAGCCAGGTCGAAGCCGTTTTCCCAATCCGGCCGCTCCAGGTGCAGGGGGTGAACGGCCGCGTCGCCCATGTTGAGGAGATGCTGGCCTTCGGAGGAAATCAGCAGCGCCAAGTGCCCGGGAGTGTGGCCCGGCGCGGGGATGGCGCGCACGCCGGGAACAATTTCGGTCTCACCCTCCACCGTATCGACCTGGAACCGCAGGGGCGCCAGATAGCGCCGCGCCGCCGAACCGATCATGCGCTTCACATCCTCCGGCACGCGCAGGCCGGCCAGATCGGAGCGCGGCCCCGTCCAGAAATCCCATTCCGGCTGCGAGAGAACATAGCGCGCATAGGCGAAAGCCGGGCGCCCGCGGGAATCGATGGCGCCGCCGATGTGATCGGGGTGGGCGTGGGTGAGGACCACGGCATCGATGTCCTTGGGCCGGACGCCCGCCACTTCCAGCCGGGCGACGATGGCGCCGGTGGTGCGCGAGAACTCTCCCCCGCCGGTATCCACCAGCACCACCTGCCGGCCGGTCTCGATCAGCAGGCAAGTGTAAGGGCTTAGCACGGCGTCGTGCGGAAGATGGCGCCTCGCGAGGGCGCGGGAGAGCTCATCGGGGTCGGCGTTGGGAAAGAACCACGGCGTGGGATAGGAAAAATAGCCGTCGCTGAGAACCGTGCAGCAGATGGCCCCGACCTGAAAGCGGTACGAGCCCTCGGGCATATCTATATAGGGGTTAACTGAAACCGAGGCAAAAGTCAAAAGGAAACGATTGGGAGAATGCGTCCGCCGGCTTCGAAAGAGAGGGAATCCGGAAACGGAGAGGAACGCTCCAAACGAGGGAGCGGGTGGGGGTCATGGGGGAGGTGATGGGAAATTAAAGGCAGATTCTGGCGGCCGAACTCCCTCTTCCGTCTCCCACGTTAACGCCGTGTCACCGCCGATTCTTGATTTCAGGCGTGTAACTTGTTGCAACTAAAGAGAAAAGAATTCGAAAATTTCTGTGAATGAAAAATGTTGCCGATGATTTGCCCTGCTCCGCACACCTGTGCCCCCGATTCACGGGATTGACCGTGCGAAACCGCCCGATCTAAAATAGGATTGAGCTAGTAGAGCCTTGTCCTGAGGAAACGGTGAGCCGTATGAATGCCACACGCCTTTCGATCGCCTGCGTTTCCTTGTCCATTGTCATCGGCGTTTTCGCCGTGGCACAGCAGACGGATCAGAATCAGAATCCGCCCGATACCAAGAAGACCTCCACCGCGCCGCAGCGCGAAACCATCTCCCGGCCCTTGTCGGAAAGGGAGAAGAAGAAGCGCGAGGAGAAGCTCCGCAAGGAGCTTGAGACTCCCTACCGCAAATGGCTGAACGAGGACGTCGCCTACATCATCACGGATGAGGAGCGCGCCGCCTTCAAGCGCCTCCAGACCGATGAAGAGCGCGAGCAGTTCATCGAGCAGTTCTGGCTGCGCCGCGATCCCACCCCGGATACCGTCGAAAACGAGTTCAAGGAAGAGCACTACCGCCGCATCGCTTACTCCAACGAGCATTACGCTTCGGGCATCCCCGGCTGGAAGACCGACCGCGGGCGCATTTACATCACCTACGGCCCGCCCGACGAAATCGATTCCCACCCCTCCGGCGGCACCTATGAGCGGCCTCCCGAAGAGGGCGGCGGCGAGACCTCCACCTACCCCTTCGAACAATGGCGCTACCGCTACATCGAAGGCATCGGCACCAACATCATTATTGAGTTCGTCGACCCCACCATGACGGGCGAGTATCACATGACCATGGACCCGTCGGAGAAGGACGCGCTGCTTTATGTGCCGGGCGCCGGCCTCACCATGATGGAGCAGATGGGACTCTCCACCAAGACCCAGCGCTTCCAGAACACCGACGGCACTCACCTGGGCACGCCATTCGGCGGCCAGCCCGAGAGTATGAACGAGTTCTCACGTCTGGAGCAGTATGCCAAACTTCAGCAGGCGCCGAAGATCAAGTTCACGGACTTGGAAACCGCCGTTTCCACGCGCCTCAGCTACAACATTCTGCCCATGAAAACGAGGGAGGACTTCTTCCCCGTTACGGACGCCACGGTGCTCACCAACGTGACGCTCCAGTTCGACAACAAGGACTTGCAATTCCAGCTCAAGGACGGCGTGCAGAAGGCGGTGGTCGACATCTACGGGAAATTCAGCACCATGACGCGGCGCGTAGTGAGCGTATTCGAAGACACCGTCACGGCCAGCTCGCCGCCCGAGTACCTGCAAGATTACACCAAGCTGAAGTCTATCTATCAGAAGACGATTCCGCTGGCGCCGGGCACCTACCGGCTGAACGTCTCGGCCAAGGACGTGGTGGGCGGCAACCTCAGCCTTTATGAAGTGGCCATTACGGTGCCCCACCTCGACCCCGATAAGCTCTCTTCCAGCACCCTGATTCTGGCCGACGTAATGGAAAAGGTCCCCAGCAAGAGTATCGGCACGGGCCAGTTCGTGATCGGCGACACTAAGGTGCGGCCGCGCATGGATGATGTTTTCAAGCGCGATGAGAAAATGGGTATCTATTTGAAGCTCTATAACTTCGGGGCGGAAGAGGGGACCCATTTGCCGTCCGGGCAGGTGGAGTACGAAGTGGTGAAGAACGGCACCAACGAGAGAATTTTCAATTTCACCGAAGAGGTGGCGCAGATCCCGGGCGCCTCCGCCAACCAGGTAACAGTTGAAAAACTTCTCCCGCTCAATAGCCTGGCTCCGGGCCAGTACACTCTCCGGCTGAAGGTTACGGATAAAAATCGCAAACAAACCCTTACCCCATCGGTCCAATTTACGGTAACCTAGTGTGAGCGGGTGGGCCCGCTCCCCAAAATGAGCGTCGCGGATGTTTAGCACGAAGACGCACAAGACGGTAGCGCTGCTGGCAATAGGGATTGCCTGTCTGGCGGCGCCTTTGGTGTCGCCGGCGGCCGGCCCCATCCAGCTCTCCGGGGTCATCAGCGGAGTGGTGAGCGACTCGATGGGCATCCCGCAGATGGGCGCCATCGTCCTGCTCTACAACCGCCAGGATCGCATCTACGGGAAGGTCCAGACCGACGATCTCGGCCAATTCAAGTTCCTGGGGCTGTTCCCCGACCTCTACTCCATCAAAGTGACGCTCGCCACTTTCGTTCCCGCGCTGAAGAAGAACATACTGGTGCAGCCCGGCATGCGGAGCGTGCTGAATGTGAACCTGAGCACGCTGTTCAGCACCATCCAGCTCGCCTACCCGTCGATGGATAGCGGCAGCCTCATGAGCGACGATTGGAAGTGGGTTCTGCGCACCGCCTCGTCCACCCGGCCGGTGCTGCGGTTCGCCGACGATCCGCTGGGTGGCAATCCAACCACCAGCGTGCATAGCGCGGTTTTCTCCGATACGCGCGGCATCCTGAGGGTTTCCGCGGGAGACGGTCCGTTGGTCACGGGCATCGGCAATGAGGCCGATATGGGCACCGCTTTTGCGCTGGCGACTTCGCTGTACGGCGACAACCTGCTCCAGGTGAGCGGCAACGTGGGATACGGCGCGCAGACCGGCGTGCCCACGGCGGCGTTCCGCACCAGCTATAGCCACAGCCTCGCCGGCGACAATCCCGAGGTTTCCCTCACCATGCGGCAATTGTTCCTGCCCGAGCGCCTGGGCGCCTCGCTGACGGGGACGGACACCGCTTTGCCCATGCTGCGCTCCATGTCCGCCGCCTTCAACAACCGCACGCAGCTCACCGACAACTTGGCGATCCAGTATGGATTCACGCTCGATTCCGTCTCGTTCCTGGATCACCTGAACTATTTCAGCCCGTACGAGCGCCTGAGCTACAAGGCCGGGAACAACGCCGAAGTGGATTTTGCCTACACCTCCGGCAACGGGCGGCCCGACCTGGCCGGCGCGGTCTCCCAGGATGCGGATTTGCAGCGCGATCTGAGCACGCTCGGCCTGTTCCCGCGCATCTCCTTGCTCGGCGGGCGGCCGAAAATTCAGCGCGGCGAAGAGTACGAATTGTCCTACTCTCTCAAGGCCGGGTCCCGGACCTATCAGGTTTCCGCCTACCGCGAAGCGGTGACCAATGCGGCGCTCTCGCTGGTGGCGCCCGCGGGTATGTATAGCGGCGGCGACATCCTCCCCGACCTCTTCTCCGGCAACTCGATCTTCGACGCCGGCAATTATCACAGCGTGGGATACACGGCCGCCGTCACGCAGAACCTGGGCGACCATGTGAGCGCCGCGGTGATGTACGGTTCCATGGGCGCGCTCACTGCGCAGAACGGCGAGCTTGTCAGCAACAGCCCGGATGAGCTGCGCTCGATGATCCGCTCGGGCCGCAGGCAGGCCGCCAGCACCCGCATTACGGCCACCTCGCCCTGGACCGGCACGCACATGATCGCCAGCTACCAGTGGACCGACGGTAACCGCTGGGCCATGCCCGGCCAACTGTACAGCACCCAGGCTGTGGGGCCCATGCCGGGGTTGAACGTTTACATCCGGCAGCCGATCCCGGGTTTCTCGATGCTGCCCTGGCGCGTGGAAGCCACCGCCGATCTGCGCAACATGCTGGCCCAGGGTTATCTGCCGCTGGGCATGGTCAACGGCCAGTCCGTTATGCTGGTCCAGACCCCCCGCAGTTTCCGCGGCGGGCTAAGCTTTATCTTCTAGGGTGAGAGAGGTCCCGGTTAGCCAGCCCTTTACGCAGGAACGCGCGCGCCGTGTTTCAACCTGGGAAGCGCTCTTATGGCCCTCCCCGCTCTCTTCTGGGCGATGCGCAGATCGTAAAGGCTCTGCAGGTTAAGCCAGAATTCCGCGCTCGTGCCAAAGAAGTGGGCCAGGCGCAAGGCCGTGTCCCCGGTGATGGCGCGCTGCCCATTCAAGATGCCGGTGATGCGGTTGGTCGGCACATCCAGCTTACGCGCCAACTCGGCGGCGCTCATCCCGAGTTCTTTCAGTTCTTCGGCCAGGTGTTCCCCTGGATGTATCGCGGTCACTGTCAGTCCTCCTAATGATAGTCGACGATCTCTACGTTCCACGGTCCCCGCGCTGCGTCCGGCCACTCGAAACAGATCCTCCACCGGTCGTTGATACGGATGCTGTACTGCCCCTTACGATCGCCGGCCAGCGCTTCGAAACGATTGCCGGGCAGGGCTGCGAGGTCCTTGACCGCCGTAGCCGCTTCCAGCCGGTCGAGCTTCAGGCGCGCCGGCCGTTCGATTCCAGAGAACGCTTTCACCCGCTGTCCAGCCGCGAAATCTCTCGTGCGCTTGCCTCGATAGCCGGCGACCATTCATCAGGATATCATTCGTTATGCGTTACGTCAAGCATAACGAAGCCCAGTCGACTTGGTTCGCAGGTGGACCAAAGAACCATCGAAACCTCGAACGCCGTTGCTCTCTATCGAGGTCCCGCTACCTGAACCTTGATTGCGATAGCTGTCGCTCCATGCGGAGAGCCGCTACACGTGAACGTGACCTGGCCGCCGACGTGGTCATGCCATTTATTGAACTGCATGGCGACTTGGAACCACCCCGATTGGGCACCAGCCACATCCGGCCCGAGATACGTCCACGCCGAGAGGTAATACACTCTGTGGTTTTCGGAGTCGCACTCGGTCTCCCAATGGAGCGGTTCGGGCGCCGGTTGGAGCGTGTGCTTCACATGCCAGACCGGGGCCTCTTTCAACAAATCGTGCAGGAGCAGGCCGCACCCGGTATCCGGCCCGGTCATCGTACCGTCGATGACGGCCCTCTCATCGGGACTCAGGGCAATCTCGTATGCCTTCGCAGTGTCGATGTTCGTGAATTGAGTCAGTGGAATATCTGGATAGCTCATGGGACACGTTTATATCACACACTTCTCGGATCTGTCAATTCCCATATTGCACTCCTGAAAAACAGCTCTCCCATGCTAAGGACGCGACGGTAATCGTTCTATCCGAACTCGCCAGGAACGATCCCTCCTTCCTGGAGCGGTGCTCCCAGCATCCCGACGCGCAAGGTCGCAAACGGCGTTACATCGCCCGAACTTCGGAAGAACTCTACCCAGACCGAGAGGATCTCCGGGATATGAAAGAAAAGCTGCCGGGTGGATGGCTGGTCGCGACCAACCTCAACAACGTGCTGAAGAAAACCATCATCAAACTCGCTGCCGAAGTCGCCGGACTGACGTTCGGTAGCGACGTGATTGTGGACTTTTGACCGGCGGTGAACGTCTGCCTCTGCCACACCATTCGGGGCCATTGTCCCGGCTGCTACACTGAAATCGGTGGGCCGGTTCTACAGCCGCGCGGAACTTCTCGAACAGCGCCAGCGCTGGAAGCGGGAGGGCAAGACCGTGGTCTTTACCAACGGCTGCTATGACCTGCTTCACCCTGGCCACATACGGCTCCTGGAGCAGGCCCGCTCGCTCGGGGACGTTCTCATTCTGGCATTGAACTCCGATGCCAGTGCGCGGCGGGCAAAGGGGCCGGACCGGCCGCTGATCGCGGAACGGGAACGCGCGGAACTGGCCCTGGCGCTGGAAGCCGTCGATGCGGTCACTCTGTTCGATGAGGACACGCCGCGCGAGCTGATTGGGTTCGTTTCGCCAAGTGTGCTTGTCAAGGGCGCGGATTGGTCGCACTTTGTCGCGGGCCGGGAAGAAGTGGAAGCCGCCGGCGGCAAGGTGGTCACCGTGGCTCTGGAACCCGGGTATTCTACTACTAATATTGTCGAAAGAATTCTCAGCCGACCTTGATTCATCCTGCCGTTCGCGATCTGTTTCTGGACCTGGCGAAGCATCCCAGCTTCCAGGATGCTCTGCGCCGCTTGGCCGCGGGCGGCAAAGCCTCGCTCTCGGGTCTCACCACTACCGCCAAAGCCCTTTATTCCGTACTTTTGTGGCAATCCTCAGGCCATCATCTGATAATTGTAGTAGATGGTAACAAGCAGGCTGAGGCTCTCTCGGAAGCCATCCATACTTTCTTCTCGCTGCTCGCCGCGGATGATCGGAACGGCCCGCAACTCCTGCCCGCTCTGGACGTTCTGCCTCTTCAGAACCTCTCGCCGCACGCCGACATCTGCGAGCAGCGAGCCACGGGATTGTGGGGGCTGGCCACGCAAAGGGTGCCCATCACGGTCGTGCCGGTGGCCGCGGCCTTGATGCGGATCGAGCCGGGAGACTATTACCGTCAACTGGCGCTCAAGCTGCGGGTGGGCGACGAGTTGCCGCTCGAGGAAGTGGTCGCGCACCTGGAGAGCATCGGCTACGAGCGGCGCGAGCCGGTGGAGATGGTCGGGGAATACTCCGTCCGCGGCGGGATTCTGGACGTGTTTTCGCCGGAGGCGCCGAAACCCATCCGCCTCGACCTCTTCGGCGACCAGGTGGAATCCATACGCCGCTTCGACGTGGAGTCGCAACGCTCCGTCCTCAAGATCGAAGACTGCACCCTGCTCCCGCTGACGGAATGGCAGAAGTCGCGCGCCCTGCTGGTTCAACTGGGGGAACTGATGCGCGAGGCTGGCTTCCCGCGCCGCGACCTGCCGCCGCCCGGCGAGCCGTTTCCCGGCTGGGAATTGGTGACCCCTATGCTCCAGCCGCGCAGTGCGTCGGTCTTTTCGCTGCCCGAGCACCCGGTCGTGCTTTGGGATGAACCCGAGCAGGTGCGCGGGGCCGCCGAACGGTTCTGGAAACGTCTCGATCAGATCGAGCGCTCGCCCGCCTACGACCCAGATAGGATTTACTTCCGCTGGGAGGATCTGGAACGGCAAGCAGGCAGCGGTCCGCAGATGGCCCTCAGGGAACTCGACATCGGATGGTCCCAAGAGGGGGATTCGCACATGGCCACGCGGCCTTCCATGGCCTTTCACGGCAACATGCAGGTGGCCATCGCCGAGGCGCGCACCCTGGTGGAGTCGGGCAACCGCGTGGCGTTCTTCGCCTCTTCTACAGGTGAAGTAGAACGCATGGCGGACATTCTCAATGAATACAGCATCCCCTACCAGCTCGGCCTGGAGCAATTCGACTCTACGCCCGCCTACCTGGCCGAGCGCGCTTACCTGGCCGGTTCCGTAGCCAGCGTTTACGTGGTCAAGGGACTGATCCGCCACGGCACTGCCTTCCAAGATTCGAAACTTGTAGTATTTGGTTCCGAGGACCTGTTCGAAACCTCGGAACTGGTGGCGCGCGCCTCGGTTTCCAAGTCCGCGCTGGCCACTTTTTCCGCCGATTTGATCGATCTGAAGCCGGGCGATTACGTGGTCCATGCCGAGCATGGAGTGGCCCAGTACCTGGGGTTACGGGAAATCGCCCAGGGAGAGGCCAAGGGCGATTACATGCTCCTCGAGTACTCCGCCGGCGCCAAGCTCTACGTGCCCCTGACCCGCATGGATTTGGTGCAGCGGTGGCGCGGGGCGGGGGACGCTAAGCCGGCGCTCGACCGCATGGGTGGCGTCACCTGGGCGCGCACCAAAACGCGGATCAAAGCCAAAATGCGCGACATGGCGGACGAGTTGCTCAAACTCTACGCCGCCCGCAAAATGGCGGAGGGCTTTCGGTTTTCCCCGGATAGCAACTGGCAGCGCGAATTCGAAGATGCCTTCGAATTCACCGAGACGCGCGACCAGATCACCGCCGCCCGGGAGATCAAGCGCGACATGGAAAGTCCCCAGCCCATGGACCGCCTGCTGTGCGGGGATGTGGGCTTCGGCAAGACCGAGGTGGTGATGCGCGCCACCTTCAAGGCGCTGGGCGACGGCAAGCAGGTGGCGGTCCTGGCTCCTACAACTGTCTTAGCATTTCAGCACTTCGAGACCTTCAAGCGGCGTTTCCAGCCATTCCCTGTGCGCACCGACATGTTCAGCCGGTTTCGTACCCCCAAAGAACTCAAGGCGGCTCTGGCGGACCTGGCGGAAGGTAAGGTGGACATCGCCATCGGTACCCACCGGCTATTGTCGCAGGACGTGGAATTCCGGGATCTCGGCCTAGTGATCGTCGATGAAGAGCAGCGCTTCGGCGTGAAGCACAAGGAACGGCTCAAGCACTTAAAGAAGACCGTGGACGTGATCAGCATGAGCGCTACCCCGATTCCCAGAACACTACATATGTCGTTATTGGGGTTACGAGACATGTCCGTGATCGAGACGCCGCCTAAGGACCGTCTCGCGATCCACACCGTAGTGGCCCCGTTTCAGCCCGAACTGATCCGCTCCGCCATCGAACTCGAATTAGGCCGCGGCGGGCAAGTTTACTTCCTCCACAATCACGTGGACTCCATCTGGAAGCGCGCCGCCATGGTTCAAGAACTGGCGCCGGCTGCCCGGATTGGCGTGGGCCACGGCCAGATGGGCGAGGCCGAACTGGAGAGGACCATGCTGCGATTCATGCGGCATGAGTTCGATATCCTAGTGTGTACTACGATTATAGAAAATGGCCTGGATATCCCTCTCGCCAATACCATCATTATCGAGAATGCGGAACGGCAGGGCCTCTCTGAGCTGTATCAGCTTCGCGGCCGGGTGGGCCGCTCGAACCGCCGCGCTTACGCCTACCTGCTGGTGCCGCCCGATACCGAGCTGAGCGAAGTCGCGCGCAAACGCCTGGCGGCGCTGAAGGAGTTCAGCGACCTGGGGGCCGGCTTCAAGATCGCGGCGCTCGATCTGGAGCTTCGCGGCGCCGGGAATCTGCTGGGGGGCGAGCAGCATGGGCACATTAACTCCGTCGGCTTCGATACCTACGTGCGGCTGCTGGATGAGACCGTCCGCGAGCTGAAGGGCGAAGAAGTGGCGCCGGAGATCCACTCGGCGCTGAATTTGGGGCTCGACATTCGCATTCCGCCGGACTACATCGCGGACGAGAATCAGCGCTTGCGGGCATACCGGCAGATCGCCAATGCGGCCGACGCGGCGGCGCGCGACCGTGCCGAAAAGGAACTGGAGGACCGCTACGGCCCAGTGCCCGAAGCGGTCCGCAACCTGCTGGCCTACTCGGCGCTCAAGACCGTGGCGGAGCAGGCCGGCATAGAAGTCGTCGACCGGCGCCATAATATACTGAATATAAAGTTTCACAAGGAAACCCGCGTGGATCCGGCCCGGCTCATGAATATCGTCGCCAAAACCAGGGGAGCGCAGTTCACTCCGGCAGGCGTATTGCTACTACCGTTGGATGGCCAAGGCGGCGCGGGCGAGACTCTGCGTTTTCTGTGGGAGAAGCTGGAGCAGTTGGCATCCCCGGCGTCCCCGCCGGCTTGAACAGACCGGTGGCTCGTCCCACTGGTAGAATGGAGGCTACGGATATGCTTCGCAGGTTTGTAGTACTCATGGCGGCGGCTCTTCCCATGGCCGTCGCGGCGGACGTGAAAGTGGTGGAGGAGATCGCCGCCAAGATCAACAACGACATCATTACGCGCGGCGAACTGGAACACCGGCGGCAGGAGATCGAGCAGGAACTGCGGCGCCAGGGACTCACCGGCGCCAAGCTGGCCGATGCCGTCAAACAAGCGGAACGGGACGCGCTGCGCGACCAGATCGACCAGCTCCTGCTGGTGCAGAGGGGCAAGGACCTGGATATCAAGGTCGACGCCGACGTGGCACGCCGGCTGGCGGAGCTCCAGGTGCAGAACAACATTCGGGACCCCGATAAGTTTCAAGAGTTCATCCGCCAGCAGACCGGCATGACGTACGAGGATTTCAAGCAGCAGTTGACGAACCAGATCCTCACGCAGAAGGTGGTGGGCTCGGAAATCGGCTCGCGCATCGCCATTTCGGATGAGGAGATGCAGAAGTATTACGAGGAGCACAAGAAGGACTTCGTGCGCGAAGAGCAGGTATTCCTGAGCCAGATTCTGATCTCCACCGAAGGCAAGACCCCCGATCAGATCGCCGCGGCGGAAAAGAAGGCCAAGGACATGACGGAGCGCGGGCGCAAGGGCGAGAAGTTCAGCGACCTGGCGCGCGACAACTCCGACGATACCGAGACCGCCAAGGCCGGGGGCTACATCGGCGGGTTCAAGAAAGGCCTGTTGCTGAAGCAGATTGAAGACAATGTCTTCAAGCAGAAGAAGGGCTACGTCAGCGACCCCCTCCAGATCGAAAAGCCCGCCTGTTTCCTGGTTCTGAAAGTGGAAGAGCGCTTCGAGGCCGGCCAGGCGTCCTTAGACGAAGTGAAAAACGAAATCGAAGACCGCCTGAGGGAGCCAAAGATGGAGCCCAAAGTTCGCGGTTATCTCACCAGGCTCCGGGAGGAAGCGTTCCTACAGATTAAAGACGGTTACATCGACAGCGGCGCCGCGCCGGGCAAGGACACTCGCTGGCAGGACGTGGCCCAGTTGAAGCCGCAGACCACCACCAAGGAAGAAGTCGCCTCGCGCATCAAGAACCGGAGAAAGTTGTTCGGACTGCTTCCCATCCCCGGCACCAACAAGCCACTTGCCCCGGTGACGGAAGCGTCGGTGAGGTCAAAGCCGGCAAAACCCGAGCGGCCGCCCTCAGAGCCAAAACCGCTGCCGCCCATGCCGCCCATTCGACAATGAAATCCCCGTATGTGAACGAACTCAAACCGAGCCAACTGATCACCACCAGTTTCCTGGTCCACTCGAAGGAGATTCGTCAGAAGAAGACGGGCGAACTGTACCTCTCGCTGCTGCTTGGCGACCGCACGGGCGAGCTGGACGCCAAGATGTGGGACAACGTCACCGAGGCGCTGGACACTTTCGACCGCGACGATTTCGTCAAGGTCAAGGGCCTGACGCAGATCTTCCACAACCGACCGCAGCTCACCATCCACAAGGTGCGGCGGATGGACGACAGCGAAATCGATTTCGCGGATTACTTCCCCTCCTCGCGCCGCGACCCGGGGGAAATGTGGACCGAGTTGCGCGCCACGGTCGCAGCCATCGGCAATCCTCACCTGAAAGCGCTGGTGGAAGCGTTGCTGGACGACGAGGACGTGGCGCGCCGGATGCGCCGCGCGCCCGCCGCCAAGCAGATCCATCACGCCTACCTGGGCGGCCTGATCGAGCACGTGCTTTCGCTGTGCACGCTGGCGCGAATGGTGGCGGCGCACTATCCGAACATCGACTACGACCTGTTGCTGGCCGGCGTGGTGCTGCACGATATCGGCAAGATTTACGAGCTGAATTACGAGCGCGGGTTCTCCTACTCCGACCAGGGGCAACTGCTGGGCCACATCACGATCGCCCTCGGCATGGTGGCGGACAAGCTGCGCGGCCTGCCGGATTTCCCGCCGCCGTTGCGCTCGCTGGTGGAGCACATGATCCTGAGCCATCACGGGCAGCTCGAATTCGGCTCGCCCAAGCTGCCGCAGTTTCCAGAAGCGCTGCTGCTGCACTACCTGGACGATATGGATTCCAAAATGGAGTGCATGCGGGCGCTGATTGAGAACGACCGCCAGGTGGAAGGCTGCTTCACCACTTGGAACACTGCGCTGGAGCGCGCGGCACTCAAGAAGGACCGCTATTTGGACGGAGCCCTGGAGAGCGCCCCGCCGGGCCCAGGCCCAGAGGGTGCCCCACCCGCCGAACAACGCGAAGCGGACTCGGCTTTTGCCGGCAAGCTGAGGCAGGCGCTTCAGCCCGCCGAGGCGAAACAGGAAAGCTGATGCCGAAAGCCACGCGCGATATCCCTCCGCCGCTCGAGCTGGCCTGCCTGAAGGCGCTCTGGTCGCTTCAGGAAGGGAACGTGAAAGACGTGCAGCGGGTGGTGGCGCAATCCAGGCCGCTGGCTTACACCACCATCATGACGGTGCTCGAGCGCCTGGTGCGCAAGGGAAAACTGGCGCGCCGCAAGGTGGGGCGGGCGTTCGTCTATTCGCCGGAGGCGTCGCGCGATGCCATGCGCCGGGTGGCCATTCACGAGCTGCTGGAAGGTTTCTTCGACGGATCGGAAGCGGAGCTAATGCTGTTCCTGCGCGCGGCCGAGCGGCCGGCCGTCCAAGCCCCGGCACCGGTGGAGGAACGCGAGCAAATCGACACCGTGCTGCTGTAATGCGAGCTTTCAGCGGTCAGCTTTCAGCTTTCAGCTAAAACAGCGCCACCGCAGGGGTTTAGCTGAAAGCTGAAAGCTTCGCGCGATAATAGGTTCTATGCAGAACATTCTGCCGGTACTGTGTTTTATCGCCGGCTTCGCGCTGGCGTGGCTGGTGCTGCGGTGGCGCCAGCAGGAAACCGAGACAGCCTTCAAAGCGCTTTCCGCCGACGCCCTGGCGCGCAACAACCAGGCCTTCCTCGAGCTTGCCCGCGCCACCCTGGCGCAGACGCAAGAAGCCGCGCGCGGCGACCTGGAAATGCGGCAGCAGGCCATCGGCGAGCTGGTGGCCCCGGTTCGCGACTCGCTGGAAAAAGTCGATTCCAAGATTCAGGAGCTGGAAACGGCCCGCGCTGGCGCCTACGCCGCGCTCCACGAACAGGTCCGCGGCCTGGCGGAAACGCAGTCGCAGCTTCGCGCCGAAACCGGCAAGCTGGTCACCGCGCTGCGCACGCCGGGAGTGCGCGGCCGTTGGGGCGAGATCCAGTTGCGCCGGGTGGTGGAGATGGCCGGCATGTTGGACCACTGCGATTTTGTCACGCAGGCCGCCGTCGCTTCCGAGGAAGGCCGCCTGCGCCCCGATCTGCTGGTGCGCCTGCCCGCGGGGAAGATCATCGTGGTGGACGCCAAGACGCCGCTCGATGGCTACCTCCAGGCCATCGAAGCCCCCGACGACGAGACCCGCAAGGCGCGCCTGGCCGACCACGCGCGCCAGGTGCGCGCCCACCTGACGGCGCTGGGCCGCAAATCCTACTGGGAGCAGTTCGAGCACGCGCCGGAATTCGCGGTGCTATTTCTGCCGGGCGAGTGCTTTTTCAGCGCGGCGCTGGAGAGCGACGCCTCGCTGATCGAATTCGGCGTCGGGCAGAACATCATCCTGGCGACTCCCACCACGCTGATCGCGCTGCTGCGCGCAGTGGCCTACGGCTGGCGCCAGGAGAACCTGGCGCAAAACGCGGCGCAGATCAGCGCGCTGGGCAAAGACCTTTTCAAGCGCCTCTCCGACATGGGCGACCATCTGAACAAGGTGGGAAAGGGCCTGGAACGGGCGGTGGAAGCGTACAACAGTGCGGTGGGATCGTTCGAAAGCCGCGTGATGGTAAGCGGGCGCAAGTTCGCCGAGCTGAAAGCGGCCCCGCTGGGCGTGGAGATCGCCGAGCTGGAGCCGGTGGAGACAAGCGTAAGGGCGGTGCAGGGAGAGTAGTCAGCGGCGAGCGGCCCGTGCCAGCAACGCTCCGGCGGCCGCGCATAGCGGCATCACCGCGGTGTGCCAGAGCATCACGTGCGGAGCCTCGAAATTCGCGCAGTGAAGCTCCAGCATGGCGACGCCGGCCAGACCCGCAAGTGTGCCCGCCGCCACGGCGGCGGCAATGGAATTAACCGCAAAACCGCGCCGCAGGAGCAGCCAGCTCGCGAGGGCCGCCGGAACCGCGTGGAGCAGGCCGGCGGTCAGGCAGGCGACCCCTTGGGACACAAACCGCTCAGTCCGGTAGTCGCGGAACAGGACCGCAAACACGGCCAGCAGCGCCAGGCTGCCAGCCCCTAGTAGGAACCCCGGGGCGACACGACGCCTGCTTCCAGGGATCATTTCGCCGGCGAATGCCATGGCCGCCAGGCATATGAGGACACCTAGCATTGGAAAGACCAGCGCGGTTTCGAGGACGCTCAGCTTTTGAATACCGTAGAGCCCTAATCGGGCCGCGCCGGCCAGAGCGACGGACACGCAGATTAGAACCAGCCCGCCCGCCAGGACCCATGCCGGCGGCAGCGGACGGACCGGACCGAGCGTGGACCCGATGGATCCGGCGACACGATCGAGCACCGCCGGGTCCACGTCATGAGGAGCCTGAGCGGCCTGCTTCAGGATTTCGTCGATCTCCCGATCCCTCACGAAGCGCCTCCCGTACGCCCTTTAATCCGCCTCTCCCCGCTCAGCCGTTCCCTCAATGTCTCATAGGCCCGGTGAGCTTTCTGCTTCACCGACCCTACGCTCGAGGAAGTGGCGCGCGCCACCTCCTCCAGCGACATCCCCGAGACCTTCAACATCTCGATCACCTCGCGCTGGCTTTGGGGAAGGGGCGCCAGAAGCGCTTCCAGATCCGGAGTTCCGCCGGATCGCGCAGGGAGCACCGCCGCCACCTCGGGCATTTCCTCCAGCCGCTCTTCGCGGGCGGCCGTGCGGCGCGCCTTTCGGTAGTGGTCCACGCGAATGTGCCGGGCAATCGCGTAAAACCACGGCAGCACTGGCTCGCCGGCGCGGTAAGTGTGCCGCACCTCGTGAATGCGCATCCAGGTTTCCTGCAGCAGGTCATCGGCATCTCCCCGGCTGGCGAACTGGACGACGAAAAACCGATGTAGCTGCGGGCTCAGGCGATGGATCAGGGCTGTAGCCGCAGCGAAATCACCCCGTTGATAACGGGACATCAGCATTTCCAGATCGCTGTCCGGTTGCATGTGTGAGAAGCTGCTCACCCAATTATGACCACCAACTCATGCAATCTCAGTATGGAACATTACGACGGACGGCGGCGAAAAGTTACGCGGCGGGCACCGTAACTTTTTCCCGCCCGGCAGCGAATCAACTTCCGACGAGGGATGCTAGGGCACCTGAGTGAAGTAAACATCACAACTTGAGGAGAGACAAATGTTAACGAAAAGGAATCACGCCGGCAAGGTGCTGGCAATGTTGCCGCTGATTTGCGCGTCGCTGGCACAAGCCCAGCAGGGTAGCGGCCATGACCCACTGTTTCTAACTGCGACCAATGGAACCGAAATCGCCAACTTCCTGGCGGTAGTCAATACCCGGACACAAGAGACGGATTACGTGCCGACGGGCGGCGCCGGCGGGGTCCCCAGCGGCAGCAACGCCGGCGGCGTCGCTGTTCAGGGCCAACTCGTGGCCGTAGTCAACTTCGGCTCTTCCAACGTCACTATCTTCGTCCGCCAGGGCAACGCGATCGAGCCTATGCAGATGATCCAAACAGCCTCGAAGCCGGTGTCTGTTGCCTTCGGCCACGATCACCTAGTGGTCCTGGGTCTCACCACGGCGCAATCTTTCCCGGTATACGGAAATACCGTGGGGGCCAGCGACGGCATGGTTCAGCTCCAGATAGGCGACGGGAGCGCAGGGCAGATTGTCACTTACAGCGGCGGAGCCGTCTATACGGAAAAGAGCGGCGGCATTAGCGAGGTGCAGTTATCCACTGACGGGATGGCGGGCCTATCCGGGCCGACCATCTCCGTCGCACTACCGCCCGCTCCCAACAACAGCACCCCCTTTGGAATGGTTGCCCGGGACGCCTATGTATACGTGACCATCGCACATTCGGACCTGGAAGCGCTGGTGGTGAAGGGCGAAATCGTTTCTATCGCCGCCGGCCCGACTCCTTACAAAGACCAGTCCGGCAATCTGCTCCACGCGCCCTGCTGGAACGCGCTCTCCGGACAGTTTCTGTATTCGTCGGACAGCCCGGGCAAGCAGCTCTTACGATATCTGGTGAGCGACACCAACGTCTTCTTTGACAAGGCGGCGGTCGCCACGCTAAAGGGAGGGCCGACGGACCTGTATGTTCAGAACAACCTTCTAGGGGTCATCGATGGCGGCGACGGCGTTAATTACTCCGATGTGTCGCTTTTCAATATCGATTCCGAGGGTGAACTTACTCTGCGCTTCGCACTAAAGATCCCGAGCCAAATCAATGGCGCCGCGATCATAGAGTAGTCGCCGCCACCACTACTCGTCCGGCTCCAGTTCCAAACTGCCGCCGGTCATTTCCTGGGGCGGGTCGCCGCCGGCCATCTGCTGGGCCACAATCAGCTTGCGCGCACACACGCGGATCTGCGGCCACCACATCCAGAAAACCGTCGCGGCCACCATCGAGGCGGCGCCGCCGGCGGCTACCGTCAGGGGCGCTCCCAGGCGGCCTGCAACCGCGCCCGCCAGGAGCGCGCCGAACGGCGCCATCCCCATGAACATCATCGAATAGACCGACATCACACGGCCGCGCAGCCGGTCCGGCGACATGCTCTGAATGAGCGTGTTGGAAGAGCCCATCTGGATCATCATGGAGAAGCCACACAGCGCCAGAATGGCGGCTGAGAGCCAGAAGATCCGCGAAATGGAGAACGCCACCAACCCGGCGCCGAATCCCAGAGCGGCGAACGTCACCCAGCGCCCCAGTCCCTTGAGGTCCCGGCGGCTGGCCAGCATCAGGGCGCCCGCCAGCGCGCCGATCCCGGTCGCGCCCATCAGCGAACCCAGGGCCCTCGCGCCGCCGTGTAGGATGCGGTCGGCAAAGATCGGCATGAGCACGGCGTACGGCATTCCCGTGAGGCTCACCACGCCCAGCAGCACAAGCAATGCGTGGATCGGCGGATGCTGAATCACAAAGCGGAACCCTTCCGCCATGCGCGACAGGGGCGAACCCGGCTGCGCCGCCGGTTGGTGCCGCGGGACACGCATCATCAGCAGCCCGATGATGACCGCGATGTAGCTGGCGCCGTTAGCGAAGAAACACCAGCCTTCGCCGATGCCGGCCACCAGGATGCCCGCAATGGCCGGCCCCACCACGCGCGAGGCGTTGAACATGGAGGAGTTGAGGGCCACGGCGTTGATGAGGTCGGACTTCGCCACCAGGCCCACGATGAACGATTGGCGCGCGGGAATATCGAAGGAGTTCACCACCCCGAGCAATGCCGAAAGCACGAAGATGTGCCAGACGCGCACCGTGCCGGAGAGCGTGAGGGCGGCCAGCACGAAAGCCAGCAGCATGGAGGCCGTCTGGGTGCCGATGACCAGGCGGTGGCGGTTGTAGCGGTCGGCCACGACGCCTCCCACGGGCGCCAGCAGGAACACCGGAATCTGCGCCGAGAACCCGGCCGCGCCCAGCAGCACCGCCGAACCCGTGAACCGGTAAACCAGCCACGCTTGCGCCACATTCTGCATCCAGGTCCCGATCAGGGAGATGAGCTGGCCGGCAAAGAAGAGCCGGTAATTACGGTACTGGAGGGCGCGCAGGGTAGCCGGAAGCGGCATGAAACTTTCATTGTAAGAGACTGGTGGGAGTAACCCTGGGTTGTTACGCGCAGCTAGGTCGGCGCTCGATGCGCCCGAAGATCTGGGGATGGAGGTCGTTTTTCGGAAACAGGTGGGGATCAGTGTTGCAAGTATAATGAAGGTTGGCGTTGGAGTTCGAGTGGGGCCGACGTGCCACGCGGCGTGAACGAAAGAACTATGAAGAGGCCGCCTATTAAACGCAAGACCACTGGTCGGGCCGATGCCGATGAGATTCTTCCGGAGTATGATTTCAGTCGCGCCTCGCCCAACAAATACGCGTCGCGGCATGCCGCGGGAAGTGCCGTAGTAGTGCTGGAACCCGATGTGGCCGCGGCGTTCCCAAGTTCAAGAGAGGCCAATGAGGCGTTGCGCGCCCCTGCCGGAATCATCCTAAAGCACCGCTCCCGCCGCCCGGCGTTGCGCCGCGATGTCTGAAACCGATGCTGCTTCCGCGAGGCGTATCAAAGCTAGGGATTCTCTCCCACCAGGGGAAACACGCGTACTGGTTGCCGCTCGCGCCGTGCCTCTAGCTCACTTACGACTCCATCAAACGAAGGCATCAGGTGCGCACGATCAATGCCGAGCTTGCTCAGGAGACCCAGCAAGACGCCACATTCGCCGGTGGGCAGGCAGAACTTCCTCACAGCGCTGCTTTGTGTGGCTAGAACGCCACGTTCTTCCCCGCCCCTTATATGATCCTCAAGTCTCTGCTCGAGTGTTCGAGTTTGCCCCGGGCCCGCATGCCGATCCAGTACGAAGAGACCTTTTTGGGCGTCCAAGTTTTTATTGCGCACCCTGGAAACAGTAACTATTTCAATCGGTCGGCCCGTGTCTCTCGCGGCCAAGTTAATGGCCTGAAGGTCGACGCCCCACACAGCGATTTGCTCGGCATCTGGTGATGGCTTCACGGCAGCAAAAAAGGCAGCTATGAGGGGATCGTAGGTGAAGTCCAGAAGCCTGGTCGGGACACCGTGATGCTGGGCAAGAGCCAGAGCTTCATAGAGTTCTTGGGGGGGCCAATCCATAATGCCAATGTGAACGTCGCCGACCACGTTCCTAAACGGATTCCACTGTCGAAGCCACTTGTGGTCGGCAGGAATTTCAAGGCCCACCTTGTCGGCGAGCTGCAAGAATTCCAGCAATGCGGTGGCTTCCGCGTTTCCCTGATCCCACGTGAGCTTTGGTGTACGGTCCGAGACGCGGCAGAACTGCTGGCTCTCGTATCCAAGAGTCGTGCCCGGGCGAAACGCCGAGGGAACCAATTGCCAGGATGAGTGACCTTGGCCGCGAAAGATGTATCGAGCCACCGTCTCAGGCGCTTTCTCGTCTAAAAGGAGCACGCGAAGGCGCTCCACGAGTTCGATCGCGTTGCGGCACTCTATCGCATCGCCGCTTAGGTTCATGGTCTCGCTTGGAATTGTCGCACACTGAGTAAGGCTCTGCTGACTGGGTCCTGAGCCTGATGCACGACATCGGCGTAAGACGGCACAAGCACCGGAAATGAGACCACCAATTCTGCGCTCGTCGAGCGACCGGATACAATCCCTTGCCGGCGAGCTAGCCACGCCCCCCTACAGCGGCGGCTCCATCGGCAACACCAGCGGCGGTTCCAACAAAAACTCCAGCTTCGCCATCTCCGCGGCGGCCTGGCGCACGGACTCCTCGGTGGTGGGTTCGAGCGTGATCACGAACGGCAGGTCCAGCTTGTTTTCGTGCGGCAGTTGCAGCACCGCCTCGATGCCTATGTGTTTCGCGGCCAGGATGCCCGAGAGCGCCGCGATGATGCCCGGCTGGTCGACCACGCGGAAGCGCACGTAGTAGGAGCGGGTCTGGAGCGTTACGGGGATGGGCTTGTATTCGCCCAGGCGCTGATGCGCGAAGGGCGAGACGCGCGTGGGGCTGCCGGCCAGAATCTCGCGCGCCACCCTCATCAGGTCGCTCACCACGGCCACGCCGGTGGGCCTGGGACCGGCGCCGCGGCCGTAGTAGAACGTGTCCTCGCCGTAGGTCCCCTGCACCCAGATGGCATTGTAGGAGCTGCGCACGCTGGCCAGAATGGCGGTCTCGGGAATCAGGGCCGGACGCACCGACAGGATCAACCCCTGGGGCGTCTGGCGCGCCGCGCACAGCAATCGAATGGTGTGGCCGAGGCGGTGGGCGTACTGGAAATCCATGGGCGAGAGGCGGCGGATCCCTTCGGTGAAAATGTCCCCCGGCGTGATCTTCTCGCCGAAGGCCAGCGCGGAGAGGATGGCCAGCTTGGAGCGTGCGTCGAAGCCATCGATATCGTTGCTGGGATTGGCCTCGGCGTATCCCAGCCGCTGCGCCTCGGCGAGCACCGTTTCGAGCGGCGAGCCGTGCTGCTCCATCTCGGTGAGAATGTAGTTGCTGGTGCCGTTGAGGATGCCGTAGAGGGCCACCACGCGGTCGCCGGAGATGCCTTCGCGCAGCACGGCGTGAATGGGAATTCCGCCCGCCACGCTGGCCTCCATGGCGACGTTGGTGCCGGCCGCTATGGCGCGCTCCCAGATTTCAGCGCCGCTCAGCGCCATCAATTCCTTATTGGCGGTGACTACGGACTTCCCGGCCGCGATGGCGGCATTGATAACCTCGGCGGCGACGGTGGTGCCGCCTACCAGTTCGACCACAATATCCAGCCCCGGATGTTGGATCAACCGCCGCCAGTCGCCGGTCTTGAAAACCGGTTCCAGCGATTCGGGAATCCGTTTGGAATCGATCAACAGATCGCAGACGGCCCCCACCCGCAGATGGAACCCCAGCTTGAGAGCGATATGATCGGCGTTCTCCGACAGAATCTTGAGCGTGCCCGAACCGATGTTGCCGAGGCCCACTATACCTACATTCACGTCGCGCATAAGCCCGCATCATAACATTCCGTGGGTGAAGGAGCGATTGCCCGGCCAGCCCTACGGGGCCGGCTCCACGTGCACCAGCACGTCGGCCACCCAGTCCAGTTGCTCCCGAATCCGAAACCGCACTTTGTTGGCGATCTCGTGCGATTGCCGCACGGTCATCTCGGGGTCCACTTCCAGGTGCAGATCCACGTGATAGCGCAGGCCGGTCTTGCGCGCAAAGCATTTCTCGACGCCGCGCACGCCGGGCACTGTGGACGCCGCCGCCCGGATCTGCTTCATGAGCCGGTCGTCGGGCATGGTGTCCATAAGCTGAAGGGCGGTTTCGCGCGCCACGCGCACGCCCAAAGACGCTACGATCAGGCCTACGACAAAGCCGCCGTAGCGGTCCGCCTCGAAGAAGCGCACGGGATCGGAGAGCGTCAGTCCCACGGCGATCAGCGCCGCCACAGCGGAAATGGTATCCGTGGCGCTGTGCCACGCGTCGGCGGTGAGCGCGGCGCTGTGGAGCCTCCGGCCATAGCGAAATTTGACCAAGGCAAGAGCCGTTTTGGCCAGCAGGGAGGCGATGACCGGCCACACCACGTAGGCCGCCAGCGGCAGGCGCGGCTGGCCCAGGCGGCGGAGCGAGTCATAGGAGATCAGAGCGCCCCCGGCGGTGAGCGCCAGGCCGATCAACAGGCCGGTGAGGATTTCCGCCCGGCCGTGGCCATAGGGGTGGTTCTGGTCGGCGGGCCGGGCCGCGAGGGTCAAGCCGAGAAGCACAAAGCCGGAAGCAAACACGTCGCCCGCCGATTCCAGCCCATCCGCCACCACGGCGGTGGAATGGCCGGAGAGGCCCACCAAGACCTTGACGATGGCGAGCGCGCCGCTGACCACCATTCCGGCGATGGCGACACGTTGGCCGATGTGCATGTCAGTCATCAGGCGCGCGCGGGGTCGATCTTTTCGGTGTCGCACCCCAGCTCGGCGAAGGCCGCGCGGGCTTTCGCGGCGTCGAACTGGCCGTCGCGCGCCAGCCGCGACAGCGCCGCGGCGGCGATCGACTCGGCACTGACCTCGAAATGCTTGCGCAGGTGCTCGCGATTGTCGCTGCGGCCGAAGCCGTCGGTGCCGAGCGTTACCATGCGGCCGGGCAGCCACGGGGCAACCTGATCGGCCACCACTTTCATGTAGTCGGTGGCGGCGACCACCGGTCCGCCGGCGCCTTTCAATGCCTCGACGATGTATGGCGTGCGGGCCGGCTCGTCGGGATGCAGCCGGTTCCAGCGGTCCACGCCGAGGGCTTCGCGCCGCAGCTCGTTGTAGCTGGTCACGCTCCACACATCCGACGGAACGCCGTACTTCTCAGAAAGAATCCGCTGCGCGCGCAGCGCCTCGTTCAGGATGGGGCCGCTGCCGAAGAGCTGCACCTTCGCTTCGCCGTTTTCCGCCGCCTGGTAGCGATAGATGCCCTTGAGCACGCCCTGGGGGTCGAGGCCCTGGGGCATGGGCGGCATGGGGTAATTCTCGTTGTACAAGGTGAGGTAATAGAAGCGATCCTCCCGCTCCTGGTACATGCGCCGGATGCCATCCTGCACGATGATGGCGATCTCATAGGCATAGGCCGGGTCGTAAGTTGTGCAGGTGGGCAGAATGCTCGAGGACAGGATGCTCTGGCCATCCTGGTGCTGCAAGCCTTCGCCGGCCAGAGTGGTGCGGCCGGCGGTGCCGCCGCACAGGAAGCCTTTGCCGCGCGAGTCGCCGAATGCCCATATCAGGTCGCCCACGCGCTGGTAGCCGAACATCGAGTAATAGATGAAGAACGGGATCATGGGCGCGCCGTAGTTGGCGTAGGCCGTACCCGCGGATGTGAAGGAAGCCATGGAACCGGCTTCGGTGATGCCCTCTTCGAGAATCTGGCCGTCCTTGGATTCCTTGTAGTACAGGAACATTTCGGCGTCGTGCGGCTTGTAGAGCTGTCCCTGGCTGGCGTAGATGCCGAACTGGCGGAACAGCGATTCCATGCCGAACGTGCGCGCCTCGTCGGGAATGATGGGCACGACGCGCTTGCCAATTTGCGGGTGCTTCATGAGCAGCGTCAGGACGCGAACGAAGGCCATGGTGCTGGAGACCTCGCGCCCGGACGATCCTTCGAGCGACTCCTTCAGGTAATCGAGCGGCGGAGCTTCGATGCGGGTGGCCACGGCGGAGCGGCTCGGCATGTATCCACCCAGCCGGCGCCGCCGCTCATGCAGGTAGGCCATTTCAGAGCTGTCCGAGGGCGGCCGGTAGAATGCGGCGCTGCGGGCGGCTTCGTCGGTAAGGGGGATCTCAAAGCGCGACCGGAAGTGCTCGAGCTCCTGCTCGTTAAGCTTCTTCTGCTGGTGGGTGATGTTGCGGCCCTCGCCCGCCTCGCCAAGGCCGTAACCTTTGATGGTGTGGGCCAGGATCACGGTGGGCCGGTCTTTGGTTTCCATGGCCGCCTGGTAGGCGTTATAGACCTTGCGGGGATCGTGGCCGCCGCGCCGCAGCCGCATCAGGTCGTCGTCGCTAAGGTGCGCCACCAGGTCGAGCAGCTCGGGGTACTTGCCGAAGAAGTTTTTGCGAATGTAGGCGCCGTCCTTGGTGATGTAGGTTTGGTACTCGCCGTCCACGGCTTCACCCATGCGCTTCTGGAGCAGGCCGGTCGAGTCGCGGGCCAGCAGCGCGTCCCAATCTTCGCCCCAGATCACCTTGATGACGTTCCAGCCGGCGCCGCGGAAGGCGGCTTCGAGCTCCTGAATCACCTTGCCATTGCCGCGCACCGGCCCGTCCAGCCGCTGGAGATTGCAGTTGATGACGAAGATGAGGTTGTCCAGCTTTTCGCGCGAGGCCAGGGTCAGCGAGCCCATGGATTCCGGCTCATCCATTTCGCCATCGCCGAGGAAACCCCAGATTTTCCGCGGCGCGGGCGGAATGAGGCCGCGGTTTTCCAGGTAGCGCATAAAGCGCGCCTGGTAGATGGCGTTGATGGGACCCAAGCCCATCGAGACCGTGGGGAAACGCCAGAAATCGGGCATCAGCCAGGGGTGCGGATAGGAGGACAGCCCAGGGTGCTCGCGCAGCTCGTGCCGGAAATTCGCGAGGTGCTCTTCGCTCAAGCGGCCCTCCAGGAAAGCGCGCGCGTAAACCCCCGGCGAGGCATGACCCTGGAAGTAGACCAGGTCGCCCGGCTGGCCGTCGTAGGATGCGTGGAAGAAATGATTGAACCCCACCTCGAGCAGCGTGGCCAGCGAGGCGTAGGTGGAAATGTGGCCGCCGATGCCGGCATCGTACTTGTTCTGCCGGACCACCATGGCCATGGC
>JBEKTU010000019.1:0-69360 GCA_049515735.1 Bryobacteraceae bacterium
AGCACCAATGCCAGCACCACGGCGGTTATCACGGCGAGCGGCGCCTGCTCGATTTCGGGGAATACAGTTACGATGACAAGCGGCACCGGCACGTGTACCCTCACGGCAACATGGGCGGCGGACAGCAACTACACCTCGACGACGGCAACCCAGTCCACCACGGCGAGCAAGATTGCGCCGACTGTGACCTTTACCGGAGCACCTGCCAGCGCGCCAGACAACTCCATATTCACGGTCTCGTCAAGCACCAATGCCAGCACCACGGCGGTTATCACGGCGAGCGGCGCCTGCTCGATTTCGGGGAATAGAGTTACGATGACAAGCGGCACCGGCACGTGTACCCTCACGGCAACGTGGGCGGCGGATAGCAACTACACCTCGGCGACCGCAACCCAGTCCACCACGGCGAGCGGTTCTTCTTCGGCGCCTTGGCCCAACGGCTACAGCTACCAGGCCACTTTCACCGTTGCTGCCGGCCAGGTGCCCAGCGCCCAGACCAATTTCCCCGCATTGATCTCGGGGACCTTCACGGATTTCGCGACAACTGCTAACGGCGGCAGGATCTCCAATACGTGCACGCAGACAGTGGGCAATAACCTGACGTCCGTGCCCTGCGATCTGATTTTCACTTCGGATGCGGCGGGAACCATGCTGCTGAACTGGGAGTTCGAAACTTGGACGCCGGCGACAGGAGCTGTGAACCTCTGGGTGAATGTACCGAATCTGAGTAACGGAACGGTCATCTATGCGTGGTACGGGCAGCCTTCCGTGACCACCCCGCAGACAACGCCCTCCGCGACCTGGAGCAGCAACTTCATGGCCGTGTATCACCTGAAGGAAAACCCCGCGGGGGCTGCACCGCAAATGAACGACTCGACGGCGAACGCCAATCATGCCACCATGAATGGCGCGGTGCAGGCCAGCCAACAGCAGCCCGGCGAGATTGACGGCAGCGTGAATTTTGAGGGAAATACCTGGGCCAGTATCGCCAATCCCGCCAACTTCAGTTTCGAGCGAACCGATTCGTTCTCGCTTTCCGGCTGGTTTAAGCTCGCGTCGAATGCCGTAGGAACCCTGTTTTCGAAGTTCCCCGCCGTCCCGAGCGCGGGCTGGCTGCTTTTGCAGCAACCTAGTGCCAGCGACCCCACCCTGGGGCTGTGGCTTTTCGGCAGCAGCCAAAGCAGCTGGGCGTGGGGCGAGACGCCGCCCGTGACGATGGGGGCTTGGCACTATGTGGTGGCTACATACTCGGGGACCAGTACAGTGGCAGGAATGCGAATCTATGTCGATGGCGTGAACCAGTTGCTGGCAATCCGCGGCAACACTCTTACGTCATCGATGGTGAATACGCTTGCGCCCGCGATTAATGGCAGGGCAGGGCCGAATCAGATGTCCACCGCTTCCATGGATGAGCTTCGGGTCTCGACGAAAGGCGTAGTGTTTTCGCCCGCCTGGGTGACTGCGAGCTACAACAATCAGAGCAAGCCGGGGACCTTCTTCACTGTGGTCACAGGACTAACTAACTGACGCAGTCGACAAAAGGGGTGCGCCGGCGGGTGAACGCGTAGGGGCTGTTACTGAGAAACGGTGAACGTCTGCCTGATCTCGCAGTTCTGGTTGCCGAGGGCGTCTTTGACGTCGACCGCTATGGTGTATTCGCCGGCACGGATGTTGCCCTGCAGGCTGATGCCAAATGAGGCGGCAACGTAGCGCTTGGGATAGAAGGACTCCGACTGCTCCATGGCTGGCTCGGGCTGCGTCCAGAGCACCTTGCCGCTGGGGGCAATCACCGAAGTCACGTAACTCACATCCACGCGGTTGTTGGGGCCGTACTTGAAACCGGTGATGTCGAACCTGGCCCATACGCCGTCGCCGGGGCGGTAGATGGGCTTGTCGAGCGGCTGCTCGTCGTCTTCGCCGCGGAAGAAGCGGAAGTTGCGCACCACCGGCGTGTCGCTCGGCTCGACATCGTGCCCGCGCACCTGAAACGGCACCGCCAGCTCGGCGGCCGTCTTGGCCAGCACGTCTTCGGCCTTGACCACGATCTTGTAGGTTCCCGAGGCCACCAGGGGCGGAATCTGCACCTCGGTTTCGATCTTGGGCATCCACTCTTTGTCTTGGGGCGCGACTTCCGTGACCAGCTCGTTCTTGTACAGCTCCACAATCGGGACGCCTTTCGGATCGAACGCCTGCACCGAATAGGCCACGTCGATCTTCTCTTCGGACGATTTCGAATAACCCGCGACGCGGCAGGTGAAGAACAGAGTCTCGCCGGCGACGTGCTCGTAGCTGACGGGCGTGGGAGCGCCCCCATCGCTTTGAGCGACGATGGGCCGGACGATTTCGAGCGCCGGAGCGGCGGCCACGAGAGCGGGTAACACCGCAGCCAACAGGATGGAGCGCATGGCGGAGCCTTCTGTACGATTGTAGGCCTTCCGCTCCTACAGCAGCGCTCGCAGGTAGCGGCCGGTGTAGGAGGCTTCGGCTTTCGCGATTGTCTCGGGCGTTCCCGCGGCCACCACGTAGCCGCCGCGGGCGCCGCCTTCCGGCCCGAGATCGATCACCCAATCCGCGGCCTTGATCACGTCCAGGTTGTGCTCGATGACGATCAGGCTTCCGCCGTTTTCGATGAGCCGCTGAAAGGCCGCCAGCAGCTTGGAGATGTCGTCGAAGTGCAGGCCCGTGGTGGGCTCATCGAAGATGAACAGGGTGCCCTCGCAATTCGCCATAGCCAGGTGGGCCGCCAGCTTGACGCGCTGCGCCTCGCCGCCGGAGAGCGTGGTGGCCGATTGCCCCAAGCGCAGATAGCCCAGCCCCACGTCGTCCAGCACCTTCAGCTTGTGCACCAGCCTGGGGGTGGCGCGGAAAAAGTCCATGGCTTCGCGCACGGTGAGCTGCAACGCCTGGTGGATATTGAGTCCGTTGCAGCGAATCTCGAGGATGCCGCTCTTGTAGCGCGTGCCCTTGCACTCCTCGCACACGAGTTCGACGTCGGCCAGGAACTGCATCTCGACGGTCACGGTGCCATCGCCCTGGCAGACCTCGCAGCGGCCGCCGGGGATGTTGAAGGAGAAGTGTCCGGCGGTATATCCGCGCTTTTCGGCCTCGCGCGTGGAGGCGAACAGGGCGCGAATAGTGTCGAACGCCTTGATGTAGGTGACGGGGTTGGAGCGCGGCGTGCGCCCGATGGGCGACTGATCGATCATGACGGTGCTCGCGATCCGTTCGGCGCCCTCGACCTTCCGGCACGGCAACTGCGAACCAGCGGAGAGATCTCCTTCGGCATCGATCTCCTGCTCCGATTCCCGCACCCGGTGCATGGCTTGGAGCGACCGGTAGAGCACGTCGTGCACGAGGGTCGATTTTCCCGATCCGGAAACGCCTGTGACGGCCACCATCATGCCGAGAGGGATTTCCACCTCAAGGTTTTTCAGGTTATGCGCGCGCGCCCCTGAAATCCGCAGCACGCGCTGGGGATGGATGGCGCGGCGGGCGCGCGACACGGAGACGCGCAGCTCGCCGCGCAGATAGCGCGCGGTGAGCGATCCATTGCCGCTGGCCACCAGCTTCTCGAGAGGCCCTTCGAAGACGATTTCCCCGCCGCGCTCGCCGGCGCCGGGGCCCAGATCGACAATGTGATCCGCCGCCCGCATCACGTCGGCGTCGTGCTCCACCACCACAATGGTGTTGCCGAGCTCGCGCAGTTCCTCGAGAATCCGGATCAGCCGCCCGGTGTCGCGGCTGTGCAGGCCGATGGAAGGCTCGTCGAGCACGTAACAAGCGCCGACCAGCCGCGACCCGAGGCAGGTAGCGAGCTGGATGCGCTGCGCCTCGCCGCCGGAAAGCGTGGACGCCAGGCGGTCGAGCGTGAGGTAGTCCAGCCCGACGTCGTTGAGGAACTTGAGCCGCTGGCGGATCTCGACGAGGATCTTATCGGCGATGGCGCTCTCTTCCGGGCTCAGATCGAGCGCGTCGAAAAACTGCTGCGCCGCGGCGATGTTCATGCGCACTACTTCGGCCAGGTTGCGGCCGCCCACGCGCACGTAGAGGGCTTCCTTGCGCAGTCGCGCACCCTTGCATTCGGGACATTGCGCGTAGCCCCGGTAGCGGCTCAGAAACACGCGCACGTGCAGCTTGTATTTCTTGGTTTCGAGGTGGTCGAAGAAGCGGCGGATGAAATCGTAGACAGTTTCGCGCTCTTCGTCTTTCAGGTCTGCAAAAGGAACTCCGAAACGCACTTTCCCGCGCGCCGATTTGCGGAAATTGCCCAGCCACGAGCGAGCCTTCGGCTTGGTCCACGGCTCGACCGCGCCCTGGTCGAGCGAGAGGGACGGGCCGGGGATGACGCGGTCCATGTCGAAATCGATGGTGTTGCCGAACCCCTGGCAGCGCGGGCACGCCCCGATGGGCGAGTTGAAGCTGAAGAGGATGGGCTCCGGCTGGGCCAACTCGAGGAGGCACGTTTTGCACTGGAACTTCTCGTTGAAGCGCAGCCGATCTCCGCCGGACGCGCTCTCAAAGATGACTTCGCCCGCCTCGCGATAGCAGATCTCGATGGTGTCGACCAGCCGCTGGTGCAGGTCCGGCCCGATGGCGATGCGGTCTACCAGGACGAACACGGGCTTGGAGAAATCGATATCCAGCAGCGATTCGGGAGTGGAGAATTCAAACAGCCGCCCCGCCTGAAACAGCCGGTTGAACCCCTTCTTCCTGAGGTCGAACAGGTGGTCTCGCAGGGCCTCGACGGAAGCATGTTCCCCGCACGGAAAGATGGCGTACCAACGCGACCCTGGGGGCAGCGCCATCAAGCGCGCGGCGACCTCATCGACGGTGTCCTGGCGCACGCGCGTGCCGCATTTCGGGCAGAAGGTCCGGCCCACGCGCGCATACAGCAGGCGCAGGAAGTCGTAGCATTCGGTGGAAGTCGCCACCGTCGAGCGGGGATTGCGGCTGGTATTCTTCTGCCGGATGGCCACTGCCGGGGCGATGCCGTCAATCTCATCCACCTCGGGCTTTTCCATGCGCTCGAGGAACTGGCGCGCGTAAGCCGAAAGCGACTCGACGTAGCGCCGCTGCCCCTCGGCGTAGATGGTGTCGAAGGCCAGCGACGATTTCCCCGAACCGGACACGCCCGTAACGACGGTTAACTGGTTATGAGGGATGGCGAGCGAAATGTTCTTGAGGTTGTGGACCCGCGCCCCGCGAATCCGGATAAAGTCTTGCACGTGTAAGGACCGGGCGCGCCCGGCCCTCTACCATGATCGCAAAGACCTCCGCGCGGCGCAAAGACTCTTCACCGCGGAGACGCGGAGACACAGAGAAAACCAAGCAAGAAAGAACAAGGGCCTGAGGACGCGGAGATGGCAGAGAGCGCAGAGAAAACCCTAGAATTCTCTGCGTCTCTGCGTCTCAGCGGTGGAAAACATTCGGTCTTGGCGGCAAAGACGGCACGCGGTGCGCGTGGTATCCTGTCTCACAGACGAGGGATTCGCGGAATGTGCGTGCATGTCGAATTTCCCACCAATCTGGGATTTTTGTAACTGCCGGAGGCGGTGAGCGCGTCCACATCATGATCACGACGATTCCCTGACTGAACTTCATGCTAGAGATCCTGTTTAAATACCCGGCCAGCATTTTTCACAAGGGTCATTTCGTCTTCCTGACACCCTGGCCGCTGTGGCTGATGGCACTGGCCATGGCCGCGGCCGCGGGGCTGCTGTTCTGGCACGTGCGCCGCAACCATGGCATGCTCAGCGGGTTGCGGCCGGTGGTTATATGGCTGCTCGAAACCGGCCTGGTGGCGCTGATCCTTTTTCTGCTGTGGCACCCGGCTTTGAGCATCGCCACACTGCGCCCTCAGCAGAACGTGGTGGCCGTACTGGTGGACGACTCACGCAGCATGTCCCTGGCCGACGCCTCAGGCACGCGCGAAGCGGCCGCCCAGGCGGTGCTCAACAGCGGGCTGCTGAAATCGCTGGGGGACCGCTTCCAGGTGCGGCTCTACAAGTTCGGCAAGGAGCCGGAAAGGATTCAAAAGCTCGATCAGCTCTCGGCGGGCGCGCCGGCTTCGCGCATCGGCGATACGCTCGAGCGCGTGCTCGCGGAATCGTCCTCGCTGCCGCTGGGCGCGATGGTGCTGCTGAGCGACGGGGCCGATAACGCCGGCGGCATCGATCTGGAAACCATCTCCGCCATCCGCCGCCAGCGCATTCCGGTGCACACCATCGGGTTCGGCCGCGAACATCCGCAGCGGGACGTGGAAATCACCGACGTGGTGGCGCCCGCGCGCGCGCTGCCGCAATCCAAGCTCACGGCGATGGTGACGTTCCAGAATTACGGGCTTTCCGGCAGCAAGACGAAGCTCAGCATCCGCGACGGCGCCAAGGTGCTGGCTTCGCAAGAGGTCACGCTGAAAGCGGAGGGCGCGCCCCAAACCGAATCGCTGGTGTTCAATTGCGGGGACGCCGGGCCGAAAACGCTCGAGATCTCGCTCGACCCCATCCCCGGCGAAGAAAACGTCCAAAACAACCAGGTGACGCGCCTGGTCAACGTGGAGGCGCGCAAGCCGCGCATCCTGTATATCGAGGGCGAGCCACGCTGGGAATTTAAATTCATCCGCCGAGCCCTGGACGACTACAACAACATCGAATTGGTGACCATGCTGCGCACCACGCAGAACAAGATCTACCGCCAGGGCGTGCCCGACCCGCCGGAGCCGCACGAACTGGAGGACGGTTTCCCCTCGAAGGCCGAAGATCTGTTTGCCTACCAGGGACTGATCATCGGCAGCGTGGAGGCCAATTATTTTACGCCCACCCAGCAGCAGTTGATCCGCGATTTCGTGGACCGGCGCGGCGGCGGCCTGCTGTTCATGGGCGGGCGCGCCACGCTTTCCGACGGCGGCTACCCGGCTTCGCCGCTGGCCGACCTGGTGCCCACCAACCTGCCGGAGGGCAAAGGCACGTTTCACCGCGATTTCACGGGCCAGGAACTCACTGCCGCGGGCGCAGAGAGCGTCCTCTGCCGGCTGGATGAGGACAGCGCGCGCAACCTCGAGCGGTGGAAGAAGATGCCGCAAATGGCCAACTATCAGGACGCCGGCGACCCCAAGCCCGGCGCCACGGTGCTGCTGGTTTCCACCCCCGCGGGGAGTCGCAAACCGCCTCTGCTGGTGACGGAAAATTATGGCCGCGGCCGCACCGTGCTGTTCGCCACCGAGGGAAGCTGGCGCTGGAAGATGTGGCTGCCCCATGACGACAAAACCCAGCCCACTTTCTGGCAGCAGATGCTCCGCTACCTGGTGACCGATACGCCCGGCCAGGTGACTAGCTCGACGCCCAAACCGGTGCTCTCCGATGAAACCAAGGTGCCGCTGCGGGTGGAAGTGCGCGACAAGCAGTACAAGCCCGTGACCAACGCCAGCGTGCAGGCCCGCTTCATGGGGCCCGACGGCGCTTCCGCCACCATCGAGCTGACGCCGCAACCGCTCGAAGAGGGCGTCTACAGCGGAGAATGGACGGCCGAAAAGCCCGGCTCTTACGTGGCCGACATCATCGCCGGCAGGGAACAGGAAGAGATCGGCCGCGACGTGGTGACGTTCCGAAGGGAAGACGGCGTGGCCGAGAATTTCCATACCTCGCAGAACCGCGAACTCCTGGAGAAGCTCTCCGACGAGACCGGCGGACGTTACTACAAGCCCGATGAAGCGTCCAAGCTGGCGAATGAGATTTCGTACTCGGAAGCGGGCATCTCGACGCGCGAGACACGCGACCTGTGGGATATGCCAGCGATTTTCCTGCTGGCACTCGGTATACGCGCCTGCGAGTGGCTGCTGCGCAGACGGTGGGGGGTGGTATGAAGCTAATCTCGCTGTTGCTGCTGGCCGCGCTCTCCGCGCCCGCCACCACTTTCTATGTGACCATCTCCGGCCTGGGCGGCGAGCCCGATTACGAGCAGCGCTTCAAGATGTGGGCCGAAGACATCGATTCGAGTTTGAAGCGCGCGGGCGGCGATTCCAACGTGGTCACGCTGGTGGCGCCCACGCGCGAACAGATCCGCGCGCGTTTCGCGGAAATCGCGCAGCAGGCCAAGCCCACCGATGCGCTGGTGGTCATGCTGATCGGCCACGGCAGCTTCGATGGTGTAGATTACAAGTTCAACATTCCCGGACCCGACATTACGGGCGCGGAGCTGGCGGGGTTGCTCGACCGCGTGCCAGCCACGCGCCAGCTTGTGGTGAACATGACCAGCTCCAGCGGCGGTTCGATCGAGGCGCTGCGCCGGCCCACCCGCGTGGTGATCGCCGCCACCAAGACCGGGACGGAAAAGAACGCCACGGTGTTCGCCCGCTATTGGGCCGAAGCGCTGCGCGATCCGGCGGCGGACGTGGATAAGAACGAAGCCATCTCGGCGCTTGAAGCCTTCCAATACGCCCAGCACAAGACCTCCGATTTCTACGAGTCGCAAAAGCGCCTGGCCACCGAGCACGCGGTGCTCGAGGACACCGGCAAGGGCGAAGGCGAGCGGGTCCCTTCGGCTGAGAACGGCGAAGGCAAGCTGGCTGCGACCTTCCCCGTGGTGCGCCTGGGCGCCAACGCCGCGGCGGCGCGCGACCCCTCCAAGCGGCCGCTGCTCGAAAAAAAGGAGCAGCTCGAACAAGCCATAGACAAGCTGAAGTACGAGAAGGCCGCCATGCCTGCCGATGCGTACAAGAAACAGTTGATGCAGCTTTTGTTGGAACTTGCCCGAACCCAGGAGGCCCTCGAGAAGTGATCAGACTTAGCGCAATTGCGCTGTTGCTGGCGTCACTTCTGCCGGCGCAGACGCTGGAGCAGGCCGAGGCATTCTGGAAAGCGCGGCGCTTCCAGGAAGCCAACGACGTGTTCCGCGCGCTGGTGGCCCAACATCCCGACAATCCCGATTACAAAGTGCGCTGGGGCCGGCTGTACCTGGATCATTCACAGCCGGACATTGCCGTGGACCTGTTCAACGAGGCGCTCGAATTGAAGAAGGACCATGCCGGCGCCCTGCTGGGCCTGGCGCTGGTGGCCGCGGAAGACTTCGAGAGTGTGGCTGCCGGCCTGGCGCACAAGGCGCTGGCGTCCGACCCCAAGCTGGCCGAGGCCCAGGAACTGCTGGCGAGCCTGGCGCTCGAGGACAATGACACGGCCAAGGCCGTGGAAGAGGCGAACAAGGCGCTGGCCATGGACGCCCATTCGGTCGAGGGCAGAGCCATTCTCGCCACCGTCGACTGGCTCGCGGACAAAAAGGACACCGCCTTCGACCCCCACGCGGCCCGCGGCTACGAGACCGCCGGCCACTTTTTCGTGATCAACCGCCGTTACGAAGAAGGCGTTCAGTATTACCGCAAGGCCATCGAGCTCGATCCGCAATTGTACAGTGCGCGCTCGCAACTGGGCATCAACCTCATGCGCCTGGGGCAGGATGAAGAGGCCTACACCCAGCTCGAGACTTGTTACAACAACGGCTTCCAGGACGCCGCCACGCGCAATTCGCTGAAGCTGCTCGATAGCTATAAGAAATTCGACACCGTCCGGACCGGCCTCATCATCCTGAAGCTCGATAAGAAAGAAGAGGAGTTACTGCGTCCGTACTTCGAGTTGGAAATGGAGCGCGTGATCGCGACCTACGAGAAGAAGTACCGGATCAAACTGGAGAAGCCGGTGCGGGTAGAGGTTTACCCCGACCACGAAGATTTCGCCGTTCGGGCCCTCGGCATGCCGGGGCTGGGCGCGCTGGGCGTCACCTTCACCTCCGCCGCCTATGGCTCCTTCATTGCCATGGACAGCCCTTCCGGACGCCCGCCGGGCAGCTTCCATTGGGCCTCTACCCTGTGGCACGAGATGAGCCACGTGTTCACCCTGACGCTGACCGATTCCCACGTGCCGCGCTGGTTCACGGAGGGCCTGGCGGTGCACGAAGAGACCGCGGTCTCGCCGGAGTGGGGCGACCGCCTCGCTCCGCCCGTCATCGTGGCGATCAAGGATAAGAAGCTGCTGCCGGTAGCGGAGCTGGACCGCGGCTTCGTGCATCCTACCGGCGCCGAGCAGGTGGTGGTGAGTTACTTCCAAGCCGGCCGTATCTGCGATTACATCAACGACAAGTGGGGCTGGGACACGCTGCTCGCCATGCTACGCGATTTCGGCCACGACGACGATACGGCCACGGTCATCCGCAAGGAATTGAAGATGGAACCGGCTGAATTCGACAAGCAGTTTGTGGCGTTCGTCGAAGGCGGGACGAAAAACGTGGTGGACCACTTCGACGAATGGGCAAAGAGGCTGAAGCAGGTCGATGAACTGGCCAAGAAAAAAGACTACGACGGCGTCATCGAGGAAGGCGCGGCCATCCGCGACATGTATCCGGACTACGTCGAGGCTGGCAGCGTCTACGAGTTTCTGGCCAGCGCCTACCTAGCCAAGGACGACAAGCCCGCGGCCACCGCCGAACTCGAGCGCTACGTCAAAGCCGGCGGGCGCAATCCCGACTCGATCAAGCTGCTCGCCAAACAGCTCGAAGACGCCGGCCGCAAGAAGGAAGCCGCGGACGCGCTGGCCCGCCTGAACTACATCTATCCTATGGATAACGACCAGCACCAGAGGCTGGGCGCGCTGTGGATGGACGCCGGCGACGTGGCCGGCGCTATTCGCGAGTTCCGCGCGGTGCTGGCGCACAACCCCATCGATCCGGCGCGGTCGCACTACGACCTGGCGCGCGCCTACCAGTTGAACCACGAGCCCGAGCAGGCCAAAGAAGAATTGCTGGCGGCCCTGGAAACCGCTCCAGGTTACCGCCCCGCGCAAAAGCTTTTGCTGGAATTGACCACTACCGAAGCTAAGTGAGAATAGAACATCATGTCAACAACCGCGACTCCACAAATTGATTCCGAAGCTTTGAGAACGCGCATCCAGCGTTTCCGCCAGGTGCACTCCGAGATCGTGACGCAGGTCCACCGCGTGATCGTGGGCCAGGAGGAGGTGCTGGAGCAGGTCATGATCGGCCTGTTCGTGGGCGGCCATTGCCTGATCACCGGCCTGCCGGGCACCGCCAAGACGCTGCTGGTGCGCACGCTGGCGCAGACCCTCGGCCTGGTTTTCAAGCGCATCCAGTTCACGCCGGACCTGATGCCGAGCGACATCACCGGCACCGATATTATTGAGGAGGACCCGGTCAGCGGCCACCGCACCTGGACCTTTGTGCCGGGGCCGATCTTCGGCAACATCCTGCTGGCCGACGAGATCAACCGCACTCCGCCGAAGACGCAGAGCGCGCTGCTCGAAGCTATGCAGGAAATGGCCTGCACGGTGCGCGGCAACAACTACAAGCTGCCCGCGCCATTTTTTGTGCTGGCGACGCAGAACCCCATCGAACTGGAGGGCACGTACCCGCTGCCCGAAGCGCAGCTCGACCGCTTTCTGTTCAACACGGTGCTCGACTACCTCACCGCGGATGAAGAGCTGGAGGTGGTGGACCTTACCACCATAACCACCATCCCGCACGCCGACACGGTGACGAACGCGGCGGAGATCCTGGATTTCCAGCAACTGGTGCGCATGGTCCCGATCGGCGAGAGCGTGGCGCGCCACGCCGTGGACATGGTGCGCGTGTCGCGTCCCCGCGACGAGACCTCGCCCGACTTCGTCAAGAAGTACGTGAACTACGGCGCCAGTGTCCGCGCCGCCCAGTTCCTGGTTTTGTCGGCCAAGGCGAGGGCGCTGATGCGGGGGCGGTATCACGTGAGCTACGAAGACATCCGGGCGATGTATATTCCGGTTTTGCGCCACCGCATTTTGCTGAACTTCCATGCGGAATCGGACCGGCTGAATCAGGACGATATCTTGAAGCGAATGCTGGAGTGGAAGCCGGCTCCTAGGGAGTAGCTTCTCTGCGGTGAAATAGAATGTTACAGCGATTTCTGGACCCATCCACGCTGGCTTCCATCGCGGGGCTTGACCTCGTCGCCAAGACCGTGGTCGACGGGTTCGTCGCGGGGCTGCACCGGTCTCCGGATTTTGGCTTTTCCCAGGAGTTCGCCGAGTATCGCGCTTATTCCCAGGGCGATGACCTCCGGCACGTCGATTGGAACGTATTCGCCCGCACGGAGAAGTGCTTTCTCAAGCGCTACCGCGGGGAGACTAATACCCAACTGCTGGTTCTGCTGGACACCTCGGCCTCGATGGCATACGGGTCCGGAGCGGTTACCAAGCTGGATTACGCGCGCTTCGTGGCGGCGTCGTTGTGTTACATGGCCAATGTGCAGCGCGACGCGGCGGGGCTGATCGTGTTCGATGAAGACGTGAGCAACTACGTCGCGCCTTCCACCAGGCAGGGACAGCTTTTCCGGCTGCTGCACGCCATCGAAAAGGCCGAAGCGGGAACGCGCACCGATTTCGCCAAGCCGTTCGCGCATTTTCAGAATTTTCTGCACCGGCGCGGAATCGTGGCGGTGCTCTCGGACTTCTACGAGCAGCCGGATATCATCGTCAAAACTATCGAGCCGCTGCGCTACCGGGGAAACGATGTCATCCTCTTTCACTTGCTCGACCCGCAGGAGATCAAGCCGAAATTCCGCGAGCCGGTGCTGCTGGTGGACATGGAAAATGCGGCCGATGCGCTGGAAGTTTCCCCCGAGTATACGCGCGACGAGTACCCGCGGAAAATCGATTCGCACATCGAGGCGCTCAGCTCGAAAGCGCGCGGCGCGGGCATGGAATACTTCCTCATGAATACCGCGCGGCCGCTGGATGAAGGCTTGCGCGAGTACCTGGCCGTGCGCAAGGGGAGGCTCTAGATGGGCTTCTTCACGCCCTGGTTTCTGGCCGGCGCGGTGGCCGTGGGCCTGCCTGTCTGGCTGCATCTTCTGAGGAAGCACAAGACCACGCCGCTGCCGTTCAGCTCGCTGATGTTCTTCGAGCGCCGCATACAAAGCTCCATCAAGCACCGCCGGTTGCGCTACCTGGTGCTGTTGGCACTGCGAACGGCGCTGATCCTGCTGATCGTGCTGGCGTTCGCGCATCCGTACATGCGCCAGGCGGTGGCGCCGGCCAGCCGCACGGGGGAAGTCACCGTGCTGGCGATCGATAATTCTCTCAGCATGCGCGCCGGCAACCGGCTGGACGAGGCCAAACAGATGGCCAGGCGAATGGTGGCGGGGCTGGGCGCGGGGCAGCGCGCGCAGGTGCTGGCGTTCGGAGCCCGGGTGCAGGCGATGAGCGAAGTGACCGACGATCATGCGCCGCTCAACGCCGGCATCGATGCCATCGAGGCCTCCGACGCGCGCACGTCGTTTGCGGAGCTGGCGCGCTCGCTGCGCTCCATCGCGCAATCGATCCAGCTTCCGCTGGCCGTGCAGCTCTATTCGGATATGCAGCAATCCGGCATGCCGGCCAATTTCAACGATCTTCGGTTGAATGCGGCCGTGCGGCTCGAGCCGCACCCTCTGGAGACCAAAGAAACCCCCAACTTCACGGTGGAAAACGTGGTGGCGCCGCGGCGCGTGTACGACAGCCGCAAGTCGCGCGTGCTGGCGACCATCGCGGGTTTCGGCAATTCCAAGGCGACGCGCAGTGTTTCGCTGGCGCTGAACCATCGCGTGCTCGAGACCAAGACGGTGGAGGTTTCCGAGAACGGGCGCGCCACGGTCGAGTTCCTGTCGCTCGAAGTGCCCTACGGGAGAAACCGGGGCGAGGTGCGCATCGATTCCGCCGACGCGCTGGCGGCCGACGACGTTTTCTACTTCTCGGTGGAGCGCGCCGATCCGCGCCATGCGCTGTTCGTACACGAGGCCGAGAACAGTCGCGACTTGCTGTATTTCAAGGCGGCGCTGGAGGCCTCGGGCCAGTCCGCCTTCGAAATGGACCCCGCCACGCCGGACCAGACCGCCAACCTCTCGCCCGCCAAGTACGCGTTCGTGGCGCTTTCCGACGTGGGCGCGATACCGGAGAGCTTCGAGAACCAGTTGCGCGAATACGTGCGCAGCGGAGGCTCCGCGCTGGTCTCGCTGGGCCACATGTCGGTGGCCCGCGCGCGGGTGCCGGTGACGGAGGATCGCATCGAAGAAACGCGCTACGCGGGAAGGGAAGGGGAGCGCTTCCAGACGGCGGTCTGGCTGGACCGCTCGCACCCATCCATTTTGAAGGACGACCGCTGGGACGACGTCAAGTTCTACCAGGCCATCCGCGTGGCGCCGGGCAGCGCGCGCGTGGCGGCCAGGCTCTCCGACCAGACGCCGCTGCTGATGGACCACCAGGTGGGCGAGGGCCATATTCTGGTGTTCGCCTCCACCTTCGACAACGTGGCCAACGATTTTCCGTTGCACGCCTCCTTCGTGCCGTTCATCCAGCAGACCGCGCGATACCTCGGCCGGTTGGACGACCGGCCTCCCAGCGTGCTGGTGGGATCTTTTGAGGAGCTGCGCGATTCCAAGGAGAAAGGCTCGGCGGTAGAAGTGGTGGATCCCCAGGGCGGCCGCGTGCTTTCGCTGGAAGAAGCCACGCAGGCGCAGAACATTCAGTTCACCTCGGCCGGTTTCTACGAGATCCACCGGCCCAACCGGGCGGATGAGCTGGTGGCCGTGAATGCGGACCGCCGTGAGTCCGACCTGACGCCGGCCCCGGCGGAGACCCTGACTTTGTGGCAAAATACAGCTCAAGGGTCCTCGGAGGGCGGCGGGGCGGCAGCGGGAGAGCAGAAACCGCTTTCACTGTGGTGGTATGTCATGCTGGTGGTGCTGGCACTGGCGGTAGCCGAATCGCTGTTGGGGAATCGACATTTGTCCGTGGACAAGGAGGCGGCATGAATCTGGATCGCTTGTCCGAATATCTGGGCGCTCTAGAGCGCAGGCTGCGATGGCTGACGGTGACGCGCGGGGCGGCGGCGACTGCGGCTGCGGCCCTGGTTCTCACCGTAGTGGCCGTGCTGGCGGCCAACTACTTCGCCTTTTCCAATCCGAGCGTGATGGGCGCGCGGGTGTTTCTCTTTCTGGGGCTGGCATTCGCCCTGGCGGCGGCGCTGATCGTGCCGGTGATCCGCCTCAACCGGCGGCGCGCGGCGCGTACCGCCGAGCACCAGTGTCCCCAGTTCGAAGAGCGCCTGCTCACCTTCAGCGAGCGGATGGAGCAGAACGCGGACGATCCCTTCCTGGAGCTGCTGGCGGCCGATACGCTCCCGGTGGCCGAGCAGGCCGAGCCAAAAGAGATTGCCCGGACCAAGTGGATTTTCAGTTTCTCCTCCGCCGCAGTGGTCTCCGCCCTGGTGCTGCTCTGGCTGGCCACGTCCGGCCCGGGTTTCCTGGGGTATGGCACTTCGCTGCTGTGGGGCGGGGAGCCGAAGGGCGGGGCCACGCCGTACTACGACATCAAGGTTGAGCCTGGGAACCGCACCGTGCGCAAGCGCTCCGACCAGGCGATTACCGCGCGGCTGGTGGGCTTCACCGCGCCCAAGGTGCGTTTTTTCGCGAAATACGCCAGCTCTTCGCAGTGGGAGCAGGCCGAGATGGGAACCGAGCCGGGCGGCTCGGCTTACCAGTTCCTCATCGCCGGCGTGCCGGAATCGTTGGAATATTACGTGGAAGCGGGCGGCGTGCGGTCGCCGTCCTACAAGCTGAACGTGGTGGATCTGCCCTCCGTCAAGAACATCCGCGTCACCTATCGGTACCCGGCGTGGACCGGGATGAAAGACCGCGTGGAGAACCCCGGCGGCGATCTGCGGGCGGTCGAAGGCACCACCGCCGAGGTGGCCATTCAGACCGATAAGCCGCTCGCGACCGGCGCCATCCTGCTGGATGACGGATCGAAGCTGGCGCTGCGCCAGGGCAGCGCGGGCGAGCTGGTGGCCAGCGTGCCCATCCAGAAGGACGGCATGTATCACGTGGCCGCGGTCGAGAACGGCGAAGACGTCCGGCTCAGCGAAGACTATTTCATCGAAGCGCAGAAGATGCGCCGGCCGGAAGTGCGAATCGCACGGCCGGGCCGCGATTTCCGCGCCACGCCCATCGAGGAAGTCACCGTCGAGGTGGAAGCCAAGGACGATTTCGGGCTGAAGGACGTTGCCCTGCACTACTCCGTGAATGGCGGTGCGGAGAAAACGATTTCCATGCTGCCGGCCAGGGACGCCAGGAATTCTTCCGGAACCACGGTGATTGCGCTCGAGGATTTCAAAATCGAGCCGGGCGACATCGTCAGCCTGTACGCCACCGCCAGGGATGCGCGCGCGACCAGCAACACCGATATGTTTTTCATCGAGGCCCAGCCCTTCGAGCGGAACTACTCGCAATCCCAGCAGGACGGCGGCGGCGGTGGCGGCGGCGGCGACCAGGGCGGGCAACAGGACCAGATCTCGCAGCGCCAGAAAGAGATCATCACAGCCACCTGGAACCAGCTCAAGGGCTCGGGCGCCAGGGGCAGCGAGGCGGAAAACGCGGCGTTCCTTTCCTCGGTGCAGTCGAAACTGCGCGACCAGGCGAATTCCCTCTCCGAGCGAATGAAGGCCCGCCAGATCGAGGGCGCGGGCGACTCTTTCAAGAGCTTCGTCGACGACATGGACAAGGCCGTGCAGTCCATGGGGCCGGCCTCCGACAAGCTGAAAGGTGCGAAGTGGCAGGACGCGCTGGTGCCGGAGCAGAAGGCGCTGCAATACCTGTTGCGCGCGGAGGCCACTTTCCGCGACATCCAGGTGGCGTTCGGCGGCCGCGGCGGCGGTGGCGGCGGTGGCGGCGGCGTCAATGGCGCCACGCGCGACCTGGAAGGGCTGTTCGACCTGGAGCTGGACACCGAGAAGAACCAGTACGAGAGCACCCGGATGACGCAATCCGCCGACCAGCGGCAGCGCGCCATCGACGATGCGCTGCAAAAACTGGAGCATCTCGCCCGGAGGCAGCAGGAACTGGCGCAACAGCAGCGCCAGCAGCAGCAGACCTCTCAACAGCGCTGGCAGCAGGAGATGTTGCGGCGTGAGGCCGAAGAGCTGCAGCGCCAAATGGAACAGTTGAGCCGGGGCGACAGCGGACAACTAAGCCGCAACGGCCAGCCAGGACAGCAGGGGCAGCAGGGACAACAGGGCGGGCAGTCGGGCCAGCAGGGGCAGCAGTCCGCCCAGCAACGCGGTCAGCAGGGCCAGCAGTCGAGCGGGGCGCGCGGGGCCGACCCGCAGCAACTGCGACAGACCCTCGACCGTTTGCAGCAGGCAGTGGAGGATATGCGCCAGGCGGCATCCTCCCAGCAGGCCGGCACGCCACAGGGCGAGGCCGAGGCAAGGCGCGCCGCCGACCGGTTGCAAGAGGCGCAGCAGACGCTTTCCGGGCTGCGCAGCAAGGAAGCCGGCGGTGAGGTGGACGACCTGGCCCGCCAAGCCGAGGAACTGGCCAGCCGCCAGCAGGATTTCGAAGGCCAGATGCGCCGCGCCTACGGCCCGCAGAGCAAGGGCGCAACCCGCCAGCAAGCCGAGCAACTTGCCGGCCAAAGAGACGGCGAGATCAAGGACGTGAAGCAGCTCGAGCAGGACATGCAAAACGCCGTGCGCGACCTGATGTCCACCGAGCGCAAGACCTCGACCAAGCTGCGCGAGGCGCTCAGCGACATGCAGCAGGCGGAGTTGCCGCGCGACATGCAGCGCAACGCCGATTGGATCCGCCGCGGGATGGGCGATTACGCGGTGATGTCCGAATCCATGATCACGCAGGGCCTGAACGAGTTGCGGGACCAGTTGAAACAAGTACAGCAATCGATGGCGGCGGGCGGCAAGGACGGCAAACCCGGGCAGGGGCAGGATGACAAGACGATGGAGCAGGCGCTGAGCAACGTCGAGCGCTTGCGTCAACAACTGGAGCAACTGCAAGCGCAGCGCGGGCAACAAGGGCAGCGGGGCGGACAGCAAGGACAACAGGGCGGACAGCAAGGGCAACAGGGGCAGGGCGGACAGCAAGGACAGCAGGTGCAAGGCGGACAGCAAGGACAAGGCGGGCAACAGGGCGGTCAGCAGGGTGGTCAACAAGGCGGGCCAGGCAACCCCAACGGCGGGCAATGGAACGCAGCGGGTCCGGCTGGTGGCCAGTACGGTGGACAGTATAACGGCCCGTATGGCGGCAATCGCTGGAACGGCGCTCCCGGCGGTCCGGATGGACCCCGGGTGGGCGGTTCCTACGGCAACTGGGATCCCCGGAATTACCCCAACGGGCCGGTTCGTCCGGAGGATTTCCAGAACACCTATCGCGATACGCTGCAAAGCCTGCGGCAACTCGAAGGGCAGGCCCAGGCCGATCCCAACATGCTGAAGGACATCCAGACGCTCATGCGCGACCTGCAGCGCCTGGATCCCTACACCTACGCCAACGATCCGCTACTGGCGGAGCGCATTCATGCGGCGCTGGTCTCGGGCGTCGAGCAGGTGGAAATGGAACTACGCCGGAAGGTGGACGAGAGCGCCGGCAATGGGAGCGTCCGCAGCCCCGGCGGAGAGAATGTCCCGCAGGGCTACGCCGATGCGGTGGCGGAATATTTCCGCAAGCTGAGTAAGTCGAAGTAGGGGGCGGTTCGAGTCGTAAGGTCGCTGTCGCCTGTGGACGTCCGCGCTTAGGGGTTGAATCCGACTTATGGGAGCGCCGTCGCGCCCATCCCGAAAGACGGTAACTGATCCAATCGGTGGGAAATTCCTAAATTTGGGTACTGCGTCAGCGACATACATGCCAACACCCGCGTCTTTAGGGAAGCCGCCGTAGCACCTCGATCTGCTGTTGTTGGAACACTTTACAGAGGGACACGGCTACCGTTCCTCGCGACGCATCTGGATTGGGGATGAAATTGCTCCTGTAACACCAGTTGGGGTCTCTTTCGGGATTCAAAGTCGCGATCCCAAACGGACGGTGATGAAAATGCAAAGAACGTCTTATCGATCAGGTTTCCGATCTCTCCTCCCGCTGTTTGCCGTGATGGCGTTTACGCTGTTTCACGGCACAGCCAAGGGGGACAACTTCAGCTTCTCTTTCTCGAACGACCCTACCGGGCCGGGCAATGTGGATGGCACCGTTACTGGCGAAATCCTCGGGCTGGTTAACAACTCCACTTCGCCCGCCACGGCGGTGCTGGTCGACAGCTATCCTGCCGGGTTAGTTGAGTTCGGCTCGTACACCACACCGTTTAACGTGTTGGCGGCCTGGACGGGCGGGACCGTTGGTGAGAACAGCTTTACTGAGGTTGGCGGGGTGATTACCGGCGGCGGTTTCGACATCGTTGAGGCGAATGGAGTCAACGATCAGCTCTATATCGACTCCAACTGCAGTTGCGACGTTTTTGGGCTCGGAACCGGTACCAACTTCATCGACATCGGGAGCAACGACTCGCGGTACGTCTGGAATGACAACGGCATCGGCGCTTCGGGCGTGACGTTTACCGCTGCGGGCTCTTCGTCTTCGGTGCCGGAGCCAGCCTCCTGGACGCTACTCGCCACGGTCATCGGAAGCCTCGCCTATGGGCTGCGAAAGCGGACCACGGCGTAGTTTTTGCTGTTGAAACAGCCGTCACCAGCGCTCGCTGGCAGGGTACATCCCAGCACCTGGCCGGAAAACGGTCAGGGCGTAAGCAGCGGCGCGCCGCCAGGGCTCAGCCGGCTAACCGCCTGCGATGGCTCCCACCAGCAGCAGAGGCTCCGCGCCCGACGCGACCGCGTCCGGCAACGGAGCGTCCGGCAACTGGTGGGACAGATCCTCGCCACAGGCGAAAAACCTCACAAACGGCCTGCGCTGCGCGGTGACATGGTCGCGAATGGTCCCGCGCAGCATCGGGTAACGGGCTTCCAACGCGTCCAGAACCGAACGCAGCGTCGCCTCGCCCGCGACTTCGATCTCCACTTCACCGCCAACGCCTGCCAGCGTTCGCAGATGTGCCGGGAGTATGAGCCGGATCATGGCAGCGTTTGAACCTCCACCGAAAGCACGGGAGGAAGGTCGCGAACAATCGCAGACCAGTGGTCTCCGCTATCCGGCGACGCGTAGACCTGCCCGCCCGTGGTGCCGAAATACACGCCGCACGAATCCAGCGAGTCGACGGCCATGGCATCGCGCAGCACGTTCACGTAGCAGTCGCTTTGCGGCAGACCTTGCGTGAGTGCCTCCCACTCGTTTCCGCCCGTCCGGCTGCGGTAGACGCGCAACTTCCCGTCCGGCGGATAATGCTCCGAATCGCTCTTGATCGGCACGACATAGATGGTGTCCGGCTGGTGCGCGTGGACGTCGAGCGCGAAGCCGAAGTCGGAAGGCAGGTTCCCGCTGACCTCGTGCCAGGAATCGCCGGCGTCGTCGCTGCGCATCACGTCCCAGTGCTTCTGCATGAACAGGACGTGCGGACGCGAGCGGTGCATGGCGACGTGGTGCACGCAGTGGCCCACTTCGGCAGTCGGGTCCGGAATGTGTTCGGACCTGAGTCCGCGGTTGATCGGCTGCCACGTCACACCGCCATCGTCGGTGCGGAAAGCGCCCGCCGCCGAGATGGCGATGAAGATCCGCGCGGGATCGCCGGGATCGAGAAGGATGGTGTGCAGGCACATCCCCCCGGCGCCTGGCTGCCAGCGCGATCCGCTGCCGTGGCCGCGCAGTCCGGGAAGCTCCTGCCAGGTCTGGCCGCCGTCGGTCGAACGGAATAAGGCGGCGTCCTCGATTCCGGCGTAGACGGTATCCGGATCGGTCAGCGATGGTTCGAGATGCCACACACGCTTGAACTCCCAGGGGCGGGGCGTGCCGTCGTACCACTGGTGGGTGCCAGGCACGCCGTCGTATACGAACTTGTTGCCCACCGGCGCCCAGGTCTTGCCGCCATCGCCCGAGCGCTGGATCATCTGCCCGAACCAGCCCGACGACTGGGACGCATAGAGCCGGTTCGGGTCGGCGGGCGACCCTTTGAGGTGATAAATCTCCCAGCCTCCAAAGTGGGGACCGGCAATGTCCCACCGTTCGCGCTTTGCGTCCGACGTCAGTATGAACGCGCCCTTCCGTGTGCCAACCAGTACCCTTACTCCGCTCATATCTCCCTCCCTTACCCGCAGTTGGGTTTCTTCACGGGTTCTAGTTTCTCACAGCGCGACCGGGAGGCTCACCTCCGACAGTCAAGCCAAGATCACAGTTTGAACAGCTCTCGCAGGCGGCGCGTCTGCACGCGGCTGACGGGGATCTCGGTGTGCTTGCGATCGTCCATGCGGAGCTGATAGCTGGATTTAAACCACGGCACCACTTCTTTGATGCGGTTGATATTCACCAGGTAAGAGCGGTGCACGCGCCAGAACAGGTCGCGGTCGAGGTTGGCCTGAAGATCCTCGACGGTGCGGTAGTTGGAATGCCCTTCGAGGGTGGTGGTCACCAGGGTGATCAAGCCGTCGTCGATGGTGGCGTAGATGACGTCGTTGGCGTCCACGATGAAGTTGCGGTTGTTGGCCCGCACCAGCAGCTTGGTGCGCGGCGCCGGCGGGGCGCTCCTGGGGGCGCCGGCGGGGGCGGCCGGCTCGGCAGGGGCCTGCTTGTCCTGGACGGCGCGCCGGGCCCGCTCGATAGTCTCCGCCAGCCGGCCCTTATCCACGGGCTTGAGGAGGTAGTCCATGGCCTCCAGGCGGAAGGCCTCGACGGCGTATTGGTCGTAGGCGGTGACGAAGATGAAGTGGGGCAGCTCGATCCCTTGTTCGCGAAGCCGGCGGACCACGCCGAGGCCATCGAGGCCGGGCATGTGGACGTCCAGAAAGGCCACCTCCGGCTCCAGCTTGCGGATCAGCTCGATGGCGTCCAACCCATTGGAACCCGTTGCGACTACTTCTACTTCCGGGAAATCCTTGAGGAGGTAGGAGAGCTCGTCGCAGGCCAGTTGTTCGTCGTCCACGACAATTGTCGTGAGGGTGGCTGCGGCATGATCGCGCATTGGAGTTGGAGTTGGTATTATAACATTTCGGTTTTCGGGAGCCTATGCGAGTACTGGTGATCGGGGGAACTCTTTTCATTGGCCGTCTCCTGGTGGAGGAGCTACTGAAGCACGGCCATGAAGTAGCGGTGCTGCACCGCCAGCCGAAACACGATTGGGGAAGGCGGGTCGAGAACATCATGGCGGACCGCAATGACGCGGATTCCGTGCGGGAGGCCCTGTCCACGCGCCGCTTCGAAGTGGTTTTCGACAACGTCTACGATTGGGAGCGCGGCACCACCGCGGCGCAGGTGGAAGCCACCGTGCGGGCCTGCGGCGACCGGCTCAGCCGCTACATCTTTATGTCCAGCGTGGCCGCCTACGGCGACGGCCTGAACCACAAGGAGAGCGACCCGCTGGCTCCCGAGCATCACCCCGCGCCGTACGTAAGCCACAAGGCCACCACCGAGCGCCTGCTGTTCCGGATGCGCCGGCAGACCGGCCTGCCGGTGGTGACTTTCCGTCCGCCGTTCGTGTACGGACCGGGCAATCCGTTCTACCGCGAGCAGTTTTTTTGGGACCGCCTGCGCGCGGGGCGGCCGCTGATCATCCCCGGCGACGGCTATCGCCTCATGCAGTTCGTGTATGTGAACGACTTGGTGGAGGCTCTAATTCGCGCTATGTCGGAACCGCGGGCGGAGGGTGAGGCGTTCAACATCGGGGATCCCAGGCCGCTGACGCAGGTGGAGTTCGTGGAGAAGCTCGCCAAGGCGGCCAACGTGGAACCGACGCTGGTGCGCATACCGCGCGACATCATCGCGCAAGCCGGGGGCAACGCCATGGCGGAGCCTTTTTATTTCGGCGAATACTACGACGTGCCGCCTATCACCGAATATATCGGCAAGGTGCGGCGCCTTCTGAAGATGACCCTGACGCCGTTCGAGGCCGGACTGAAGGAGACCTACCGTTGGTACACGCGCAACCACAAGCCGCGCACCGCGGGGTTTGAGTTTGACGACAAGCTGCTGGGGATGGTGCGGGCGGCGTCGCCGGCGAGCGTGTAAGGGCGGGGAAGACGTATCATCAAGGATATGGCGACGGTCCGGATTACAGAAGCGGAACTGGCTCGCGACTTGCATGCCGTGCTGGCTAAGGTCCGGCAAGGCGTCGAGGTCGTCGTGGAGCAGGATGACCGGCCGGTGGCTGTGATCAAGGCGCCGCCGCTTGGGGGGCGCAAGATCTCCGAAGTGATCGCAGCCATGAAAGCCAGCGGAGCGAACGCGGTTGTCGATGAGGACTTCGCTCGAGATGTGGAAGAGGCGATCAGACTCCACAGCCAGCCATGGAACCCGCCGTCCTGGGATTAGTCGTCCGACTCCTTGGTAAACCCAAAAACGTTTCCAGTATAATTTATTGTGCAAAATGGTTTAGTTGTCGACTCCAGTGTCCTGGTTGCCGCCGAACGCAGTGGGGTGACCACGCCCGAGATGATTGCGGCAATCCGTGAAGCCGTCGGCGATGTCGCCATCGTGATCTGTTCGCTGACGGTGGCGGAGCTCGCCCACGGCATATATCGGGCCAAGACGCCGGAACGAAGCCGGCAGCGCCGTCAGTTTCTCGATGAGCTAAGGGCGCACGTACCCGTACATCCCATCACCGAGGCCACTGCGGAGATCATCGCCTGGATTGGCGCCGAGCAAGCTGCGAAGGGGATCAATCTCCCGCTGGCCGACCTCATTATCGGGGCTTGCGCTCTGGAACTGGGCTACGCGGTCGGCACCGGCAATGTTCGCGACTTTAATCGCATTCCCGGTCTGAACGTCATCCAGTTCTAAGACGGTCGCGGGCGTTCACAGCGCAAGTGACAGCGGGATCGCGCCCTCCAGTTCCAGCAGCCGCTTCTTCAGCGCCAAACCGCCGCCGTACCCCACTAGCTTTCCGTTGGCGCCGATTACGCGATGGCAGGGGATCACGATGGGCACGGGGTTGGCGCCATTGGCGGCGCCCACGGCGCGCACGGCCCGCGGCGATCCGACGGCCGTCGAAATCTGCAAATAGCTGCGCGTTTCGCCATAGGGGATGGCGGCGACTTGCCGCCACACTTGCTGTTGGAACCCGGTGCCCTGGAGGTCGAGCGGAAGGCGGAACTCGCGCAATGCGCCGGCGAAGTAGGCCCGCAACTGGCGTGCGGCCTCGAGCAACATGGGATTCCGGTCGTTGCGTGGGTATTCCGAGACGGGTTGCAGGCCGAATTCAATGGCGCGAATCCCCGAGGCGCTGGCAACCAACCGCAAGTTCACGCCGTCTGCGACTTTCACTTCGGTCCATTCGAGCACCCAGCTCGCCACGCTTTGTAGAATACCTCGAAGCTCGGGATTGAACGCTGTTAAAATGGCGGACAAGACGCAGGAGGCGCACCCGGGCGGCGGGAGTGGCGGCATGCATTCGTGAGGAAACGAGCCAGACGTGCAAGCAAAGTTCCTTCCGGGCCGGCGGAAGGCAAGCCCGTCACCCCGGCTCGCGAGCACAATCGAGGGCGCGAGTGGTGCGTCTATCTGCTGTTGTTGCTCGCCATCCTGGCAGTGTACAGCCAGGTCCGGCATTTTGATTTTCTCAACTTCGACGACCCGGAGTACGTCGGCGAAAACAACCACGTGCGCGCCGGACTGACGTGGAACGGGCTGGTCTGGGCTTTCACTTCCTACGACGCCGCGAACTGGTTTCCGCTGACATGGCTTTCTCACATGGCAGCCTACCAGATCTTCGGGATGCGCAGCGGGTGGCATCACCTGATCAATGTGCTGTTTCACGTGCTGGCCAGTCTGCTTCTGTTGGCTGTACTGAAACGGACGACCGGAGCCCTGTGGCGTAGCGCGCTGGTAGCCTTTCTTTTCGCTCTGCATCCCCTGCATGTCGAGTCCGTGGCTTGGATCGCGGAGAGAAAGGACGTTCTGTGCGCATTCTTTTGGTTCCTGACGCTATGGTGTTATGCGCATTATGCGCAAAAGCCCGGCTTTGGCCGGTATTTGCCGGTCCTGCTCGGATTCTGTTGCGGCCTGATGGCTAAGCCGATGATCGTCACGCTGCCATTTGTGATGCTGCTGTTGGATTTCTGGCCCCTGCGCCGCGCCAATCGTCTCGCCATTCTGTGGGAAAAGCTGCCGCTTTTCGCGCTTGCGGCCGGCGCGTCTCTGGCCACTTACGTGGCGCAACAACAGGGGCACGCAGTCCGAGCGTTCAGTTCCTTGCCCGCCGGCTTGCGGGTTGCGAATGCTCTGGTGACTTACATTGTGTACATCGCCCGGATGTTCTGGCCCGCGAATCTGGCCGCGTATTACCCCTACTCCCACGAGCTGCCTGTATGGCACGCGGTGGCGGCCGGCGTGGCGCTGGCGGGCATCACGGCACTGGTGCTGCGCTGGTTTCGCCCTTACCCTTATCTTGCAGTCGGATGGTTTTGGTATCTCGGGACTCTTGTGCCGGTGATCGGGTTCGTTCAGGTGGGTGGGCAGTCCTCGGCGGATCGGTACACTTACGTACCGATGGTGGGGCTTACCATCATGCTGAGTTGGGGGGCGGCGGACTTTCTGAAGCGGTATCCACGCGCCGGGACCGTGGCCGCCGTGTCGGCGGCCGCAGCCTGCTCGGCCTGCTTGGTACTTACCTGGCTCCAGCTACGGTACTGGGCCAATAGCGAGTCGCTTTTTCAGCACGCCGTCGAAGTCACGACCGACAACCATATCGCGCATAATAATCTGGCGGCTTACTATCTGACACAAGTGCGGAATGAAGAGGCCTGGGGCCAGGTCATGGAGGCGCTCCGCATCAGGCCTAACTACGCGGAGGCGCATGTCAATCTGGCGACTATCCTCAGACGGCTGGGGAAGGTCGATGAGTCCGAGCGGGAATATCGGGTAGCACTCAGTCTCCAGCCGGACAACGTGGGAGCGCATTCCGGATATGGAGCGCTTTTGCTCGGCCAGGGCCGCGCCAACGAAGCGCTGCGAGAGTTTTCGGAAGTGGTCCAACTGAGGCCGGAGTATGCCAGCGGGCACTATGACCTGGGAAGGATATTTGCCACCGTCGGGCGCATGGACGAAGCCATGGCCCAGTTCTCCGAAACCATCCGGCTGCGGCCCGACCATGCCGAGGCTCACCATAGCCTGGGAATCGCTCTGGTGAGCCGGGGAAGACTCAACGAAGCGCTGGCCCAATTCGCCGCCGAGGCGCAATTAGAGCCCGCGGATGCGAGTGTACACAACAATCTGGGCAGATTACTGGCCAGCGTGGGGCGGCTCGACGAAGCCGTTGCGCAGTTTTCGGAGGCCCTTCGGATCAATCCGGACTTCGGTGCCGCTCGCAAAAGCTTGGAGACCACATTGGCGCGACGAAACCGATCCAACCGGCCATGAGGCAGGGTGCAGGCGGCGCGCGCCACGCCTTCAGGCCGCCGGCTTGGCGGGGGTTCGCTTTTCGCGGTACATGTCTTCGTCGGCGCGTCCCAGCAGGGTGCGGAGGGAATCTCCCTGCCTGGATACGGCTACGCCTACCGCCGCGCTTACGTTGATTTTGCGCGCGGCGCCCTGCGACTGCACGGTGTAGTCCCCGAAAATCCACTTGGCCACGCGGTCGCGGTGGTCCTCGGCCTCGGGCGCTTCACAATCCAGCACCACGAGGAATTCGTCGCCGCCCCAGCGGCCGATCACGTCCGTGGCCCGGAACGCGGCCTTCAACTCACCGGCAAACTTCTTCAGCAACTCGTCTCCCGCCAGGTGCCCGTACGTATCGTTGATCTTCTTGAACCCGTTCAGGTCGAGCATCATGATCGAAAACGGCCGTCCACGGGAGAGGCGAAACTCGATGGTGGCTTCGACTTTGCCCCGGTTGTCGAGACCGGTGAGTGCGTCGAGGCCCGCCAGACGCTCGGCGTCGTCCAGGCGCGCCTGGTAGGTTCCCACGTCCTGGCGAAGCTTGGCCACGGCCTTCTGGCTTTCCTCGGCCATGGCCGTCGCGCAGGACTTCAGGTCGACGGCGCTTTTCATCAGCGAATCGCGGATCTGAGCCAGGTCGCAGAGACTGGCGATGGCCTTCAGGCGCCCGGTAAAGTCCTGAAACTGCTTGACGTACCGCTGATCCCGCTCACCCGCCACGTCGGCGGCCCCGGCCAGGGTGACCATCACCTCCTTGATCTGTGTGACCCTCTGTTTGGAGTAATCAGCGGCGCTGGTCCCCCATTGATCGAGATCCGCCGTCACCCTTTGTTCGGTTTCCTGTAGCAGGCGAGCCGTGGCGTCGCCCTCCAGGGCCTGCTGCATGTTCAGCAAGTTCTGCCGCAGCCCGCCACCCACCGCGGGGCAGGCGCGGAAACCGTTGTTCCCCATGGCTTCGAGCGCCTGGCGATAGGATGCCAGCGCGGCCTTCAGCAGGTCCTCCCGGTCAGACTCGATGTACTTCTTGAGGGAGATCATCCCTTTAACTTATCGGCCGGAATCGGCCAGCCATCACGGCCCTGAAGGCTTACGACGCCCCGGCGGGAAGGAGCATTGGCGCGCGCATTGTCGCAGCCAGCCCGGACCTGACCGCCACGGCGTTTCGCGCGTCCCCGGCGGGATGTGGTACCTTAAGCCACGGGAAGGGCACCATGCAAAGGCGAATTTTTCTCAAAGCAATCCCGGCGGCGGCGATGCTGCCGGCTCTCCAATCGGCGCCGCGGCTGAAGATCGCGGACATCCGGGTGGTCGCGCTGAAGACCATCCGGGAAACCGGCACCATGGAGGCGGCCTGGAACCCGGGTACCCGGACTACCCAGCGGATAGGCGGTGGCTCCTTCACGGAGATCCGGACAGACCAGGGGCTGACGGGCGTCGGCCCAGGCATGGAGGCCGCGTCCGTGCCCGCGGCCAAAGCCCAATTGGCGGGCAAGGACCCCTTCGACATCGAACAGTTCGCCGGTCCCCTGCGGTACTACCTGGGAGCTAGCTCGCGCGTGGTATCGAGTCTCGAGATCGCCCTCTGGGATCTCATCGGCAAGGCGACCCAGCAGCCGCTTTACAAGCTTTGGGGGGCGGCCAAGGAACGCGTGCCCGCGTATGCCAGCATGATTCAGTTGTCGACGCCCGAAGAAAGAGCGCGGATGGCCGTGGAACTCAAAGCCCAGGGTTGGAAAGCCATCAAGCTGCGGCTGCATTACCAGACCATGAAGGAAGATATCGGGCTGGTCGAGGCGGTCAGGAAGGCGGTTGGCGAAGACATGGGGATCATGACGGACGCCAACCAGGCGCAATCCGCGGGCACGTGGCAGCCCGGAGTGCAGTGGGATTTCCGCCGGGCCGCCGAAACCGCGCGCGAGTTGCAGCGCCTCAACGTGCTGTGGCTTGAGGAGCCGTTGTGCCGCTACGATTTCGACGGGCTGGCCGAACTGAACCGGCTGGTCGATATACCGATCGCCGGAGGAGAGAACAATCACGGAGTACATGAGTACCGCTGGATTCTGGAGAGAGGCGTTTTCAGTATTCTCCAGCCGGATGTGATGGTGGCGGACGGAGTCACGGGATTCCGCCAGATTGCGGGGCTGGCGGCGGCGTTCAACAAGCGGATTATTCCCCATCACGGCGGTGGGAACCTGGGGACGATTGCCCAACTCCACGCGATCGCCGGCTGGCCGCACTCGCCCTGGATTGAGCTTCTGCACGACCCGCCGATCGCCGCATATCCCAACGGCTTCGCCATCATGGAGGACCCGCCGCTGGTGGACAAAGAAGGGTATCTGAACCTGCCGCAGGGGCCGGGATTGGGTGTCACCATCAAGAAAGATCTGATCGCTTAGCAGTGGCTACGTCTTGGTAGCGATGGCGACGCTGCTTGATTTGAGCCCGGGCGTTGTAATCGATCACTCGGCTTGAGAGTTTTCCGAAGCGGGTTCATCCAGAATCACGATCTCCACCCGCCGGTTTGACGCCCGGCCATCCACGGTGTCGTTCGGAGCTGCCGGGCGATACGGACCGTAGCTTGCGATCGAAAGGCGCGACTCCGGAATACCGTAGGTGTCGCTCAAGAGCTCGAGGATCTTCTGACTGCGCGCCATTGAAAGATCCCAATTGTTGCGGAAACGACGATTGTGTACGGGAATTGTGTCCGCATGGCCAATGAGCAACACCTTATTTGGGATATCGCGTAGGACGTCCGCAATCCGCGCGATGGTGGGCAACGCCTCAGGACTCACCGTGTCTTGACCGGATGAGAAGAGAACCACCTGCAGGAGGCTGATGACGAGACCACGGGGTTCGAGCTTCGGTTCTACCCCCAGCTCTCTGAGACGCTCTTGGGCGAGGATCAGACTGGTGCGCGGCGGCTCCGCTTTCGCGGGCGCCATGGCAGGCTGAGGGGGAATAACCGCATGCGCCGGTGGAACATTCAGACTCCTGGCAGCGCCTACCAGAAAGAAAACCAAGAGAATGGTCAGGACGTCAACGTAGCTGACCATCCATCGGTCTCGCTGATTGGTTGCGATTTGCGGATATCTCGACCTCATATCTGTCCGGTTTGCAGCGCGGATTCCAAACTCCGGGTAGAGCGGTCAGGGACGGGTGAGGCATCCAGGAAGGAATGGAGCCGCTGCCGGACGAGCCTGGGATGCATGCCATCGAACAGGTACAAAGCGGCTTCCGTCATCAGTTCCTGAAGAGCGAATTTTTCCGAGGCCCGAGCGCGTATGCGATGCGCGGCCGGCAGCAGCACGAGATTTGCCAGCGCCAGGCCGTAGATGGTCGAGGTAAAGGCAGCTCCGACGCCCCACGCAATGGTGGACAGACTCGAGAATTGCCGAAGGACGTCGATGAGTCCGACTACGGTACCGAGCACGCCGATGGTAGGGGCGAACCCTCCGGCGACTTCGAGCACTTTGGCCGCGGCCTCGCTCTGTCTCTCACAGAACCGAACCTTATTCTCAAGGGCCGACTGCAAGTCACTGCGCTCCTTCGTGTCCATGGCAAACAACAGCGCTTCCTGCAGGAAGCCGTGACTTACCCGACCAATGGCCGGTTCAATCGCGAGCATGCCTTTGATTCTGACGATTTTGGCATACGAGACAATCTCCTCAATCAGATCTTCCTGGTTGGGGGAAGCTTCCGTCGAAAAGAGATTGAGAGTCCTCCGCGCCGCGAGGAGCAGCGCAGCAGGCGGAGTGGTAATCAGGATGACACCGAGAGTTCCACCCAAAACGATCAGGACGCCCGTCGGTTGGAAAAAATAATGAGCGCTAACACGCGTAACGGCGATCCCCGCGGCCAAGGCGGTCCACGCGATCGCAATACCGAGGATCATGCCGAGGTCAAGGCCTCTCCGCCCGACACGGGCTGCCGGCCGCCGCGTGAATTCCTGTCTGTCTTCAATTAGGACCGTTGATGTTGACATCGCACGGGAGGAATGCAGATCAACAGCCACCTGGAATCGGCATTGTTTTCAATGGGATAGAAAGACGCTGGAGCGTCGTCGTTTTGACGGCGAGTTCAATCGTCAGATCTTTGACGCAAATCCCGACGTTCGATCCCGTCAATTTGCGCGGCGCGACTGCGACCAGCGGGCCAGGTAACCTTCGGCCGCCGCCTGTTCCAGTTCGCGTCCGGCGAGAACCGTATGCTCTTCGAGCCGACGCTCTCTCATCTTTTCCAGCAGCTTGACGTTCTGCTGAGCTTGCTGGACGCGCGCGCGTTGTTCGGACGCGGATCGCAGGCGCTGCCGGCGTTCTTCGGCCAGCTCGCCTTCTTCTTTGTCCGCGCGCAGACGGTAGTGGCCCAGGTTCAGGAGATCGGCCGCGGGAATTGCGGAGCGCGCGAGCAGTTCGCGATCGATCGACGTTCGCTCGGCCCGCAATTGCTCAATCTTCCGTTCCGTCGCACGCACCAGGCCGAGGCAGGCCGTCAGGCGGTTCTCCTCCATCCGGCACTTCTTGCGGCGCCACTCGAGCACGCGTTCGAGCCGGAATTGGAACCGCTGCACCGGGCGCTAGAGCCTTTCCGCAATCCTCTTCAGACGCCCGAGTGCGTCCGCGAAAGGTGCATCCACCTGGGTGTCCTGCTTCAGAAACGCAGCGATCTCGGGCTGCACGCAAATGGCCGCATCGAGCGCCGGGTTCGTTCCGGACGTGTACGCTCCGAGCTCGATCAGGTCTTTCGATTCTCCGTAGATGGCCATCGCCTCGCGCACTTTTCGGGCCGCGCTCATGTGCTCCGGCGAGGAAAGCTTCGGGGCCAGGCGGCTCACCGATTGCATGACGTCAATGGCGGGATAGTGCCCGGCGGCCGCGAGGCGGCGCGACAGGATGATGTGGCCGTCCAGAATAGCGCGCACCGCATCGCACACCGGCTCGTTGAAATCGTCCCCCTCGACTAGGACCGTGAAGAAGCCGGTGATGGACCCCTTCTGAAAATTGCCGGCGCGCTCGAGGATTCTCGGCAGCAGGTTGAAAACCGAGGGCGTGTATCCCTTCTGGCTGGGCGGCTCGCCCGCGGCCAGCCCGATTTCACGCTGGGCCATGGCGAGACGCGTAACCGAATCCATGATTAACAGTACGTTGGCTCCCTGGTCGCGGAAGTACTCGGCGACGGCGAGCGCCACGAAGCACGCCCGGACGCGCAGCGGAGCGGGCCGGTCGGACGTGGAGCAGACCACGACCGAGCGCCCGCGGCCCGCCGGACCGAGCTCGTGATCGAGGAAGGCGCGAACCTCGCGATTGCGCTCCCCGATGAGTGCGATCACCGTGATGTCGGCAGAGTTGTGGCGCGCCATGGCGCCCAGCAACGTGCTCTTTCCGACGCCGCTGCCGCCGAAGATCCCCATGCGCTGCCCGGTGCCGACGGGGATCAACGTGTCGATGGCGCGGATGCCGGTGGCGATGGGATTGACGATGTGCTCCCGATCGAGCGGGCTTCCGGGCGGCTGGTATAAACGATAGGCCGCGGCCGGTCGAATCGGGCACCCCCGGTCGAGCGGCTTGCCGAAACCATCCAGGACGCGGCCGACGAGATCGGGTCCGACTGCGACCTGGGCGTCCTCCCGCCGGGCGATGATTCGGTCGTGCAACTGGATGCCATCGATTTCCTCCAGCGGCATGGAGAGCACGTGGTCATCGCGAAACCCGATTACCTGGGTGCGAATGCGGCGGCCGTTCGAGGTAACCACTTCGCAAAAGTCTCCGACAGCCACAGCCGGCCCGTGCGAGGCAACCAGCAGGCCCACGAGCTCGACGACTTCGCCGGTCCACGGCAGCAGTTCGAAACTGCGAACGCCGGCGATGTACGGATTCAGGTCGATGAGTTGCGGCGTGGTCATACATGAGCCTCCAGTTGGTCGATGAGACCCCGCTCGATCTCCGCGAGCTGGGTTCCCACGGAAGCATCCAGCGAGCCACGGCTGATTTCAAAAACGGCTCCGCCCTCGGGTTGCGCGGGATCGCTGACCACAACGATGGATTGACCACGCCCGGTCTGATCGAGGCAGGCCCGCACCAGTTTTTCCTGGTCGGGATGAATGCGCACACGGTACACTTCCTGCGCCTGCAGCTTCTCCATAGCGGCCTTGATGAGGGCCTCGAGCGCGGAACCATCGACGGAGATCTCGCGGTGCAGTACCCGCCGCGCGATCTCGATGGAAAGCCGCACGGTGTCGGCTTCGGCGCGCCGGATGGTTTCCGCGCGCGTCTCTACCAGTTCCGCGGCGGTGGCGGCGAGCCGTTGGACGGCTTCATGAACGCCGGATTCGAGGCTCCGGCGCGCCGCTTCCTCTCCGGCGCGGACACCAGCCGTATAGGATTGGCGCGATTTCGTTTCCACCGCCGCTTCCAGTTCGGCGATTCTCGCCCGGAGCTGCGCGACTTCGCCGTCGCCGGCTGCCGTATCCGGCTGGGCCGCGGACGCCGGGGAAACCGTGAAACGGCGCCATGGCACGGGCGCTATTTCGACTTCGGCGTCCTTGAGGACTTTAGACAACATATTCGTCGGCGCCGCCGCGGCTGATCACAATGCTACCCTCCTGTTGTAATTGCCGCACCGAAGCAAACATGAGATTGCGAAGCGAGTTGGCGGCGCCCTGGCCGCCGACTCCCATCAGGAACATGGCGGCCTTTGTCGCGCCGGAAACGGGTTCAGCGATCTCGGTCATGATGGCTTAGTTGCACTTTCCTGGAGCCACATACGCAACACGTTTACGGTCGAAGCCGGATCGCGCTTGGCGACCAAACGGACGCGCCCGGCGAGTTCGCTGTTATCTTCGGCCGCGGGCGGAGCCCCCGCCGCACTGGCGGCGATTTGCGCCTCGGCGGCCGGGCTGATCTCCTTAAGAGCAGCGGGCGCCTGCAGCTCAGCCGGGAGACTGGCTTCTCCTGCGGGGGCACGCCGTACCATCCGGAATATCCAGCGCGCCAGGACCAGCAGAATCGCCAGTCCAAGGGTGACGGGCGCCCACAGGTCGCGATATTTCGTTGCGAACTCGAGCCATCGAGGTTTAGCCACTGGCGCGGGAGCAGGCTTTGGTGGCATCGGCGGCTCCGCGTTCAGGCTGGATTCGAAGGGTAGGGTTTCCACGATAAGCTGGTCGCCGCGTTGCTCGTTGAGCCCGGTAACGCCGGCTATCAAGTCTTTGATGGTCTTCAGCGTCTCCGTCGATGGCGGCGTCAGCACGCGGCGCTGGGCGGCTCCGTCGCCTTCCCACCGGACGCTCTGGTTCACCAGGACTGCCAAGGACATGCGCCGGACGATACCCTGGGGAATCTTCGTATGGCGGATGACACGGCTGGTCTGATACGTGACGTTCTCGTTACGCCGCGAAGTGCTGTTGGTGCCCTTTTCGGAGGATGACGCCTGCTGCGGCGGCAGATTTGAAGCCGTGCCCGGAATTCCGGAAGAGCTGGCACGCCCGCTTACGTCCTCGCTCTTTTGGGAGCTCACCATCACGGAGCGCTCAGGGTCCAGCGTTTCCTCCTGCTGTTCGCTGCTGGTCAGGTCGACATCTACGGACGCGCCGGCGCGAAATCCCTGGACTCCGAGGAGCGGTTCCAGCGTTTCGTTGATTTTAGCCACAAGGCTCTTCTCTATTTGCTGGCGCATTTCGAGCGATTCACTGGTAATCTCCGAGCCATCGCCCGCAGTTGTCTTGGGCCGGCTCAGGAGCGTGCCGTCCATGTCCACCACGGAGACGGCATTGGGATTCAGTCCTTCCACGGCGCTGGCCACCAGGTTGGTTACCGCGAGCACGTTCTGGGCGGAGATCCGCGCCCCCGGCCGCAGTTTCACCATCACGCTGGCTTTGGCCGGCTGCTGCTGGTCGAGAAACACGGATTCCTTGGGAAGGGTAAGGTGGACACGGGCTTGCTCCACCTCCGCCAGGCTCATGACGGAGCGTTCGAGCTCGCCCTCGAGCGCGCGCTTGTAATTGATGTGCTCGACGAACTCGGTTGCGCCGAAATTGCTTTTATCGAAAAGCTCGAAGCCGATGCGGCCGGTCTTCGGCAGGCCTGCGGCGGCCAGCGCCAACCGCGATTCCGCCAGCTTCTCCGAGGGGACCATGACGGTGGCGCCATTGTCCGACAATCGGTATTCGACGCCGGTCTCTTTCAGCTTCTGCACTACGCCGGCCGCGTCTTCCGGGGCCATCGACGTGTACAGCGGGCGAAAATCGCCTTCGTGCTTCCAGTGGACGAAGCCGATCATGCCGGCGACCACCGCCAGCGCGGCCGCAACGATCGAAATGCGCTGTTTGAGGGATAGCCCGCTAATAATGGTAGTGATCTGGTCCATGGCGGCTTCCGCTGGCTACATCTGCATTTTCATGATTTCCTGGTAGGCGTCAACCACTTTGTTGCGGACTTGCAGTCCCAGCTCGAAGGCGAGTTCCGCCTTTTGGGTGGCGAGAATGGTGGTGTGCAGCTCTTCGTTCTCTCCCGTGAGAAACTGCTGCACCGAGCTGGCCGCATTGTTCTGTAGCGATTCGATCGAATTGATCGCGCTGGAAAGGGCGCTTTGAAACTCGCCGGGCTGGCCCGCGGTGTTAGCGGCCGACGCCAACTGGGGCATTTCGATGGGAGTGATGCTTGAGATGGGTGCGGTCATAGAGGCCTCCTATCGCAGCAGATCGATGGACTTCGTAATCATGTCCTTGACGGCGGACATCGCCGCGACGTTAGCTTGATAGCTACGGTTGGCGCCGATCAGGTCCACCATATCTTCGGCCGGGTTGACCCTCGGCATGGAAACATAGCCATCGGCGTCGGCATCGGGGTGCCCCGGCAGGTATCGTTTTTCGGGCGGGCTGTTATCCACTGTGATTCCCGCGACCTTGACGCCGGTGAGCTGCTGTCCGCCCAGTTGCGCATCCAACTCCGAAGCGAACGCCGAACCGGTCTCATCGCTGGAGAAGATCGCATCTTTGCGGCGGTAAGGGCCGCCTTCTGGGGTGCGGGTGGTTTCCGAGTTGGCAATGTTTTCCACCAGCAGGGCCGCACGGGTGCGTTGGGCCGACATACCGGAAGCGCTGACGGAGAGGGCGGCGAATAGGCTCATGCGCTCTTGCCTCCTTGAATGGCCTCTTTGATGGTGTTCAGTTGCGACCGCATCAGGCTGGATGCGACGCTGAAACGCATGGCGTTTTCGGCGAGTAGGCGGGCCTCGCGGTCCAGGTCGACATTGTTGCCGTCGTTCTTGGTGGGAAGACTGGAGACCTCGGTGGGCTGCGGAGAGCCGCCGTCGAGAGCCGCCAGGAAGCTCGATTGGAAATCCAGGTCCTGCGTCTTGTAGCCGGGTGTATCAGCATTGGCGATGTTGGACACAACCAGCTTCTGCCGCAAGCTGATCACGTTCATGTACTGCTCAAGGCTATTGGTAAGACTGTCGATCACGGCGCCATTGTGCAGGCAACTGGCGTTCCATTGCGGCCGCGAGTAAACCCAGCGAAATCCCAGGGGAAAAGTTGTCAACCGGGTGACGTGTCAGTGAATTGACGGCGCCCTAGAGAGAGATTACGCGTCCAGGTGTATGGCCGCGGCCCTGCGGGGTTCGCCGCAAGGGCTGGCGTAGCGGTTTGCCGTTGTCACCCGGCGGAGTTCGGCGAGGCAGGTGGAGCGCGCGGCTTGCAGCGTCACCAGGCTCCAGGAGAGAACGTCATCCAGCTTGCGCGCGGCTTCGGCGGCGCGCCGGTCGCCCTTGGGGAGGGATTGTGCATAGGCTCGCACGGCCTGGCCGAATTCCGTGGCCAACCGCGTCACCTCTTGATAGCGCCTGCATGCGGCGGCGGCGCGGAGTTTCTTTTCGAGTTGTTCCAAAAGTGGTGGGATCATTAAGCGCTCGATGTGGCCGGATACTCCGCCTGGAAAAGATCGGCGTAATAGGTCTTCTGGGATTGCAAGACGGCGATGGCCGCGTCAGCTTGCGAGAGCTGGCTTTCGAGGCTGGTTTCCATGGTGGTGACGCGCGTCTGGTAGTCCTGGATGAGCTGGTTCTCACTGTTGATCTGGTCTTGCAGCCCGTTGGCTTCGGTCTCGAGATCGCCGGTGTTGGGATCGTCGACTGCGGTTAAAGCATTGGTCGCGGCTTGCATAAAGCCGCCCGACGTGGCGGAGCCGAGGAACTGCGTGATGGCCGCGCTGTTCTGGGTGTCGAACGTCGAAGCATCGAACGACATCTGGCCAGTTTTGTCCACCGACAGCCCGAAGTCGCTCGTTGCAGCCACCGCACCCGATCCCGACATGTATTGCGAAATGCTCTGCAACGCGTCGCTCAACGTATAGACGATACTCTGGCCGGAAAGCGGTCCGGCGTTTTGCCCGATCTGCTGCCCCACCGCGCCGACCGCTGAGTTGTAGGCGCTCGCAAAATTCGAAAGAGCGCTCTGCAGCGAGCTGAAGTCCTGGGAGACCGTAACTGTAACCGGCTCCGAGCTGGTGCCCAGCAGGGTGACCGTCAGTCCCGGGGAAAGCGTCACTTGGGGCGAATTGCTCTGCAATACCGTGCTGGACCCGTTCACCTGATAGGTGGCCGGGGCGCCGTCGGAGAAGTTGCCCAGCAGCTCAGAGGAGCCATCCGAGAGCTGAATCCCATTAGAACCTAGAGAACCTAGAGAATCGCTGGTGACCACCAGACGGTAATCGGGGCTGGTGTTGGAACCCAGGTTGACGATGGTGGCCTGCACGCCCGCCGAGGAGCTGTTGATGGCGGAGGCAAGTCCTTCGAGAGAGCCATCCGCCGGCGTGATGGTGGTATTTGTGCCATTTACCGTGAGGGTGAAAGACGATGCGGAGCTGATGTTCTGGGTGGTGGGATCGGTCACCGGAGTGGACCCGGCCTGGCTCATGGCGGTGGCGTAGGAGCCCATGGTATCCACTTGAATCGAATAGGTGCCGGGCAGGGCGGAAGAGGTCGCGGACGCACTCACCACGGACTGAACGGAGACGCTCGCGGATGGGCTGCCGCTGGCCGCCGAACCGATGTCCTGCAAGGCGCTACCGAGCGACTCGAAGGTGGATTCGAGCTGAGTCAGGGCAGACTGCTGGCTGGTGAGGCCGGTGACGTCATTCTGCATCTGCTGGATGGGAAGAGATGCTTGCTCCACGGCGTTGGTGAGTACCTGCTGGAAGGAGCTGGAAAAGGTGCTGCTGCCGCTGAACGTCGGGATAGAAATGGGACTTGCGCTCGTAGCCATGATCACAGCCTATGCAAAATGTGGGCCGAACCCGGAGAGGGTCCGGCCCACGGTTTCATCTGCCGCTGTAAGAGGGTTAGACCTACTGCAACAGCTTGAGAATCGCCTGCGGCGTGGCGTTGGCCTGGGCCATGGCAGCCACAGAGGCCTGCTCCAGCACCTGCGCCTTGCTGAGGTTGGCAGCTTCGGTGGCGACATCGGCATCCCGGAGCTGGGATTCCGCCGAGGAGTCGTTGGTAATCTGCGAGTTGGCCAGACTGACGGCGTAGTTCAGGTCGTTTTCGGCGGCGCCGACCGTGCCCTGCACCACGCCGAGCTGGGCAAGAGCGCTGCCGATGGCGGTGATCGCGTTAGTTGCGTTTTGAGTCGCGCTATTCAAGGTGCCGCCGTTGAGCACTGTACTGGCGATCGCCCCTGCCGTGAAACCGGTGCCGGCGCCAGGGGCCCCTGGAGTCACCGTGAACGGGCTGGTGCCCTCAAAATAAACGTTGGCGCCATCCGCTGTCGCATAAATGCCCAGGGAGTTCATGGAGCTATTGATCTGGCTGACCGCCTGGGCCTCGGTGGTACCGGTAGCAAGCGTGATGCTTTGATTCTGGCCGCCGACTGTGAACGTCAGAGTTTGGGCGGCCGACTCCGTACCGGCCCACGGCGCCGCCGCGGTGGTATATAGCGCGCCGTTGGCGGTAGCCGCGGCAGTCGCGCCCGCCGCCAGGAACAGGTTATGGCCCGCATCCGTAATAGGACCTAAGACGTAGTTGGTGCCCTGGAATTCGATCGACCCAGTAGTTGCGTTGAGGTCCGCGCTGACACCGGAGATCCCGGCCGCGGCAATTTGGCTGTTGATAGCCGAAATGAACTGGTTCACCGTCGCCGTTCCTTGGAGGCTCACGGCCGCGGTCTGGTTGCCGCTGTACACCGTGAAGGTGACCGGATTGGCGCCCAACGCGACAGTTTTATTGAGAGTGAGGTTTGCCAGGGCGGCGCCGGCGCTGACACCGGCCGTGGTTCCGCCCCCGCCGGTGGTGACCGTGCTATTCGTCAAGCCCAGGCTGTCCGCATCTACCAGCCCCGCGGACAGGTCTATGTTCACCGCGCCCGAGGTCAACGACCCGCCCGTGGGAGCGCCGCCGATATACACCGACTGGCTGGTTGCGTTGGCGCCACCTGCTACCAGTCCGATGTTGGTGGCTTCACGAGTGATTTCCGTCTTCAGGGTCTGGAATTCTTGATCCAGGGTGCCGCGGTCGCCTTGAAATGAGGTGGAAGCCGATTCAGTGGCCAGGGTTTGCATGCGATCCAGCATGGTGCTGATGTTGTTCAAGCCGCCGTCCATGATCTGCAGGCTGCTCAAAGCGGAGTTGCCATTGATGACGCCCTGCGTCAGCTCCGCCACGCTGTCGCGGTACTGGTTGGCCACCGCCAGGCCGGCGGGGTCGTCGCCGGAGTTGTTGATGCGATATCCAGAGGTCAACGCTTCGATCGTTTGGGTCTGGAAATTATTGTTGGTGGTCAGATTCTCCTGGGCTACCAACGACGCGTAGTTGGTCTGAAATGAAATCGACATAGTGTTTGACGTCCTGTTTGCGATACGTCCAAGACTTCGTGTCCAGGTTCGGGTTCTCCGATTCGGATACCCGATGTATCAGCCTTTCACTGATTCATATCGGGAGAGTATCAGTGACTTCTAGTATTTTTTTCACCAAATCCTAAGTACATTTCGTTGTCAATATGGACGCATCCGTCAAATTCTTGACGGGCGCACCGGCCGGTTGAGACGCGACCTGGTTCAAAAACGAGGAGATGTTTTGCTGCCGAACGCTGCGTGCGGCGGTGATGTTTTCGTCGCGGGCGATCTTGATTTCCTTGCGCTGAATGACGACGGAATCGGGCGCCGCAATTCCCAATTTGACGCGCGTGCCGAATATCTCCAGCACTTCGATTTCGATGGCCTCGCCGATGAGAAGGCTCTCGCCGGCGCGGCGGCGCATTACGAGCACGCGACCAGCTCCTCTTGCCGGTCCTGAGAGATTAGCGGATGCCGGGGAGAGTACTCCGTCTGAATGGCTTGAATACCGATTTTCTGCTTGAGATTGACCACGATGGGAGCGAACAGATTGACGGTCGGATGGGGCCGCTGGTCATCTGGGGCGCACACCATGGCGCCGCAGAGGACATCCTTTCCAATCCGCGGCTGGCTGTCGGCGGGAAGGCGCAGAGCGAACAAGTTTTCCTCCGAAAGACACAATTCGTAGTGCCGGTCGGCAGCCTGGACGGGTAGCAGGATGAAGCAGACGTCCGGGCGGTGGAGGCTCTGCATGAACATCAGGGGATGGGTGGCAGGCTGCTCCAGGAACACGAAGGCATGTTCGGCTTCGAAGCCGGGTATGCCGTAGGGAAACTCACAGACGGCGTCGGGCGAGTATTCCAGTTCGTCAAAGCACTTTGTCTGAATGCGTGGCATCACGCGGAATCTGTGCAATTTGGACGCCGAATGCGTGCGCGGGGCGCTGGCGTGCGGCTATTTCTTGTGCGGCGGCGGAGCGGAAGGGGTTGGTTCGGCCGCCCGGGAATCTTTCGTAACTACCTGCTGATTGAGAATGACAATGTCCACGCGGCGGTTATGGGCGCGGCCTTCCTCGGTGTCGTTGGAATCCACGGGTATGGTGTCAGCGTACCCGGCGATGCCCATGCGTTCCCGGGAGATGTTGTAGCGGGTGGTGAGCACGTCGAGCATGGCTATGCTGCGGGCGGCGGACAGTTCCCAGTTGCTGCGGAATCGGGCTGTGTGGATGGGGATGGAGTCGGTATGGCCTTCGAGCCGGACGGAATTGGGGAGTTCCCCAATGGTGGCGGCGATTTTGGCGATGCTGTCAAAGGTGGCCGGGTCGAGGGTATCTTCGCCGGAAGGGAAGAATGCGGCCTGCCGCAGGCTGACCACCAGGCCGCGCGGTTCGAGGTGAACTTCGATTTTGCCGTCCTTGATCTCCTGTTGGAGCGCGTGCGCGAGAGAGTTCAGGGAAGGAAGCAGCTCGGCGATAACCTGTTTTTCAGCAATCAGCTTGGGCTCGGTGCCTCCCGGCCCCTTCATCATGGCGTTGCCCTTGCCACGCTCATCGACGGTGCCGCCCAGAAGCTCATGCACCGCCGCGGCAACGCCTCCTTTTTCCAATGCGGACTTGACCGAGTCGGACACTTGTTGGGCCTTGGATTTATCGCTTTGTGAACTGGCGAACATTACCACGAAGAAAGCGAAGAGCAGGGTGATGAAATCGGCGTAGGAAACCAGCCAGCGCTCCTGGTTCTCGTGTTCCGCGTGCTTCTTGCGAGCCACGATCAGCCCTCCGCGGCGGCAGCCTGGGCGGGTGCCTGGCGCTCGCGGGCGGGCTTATCCTTGGAGGCGGGGCGGACGATATAGGCGTCGAGCCTGATGCGAATGAGTTTCGGGTTCAGCCCTTCGACGATGGCCAGCACCCCCTGCAGCATCAGCTCCCGAAGTTGCACCTCGCTGCGCAAGCGCGCCCGCAACTTGCCGCCGGCGGGCAAAAAGAAGAGGTTGGCCGCGCCGACGCCGTAGACCGTCGCCACGAAGGCCGCCGCGATGCCCCGGCCTACTTCATCGATGTTCGCCAGGTTTTTCATCACCTGCATGAGCCCCAGCACAGCCCCGATGATGCCGATGGTGGGGGAATAACCGCCGGCCGCTTCGAACGCCTTGGCTTCGGCTTCGCCCCGCTGCTCCATAAGCTCGATCTCGCGCTCCAGGATGCTGCGGATCTGGCTCATTTCAATGCCGTCCACCGCCAGATTGAGAGCCTTCCGCAGAAAGGGGTCCTGAACCTTATCGGCTGCTTCCTCGAGGGAAACGATTCCGTGTTTGCGCGCCTGCATGGCGTGGCCGATAATGTCCTCGATGGTCTCGGCCACCGGTTGAGCCTTTTCCATAAAGACTGAGCTGAGTTTCCGGACTGCACCCATCAAAACCTCCAGAGGCGTGGTCACCATGACCGCGCCGAGGGTGCCGCCAAAAACGATCATGGCGGCCGTGACCTGCTTGACGTCGGTAACCTTTCCGCCGTCCAGGATCAATCCGCCCAAAATCCCTCCCACGGCCAGAATAAGGCCGCCGATGGTGCCCAGATCGAGACGCCAGCTAACCTGTTTTTTGGGTTGCGGATTGGCCATTGGCATAGTCCTGAGAGGCTAGGATGGAGTGGCGGAAATGGCGGACGCGCTCGATGACCTCTTCCGTGGATTCCAACACCATGATCTTTTCACCGGTGGTCATACTGATAACGGTGTCGGGAGTCGTCTCGATTTGCTCGATCAGATCGCTATTCAACACCACGGGGGTGTGGTTGAGGCGCGTGACATAGATCATGATCGATTCCCACACAACACATCGGCGATCTTGCCTGGTTTTTCGAGAAAGATATCTGGAAAGAGGCTGGAAAATATCGTAGAAACCGCCGGTGAAACAGCCGAAATGAGAAACGAATGCAAGTAGCGGTGCAACACTGCTCGTCCCAGGCCGGCCGGCTGGCCGAGAACTTGTTGAAAGCCTGGCTCTCCGGCGATGCGGTTAGGGTGCATACGGAATTGGCGCGCAGCCTCTCGGTCCCGGTTGGGGTGTACGATACGGGCGAGCAGGAGCGCAGGCAACTGCTGCAGGCGGTGGCGAGGCGGATGAGGGAGTACTCGGATCTGCTTGAGCCGGGGAGCCAGAGTCCAGAGCTAAAGTTGTACTTGCATTTGCTCCGGCACTTGGTCCCCCGGAACTAACAGACGGGGGCTGCCGCCTACAGCAGCAGGAGTGCCTGGCGATTGCCGTGCCGAACCCATTCGCCGCGGAACTTGGGCTTGCCGCCGACGCGGCATCGTGAGCAGGATTCGGCGGTGCGCGGCACGGGCCGAGGCCCGAGGGGCGTCTCGTTGGAATCCATTATCGTCACGATCTCCGTTGCTAACCCAGGTAGCTGAACAGGTTCCTATCCTGCTGGATCTCCGCTTGGGCCGATAGCGCCGCCTGCTGGTCCAGTTGGGCTTGACTCAACTGCAAGGCGACGCTGGGGATATCGGCGTCCTGGAGGTTGCTGAGCTGTGCCTGCTGCTGGGTTTGGAATTTCTGAGCGAGGTCGGTCGCGGTGGAGATGCGATCCTCGGCCACGCCATAAAACGCGAGTTGCTGGTTCAGGTAGGTGTCCGCGGACTGGAGCGCGGAGGATGCCTGAACGATGCCTGCCTGATCGTTGCTGTTCAGCGCAGTCAAGAGCGAATTCACGGCGGCGAAGACGTTTCCACTCGCGTCGGAGCCATTGGGATTCTGCGCGGCGAAGATCTCCTGTGCGGTTTTGGCGACCGAAATCGCGGTGCCCGTGGCGTCCACAATGACGCGAGTGGAGGGCGCAAAGACCAATTGCTGCACGCCATCGGGTTGGGAGGAATCGAGTTGGTACGCGGGACTGGTGTCCTGATCTCCGCTGAAGATATAGCGGCCATTATAGGTCGTGTTGCTGATGCCTACCAGCGCCTGCTGCAATCCGGCCACCTGTTGGGCGAGGTTGGTGCGGTCGGCGGCCGTGGCCGTGGAGTTGGCGCCCTGGGAGGCGATCGTGCTGGCGTTCTCGACGGCTTGAATGGCACTCTGCAACGCCGAATCCGCTGTCTGGAGCTCGTCTGTGACGCTGCCGAGGTTGGACTGGATCTGCTGATTGGCGGCAATGTCGGCCTGCGTTTGCAGGATTGTGGGAATCCCGTCCGGGTCGTCCGACGGCTCTTGGACGCTGAGACCGGAACTGACTTGGGCCGACGCCTGGTTGATCTGCTGCTGGGTGCGGTTCAGATCTGCCAGGTAGGCCTGAGTCGCTCCGCTGATATTCAGTATCATAGGCTGTCCTTACTTACGACCACGGCTCAACCATATCCAAAACGGTATCGGCCAGAGTGTTCAATATTGTCAGCACCTGGGCGCTCGCCTGGTAAGCGCGCTGTAACTGGAGCACGTTTGTGGCCTCTTCATCCAGGGAAACACCCGAAGCCTGGTTGACCAGGGTGGTTGCCGAAGCAACGACCTGCTGCTGGCTCGTCTGGTTGTCGGTCGCGGTTTGGTTTGCGTTGCCGACGCCACCGGCAATTTGCCCGAAATATTGCGTGAGAGTCATTCCGCCCAGTTGTGCCAGGGACGTGTTCTCCAGGGCCGCAAGCTGGTTGGCATTTCCATTGGCATTTCCGGCGGAATCGACCGGCGCCAACTGGGCAGCCGTGATGTCCGGATTGACCGCCAGAGTTGCCGCGGAGTCGTCAGGGCTAGCGTAAGTGAACAATGCCGTGCCGGCGGATGCCCCGGGGTCGGACGATACGGTGCCCGTCGTGAGAATACCATTGACGGTATTTGCCAGAGTCGTGGCCAACTGGTTGAGCGTGCCCGGCTCAGTCGCGGTGCCTAACATCGAACCCAGCACGCTATTGCGCACGTTCAGCAACCCCCCGAGTTGGCCGCTGGTGATCTGAGAGGTGATGTCATTGCCCTGCGAGTCCAGGACCCGATCGCCCGTCGGGGAGGATGCGGTGCTGAGCACGTCCTGCTGGCTGCCGATCACCAGGGGCGAGCCGCCGCCGAGCAGCACCGTAACCGCGCCATCGGCCTGAGTGACGGTGCTGAAGTTTGTGAGTTGAGAGAGGTTGTCCAGGGCGCTGTACAACTGGGCGTCTTCACCAGGGTCGGGAGTGGTCTCGGTCACGCGCTGCACGTTGTACGCCTGAATCTGCGAGGCAATGCTATTGATCTGATCGGCCGTGGAGGCAATGCTGGTGTCGAGTTGTTGCGCGTTCTGGGATAGAGAGCTTTCTAAGCCCTGGATAGACGATGCGACATCGCCGGCGTTGTCGAGCACGGACTGTTCCGCGGTGGGGTCGCTCGGGGTGACGCTCCAGGCGGAAAAGCTCTGAAAGAGGTTGCTGAGCGCGGCTGAAACACCACTGGAGCCGGAGGCGTCGAAGAAGCTCTGAATCGTGCCGGTGGCCTGAGCTTGGGCGGTGTACAGGCCGAGCGCCTGGGTTTGCTGCTGCACTTGCTCCTCGGCGTATTGATCGCGCGAATTGTCGAGTCCCGCCGCCGCCACGCCCCCGGCAAGGCCGCCAGCCACATCGAGAGGCAGCGCCTCGAGATTCAGGCTCTGGGCCGCGTATCCGGGAGTCGACGAGTTATTGACATTGTTCTGGACTACGTTGAGCGCCTGCTGATAGATATCCAGGGCATTGCCGGACGTGCCCAGCATCGCCAAAAGGCTTGACATCGCCGCTATCCGAGCAATTCAGGGGCCGCGCAGGAGGGGGGCGCCGCGATCGCGCGGCCCTGCGGCGTATACGCCAGAGCCGTGCAGCCGAGCCGCATGGAAAGTCCGCGGCACAGAGCCGCACAGCCATCGATCGCGCGCATCATGACGGCAATCTCGCGTTTCAACAATGCGGCTTCGCGGCAGAGTCCGGCGGGGTCGTTTGGCAGGCCGGAGCGAATCGCCGTTTCGGCCTGACGCATCTCGGCAGCCGCGGTTTCCAGAAGATTGAAGGCCCGTTCGAGAGCGGTCATGTCCGCCGCGCCGCAGATCCGGGTCGCCAGCCGGACGTTCGCGCGGGCGATGCAGATATGCTCGGAAGCCGGTCGCTGTTGCATTAGCTGCCTTCACCCACGGAGGCGCTGGAAATGGCCTCGGAAACCAGCGCGTGGCTGACTTGCAGCGAATCCGCCGAGCACTGGCCTCTGGCATAGACGGCGGCCAATTGAGTGACATGCGCGGCCTGCTGGTCGGCCAGCGCGGCAGCCGATGAGGAGATATTTCCGAAAAGCGAGGAGATCTCAACCTGGTCGGCATCGCTGTTCGCGGCGATGCCGATCCGCGTGGATGAGCCCGGTTGCGCCACGCTCCCAAGCGGGGCGGATTGGGAAGCTGCGGGGCCGCCGATTCCGTCATTGTGAATTTGTATGCTCATCGGGGGTGCTGGAATCCTTCGTATACGAGCCTGGCACGATTAGGGCCGAACTGCAATGTCAACGTCGGACAACCCTGATTACTGTCAAGGGTTAGTACTGGTTAACCTACCTAAAAAATGACTAGAATCCTGCTTCCGGTACTGGCATAAAGCATACATGTTCGAAAAATTGCTGCGGGTCGCGAATGCCGTCGCCGATGAAAGCGAATGGTGCAGGGTTCTGACGGGTTTTAACGTAACCACCGTTCACACTTTGGCGGAGGCATCCGAAGCGCTTTCGAGAGAAGAGTTTGTCTGCGTCCTGGTCTGCGGCGAGGCGCCCGATGGCAGCGCGGTGGATGCACTGGAACTGGTGCACGCAGTGGATCCGCTGCTTCCAGTGCTCTTCTGGAATCCCGAAATGTGCACCGCGGAGACAGTGCGGCTGGTCCGCGCCGGCGCATTCCATTGCCAAGGATACCGGGACACCCTGGAAACGCTGCGCGATTGCCTGGAAAGCGCGATGGAGGAGCGCCGGGGACGGAAGCGGGCGCAGGAGCGCGCGGCAAATTCCGAGCCATGGCGCAACCTGCTGGTGGGGGAAAGCCGTGCGATGCAAGCCGTGGTTGAGACCATCCGGCTGGTCGGAGGTCGCCGCTGCACGGTGTTGATTGGCGGCGAAACGGGCACGGGAAAGGAAATGGCAGCTCGGGCGCTTCACTTGGCCGGTCCCCGTGCCGGCCAGCCTTTGGTCGCGATCAATTGCAGCGCCCTTCCCGAGAACCTGCTGGAAGCCGAGTTGTTCGGGCACGTCAAAGGCGCGTTCACAGGAGCGATTCAGACCCGGGTGGGACGTTTCGAGCACGCCCATAAGGGGACCCTGTTCCTGGACGAGGTCGGCGATATGCCGCTGGAACTGCAAGCCAAGCTGCTTCGAGTGCTGCAGGACCGGGAAATCCAGCGCCTGGGAAGCTCGGAAACCATCCGGGTGGATGTGCGGGTGATCGCGGCCTCCAACGTAAGTCTGCTGGAGCGCGTTCGGCAAGGGAGGTTTCGCGAGGATCTGTATTACCGGCTGAACGTGGTACCCCTGGAGATGCCGCCGTTGCGGAAACGCCAGAGCGATATCCCCCTGCTGGTGGAGCACTTCGTCAAGAAGATCTGTCAATCGGAAGATATCCCCGTCAAGAAAGTGACACCCGAGGCGGTGGAGCGGCTGTGCTGCTGTTCCTGGCCGGGAAATGTGCGGCAGCTCGAGAACTCGGTGGATATGGCGGTGGCGATGAGCGGCGAACGGGAAATCCTGTTCGCGAACGATTTTGGCCTGGCGCCCGCCGTTCCCGCCAAAGTGATCCCGTTTGAGACTGCGGCGACCCCATTTTCAGCATCGGAAATCATGGATTTCGAAACCGCGGTGACCCATTTCGAGAGGAGCATGCTGGAGCTGGCACTGCAAAAGACGGCGGGTAATAAGACTGCGGCGGCGGAGTTACTCGGGCTGAAGCGGACCACCCTGATTATGAAGCTGAGGAGCTTTGGGGATTCTCCGGCAACCTGTAGCGCGCGGTGACCAGCACGGGGTCGTCCGCCAGCCTTTGGATTTTCAGAAGGAGATCGATTTCGTTGCGCGGCAAGCGCAATGCAGCGGCAATGGTAGCGGGCGATTCGCCGCGGCGCTGCATGCGCAAAGCCTGCGCGCGCCGGGTCAGATTCAGTTCCTGTCCGGTCAAAGAGGGCGCTTCGGTGGTCTCCATCTCTTGCCGCAAGGCAGCCAACCCGGCGGCCAAGGTTGCCGCAGAAGCTGCCGCCGAATCGCGGCTCTCAGTGAAAGAGCGAAGAACCCGGGCAATCTCCCTCTTCATGGACAGGAACAGCGCCAGACAGCCGGCTAGCGCGAGTGCCAGAAACGCATACTGCGCGATGGGACTGAGAATCCAGTCAAGCCGCATCATGACGCTCCCGTTGTTTCGGGGTCTGCCTCCGAGCCCGTACCCAGCCGTTCGCGCCGGCTCGAGATTTCGGTAATGCGCACGCCGTAGTTGCCTTGCACGGTGACCATCTCCCCTCGGGCCACCACCCGGCCGTTTACCAGCACCTCGACAGGCTCTTCAGGCGCGCGGTCGAATTCCAGCAACGACCCCGCGTTCAAGCCCATCACATCGCCAAAGGTCACTTGTGCGGAGCCTAAGCGGACGGTCACGGGCAGTTCGACATCGAGCAGCACGTCCAGCGTGTGCGGTTTCATGCTTTTCTCCTGGGTCGAGACAGCCAAACCCTCTCGAGATGGCTGCGGAGCCTCAGAATGGACTGCGTGCGCAGTTGAGCGACTCGGGAAAGATGCATCCCGACGACCACCCCGATTTCCCGCAGGCTCAGTTCCTCGTAGTAATACAGGTGCAATACGGTGCGCTCGATTTTAGGGATGCGGTCGATCGCCAGCGCCAGAATGCGCTCCAATTCGTCGCGTTCCACAATGCGAGACGGAGAAGACTCATCGCCGTCCGTGACGAATTTGAGTAAATGGCGGGCCGGTTCTTCGCCTCCGGCGTATTCCAGGCGCTCCAGCTCGACGCTTTTGACCTCCGTCAGCCAACGTTGATATTCGGCCGGCGCGATGCCCAATTCGGCGGCAATTTCCTCCTCGGTGGCTTCCCGCCCGAAACGCTGCTTGGCGCGATGAATTGCCGCTTCGATGAGTTTGGATTTTTTGCGGACCTCGCGGGGAGCCCAATCCGTGTCGCGCAGGCCGTCCAGAATGGCGCCGCGAATCTTACGTTCGGCGTAGGTGTTGAGCTGAACGTTGAGTGAGGGGTCGAAGTTGTCAATGGCGGCCAGGAGCCCGATCACGCCCGTGGAAATGAGATCGTCGAGGCTCACATAGTCCGGCAGCCGGTCGTGAATCCTCTTGGCGATCAGCCGCACCTGGGGCAGGTGCTGCAGTACCAGCGCCTCGCGCCGCAACGAGGCTTCCGCATCGACAGGGGGTTGATATCCGTACGTGCCGGTGGCCATGAGAAAGTCTTTAGGCAGCTGCCTCCCTAACGGAAGGCAATTGCCGTACCAACGACTCGACGATCCTCTCTCTTGTCGCGGGTTCCAGATCTTCCGGAATAGACTGGCCGGCCGAGAGGAAGGACACTGGATTATTGCGGCGCGCAGCCACGCAAAACACGGCAGCCAAAGAAGATGTTTCGTCCACCCTGGTAAAGAGCAATTTGGCGGGGCGATAGGCATCGTAAAGCCCGGCGATCTTGTAGAGATCGTCGAGGCGCATGGGGGCCGTCAAGACCAGGTGGGTGTCAATATCTTGACGCCGGCTCAGGAACGCGGCGAGGTCGCCGCCCAGGTCCTGCAGCATGGCGGCGCAATAACCGGCGGTATCGATCAGGACCAGCGCGGAGGGCGGAGCCGACTCGATGGCGTGCGCCAGGGCGGCGGTGCTTTCCACCGCCTGGAAGGGCGCCCGGAGGATCGCGGCATAGGTCCGAAGCTGTTCGGCCCCGCCGATGCGCTGCGTGTCGGTGGAAATCAGGCGTACTGCGCGTCCCCGGGCGAGGCCCTGAGTAATCGCCAGCTTGACGAGAGTAGTGGTTTTGCCGCATCCGGGCGGGCCAACCAGGGCAGTGACACGGCCGATTTCGGGGGCCACCGCAAAGCGCGCGGTAATCTCCTCGGCGGCCTCCGCCAGCAGATCTTGAGCGTCGAAACCTCCCGCCGGACAAGGGGAGCCGATGCGCGGCACGGAGCGCCGTGCGACTCGCTGGCGCGCTGCGTCCCCGATTTCGCGGGCGAGGGCCGGCTCTACGCCGGAATCGATAAGCGTTTGCGCGACCATCTCGCTCGGGCTGCGCTGGGCTCCCGCGGAGGGAGTCATGCGGCCGAGCATCTCGCGGATCTCCCCCATTTGCCGCCTGAGCGCTTCCACTTCGCCGGCCGGCACAGGCGCGGGCGGAGCGGGCGGTTCGGGGCAGGCGGCGAAGACCACCTCGTAATCGCCGAGATGGCGGGCCTCCGGAGGAGCCTCCCGGGAATTGAGAAGCAAAGCGTCCGTTCCCAGTTCCACGCGCGCATCTTCCATGGCGGCCTGGACGGACTCGGCGAAGAAGGACTTCACGAAAGTAGGCGGATTCCCAGTCGGCATGGCTATTGAATGACTCCTAACGAGATGATTTTGACTTCCATGGGAATTTCGTTATGGGCAATGAAGAACAGGTTGCGCACGGTGGGTTCGACCATTTGGCGCAGGAAGTAGCGCGAGCCCGAGCTGACAATGGCCACCACGGGCGTTTCCGGGTTGCCGACTTTCTGGTTGACTTTCTGCAGCAGATCCCGTATGGCCGGCGGAGCGAGAGTGGCATGGCTGTTCTGCTCCCCGTGTTGTACGGAGGATTCCACAAGTTGCTCGAGGGCGGGATCGATCAAATAGCCGGGCAGATTGCCCTGCGCATCCAGGTAAGGCTTCACCAAGGTCCGGCGCAGCGCCTGGCGGACGTATTCGGTGAGTAAGACGGGGTTGCGCGTGGTGGCGGCGGCCTCGCTCAAGGCTTCCACGATGGTGACCGCGTCGCGGATCGGCACGCGTTCCCGCAGCAGGTTCTGGAGCACCCGTTGCACGGTAGAGAGCGGCAGAAGTTTCGGGACCAGCTCTTCGACAGTCTTGGGCTGTTCCTGGGAAACGCGATCCAGGAACTTCTTGGCATCGGCCCGCGAGAACAATTCGTGGGCATGACGCCGGACGAGCTCCGTCAGGTGGGTCCCCAGGACGCTGACGGAATCAACCACCGTGAATCCGGCGCGGCGCGCGCTATCGGCCTGCTCGCTCCGTACCCACCAGCCGGTCATGCCGAAGGCTGGCTCTTTGGTCTCCTTACCCCCCGGCGGAGGGCTCGACTTGCCCACTGGGATCGCCAGTTCGCAGCCGGCGGGAAGCTCGTAGCGGGCGATTTCGGCGCCTTTGAGCGAGATGACATATTCGTTCACTTTCAGCGCGACGTTATCGGCTACGCGGACGGGGCCGAGAACGAAGCCCAGTTCCGTAGCGAGTTGCCGGCGAATCCCGCCGATGCGCTTGATCAGCGGCGATTCCTGGCCGCCCCCCACGAATTTCACCAGGCCGAGACCCATTTCAATGGCCAACGGCTCTACCTTCAACAGGCTCTCAATACTCTCTTTGGCCGTCGCGGGTTTAACGCCGGTCTCGGCTTTGCGCGCGGCCATCTGGTGCTTGCGCAGGTTCCAGCCCGCGGCCCCGATCCCCGATCCCATGAGCAGGAACGGAATGGTGGGCAATCCCGGGAAGGCCGAGAGGACGAGGAGAACGCCGCTCGCCAGAAACAGAGGTTGCGAGTTGCCGAAGAGCTGCTTGCTGAAATCGGAGCCAAGGCGCTCGTCGGAGCTGGCGCGGGTGACAATGAGGCCGCCGGAAATGGAGATCATCAACGCTGGGATGACCGTGACCAGGCCATCGCCGATCGTCAATACGGTATAGGTCTCGATCGCACGGCTGAGGTCCATGCCATGCTGTAGAACGCCAATCAGAAAGCCGGCCACGATATTGATACTGGTGATCAGGATGGCGGCCACCGCGTCGCGCTGCGTGAAGCGGGAAGCGCCGTCCATGGCTCCGTAGAATTCCGCTTCCTTGGCCAGATCCTTGCGGCGTTTGCGCGCCTCGGTTTCATCGATCAGGCCGGAGCTCAGATCCGAATCGATGGACATCTGCTTGCCGGGCAAAGCGTCCAGGGTGAAACGGGCGGTGACCTCGGAAATGCGCACCGCGCCGTGATTGATGACCACGTATTGGATGGCAATCAATACCAGAAAGATCACCGCACCGATAATGTAATTGCCGCCCACCACGAAGTTGCCGAACGACTGAATCACATCGCCGGCCGCGTTGGTGCCGGTGTTGCCGTTCATCAGAATGAGGCGCGTGGCGGAGATGTTCAGCGACAGGCGAAAGAGCGTCAGCAGCAGCAGCGTCGTGGGAAAAACGCTGAATTCCACGGGTTTGCGAATATACATTGCGACCATCATGACGACCACCGACATCATGATGTCCGTAACGATCAGGCCATCCAGTACGAAGCCCGGCAGAGGGGTGATCAGGGCGATCACGATGCCGAGGACGGCGATCGGGACGCTCAATTCCTTCCAGTTCGAAAACAGCGCCGCGGGCGCCAGTCTCCATGGGGCGGGTGCGGCGATGGCTCTGGTTTGTGCCAAGCTAGTGGGCTCCTCTATCCGTCAAAGCTTGCGCGAGGGCGCGTTCCCGTATCATGCAGTCCGCCTTCCATTCATCAGCTTGAAAATGTAAGCGAGCACTTCGGCCACGGCGCGGTAGAAATGGGCCGGGATTTCCTGTCCGACGTCGACGTTCTTGTACAGCGCCTGAGCCAGCGGCGGATTTTCGATCAGCGGAACCTGGTGGTCGATGGCTTTCTGGCGGATTCGCAGCGCCAGATAGTTTTTCCCTTTCGCCACCACGCGCGGAGCGCCCGGCGAGCTCATGCTGTACTTCAGCGCCACGGCGTAGTGGGTCGGGTTGACGATGACCGCGGTAGCCGTGGGGACCTCTTGCATCATGCGGCGGCGTGCCATGTCGCGGCGCAGTTTGCGAATGCGCTGCTTCATGAGCGGGCTGCCTTCCACCTCTTTGAACTCGTCGCGGATCTCCTGTTTGCTCATCTTGAGATCCTGCTGGTACCGCCGCTTCTGCCGCAGCAGGTCGACCGCCCCAAAGACCACGAACACCAAAGAAGCCTTCCACAGCAAGGCCTGGATGGAGGAGGCCACGTACGCTGCGCCCGCCGGCACGCTGCGCAGGGGGAGCAAGAGATAATTCTGGAAATCGTCCTTGACCAGAAAGTAGACGGCCGCGCCGAAGACCGGGACCATGACCACGGCCTGAAGAAGCGACGGCAGGTTCTGTTTCGGCAATTGGCGCAGCTTGGAAAGGGGATTGAGGCGCTGGAAGTCGGGCGCGAGTTTCTTGAGGCTGACGCCCATGCGCGTGACGCCCAGTTGCACGCCAATCGTGATTGCGATCAGCACAGCCCCCAGGAGAGCCAGGGGCATCATCGTATGTTGGATCAAGTCCAGGCTGAGGGCCATGATCTCTTCCCCGGTCAGGCGCGGGTCCAGAGCGTGTTGGAATACGGCCGCGATGTTGCCGCGGACAGTCAGAAGCCAACTCAGTCCCCAGGCGTGGATCAGGCTGACGAAGGCCAGAAACTGGAGCGCGCCGACGAAGACGCGGGCCGTGGGGAAGTTGCCCTCTTCGCGCGCCTTCTTCAAGCGCCGTTGCGTGGGTTGCTCTGTTTTTTGATCCTTCTCCGCCATATCTCTACCGCGCGATGAGGCCGCGCATGGCGGCAAAGCTGGAGCTCATCCCGGCGCGGTAGAGAGCCGGAAAGAGCAGCGCCAGCCAGCCCAGCAGCGCCAGCCCGATCATCATCTTCACGGGGAAAGCGATCATGATGAGGTGCAGTTGGGCGTTGACGCGGCCCAGCAGCGCCAGCGAGATGTCGACCATGGCCAGGATGGCGATCATGGGAAGCGCGAGACGCAGTCCCGTGCCGATCATGTTGGATCCCAGGGAGAGCACCTGTTCCGCGGCCCCGCGCGTGAGCACGAACGTGCCGGCTGGCCAAATCTCCAGGCTGCGTGCGAAAACGCGCAGGACTTCGCGGTCGATTCCGGTGGCGAAGAACAGCAGCCCGGCGGCAATCTGGGAGAAGATGATCAGGACGCCGGAATCGGCTTGGGTGTTGGGATCGATGGTGCTGGCGAAACCGTAGCCGGCCTGCAATCCCATCACCTGCGCTCCTACACCGAGCGATTCGCCGATAAACGCGACGGTCAACCCGATGCCGAGGCCCAAACCGGCTTCGACCAGCACCCACAGAAGGAACAGCCCGACGGAAGGCGTGGCCGCGATCCGGGGCCACTCGGGAAAGAGAGCGATCGTGATCCCCAGAGACAGAATGACGCGTGCCGGGCTGAGGACCGCGGTGATGCCGGGAAGAGGCACGAAAATGAACACCCCTCCGACGCGGATCAGCGTCAGGACGAACCCTAAGAGCGTCGATATGGATAGGACCAGTTCACCGCGCATAGCGGCTGAGGTCTCCCAGGGTGAGGACCGTATATGCGGTGATCTTGTGCAGCATCCAGGGCAACGCCAGAATGAAAGCGGCGAGGAACGCCATGAGTCGCGGGATGGCGTTGAAGGCCGAGTCCTGAATGGATGTAAGGATCTGTATGAGGCTCATGCCGATACCGACGGTAAAGCCCACCGCCAGAAGCGGAGCACTCAGCCAAAAAGCGGTCATGAGCGCTTCGCGGAGAATCTGGATTACAAATTCGGGAGTCATGCGTAGAAACCTTTCATGAGAGATCCGATCACCAGGTTCCAACCATCGGCCAGAACAAACAGCAGGATCTTAAATGGAGCCGAGATCATCACCGGGGGCAGTTGAATCATCCCAATCGAAAGCGTGACGGATGCGACTACCATGTCGATGATTAGAAACGGCAGGTAGAGCACCGCGCCGATCTGGAATCCCGCCTTCAGCTCGGAAAGAATGTAGGCCGGAATGAGAACTTTGAGGTCCAGATCGGATGGGCTGTGCGGCTCGGGTGCGTGCGAGATTTCAACGAAAAGCCTGACGTCTTTTTCCCGTGCGAAGCGGGTCAGAAAGGCCTTAAGCGGCCGCGCACCGGCTTCGAACGCCTGATCGGCGCTCATCTGGTTGTTTTGCATGGGCTCCCACGACTGGTGGTAGATGTCCATGGCCACCGGCGAGATGATGAGCAAAGTCAGAAAGAGCGCGATCCCCACCAGCACCTGGTTGGACGGCGTCGTCTGCGTGCCCAGGGCCTGCCGCAGAAAGTGCAGCACGATGGTGATGCGCAAGAACGGGGTGATGGACATGACCACCGCGGGCAGCAGAGTCAGGAGCGTCAGCAGAATCACGATCTGCATCGGGATGCCCAGGGACTCGCCGGACTTGTTCATGTTGATGCCCAGGATCGAAGCCGGGTCCGGCGCTTTGGCAGCCATGGCGGACGCCGCTGCCAGGGCCAGAATCGGGGTGAATTGCAAGGTGCGGCGGATCATCGATGGTTCCCTGCGCTTTCCGCGAAAATCGGCGGCGAAACCGTGTCCACCACGGTGCATCCGCCGGGAGAAATCGCCACCAGCAGTGTCCTGCCGCCAACGCTGACGAGGTGCAGCGAATGGTGAGGCGTGAGCGCCAGCCGTTCGAGCGCTTGCATCTGCCTCGCGCCCGGACGAACGAATCCCTTCCCGCTGAACCGCGCCAACCCTTTGGCGCGCAGGCAGTACAAAGCACCCCCGAGCAGGCCCAGGACGAAGAGAACGGCGAGCACTGGTTGCATGGCATCCATTACCGGCTCCTCTGGAAACGCACCATGCGCACCGCACGGCGGCCATTGTTCTCGGCTAACTCCGCAAGACCGATGAGGGAGCCGGCGGCGAATACCTCGACGGTCTCGCCGGCAGGTTGGGTGGTCTTGACGATGCTGCCTTCCGCCAGCGCCAGCAATTCGCCGACGCGCAGCACCGGGCCCGGCACGACCGCTTCGACATGCACAGGAACATCGAGAACATGCTCCAGTTTTGAGGGCGTGATCATGGCGCAGTTATGGGTGGATCAAGTTCATGGTGTCTTGCAACATGGTGTCGGCGCTGGTAATGACGCGGGAAGCAGCTTGATAGCTGCGCTCATAGGTAAGCAGCTTGGTAAACTCGGAGGCAATATCGACCGTCGAGCTTTCGAGCGAGCCTGCCACGATTTGGCCCAGGCCACCGGTGTTCGCCGCGCCTACTGAGATGGTGCCGGTGGCGGCGGAGGCCTGAAGGTTGTTATCGCCCACCGAAAGGAGGGTCTCCGGGTTAGGAATCGAAGCCAGCGCGAGCTGGCCTACCGTGCTCTGCTGGCCATTGGAATAATTGGCCACCATCAGCCCCCCGTTTTGCAGGCTGACGTTCGTAATCTGGCCTGCCGCGAAGCCGTTCTGCGTGGTGTTCCCCACACCGGAAGCCTCATCGTATTGGGTGATCATGGAGGCGCCCGCGCTATCGAAAAGGTTCCAGGAGATGCTCAAGTTTGCCGCGCCATCGGCCAGCCCGTTGACGCTTATGGACACCGGACCGGCTGAAGCGAGTGGAGAGGTCAGGGTTCCATTGGCGCCGAACGTCATGGTACCGGTTGCAACCGTGGTTTTGCCGCCCTTTGCCAGGTCCGCGGCGGGAATCGTCACGGTGTAGCCCCAGTTGTTGGCGGAAGTCTGGGTGAAAGTCGCAGTTAGAGTGTGGCTGGCGCCTTGGGAATCGAACACCTGGATAGGAGCGGAGAACGATGTGCCGGTAGTCGACGTGGAATCCAGATTGACCGTGAGACCCATCGTGGTCGTGGCCGACGCGGGAATTGTCGTGCCCAGAGGCAGCGTAAGATCGCCGACTGGCCCGTTTGGGTTGACGGTCCCGTTCACCGCGGACCAGCCCTGCACAATTTCACCCGTTGCTGTCACCAGAGTGCCGGCGGCATTCACCTGGAAGCTGCCGTCGCGCGTGTAGAGTGTCTGGTTCTGGGCGTTCTGCACTACGAAGAACCCATTACCCTGGATGGCCGCGTCCGTGGCCCCGTTGGTGGTCGTAAGCGTCCCTTGAATGTAGTTACTGACCGTGCCCACCGGGCCAACGCCCATGCCGATCTGCGCTGAACTCTGGGCCGTTCCCATGCTCTGCGCCATCAAGTCTTCAAATTCCAAGTCGGTTGCTTTATAGCCAGTGGTGTTGAGGTTCGCCAGGTCGTTGCCGACGACGTCGATGGCCGTGGAATCGGCTTGAAGGGCGGAAAGTGCAATGGAATACGCTGGGAACATACTTGATCTCCTTGTCTCCGTTCGTCTACGTGCTGGGCGAGGTGCTGGATGTCGTGCTGGATGTCGTGCTGCTGGTCGGATCCTGGGCCGATTGCGCCGCGTGGCCTTCGATGTCGCTGCGAATGGCGATGACCTGCTCCAACTCGCTGAACTGCGCGAGTTGTGTTACGAATGTCGTACTGTCGGTGGGATTCAGCGGGTCCTGGTTCTGGAGCTGCGCCACCAGGAGCTGCAGAAACATCTCCTCGGTGGGAGCCGGCGTACTGGCCGCCGACGACGAGGATGACGATGACGACGCTGAGGACGCCGTGTTGGTGGAAGCCGATAATCCCGTCAATGCGTTAACTGCCGATGCCATAATTTGCTCCTTGAGACTGCGTGCCCCCTGCCATGCTGTTTTCCAATTCCTCGACCCAGGCGGGCCGCTGCGAATGGTTCTGCCGCCGCTCGCCTGGCTGCTGCTGGGAACCACTGGAATACGATTGCGGATCGCCTTTTTGAGAACCGCCGGGGCTGCTGCGGGACTCGAAAACAACGCCGGACTGCACCGCGGACCCGCCGGGGCGCCACGCCTCGGCGCGATAACCGGTTTCCTGGAGACGGCCCACCAGGTCGGACAGGCCTTGTTGCAGGCCGTGGGCCAGATCGGAATCGCCGGTGCGCACGGCAACCCGAAGCTCGCCGGACTGTTGTACCACGCGAACTTCCACTTTCTGGTCTCCGGGCTGCGCCACTTGAAGCGAGATGTCTTTCAGCGGAACGGCGGCGGGTTTGGGCGGGCCTTCGAGGATCTTCGCCTCCACCGGATTGGAAGGCGCGGAAGGTGCAGAAGGCGCAGCCTGTGGCGGCGGAGGCATCTCCGAATTGGCGAGGGAATGTCCATAATAAGATGTCAAAGACGACTCGGCGCCGCTGGCGATGGGCTGAACCACGGTTTGGTCTGCCATGTCGCTTTCGGTGCTGTTCTTCGACAAGGGTTGGGCTGAAGCCGCAATTTCGCGTTGCAAAGGCAGTTGGGTAACGCCGGGCTCGGCGCTCGCTGCAGAATCCGGCTGCAACCTCGCGGCAAACGCCAGTTCGCCGGCTGGGGCGAGGGGCGGATTCTCCGGCACCGGTGAATTGGAAGTTCCGTGCACGGAATCCGCGTTCGCAGTCTGGCTGACAATTGGTTTGCCTGTATCCGCGGGAGCTTCAGTAGCCGCGTTGGCATCTGTAACTTCCACGGGCGCCTGGGCCGGAAACGCGGCGTCTTTTGCTGCGGGCGCGGCCTGTGGTTGGCGGTTGGTCTCTTTCAAAGAGGGTTCGATCCGCGCCGGCTGTTCGTGATTCCCCGCTTCCCGCGAGAACGCCTGTATGAAAAGCGGCAGGGCGGGAGCGGCCGGCAAGGAGGTCGTCACGGGGGCTGCTATGGCGCGCTTGTCTTGCTCCTTAGGCTGTTGCCTGGCATCCTTGGCGCTTCGGTGTGAGCCGGTGGAATCCGAAGCGCCCCCCAGAACCGGCGCTGGGAGTGAAGATTCGGAATCGCTCAACCCGGCGACCAGCAACGCATGCGCAAATCCCGTAGTGTCGGAGTCCGCGTTGCTCCTGCCGGAAGCGGTGGAATACACGGGAGGCGCTTGAGGCGCCGCGGGTGTCGCTGCCGGGGGAATCGTCACGGCGAGAGAAAGGGCAGTTCAGGAACCACTAAAGGCGGTTGTCTTTTCAATCGGATGCGACGAGTGAAATGGGTGTTGGGGTTTTGACAGTCAAGCCCGCCAGTCAAAGATTTGACGAGTTATAGCTCTTCTTACTGCTACATATCGGCTGGGAACCGCGCATTTTCTAACTTCTCGCAGGTTTTTGTCCGACCCCTCGTTGGAAGCCGGCGTGCTTCACTCGCTTCCGTAGCTCTTATGGACGCTTTGACCATCGCGGCCGCCAGCGGAATCCGTTCCCGAATGCAGTCGTTGGATCTGCTGGCCAACAATCTCGCGAATACGGGGACCGCCGGATTCAAGCGCGACCAGGAATTCTATGGGCTGTTCAGTTCCGATGAAGCGACGGCAGACGCCAATGGTTCCATGGCCACGCTGCCGGTCATCCAGCGTCAGTGGACGGACTTTTCTCCGGGAATTGTTCAGGTGACCGGCAATCCACTGAATGTGGCTCTTTCCGGCAGCGGCTTCCTTGTAGTGAACGGGCCGAAAGGTCCCCTTTATACGCGTAACGGCAATCTCCAGTTGTTGCCCTCGGGCGAGCTGGCCTCGGCTGACGGGTACCCGCTGCGCAATACCGACGGAGGAACTATTCAGGCTGCCTCCGGCAAACAGATCGAGATCGGGACTGACGGCACCGTGCAACAGAACGGCCAATCGCTGGGCCAATTGGCGGTGGTGGCCTTCCAGTCTACGGGCTCGCTAACCAAGATGGGCAGCACCTGCTTCGCGAACAGCGATCCTAAGAACCTGCCGGTGGCAGCGGCAAATGTGGAAGTGCAACAGGGAAAAATCGAAAACTCGAATGTGCCGGTGGCAGAGGCCGCGATGCGGCTGGTCGGTGTGATGCGGCAGTTCGAAATGCTGCAAAAGGCCATCGGAATCAGCAGCGACATGGACACGAAGAGCATTCAAGAGGTGGCGCGGGTGGGCTCGTAGATAGCTCCCGCCCCGGCTCGACGGCCGAATGATTCAGAACGAGATTCAAGGAGTCTAAGATGATCCGTGCTTTGTACAGCGCCGCTAGCGGAATGAACGCGCAGCAGCTCAACGTGGATAATATTGCCAATAACCTGGCCAATGCGAACACCACGGGCTATAAGTCCCGCCGCGCGCAGTTTCAAGATTTGCTGTACCAGAATATGGTGCAGCCGGGCGCTTCCGCGGGCCAGCAGACCACGGTGCCCGCCGGCCTCCAACTGGGACTCGGGACGCGGGCGGCTTCCAACGAAATCATCTTTACGCAGGGCAACTTTACGGAAACCGACAACCCGTTGGACGTTGTGATTCAGGGCAATGGCTTCTTCCAGATCCTTCAGGCCAACGGTCAATTGGCCTACACGCGCGACGGATCGTTCCAGCTCGATAAGAACGGCACCGTCGTCACGGCCTCCGGCAACCAGTTGCAACCGCAGATTACGGTGCCGTCCAGTGCGCAATCGGTGACTATCGCCACCGATGGCACTGTGAGCTATGTCCTGCCGGGCCAGACCGCCGCGCAAAAGGCCGGGCAGATCCAGCTTGCCATGTTCCAGAATCCGGCCGGCATGAACAGCCTCGGCACGAACTTGTATCAGCCCACCGATGCTTCCGGAGACCCCATTGTGGGATCCCCCGGCGGACAGGAAGGGCTGGGCACGTTATTGCAGGGTTACACTGAGCAGTCCAACGTCAGCGTCGTAGAGGAGTTCATTAACCTGATCGTGGCGCAACGCGCTTACGAGGCAAATTCCAAGGTGGTCAAGGCTGCCGACGACATGTATCAGCAAGTCAATAACCTGAAGCAATGATCTTACGAATTCTAGTAGCGTTTTGCTGGGCCGCGTGCCTTACTCCCGCGCTGGAACCGGCATGTAATCCGGTGGAGGGTGACCGGATCTTAGGCAAGCACCTGGCGGGAGCCCTCCCTGCGTTCCGCGCACTCCCGCCCGAGACATTCTTGGGTAATATGCCGCCGCCGGGCTCGAAGCGCACGTTCCATGCTTCCGAACTGGCTTCGCTCGCGCAACGGTATTCCATCCGGCTCGATTCGCCGGAAGACGTCTGCTTCGAATGGCCGATGGAATCGCTCGATCGCAGTCGCATCCTGCAGGCCATGCGCGAGTCGCTCGAAGCTCCCGAAGCACGCATCGAAATTGCCGAAACGAGCCTGTACCCGGTTCCGCGCGGCCGGGTGGAGTTTCCACGCGAAATGCTCGGAAGCCCGGCCTCCGCAGCGCAAGAGCACCCCGTGTTGTGGCGCGGCGAGGTAGTCTATGGCGGCGAGCACCGCTACGCGGTGTGGGCCAAGGTGCGGGTGAAGGTGGCGTGCGAGCGGCTCATCGCCATGGAAGCGCTGAAGCCCGGGCAACCGATCGACGCACGGCAGGTCCGGGCGGAGCCGGGCGAGTGTTTCCCCACTCTGGCCGGGTCTGGACCAACGCCGGCGGAATCACTTGTGGGAATGGTTTCCGCCCGCGCTATCGCGGCCGGGAGCGAAATCCGCCCCGAGTTCCTGACTCGGCCCAACGACGTCAACCGGGGTGATGCCGTCCGCGTTGAGGTTCGCAGCGGGGCCGCTCACGTCGCGTTTGTCGCCAGAGCCGAATCGGGCGGGCGCAGCGGCGACTTGATCGCCGTGCGAAATCCGTCCAGCAACAAGATTTTTCGGGCCCGCATTAAAGACAAGGATCAAGTCGTCGTTCAAATCGAATTTGCAGCGACTGGCCAGTAACGGGTTTCCAGATGCACTCGAGAACATACATCCTAGCAGCAGTTTTGGCGATTCTCGTCACCGCGAGCTATGGGGCGGATAAACACAAGAAGGCGCCCGAGCCCAGCGCGCTAGACAAGTATCTGCAAGAGGCGCTCAAGCAGCCTGTGGCGCCGGTGCAGCCATCGGCGGGCTCTCTGTGGTCGCCGGCATCTCGCCTGACGGATGTCGCCTCCGATGTGCGCGCTGCGCAGGTGGATGATCTGGTGACGATCCTGGTGAACGAGCAGGCTTCGGCCGTAGCCAACGGGGCCACCCAGACGTCGCGCGCTTCGGCCGCGCAGAGCCAGATCACCGCGCTGGGCGGCCCGAAAAGCCCCACTGGCGGCGCTACCAACCTGCTGAATCTCAGTTCCACCCAGGCGCTGAATGGCGCCGGCACGACTTCCCGTGGCGCCACTATAACCGCCGCTTTGAGCGCCCGTGTCACCCACGTTCTGCCCAACGGCTACCTGGTGCTCGAAGGGACCAAGAACGTTGTGGTCAACTCCGAGCACCAGGTGGTCACCGTCCGCGGCGTGATCCGCCCCGCCGATTTGACCACGGGGAACGTCATCACCTCGAACCAGCTCGCCCAGATGGAAATCAAGATCGATGGTAAGGGCGTGGTCAACGACGCTATCCGGCGACCCAACATTCTGTATAGGATTCTCCTGGGCCTTTTGCCGTTCTGAGGATGCCATGAAACACCTGTTCGCAGCGCTGTTGGTGGTGCACTCCATTGCCATTCCCGGCGCGTATTGCGCGGCGCGATTGAAGGAGCTAGTTTCGCTCGAAGGGGTGCGCGACAACCAGTTGATGGGCTATGGCCTGGTAGTCGGGCTGGCCGGAACCGGCGACCGGCGGCAGACGATTTTCTCCGCCCAGAGCCTGACCAACCTGCTGGAGCGCATGGGGCTGACCGTGGACCCCACCACCATCCAGGTGAAGAATACTGCGGCTGTCATGGTAACTGCGACGCTGCCTCCGTTTGCGCAGGCGGGGTCTCGTATCGATGTGACCGTGGCGGCGCTCGGAGATGCGCCCAGCTTGCAAGGCGGGATCCTGCTCATGGCGGGACTGAAAGGGCCGGACAGCCAGGTTTATGCGATAGCGCAGGGTCCTCTTGTGCTGGGCGGATTTCAGGCCGGAAGCGGCGTCAACACCCAAACCCAGAACCATCCTACCGTGGGCCGCATTCCCAATGGCGCCATCGTGGAGCGCATAGCGCCCAGCGTGAACCTCACCGCGCATCTGCGCCTGCAGCTCCAGCGCGCCGATTTTGTCACGGCCGCGCGCGTCACCGAAGCTCTCAACAAACGGTTCGGCGCCATCGCCCATGCCGAAAACGCCGCGGTGGTCACCGTCTCGCTGCCGCCGGAATACGAAAAGAAAACCACTGAGTTCATCGCGGAAATGGAGCGCCTCACCGTGGAGACGGATAGCGAAGCCGTCATCGTAGTCAACGAACGCACCGGCACTATCGTGATGGGGAAGGACGTGCAGATTGCGCCGGTCGCTATCATGCAGGGCAATCTGAACGTGGAGATCGAAACCACCCCCCGCGTTTCCCAGCCCAATGCGCTGAGCACCGGCACGACGCAGGTAACCGAGCAGACCAGGGTATCGGTGAAGCAGGAACAGTCCCGCAGCGTGCTTTTGAAACAGGGCGCGACGGTCGAAGAACTGGTCCGCGCGCTCACTGCCATCGGCTCGAGTCCGCGCGATATTATCTCGATTCTGCAGAACCTCAAAGACGCCGGCGCGCTGGATGCCGTGGTGAGGGTGATCTAGGAGGCAAAAGATGCTGGATGCTATCAGTGCGGCCACACCGGCGGGATTCTCCGCCACAGCTCGCACGCCGGACGACCCGGATAAAGTGAAGGACGCCGCGAAGCAATTCGAGGCGCTGCTGATCGGGCAAATGATGAAATCGATGCGCGATTCCGAAGGCGGCTGGCTGGGAACAGGCGACGACGACTCGTCCTCTTCGGCCATGGAATACGGGCAGGAGATCTTTGCGCAATCCATGGCGCAAAGCGGCGGTCTGGGGCTGGCGAATCTGATCGCCAACGGCTTGCAGAAGTCCTCGGGCTAGGCGCTCCAGGAATGTGCGGCGGTTTCGGCGACGGCGTGAGAGGACGGCAAGGCAGCCGGGGAGGATGCGGCACGTTGCATGGCAGTCCAGCCTTCATCCAGTGTCTGCATGAGCGATTCCACCTTAGCCAGCGCTCGATCGTCCCGCTTCAGGTTTCCGTCAACCAGCCGTTTCCGCATGTATTGGTAAAGCCTGGCAAGGTTTTGGCTGATGGAACCGCCGGCGCTGTAATCGAGAGAGCCTTCGAGTTCGCCGAGCGCCGCCAGCGCTTTCGAGATGGCTTGAGAACGGCCCGCGATGTTGCCGTCCCGAAGAGCGGCGCGCCCCAGCTTCACCTGCACCAGCGCGTGTTCGTAGAGGATATGAATCAACTCCACGGGGTCCGCTGCCAGCACACGGCTTTCCAGGTAGGGATCTCTCGGCATATCGCTTACAGTTCCTCTTCTCGGTCTTTTTCTAATTCCGCCATCATGCGCAAGACTTCCTCGGGTGGAAGCTCGTCCAGCACTTCGCCGGTTTCCCGGTCCACCACATCCACTATCGGCCGCCTTCCCGCGGCGCGTCGCCGCAGTATGAGCTCGCGCCCCTGCTCCAGCAACTCCGGCCGGTTAAGCCAGCAGATTGCGGCCACCAGTTCCCGCATCAGCCCCAGGCTTTCCTGGGCGGCATCCGCGGCCACGGGAGCGCTTACGGATACGCGATTTAGAGGCCCTATTCCCATTACCCAATCGCCTTGCGGCCCTCACCAATCACATCGGCGGGAAAGGCTTCCGATTCGAGAGAGATTATAATGGGAACCGTGCACATGCGAGTCGCTTTGGCCGTCATCTCCGCGGCGGTTGGATTGCTCGCCCAGACCCCCGCGGACATGCGCGCCGCTATGGAGCCGGCCATGGCAAGACAGCGCGCGGCGGCCGCGTCCATGGAGGAATCTCTGGCCCGCCAGCGGTCTTCCGTGGAGAAGCAAACCCGGCAGGCTGAGCGCGGCGGCTTCTTTGTTCTGGCCCCACCGGCCGCATGGGGCGCACCTGTGGCTGCGCCCGCGTTTGTCGCCGCGGATTGCGAACCGCTGCCGTCGTCCGAAGTCGACTTCCTGGTGGAACAAGCCGCCGAGAAACAGGATCTGGATGTGGAGATGCTGCGCGCCGTCATCCAGCAGGAATCCGCCTTCCGCCCTTGCGCGTTTTCACCTAAGGGAGCCATGGGGCTCATGCAACTGATGCCCGACACCGCCAGCCAGTTCGGCGTTCCGAACCCCTTCGATCCCGCGGGCAACGTCGAAGCCGGCGCCACGTTCCTCAAGCAGTTGCTGGAGCGCTACGGAGGCGACCTGACGCTGGCGCTCGGCGCCTACAACGCCGGGCCGGCCAAAGTCGATGCCGCCGCGGGCGTTCCGAAGATTCCCGAGACCCAGGAATACATAAGGCGGATTCTCTCCACTCTGCCCGCGAAGCAATAACCTTCAAATTTCGCCGAAAGACCCTTAAACTTCACCGAAAAGAACCAGGAGCGTGCCGATGAGTTCTGCGTGACCTCATTCTTCCGCCGGGCCGAGGAGATTCTAGAGATTGCCACCACCGGCGGCGCTGCTTTGGGCGATACGCTGATGGTTCTGGACCGCCAGGGCGGACTTCGAATGCTCGAGCCTGCAGGATGGTCGCTGCCGGCGCTGGCCGCTGAGTTTGGCGCCGAGGCCGTGTACAAAGTGGAGCGCCGGGGTTCCTCGGTGCGTGTGGAAGGGTGGAACGGTTCCCAGCGCTGCCTTCTTCAGGGCCGGACTGGTGGACAACGGTCGCCCAGCTTGCTTGGAGCGCCGTTCACTGCTCAGGCAACGATGTTCCAGTTGACTTCGCTGGCGCTGGCCTGATCGAAAGACCTCGCCCCGCAAGTTCGGAATTCGTACCTGCTCATACGGACCACGGTACCTTGGTCATCGCTTCTCAGCACCCGCCCCCACACCTGCAACTCCAACGGACAGACGCCTTGCAGCAAAAACGGCCACTCAATGCGAAGCTCCACATCCGTGGCGCGGGGAGGCGGATTGTCCGAAACGAAGCGAATTCCCTTGCGACCCAAATCCGTCGTTCGGCCGCTGCCCGTATGCTGCGCTCCGCCGCACTGACACAAGAAGCGCAGCGGCAGCTCGTACTCGTAACGCCGGTCTGCTCGACGGTCGCCTTGAATTAACTCAGCACGACGCATGGATCGCTACCAGTATTATCGGCGGGTGCGCCAGAATTCGATAGCCCTGAAATTCCAGGTAAGTACCGAAGGAGTACCGCGAAAGAGGGCTGTTTCAGTAGCAGTACTTTAGTACCTTTGTCGTGATCGTTGCTTTTTCGGCAAGGTTAACAGCCCCGTGGTGAAAGCTCACCAGCGCTCCGGCCTTCCACGATGAGAAGTAAGCTAGCGCATTGATACCATATTCATAACGTATGGCCTATCGAGATCTGCGCGACTTCATCCGTGCGCTGGAAGAGAATCGCGAGCTGAAGCGCATCCCGTTTGAGGTGGATCCCATTCTGGAGGTCGCCGAATTCGCCGACCGCGCCGTCAAGCAGGGCGGTCCCGCGCTGCTGTTCGAAAAACCCAAAGGCTACGCCATCCCGGTGCTGATCAATTCGTTCGCCTCCATGCGGAAGATGGAGATCGCGCTGGAAGTGGCCTCGGTAGAAGAGATCGCCACGCGCATCGTCGAGTTCCTCGAAATGCGCATGCCGGAGGGGCTGATCGGCAAACTCAAGATGCTGCCCAAGCTGGCGGAGATGGGCGCTCTCTTCCCGAAGACGGTGTCGAAGGGCGCCTGCCAGGAGGTGGTCCGCACCGAGGGCTTTTCGCTGCTGGATTTCCCCGTGCTCCAATGCTGGCCCGAAGACGGCGGCCGATTCATCACGCTGCCCATGGTTTTTTCGCGCAATCCGGACACCGGCAAGCGCAACTGCGGCATGTACCGCATGCAGGTGTTCGACGAGCGCACGGCCGGCATGCACTGGCAGACCCACAAGCAGGGCGCCGAGCACTATCGCCGCATGGAGCACCACGGCCGCCGGCGTATGGACGTGGCGGTGGCTATCGGCTCCGACCCCGCCACCATGTACTCGGCCATCTTGCCGCTGCCGCCGGATCTGGACGAAATGCTGATCGCCGGATTTTTGCGGCAGAGCCCGGTGGAGATGGTCAAGTGCCAGACGTCGGACCTGGAAGTGCCGGCCAACGCGGAAATCGTGCTCGAAGGGTACGTCGAGCTGGGCGAGCTGCGCACCGAGGGACCGTTCGGCGATCATACCGGTTACTATTCGCTGGCTGACGATTACCCGGTGTTCCACGTGACCTGCGTGACCCAGCGCAAGGAGCCGATCTACGCCACCACCATCGTGGGGCCGCCGCCCATGGAAGACTACTACATGGGCAAGGCCGTCGAGCGCACTTTCCTGCCGCTGATGCGCCTGCAACTGCCCGAGGTGCGCGACATCGCCTTGCCGCCCGAGGGCGTGTTCCACAACCTGATCCTGGTCGCGATCCGCAAATCGTACCCCGGCCACGCGCGCAAAGTGATGCACGCCATCTGGGGTCTGGGCCAAGCTATGTTCTCGAAATGCATCGTGGTGGTGGACGAGGACGTGGACGTGCAGAACTACCGCGAGGTGGCGTGGAAAGCGCTGAACCACATCGACCCCGAGCGCGACATCCAGTTCGTGATGGGACCGGTGGATTCGCTGGACCACTCAAGCCGCCTGCCGAACTACGGTTCGAAGATGGGAGTCGACGCCACGCGCAAGTGGCCCGGCGAGGGTTTCACGCGCCCGTGGCCGGGCGAGATCCGGATGTCGGAGGAAGTGAAGCGGCGGGTGGATGCATTGTGGAAGACGGCGGGGCTGTAGGGACATTTGCCTGCATCGGGAACGCCCTGATAAACTGAATTGAACCCTCACGGTGGGTGTAGCTCAGCTGGTAGAGCGCTGGATTGTGGTTCCAGTGGCCGTGGGTTCGAACCCCACCACCCACCCCATACAGAACAAGACCCCTCACAAGACGGCGATCAAATGACACTGTGGCGTTTCTTGTGGCGGTTCTCCCCCTGAACCGCGCGGTGCGCGATAGGCGGTACCGTTGCACCTCGCCTCCGCGCCCGAGGTGCTCGGCGGCCCCCTCCGGGCAATTCGTGAAAGGGGCAACCATGTCACGGCGTGCCCGGAGTCTTGCCGTGTTGGGAGGCTTCCATTTTCGCTCTGTATCCCTCAAGCCCCTGGACGCGCCGCTCGATGTCTGCCGAATTGATCGCACGGGCCTGACTGTCCAGAATGTCTGACATTGCCTGTGCCTCCCCTGGGGTAATCCGGCCTTCGCTGACAGCAGCCATGATCCTCTGGAAAGCTTCCGGGAGGTCCGCCGCACTCTGCACCGGTCCCATTTCAAGGTCAATGGGCCGTTCTTTGCGAGCCGGGAGACGATCCAGGCACATTCGCAGAGCGGGGATACTGCCTCGTTTCGCGAGGTTGATGGCTTTTCTGCACAGGTCCTCGGCTTCGCCATCGAACAACTGCTCGATGATCAAAGTAGCTTTATTGCGGCTTCCACTGGGGCGGCCGGCCGGGTTGCCACTGGCCCCTTTTTTCCAGCGGCCGTCCTTGGCGCGAGCGCCGGTGGACTTAGTTTTGGTTTGGTTTGACATGTCGTGGATACCCCAATGATGCCGACCAGCCCGAGGACTGGCTCGCTGACACTCCAACTCAAGTGCCGCATTGTACACTGCAGAGGCCGCCGATTCGCGTTCGGTTAGGGGACGGCATATTCCTTCTTCTTTGTCCTTCACGACAGCTCGCATCGTTTGGAGCTCGTCGTCGGAGAGCTTCTGAAAAGAACGCCGCTGAAGCTCTTCGGCTGGATTGGGATCGCGATACTGAGCAAAAAACTTCTCCAAGCTCTCAATCCTTCTCCCAAACCTCGACATGCTCATACCATCCAACTCCGATCGCCGCCCGACGGCGCGCGCGAGACCGGGATGGAGGGTCCCCCTGGTCTGACGATCATCCGATCCCGGCCGCTCTGTACGAGGTAACGGGTGGCGTCCATCAGGTGGTCGTCGCTTTTTGACGATGTGCCCCTTCTCGTCACGGTGGTATCGGCGAAACTCGTTGAGCCAGTTTCTGCAGTTCGGCATCACCTTGAGGAGGCCCGAGACCATCAGGCTCCAGGTGTTGTTGATGCCGGTGTCGACCGAATTGCCGGCCGGGTTCAGCTTGAGGCCCAACTCGCGGTACATCGTGAGCAACTGGCGCCCGTCGATCTGGGAACGGCCGTCGGCTGCCGGGTCAATCACCCCGGGTATCCACGCGCCGCGCGCCTTGATTCCCACCGCGTGCGTCGGCGCCTCACCCATGGCTTGGTAGTGCTCGTCATAGAGCACGATCACGCCTGAGCCCGGGTCGCGTGCCCCCCAGATCGCGGCCGTGCGGTTCCAGCCGACGTCCATGCCGAACGCCCGCGGCCAGGATTCCGGAATCGGGACGAGGGGCGTTACGATGTCGTCTTCGGAAATCGGGTAGATGGCGCCGGAACCCAGACTCGGCTCCCCGAGGGTCCTGGCCCGAAGCTGGTAGCGCGGAGTCGTGACGAGGAGGTTCTTTTTCTGCTCTTCGTCCAGGTGGGGCACGTCTTTCCAGCCGGCCTGAACGTAAAACTTGTACTTCGCGGCTTCCTGGTTGTCGGGCTCGAGGAAGCCCTTAACCACTTCGCTCACGCCCTGCAACGGCGTGAAGGTGACGAAAATGACTCCTTTCGTGGTCAGCGTCCGCAGGAGCATTTCCGTGTAGCAGGCGTCGGGCGGCTCTTCATCGCACCAGATGAAATCGCGCGCGGTCCCTTCGAAGCTCTTGCGGCCCTGTTCGTAGGATTTCAGCGCGAGTTTGCTGATACCGCCGCTGGTGTGCCTGACCCACACCCCTTCGAGCGAGCCGGGCATCCCGTGGGGCCGCGGCATGGTGTGGGTAATCAAGTCGCCGGGTATCATGCCGGTTCCAACGGCGTCGGGAGGCCCGACGAGTTCACGCTGGAGAATATCGCGCGTGGTCTCTGACGTTGTGCCGCACGCCCATCCCTCGGTCGGCCGATTGAACCGCGCTCCCTGCCACCAGTCGGGATAGATTCCGGTCAAGTGGCAGGTGGCCTCGTACGCCCCCGAGACGGTCTTGCCGATGCGGTTGGCCGCCATGAACAGGCGCTCTTTGTACTTCGAGCCCGCCGCCAGAAACTCAAGGTGCTTAGCAGCCCGTGGTGAAAATCCGGTCTGGCGGGGCGATTGTGCTGGAGCCTGAAACATAACGGCCGTAGAATGTTTTTATGGCGATGGGCACTCGCAAGCACCGGCAGCGGCAAGAGCAA
>JBEKTU010000020.1:0-66214 GCA_049515735.1 Bryobacteraceae bacterium
CCGTTAGACGGATCAGCCGGCCGAGCCATTAGCGGAATTATCTGGAGCGATCTGCGATCTGGGGCCGTCTGCATGGGGCATTGGCGTAGACAACTCCAGATAATTCCGCTGTCCAGATAATGAAGAAGACAACGCGCGCGCGAAAGCGCCAGACCGTTGGCGAGAGTATTATCGAGGGATTGAAGCAGGCGGTCGCGTGGACCAAGGGAGAGAACGACGACGTTCGCGTGACGCTGGTCCACGTGCCGCGGGTGGATGTTCGCCAGGTCCGGCGGAAGATGGGACTCAGCCAGGCGCAGTTCGCGGCCAGATTCGGCCTGCCGCCGGCGACGCTGAGAAACTGGGAGCAGGGCCGGGCGCACCCGGACGCGCCCACCCGCGTGCTGCTGGCGGTGATCGCGAAGCACCCCGAGGCGGTAGAGGACGTCCTGCGGAAGGCGAGTTAACGGTCCTCTGACGCGCGCTGGAAAAAAGTCAAAGTGGACGCGGCCTACGTGCGCAAACAGCTTGCCGACATTGTGAAGGACCAGGATTTGAGCCGGTACATTCTGTAGGGCGAACGGGAATTGGTGGGCCCTGAAGGATTTGAACCTTCGACCAACGGATTATGAGTCCGCTGCTCTAACCGCTGAGCTAAGGGCCCGTCTCTTTAAATCGACATGGTGTGCCTTAACGAATGTATCACGAAGCCCTCGGGCAGCTTCAGGGCGGCGCGCGCGGTCAGGCTGAGGTTCCGCTTCGCGTTCCGTTATCGTTAGACAGGAGATTATCATGAAACTTCGAACTTTGTTTTGTGCCACTCTCGCGTGCTCTCTCGCCCTGGTCGCGGATCAGGTCAAGAGCACTCCGGCCCCAACTGCTGCTGCTTCCCAAATCCCTCACTTGCAGAAGCAGGGTACGGCCACCCAACTGATCGTCGACGGCAAGCCGTTCCTGGCTTTGGCGGGAGAAGCGAACAACAACAGTGCCACCAGCGTCGAGTTCCTGAAGCCGGCATGGCCCAAGCTCGTCGCCGCAAAACTCAACACCGTCTTAACGGGCGTTTCCTGGGCTCAGATCGAACCCCAGGAAGGGAAGTTCGACTTCAGCGTGCTGGACGGCGTGATCCGGGATGCGCGGAGTTACCACCTGCGTCTCGTGCTTCTATGGTTCGCAACCTGGAAGAACGGTCAGTCCAGCTACGCGCCCGGCTGGGTGAAGAGGGACTTCGAGCGCTTCCCGCGCGTCCAGATAGTAGGGGGCACCTGGCCCGTGTTCGGAGCACAAGCGGGGCAGACGCGCGCCCCGTTCACAGGCAGCATCGAACTGCTCAGCCCCCTCGGCGATGCCACTCGGGACGCCGACGCTCACGCCTTTGCGGCCATGATGCGGCACATCAAGGCAGTGGACGGCCGCGAGCATACGGTCATCACGATCCAGGTCGAGAACGAAGTGGGAATACAGGGGGACACCCGCGACCGCTCGCCGGCTGCCAATAAGGCTTTCGATGGACCGGTGCCGAAGGAGTTGATGGACTATCTTCAGCAGCACAAGGATACCCTGATTCCGGAGTTGCACAAAGTGTGGGAAGCGGCCGGCTTCAAAACGTCCGGGACTTGGGAAGAGGTGTTCGGCAAGGGCAGGCCGACGGAGGAGATCTTCATGGCCTGGCACTTTGCGCGCCACGTCGGCCGGGTGATCGAGGCGGGCAAAGCCGAATACCCCATCCCGATGATCACCAACTGCCCGCAGTCCGGATTTGGGACGGCGCCTGCGCCGGTCAGAGGCGGACAGAGCGGCGGCCCTACGCCCGATGCGATGGACATCTGGAGGGCCGGTGCGCCGCAACTCGATATCCTCGGGGTCGACGTTTACGGCTTCGACTTCGAGGTGATGACCGCACGGTACACCCAATCCGGGAACCCGCTGTTTATAAACGAGACGGTTCCTGGGCTGGAAGGCGCAGCCAGGGTGCTCTACGCCTTCGGACGCCACGACGCAATCGCCTTTTCGCCAACTGGCATTGACGCGCTCGTGGGTAACGCTACGGATCTGATCAGCGGCTACAGCCTGATCGCGCAATTGGCGCCCCTGATTGTGGAACACCAAGGCAAAGGCACAATGTCCGCCGTCCTGCTGCAACCGAAGGACCCGCCGAAGAAGATCCAATTGGGGAATTACACGCTGGAGTGTGCGTTTTTCGTGCCCCGAGCGGCCAGGCGCGACGGACCACCACCGGAAATCCCGACCCTCGGAGGGGCCATTTTCATTGCGACGGGGCCTGACGAGTACTACGTGGCTGGCTTCGGCGTAAGCATCGGCTTTTCACCCAACACACCGGGGCTCCCGCTGGCTGGACTGGATACCGTGGAAGAAGGCACTTTTGTTGACGGCCTCTGGGTTCCGAGACGGCGGCTGGCCGGCGACGACACCAGCCAGGGGGACTGCCTGGAATTGCGTTGGCCGCCCGGGGGCGTGGTGCCTCTTGGACACTTCACTAGTAAGGGTGAGGACATCCAGCGCGTGACGCTGTACCGCTACCGCTGAGACCCGCGCCAGCGGCACGCTCCGGTCCTTCCTCCCCACTGCGGCGAAGAGGAGTCTTGCTCAGTTGTCGATCGTGGCTTCGATTAGTTCCAGCCTTCGCTTGGGCGTCTCGCCGTCCACTTCCTCTTTTTCGAAGGCGTCCAGTACTTCCATGCCTGCCACCACGCGGCCGAATGCCGTGTATTTGCCGTCGAGGTGTGGAGCGGATCCGAGCACCAGGAAGAAACTGGTGGCGGCGGAATCGGGATCGTCGCCGTGTGCCATGGAGACGATCCCGCGATCGTGTTTGAGGTCATCGCGGAACTCGGCCTTCAGGGGCCGTACCCAGCGGTCGGCGGGGTGAGCGGGATTGCCGGTCCGTGTATTGCCCATGCCGCCCTGCACCACGAAACCTTTGACCAGTCGGTGAAAGGCCGTGCCGTTATACCAACCCGTGGACACCAGTCTGAGAAAACTGCGCACGTGATTCGGCGCCCAATCCGGTTCCATCTCGACCTTGATGGAGCCGAGCGTGGTCTTGAGCGTGACGGTCTTGCGCATTTCGTCGAGCGTGGCCGTGACGAACGGCTCCGCCTTCTTCTTCTCGATGGTCACCCTGAGGATACGGACAGGCGCTTCCGCCAGGCCATCGGCGCCGACCGGTACCTGGGAGATGCGCTCCACCACGTCGATCCCCTCGGTTACCCGTCCGAAGGCGGAGAACTGGCCGTCCAGCGCGGGCTGCGGAAAAAGGCACACGAAGAACTGTGCGCCATCGCTATCGGGCTTATTGGGAATTCGCACGGCGGAAACGACGCCGCGCTCATGCTTCAGGCCGCTGGTTTCGCCGGCCAGCAGATTGAGGCCGCCCGAACCCCAGAGATTGCGCGACGTCTTAGAATCCTTGAGCAGCGGATCGCCACCCTGGATGATGCCGTTGGCTACCACGCGAAAGAAAGCGCTGCCGTCGTAATACCCCTTGCGGGCCAGGCTGATGAACTGCTGCACATGTTTGGGCGCCTTGTCCGGGGCGAATTCGAAGCGGAACGTGCCGAGATCGGTGGCCACCACCGCCTCCAGATCCTCCGGCGGCGCGGAGGGCTGGCACCACGCGAGGAGGGGCAGCAGTAACGGAGCAATCCGGGAAACACGCATTACCGACCTATGGTAACGCCAATGGGGCGTGCGACGAGATTGTGGACGCTCAGACGGTTTTGAGCGGGATTCCCAGTAATCTTCGAATCGGCTGTTGCGGTAGGAGCACCGCAGCGCGACGATCGCGTTGGCGCCGCGGACGGTCCAGAACATGCCGGAGCATTTGAGACGAGAGGCGATCACGGTCTTGCAACCCGCTTCCACGACTCCGGAGCCGACCAAGAGACCTTGCGCACGGAAAGCCGGGTAGCGCATACGCTCGGCGTTGCGCTCGCAGTAGTCAAGGCAAGCATCGCGTCGAGCGGATTCCTCACCAGTGGGTCGACGATGTCCGGCGGCGTGTCTACGCCGGCCGTGAGTTTCAGGACGCTCTGCGTGAGGTCCTCAGCGCCAATGCCGAACCGCTGGTTTTGTGGCGCAAACAGCAGCCACCCCGCTGACGGGGCCGCATGTTCGTCAAATCCAGAACTATGCCCATCATGTTCTGGGCCTGAAATCCTATTTCCGGCACCCCGGTGATGGCCGCGCCCATCCACACATTTCCGCGTCGGACCTGGTCTCCACCATGGTGCTCGGCCGGATCCTGCGCGTGATCAGTTTCTTGCGCCTGGAGTGGTTGGTGCATTCCGCGGCACGCGCTGGATTCGGCTTGCAAGCTCCCTTGGGAGATGATGTCCTGGCCTACTGCACCGAACGAATGGAATATGCCGCCGCACAGCGTTTGCTACGGCGCGTGATCGACCACTTGGGACCTCGTTTTGCCGACTATCTGGTGGCCGATGGGGAATACTCGACTGCTCCTTTCTTGCACACCAGCGGGGAGGCCGGACTGCCGGTGGTGGCACGCCTAAAAGAGAACCTGCCCTTGCTGGCTGCCGCCGTGCGCGCGCGCTTGGATGGCCATCCTCCCCAAACGGTGTTCCAGGTGGGGGACGACCGAGTCGAGGTCTGGGACGCGGACGAAACAACGTACTGACCGCGATGAAGCGGCTGGTCCTGCCTGCGGATCTGCAGACGGCACGACCCAAGCGGCTACGGTTTTTGATTTTCCAGCAGCCGGGCAAGCTGATCCATCATGCCCGCCAGACGGTATGGCGGCTGGCCCGGACCTGGAACCGGTTTTGGAAATGGAAACAGGCGATGGAAGTGTTGGTTTTGCCTGCACCGGCGTAGGAAAGGGCGAGCCCAGCAGGCTTACGGACGGATTATAGAAGGTGATTTCAGAGGAGGTGTATCGCAACCTAAGCAGATCTACCAGGCAAGCCCTGTAGAGGGCGCCCCCGACCTACGGACGGATTACGGATGGGCTCGTGCACGCCGCAGAATTTCGCGGCCCTGGTGGATACCGCGGTTCAAAGCCAGAAACGGGTCCAGGGGCATCGCCCACGCCGGCGAGGCCGCTTCAACCCCCGGCAGCGCGCTCAGACGTCCGGCGGCCGGTTCCCGGCCGAACGCAGGCAGCCGTCCGCGCCCTGCGCGTCGATCCGGCCGTTGCGCTGCGGCACGAATGACCTGCGTTGGCTGCCTGCGTCCGATTGCAGGCCGGCCAGACAACAGGATATGCTAACGGCTACGATGATCGGCAAAGTGATCGCTCATTTCGAGATCACGGACGAGCTGGGCCACGGAGGAATGGGTTCCGTATTCAAAGCGCGGGACCAGCACCTGGGCCGCCCGGTTGCGCTGAAGGTGTTGCTGCCGGAGACGGTGAATAATCCGGACCGCCAGCGGCGGTTTGTGCAGGAGGCCAAGGCGGCTTCCGCGCTCAATCACCCCAACATTGTCCACATATACGACATCAACGAGGCCGATGGCGTTCTGTTTATCGCCATGGAGTACGTGGCCGGCAAAACGCTAGGCCAGACGATCCCTCGCAAGGGCCTGCCGTTAAGCGAGGCGCTGCGCTATGCCACCCAAATCGCAGACGCACTCTCGGCGGCACACGCCGCGGGCATTGTTCACCGGGATCTGAAGCCATCCAACATCATGATCACGGGCCAAGGCGCCGTCAAGCTGGTGGATTTCGGTTTGGCGAAGCTGCTGGAGCGCGGAGGAAGCGAGGCCGACGCCACCGAGACCCTCGCCGCTGCCGAGCGGACCGCGGAAGGAACGATCGTCGGCACGGCAGCCTATATGTCTCCCGAGCAGGCCGAAGGAAAACCACTCGATGAACGCTCCGATATCTTCTCTTTCGGAGCGGTGCTGTACGAGATGATTACGGGGCAGCGCGCGTTTGCAGGCACCACGCGGCTTTCGACGCTTTCCTCGGTTCTGCGCGACGAGCCTCAGGCGCCTGGCGAAATCCGGGAAGACACGCCCGATGAACTGGCGCGCATCATCGCGCGCTGCCTGCGCAAAGAACCCGGCCGCAGGTTTCAGCACATGGCCGACCTGGCCGTGGCACTCGAAGAAGTGAAGGAGGAATCGGAATCCGGCAAGCGGTATGTGGCGGAGCCTAAGCCGCGGCGTGGGCGGCGCTGGGTTCTAGCTGCGGCAGCGGTTGCGGTGCTGGCCGCGGGCGGAGCGGCGGCGTGGCGATTTGGCTGGCTGGCGCCCGGTCGAGCGGTTCCGGGATCATCCCTACAGCCCATCCAGTTGACCACTTCGCCGGGTCTTTCGATGGGGGCATCGCTTAGCCCCGACGGCAGGTCGATCGCGTTCAGCTCGGACCGTTCGGGACGCTTTGAAGTCTACATCCGTCCGGCTAACCCACGGGGAAGCGAGCACCAGATTACGTCGGATGGCGAACAGAACATCGAACCGAGCTGGTCTCCGGACGGCAAGACGATCGCCTACCACTCGGTTGCCCGCCACGGAATCTGGGTGATTTCCGCCTCCGGATCCGGTACGCCGCGCCAACTTGCGCCGTTTGGATCGAAACCGGCCTGGTCCCCCGACGGAAGCCAGGTTGCCTTCCGTTCCACCGAACCCAACGACCTGGCATGGTTCGATTGGGGGGGCCCCGGAGAATCCACCATCTTCACCGCAGGCGCCGACGGGTCGAATCTGCGCCAGGTAACCACGGCGCGGAATCCTCCCGGGCAGCACGCCGATCCGAGTTGGAGTCCGGATGGCAAGCACCTGATCTTTACCTCGATGGGTCAAATGGGGGCTCGATCCAGCAGGAATACGCTTTGGACCGTGGATCCGGCTTCCGGCGAATCGAAACAGGTCGCGACGGGCAATTTGGTGAATCAGGTGAGTCCGGTGATCGGCCCCGACGGCCGCATGGCTTATTTCGGCGCCCTGACAATCGACGGATTCGGCATCTATGCCGTGCCGCTGGCCGGGAGTGCGCCAGCGGTGGCGCTTTACCGAACCGGGGAGGACATCCCGGCCGGAATCTCGGTTTCGCGGGACGGCAAACGGCTGTTCTTCACTCGCATGAGAAACGTCAGCCAGATCTGGCAAAACGGCACGGAAGGCAGTCCGGCGAAGGCGCTCTATCAAGATGTGGTGCTGCGGGCGAAGCTGCCGGTTTATTCGCCGGACGGGAAGCGGCTGGCGTACCTGGTTCAGCCGCAGAATGCCACCCAAGACTTGTGGATGATGAACGCCGACGGTTCGAATGCCACGCCGGTGGTGTCCGGTCAGGGTTTCGCGAACGGGCCCGGCTGGACTTCGGACAGCACCGCCATCTGGTATTCCTTTATTACGACTGAAGGATTCCAGATCCGGAAGTTCCAGCCTGCCGACGGATCGCAACAGGTTCTGCTGGAGTCAAAGGAGTATCACACCCGCGCTCACCTCACGCCAGACCTGAGGGAAATGGTCTACGACTCCGGAAGGCCTTTGAATATTTGGATTCTTCCGTTGTCAGGCGGAGCGCCCCGCCAACTCACGTTCGACCGGGAAGGCGCCGGCTTCCCGTTCATATCCCCGGATGGACAATGGATTGAGTATCAATTGTTTCGAGGCGAAGGGACCACCATCTCGATAATGGACTTGAACGGCGGACACCAGCAAACCATCCTGGCCGGTCCGGGCGTACATTATGCGTATTCATTCGCTTCAGACAATCGCCGTATCGCATATACGGCTTGTCCGGACGGCGTGTGGAACGTCTATTGGATCGACCGAATCACGGGAGAGACCAAACAGGTGACGAACTATACGGCATTCGGCTCGGTGGTACGGAGTCCCACCTGGCGCCCCGGGACCGAGCAGATGGCCTTCGAGTACACGGAGGTCAGGGGCAACGTGTACGCGATTGACCTGCCGGCAGGCAGCCGGTAGTCTATCCTACGGATTCGGCGTGGTGAAGAGGCGCTTGTAATCTTCCCAGTGCGCGTTCATGATGTCCATCTTGCGCTTGAGCTGCGCGGGGAGATCGGGCCCCAGCCGGCGAATGGTTTCCTCGGCGGGAGCCGGCGCCAGGTCGAGCAACGGCCCCTTGGCCGACAGCAACAACTGCCGCAAGCGCATGGCGTTGTCGATTTCGTTGCGCGCCAGGCGCATCAGGTCGGTGCGGTCCCAGCCGCTCTGCGCGCCCAGCACCGGGTTGGGATCGGGCTTCACTCCCAGGGCCTTCACGCGGTCGAGCTGCGCTTGATACTCGACAATATCGTCGACGCCGCGCACCAGGCACTGGAGCGCGGCCAGCCGCTGGCCCAGCAACTCCCACTCGCCCGGCGAACTGGAACCCACGCGCAGGCGCAGGGCCAGGGCCTCGGCGCGGCTAAGGCTGCCGGTCACCTTCTCGATGATGTTCTCGACCAGAAGGCGCGCGCCCCAGCCTTCGTACATGCGCATGGCCTGAATATCCACCAGGTCGTCAGCCTGCTCTTCGCCCTTGGCCTGGAAGAGGAACGGGCGGTAGTAGCTCTTCTCTTCCTTCGTCAGGTTCTCCGGAAACGGCACCAGCGGGCGGTTCACCCACCGGCCTAGAATTCCGCCCATGGTCAGCACGGGACCGAAGTTCAGCGTCCCCAAGTAGCGTTCAGCTTCGTCGGTGGCCATCCACAGGGAAAGCAGGTCGTCGGCCTTATCCTTGCCGGCGGTCTGGCTGGCCAGGTCGTGAAGCGTCGTCCACAGGTCCACTTCGTTGCGGGGGCCGTCCTTCCGGAATGCTTCGAGCACCTTGAAATTGAAATCCGCGCCCACGGCGTCACCGATGGAAACCACCAGTTTGGCGCCGGGCGCACGGCCGCCGGCCATCAACGCGCGTATCGCGGCGATGGGCCGCGGGACCCCGACCACCGGCGCGAATTCGCCCGCGCCTCCGCCGAATCGCCGTATCGCGACGCGGTGACCGTCGGGACCTTCGAGATGATTTACGGCCATCCCAGCGGGCAGCTTGCGCGCGATCAGCTCTGGATGGTCGAAGGTCGGAATCATCCACTGGCGGGGTGTGATTTCGACCAGGTCCACGGTGATCTGCCGGCCCATCTGAACAGCGGCATCGTTCAGCGCGTTGAGGAAGCCCGCGACGCGATCTTCCATGGGGCGGCGCTGGCACCAGGTGGGCCCGTTCAAGCCGGGATAAAGGGCCGGCGTCCAGCACAAGCCCGAACCGGCGTCGGTGGTAGTGAAGGAAAAGACCTCCACTTCGGGCAGCCGCTTCAGCAGTTTCTGCATGGCCTCCCGATAGAGCGCCAGCGTGGCGGGCTGGTCCACGCACGGCGCAAAGCGAGGGGTGCGCGAGCGATTGGCATGGTCCACGCGCGGGCCGCGCAAATCGGGGTGATCGGCAAAGAACGCCTCCGGCAACACGTGCGGTTCGTTGGCCGTGTAGGCGGCCTTCAAACCAAGGCGCCGCAGTACCTCGCAGCGCGCCTGGAACAGGGCCGCCACTTTTTCCGCGTAGTCCTGGTCAACGTACTTCTCCAAGGCAGCCGGCGGAAAGATCTTCAGTAAACCCGGGTGATACATGTACCACGCCGGGTATGGGTCGCCGGGCACATCCATCTCCCACAGCGCGGGGGGAAGGTCCTCAGTAATCACGACGTGAGTGGCGCCCAGTTGCTTGGCGCGGGCGGCATTGCGCTCGAATGTTTCAAGATCGGAAGCCGCCCGGCACAAGGGCGCTACAGCCATACACGCTACGACGATGAACCAGCGCGTTTTCATCAGGCGCCCCATTCAGCCCCATGCCGAGAAGACTTACGATAAACCAAAGAGGTAAATCCCATGTTACAGCCCATCTGCGCCTCACGGCGATTGGCCCTGTTCGTTTTCCCGGTGGCAGCGCTTCTGGCGCAAAGCAACACATTCGACCCCGCCATCTTCAAGGCCCCTCCGGCCATGTACCGGGGCCACGCCATGTGGAACTTCAACCTGTCCACGCTGAATGAAGCCAGCGTCATCTCAGGGATTCAGGAGATGGCCAGGCTGAATTACGGCGGGTTCTTCATTGAGGCCGGCGGCGGGCCCACCACGGGGCTTTCCGAGGCCTATCTGAAAATGTTCCGGCGCCCGCAGAACAATCAGGGCGTCGTCTTCCTCAGCGACGAGTATTTCCGGTTTTACAAGATTGCGCTCGAAGAGGCCAAGAAACAGGGACTCGAAGTGGTTCTGTACGACGACTACGCGTTTCCCACCGGAACGGTGGCGGGTCTGTTCTACTCGAAGCACCCGCAGTACGTCGCCAAGAGCCTGGACATGACCGAGAAGGACGTCACCGGGCCGGCCCGCGCGGAACTGGCGATTCCCACGGGAATCTACATGGGCGCCGTGATGATGAACCGCGACACGTTCGATCTGGTGGACGTCAGCGGCCACAGGACCGGGGATCGGCTCGTCTGCCAGGTTCCCAAAGGAAACTGGAAGGTCATGGCTTTTTTTCTGACGGAAGGCAAAGCGCGCGTGGTCGACTATCTGGACGAGACCGCCATGAGTGCCTTTATCTCCATGACCTACCAGAAGTACCAGGACAACTTGGGAAGCTACTTCGGCAACCTCATCACGCAGACTTTTTACGACGAGCCTTCCATGCACCATGCCGACCGCATGTGGACGCCGGATTACAACGCCGGTTTCCAGAAGAAATATGGTTATTCACCGATGAAGTATTACCCCGCGCTGTGGTACGACATCGGTCCGCAAACCGCCGCCGCGCGTATCGCACTCTTCGGGTTCCGCGGCGAGCTATTTCACCAGAACTTCATCAAGAAGCTCAACGACTGGTGCGCCGCCCACCACCTGCAATTTGGAGGACATCTCGACCAGGAGGAGCCTCTCAATCCGACCCCGCTCAATGGGGACCTGTTGAAGGTGTTCGAGTACCAAACCCTCCCCACGGTGGACGACATCTGGTGGTGGGGGCGCTCGAATGTCTCCTACAAAATCGTGACGTCGGCAGCCTTCAACTATGACCACCCGATTTGCCGCGCCGAGACCTACGCGGCGTACCGCGTGCTGGACGAAAAAATCGCTTTCTCAGTGGCGATGGACCAATTCGCCATGGGGATCAATTTCCAGATTCCGGCCCGGACCATGCAGCCCAAGCGCGCCGAGCTGAACGATTACGTTGGCCGCTTGAGCTACCTGCTCGGGCATGGGAGGCACGTGGCGGATGTCGCGGTGCTCTATCCCATCGCTTCGCTCCAGGCAGCCTACCATCAGGTTGGCGGACAGACATTCCCGCTGGGCGCCGGCGACGAGGCTCCGCAAATCATGGAGACCGCTTATGCCCGCGAGGGCGGTTTCGCGCCTCCGGGAACCGACTACCAGGACGTGGGCGAGGCGCTCTACCGCGGGCTTCGCGTCGATTACACCTACCTGCACCCGGAAGTCCTGGTGAACCGGTGCACCATCGACAAGCAGAAGCTGATTCTGAACAACCGTGAGAACCGCGAGGAATACAGCGTGCTGATTGTCCCCGCCGGGGACACTCTCTCCGCCGCCGCCGCGGCCAAGATCAAAGAGTTCTACGACCAGGGCGGAACGGTGATCTCGACCACCCAGCTTCCCACGAAATCCGCGGAGTTCGGCAAGGATCGGGAGGTGCGGCAGGCGATCGCCGACGTTTTCGGCGTCTCCCCGGATGCTCCCCTGAAGGCCGATGTCCGGCGCGCGCAGGACCGCTTGAACTTCTACGTCTTCTGGTATTACATCAAGCAGAACAAGGCGGGCGGGAAGGCGATCTTCCTGCCGACTCCCCACCCCTGGCTGCTGGACTTTGCGCTCAAGTTGGCGCTGCCGGTCCGCGATGTGGACGTCCAGGAGCCCATGGGAATTCTCAAGCGGGGTCCGGACTATGACGGCGCCCTGACTTACATCCACAAGGTGAAGGACGGCCGCGATATCTACTTTTTCGCCAACTCGTCACCGAAGGCGATCAACACGAAGGTTGTCTTGCGAGGCCACAAGACGCTGAGAATCTGGAATCCTCACACGGGAGCGCAGGAACCGGCCGAGTTCACGCAAGGGGAGGCTAACGGCCAGCCGGTTACCACCGTGCGGCTGGTTCTGCCTTCAGTCGCATCCCTGTTCTTCATCCAGGAATAGAATTTCGCCGAGAGCTCAGGATGCTACGGAAACCTGCGGTATACGCCGGATCAGGTCGGCCAATTCGTCGCGGTTCGCCGCACCAATGGTGAAGCAATCCAGGCAATCCAGCCCCACCGCGAAGCGCAGCGCTTCGTCGATGCGGTCCCGCAGGCGGCCCTCACCGAGGATCTTCATGCCCCAAACGCCTTTGCCGGCCGCTTTCGACTGGCGCATCGCCGCTACCACGTCATCCAACTTGCCGTCCATCCTCACGCCGGCGAAATTGATGCACTGCAGGTGCACCTCACACCAGGGCGTCTTGGCGGCTGTTTTGAGCGCCTCGAGCGAATGGATGGATGCACCGTGGGTGCGTATGATGCCTTTCTCTTTCGCTTCCGAAAGCACGTCCATCACCGGCTTCATTTCCGTCGGCCAGTCGGCCGAGCGCGCCCCGTGCAGCAGGACCTGGTCGATGTAATCCGTCCCCAGTTCCTGCCGGTAACGGTCCAGAGCGGCCCTCATGTCGGCGGCCATGTCGCCGGCCGTGTTGCGCACATCGGTCTTGGTCGAAATCGTCACCTTCTCGCGCGGGATGCTTTTTAAGGCTTGCTTGACGTGGAAATGCGTCTTGTAGGCATCGGCCGTATCCCAGAAGAACTGCCCCTGGTCAAAGGCAAATTTGAGGTAGTCGGCCGCGCCCTGGAGCCCCAATTCGCGCTGCACGTTGCCGGCGTTGGTGCCCAAGCCCACCGCCATCCGAGTCACCTTGATCTTTTGCGGCCCCAGGTAAACGACATCGCTCGCCTTCCGAGCGGTTGCGCCATGGAGCCATTCAGGTCTCCCTAGCGTCGTGATGAGGGCGGCCCCGGCCGTCCCGTAAGCTGCCTGGATAAAACCACGTCGATTCATCGCCACGTCTGCCTCCCTTGCTCCGCCGGTAATGGCCGGCGCCCGTGAACTGAACGGGAATACCCATTTCGGACCCCCGTCACCTAAATAGTCTACACCATCGCGCGATCCTTTGGTACTGCGTGTTGCGGTTTTTTTTCGGGAGCCCCGGCACGACCCGGAGGAGGTGGTTTCAGCCCCTCCCTGGCCCGCGGGAGTGCCTCAGGATGTACAATCGATGCTTGTCGGTATGCCAAAAGCGGAATTTTGGGTGAAAGGACCCACAACATATGAATAGCGACGATTCAGCCGGCGATGCGGGCCTGGGTGGAGATGAAAAGAAAGATCCCCAAGGGGATGAATTCGAGGATAGGTTTCGCTTCGACAGCGATCTGGCCTTCCTGGCGGAGGTTGGCCGGAGACTCGCGCCCCTGGCGGCGCGGCCCAGCCTAACTCCGGAAAAAGCTAAGGCGCTCGAACGCGCAGTTGCAGCATTGAAGAAGCTGCCGGAGTTGACACCGGGGATGAACGTCCAGATCGAAGTCGCCCACCGTATGGGCGGCGAAGAATTCAGCGAGACCTACAGCTACCTGATCAAGCTGGACCAGCAGGGCGTTGAGATCAGCTCCAGTGGAAGCCAGTACGATCCCGCGGTTGGGTCGAACTCTTTCAGCCTGGAGTCGCTCAAATGGTACGCCAATGGCCAAGTTGAGTATCAGGGTAACCGGGACATCTGGCTGGAGCGCCTGGTGTATGCCCTCGCGCGCGATTACACTCTGAACATAACTGACGAATCGGACGCCAAGTGAAAGAGATAACCATGAAACTGCGAACTTTGTTTTGCGCCACTCTCATGTGCCCTCTCGGCCTGGTCGCGGCTCAGGGCCAAAGCCGACCGGTGCCAACCACGGCTGCTTCGGAAATCCCCCACTTGCGGAAGCAGGGGACAGCCACCCAACTGATCGTGGATGGCAAACCATTCCTGGTCTTGTCGGGAGAATTGACCAACAACAGCGCCACCAGCGTCGAGTACATGAAGCCAATATGGTCCAAGCTCGTCGAAGCAAAACTCAACACCGTCCTGGCAACCGTGGCCTGGAACCAGATCGAGCCAGAGGAAGGCAAGTTCGATTTCGCTGTGCCGGACGGCATCATCCGGGACGCACGCAGTCACAACCTGCATCTCGTTCTTTTGTGGTTCGCAAGCTGGAAGAACAGTCTCTCGAGCTACCCGCCCGACTGGGTGAAGAGGGACTTCGAGCGGTTCCCGCGAGCCCAGATCACAGGGGGTAAGAGCATCGAACTGCTCAGTCCGCTTAGCGATGCCAACCGGGACGCCGATGCCCGCGCCTTTGCGGCCCTGATGCGGCACGTGCGCGAAATCGATGGCCAGCGTAACACGGTCATCATGATCCAGGTGCAGAACGAAGTGGGAATGCACGGGGACACCCGCGACCGCTCGCCCGCGGCCAATCAGGCCTTCTCGGGGCCGGTGCCGAAGGAATTGATGGACTACCTTCAGAAGCACAAGGACACGCTGGTCCCGGAGTTTCGCCAGGTGTGGGAGGCGGCTGGCTTCAAAACCTCCGGGAGCTGGGAAGAAGTGTTCGGCAAGGGCGCAGCGACGGATGGAATCTTCATGGCCTGGAACTATGCGCGCTACATCGGCCGGGTGGCTGAGGCGGGCAAAGCCGAATACCCGATACCGATGTACGTGAACGCGGCGCTTTACGGAATTGGGAGGGGGACCCAACCCATAGCGAGCGGCGGCCGCCCTTGGGACCTCGTGATGGACGTCTGGAAAGCCGGGGGGCCGCAAATCGACATGCTCTCGCCCGATGCTTACAGCGACAGGGATTTCGTGGCGTTCTGCGCCAAGTACACCCAATCCGGGAACCCGCTCTTCATACCCGAGAACATGGGCGGAGCGGATGGCGCGGCCAGAGTGCTCTATGCCCTCGGGCGCCATGATGCCATCGGTTGGACGGTTATGGGGCTCGAGGACCCGAGGATACCGCATCCCGACAACGATCTGATCGGCAGCTTCGACCTGATCGCGCAATTGGCGCCCTTGATTGCCGAGCACCAGGGCAAAGGGACAATGTCCGCTGTCCTGCTGCGAGGCCCGAACGACCCGCCCCAGAAGATCCATCTGGGGAATTACACGCTGGAGGTCGGGTTCTATAGCCAGCCCAAAATGTTTGGGGTGCCACCGCCGCCCGATCCGCCTCCTCCCGCGGCGGCAATCTTCATTGAGACCGGCCCCGACGAGTACTTCGCGGCCGGGAGCGGCGTAACCGTCAAGGTTTCTCCGAACACACCGGGACCGCCGCTGGCGGGTTTTGCGACGGTGGAAGAAGGCACCTTTGTCAACGGGCGCTGGGTTCCCGGGCGCCGGTTGAACGGCGACGACAGCGATGAAGGAAACTTCCTGATGCTGGACAGGTCGGGATGCTGTTGGGCTCCGGGCACGAAGAGCATCCAGCGCTTCACCCTGTACCGCTACCGGTGAGTGATCCGGCTCGAACTGGAAGCGCCGTCAATTCGGCTTGGTGGACGCCGACAGGCTGCTGGTATAGTTATCTTTCAGAGGATCGTCTGGAACCAGGCTTTCGATCTTCTGCCACGCCGAACCGGGGCCGGCCTGCCTCAATACGCCCAGTTGACCGATTGCCCAGGGCGACCCGCCTACGCTGACAAGCTGGCACAGGAAAAGCTTTTCGCCGACGCCGACGCTGACGCTCTTCCAGCTTTCGCCCGCGTCCTCGCTCGTCAGAAGAGTGTCATCCGCCGTGATCCATCCCCGATTCGAGCTATCGAAAAGAACGGAAGTGAGCGACGATGTCACCGGGCTGGTTTGCGCCGTCCATGTGACCCCGCCGTCGCGGCTGCGCATAATCTGCCCGCTGAATCCCACGGTCCAGCCGTTGTTCGCATCACGGAAGTACACCGACATTAGCGACCACTGCGCCGCATCGGTCCGCGCGTGCTGCCAGGCCTTGCCGCCATCCGTAGTATGAAGGATAGTGCCGGCCCAGCCCACAACCCAGCCTCGCTCCGCATCCAGGAAGAAGAGGTTTTCGAGCGACTCCTTGGTATTGGTGGTCTGTAAGGACCAGGTGAGGCCCCCGTCCGCCGAGTGAAGAACGACTCCGTCGTACCCGGTCACCCAACCCGATTGGCCGACGAATTGAATGGCTGTCAGGTTCTCAGTGGTGCCCGTTTTCCGGACCTCCCAAGTCTTGCCGCCATCGGCTGTGGCAACCAACAGCCCCCCATCGCCGACCGCAAAACCGTGGTTCGCATCGGAGAACTCAATATTCCGCAGATGCCCCTGTCCGCCAGTGTTACGGTTGGACCAGGTCGTTCCACCGTCGGTGGTGACCATCAAACCGCCCTGTGCGCAGAGAAGGTAAACCACGGATTTAGCCGGCGAAACCCCGTCGCGCAACCAGCAACTGCCAGCCTGCGCACTGGCAGCCACCTGCGCGCTGGCAGCCACCTGCCACAGCATGGAAACCACAAGCATCTTGCCCAGGCTCGACAAAATCCACCCTGGGGATGCGCCCTTTAGCATTTTTGCCTCCATCCTAAGAAGATGATTCGGCCACGGCGGAGGTTACCATACGTCTTCGCATAGCCCAATCGAGCTATTCCATGGTAGCACCTTACTTAAAGGTATGATCCAGATGGGAAGAGCGTGGTGCTATAGTAGCCGAAAACCGGGCCCATCGATCAATAGGAGACGGTAATGAACCTACGACGTCGCAATCTGCTCCAATCCATGGGGGCTGCCGGGCTGTTGGGCCTGGTCAGCCCTGGCGAACAACAGGCGCAAGAGGCGGTGGCCCGCGCCACGCGCGGCATGGGCGCGCCTCGCATCAAAGATATCGGCGTGATTGAATCCCAACCCGCCGGTGTGCGGCTCACGGTAGTCAAAGTCACCACCGACCAAGACGGCCTTTACGGATACGGGTGCGCCACGTTTACGCAGCGGGCCGACTTGGTAAAGCCCGCGGTGGAGAAGTACCTGAAACCGTTCCTCCTCAACAAGGCCACGGATCGGATCGAAGATATCTGGCAATCCTGCTACGACAGCTCGTACTGGAAGAACGGTCCAGTGCTGAACAACGCCATCAGCGGCATCGACATGGCGCTTTGGGACATCAAGGGCCGGCAGGCGGGGATGCCGGTTTATCAGTTGGCGGGCGGCAAATGCCGGGAGGCCGCCGATACCTACGCCCACGCGGATGGCCCCGAGTATAAGGACGTGGTCGAAGCGGCGAAGCGCTATATGGCGCAGGGGTTCCGGAATGTGCGCGTCCAGGTGGGCGTTCCCGGAATGGCCGGCTACGGCGCCGGAAGCCGCGGCGGAACGGCGGTCAATGCGCTGCACAATCAACCGGTTTTCGAACCGGCGGTCTACGTCCGACGCGCGCTGAAACTTCTCGAAGTCTGCCGGCAGGAACTGGGCGAAGAGGTGGAGCTGCTTCACGACATGCATGAGCGCGTGTCGCCCAACCAGGCCGTCCAGTTCTGCAAGGATGCCGAGAAGTTCAAGATGTTCTTCCTGGAAGACCCGCTCTCGCCGGAGGATCTCGGCTATTTCCGGCAGATCCGGCAGAATTGCGCCACGCCCATCGCCATGGGCGAACTCTTCAACAGCCCGCACGAGTGGATTCCACTGATTGCCGAACGCCTGATCGACTACATCCGCGTGCACCTTTCCCAGACGGGCGGATTCACGCCGGCGCGCAAAATCGCCGTTCTGGCCGAGATGTTCGGCGTCAAGACCGCGTGGCACGGTCCCGGCGACGTTTCCCCGGTGGGCCACATGGCGAACGTCACGCTCGACGTGGTCTGCCACAACTTCGGCATCCAGGAGTACTCGCCGTTCAACGACCACACGCAGGAGATTTTCCACGGCTGCCCGGTGATGAAGGACGGCTACCTGTGGGTGAGCGAGAAGCCCGGCTGGGGCATCGAGGTGGATGAGAAGGCGGCCTCCAAGTTCCCCTTCACCGCGGGAAGAGACAACCTGAACGGCGGCTGGGGAGAGATTCGGCGCCGGGATGGCACGGTGATCAAGCAGTGAAAAAGGTTTTGAGAACGCGCGCTATCATATGAAGTCTATGCCCGACCTCGCGCACGGCCGGACCCGGTGGATTCTGATTGCATGGCTATTCGTGCTCAGCGCCATCGGGTACTTGAACCGCGTCAACATGTCGGTTGCCGGCAGCTCCATCATAAAGGAGTTTCATCTGAGCCAGATCCAGCTTGGCTGGGTCTTCAGCGTCTTCACGCTGGGGTATGCTCTGTTTCAGGCGCCCACCGGCCGCCTGGCCGACCGTTTTGGGCCGCGGAGGGTTCTGGCGCTGGCAACCATCTGGTGGGCCGTGTTCCTGGGCCTGACGGCGCTGGCGCCCGCGGGCGTCTCCTTCGCGCTGGCCCTTCTGATGGCACTGCGCTTCTCTTTGGGCATGGGGGTAGCCGCGATCTATCCCTCCTCCAACCGGGTGGTGGCAAGCTGGATCCCTTCTGCGGAACGCGGGGTGGCTAACGGATGGATCTTCGCCGGGGTGGGCGCGGGCGCTGCAACTGCGCCGCCTCTCATCACCTATCTTTTGCTGCACGGGGGCTGGCGCTGGTCCTTCTGGGTCTGCGCGGTGATCGGGCTGGCGGCGGGCCTGGTCTGGTACCTGGTGGCGCGGGACCGCCCCGAGCAACATTCCTGGATGACTGCGCAGGAGGCCGAACACATCCGGTCCGGATTGCCGCATGTCCCGACTGGACCCAACGCGCCCAAGGCGGTCCCATGGGGGACGATTCTGGGGAGCAAAGAAGTGTTGCTGGTCTCGTTGAGTTATTTCGCTTTCAGCTATTCCGCCAACATCTTCTTAACCTGGTTCTTCATTTACCTCAGCACGGTGCGCGGACTGGATCTCAAGTCGAGCGCCTTTTTCGGAATGCTTCCGTTTATGGCGATGGCCGTTTGCTCGCCCTTTGGCGGCTGGGTCAGCGACATCCTGACGAAGCACTATGGGAAACGCGCGGGCCGCTGCGGGGTTGCGGTGGCTTGTATGGGATTGTCGGCGCTGTTCATCGCGCTGGGGACGCTGGTAGCGGACGCCCGGCTGGCAAGCATCGTCCTGGCGGCGGGCGCCGGCGCCTTGTATCTTTGCCAGAGTACCTTTTGGTCGGTGACGGCCGACATAGCCGGCCCTTCAGCCGGAACCGTTTCCGGCGTCATGAATATGCTCGGGCAATTTGGCGGCGTCGTGGCCCCTTCGCTCACTCCGTTGATTGCCGCGCACTTTGGCTGGCCGGCCGCGTTCCTGGTAGCCGCCGGCCTGGGCGTGATGGGATCTCTGGTTTGGCTGGCGGTGAATCCCGAGCGCACACTGCTTGGGAAGTTCGTAGAAAGGATCTGAAATATGAGTCGAAAATATTATCTGGCAGGCCTCCCTGTACTGGTCCTCGCCGGTTGGGTGATGGCACAACCTTCCGGCGATCCTGTCGTCGAGGGCTTTCGCATGGTGGAAGTGGCCTCAGTGGCGGATGCCACGGAGCAATTGTACGGGCAGCGCTCGTATATGTCGCACGACATGCGGCCGCTGTTCAAGACCAAGTTTGCGGGCCCCGCCGTGACCGTCTTCATGAAGAAGGAGGAGAACAAAGAGGGCGGGTCGGCGACCCAGGGGATGCTGGACGCCATCGACGCCGCGCCGCCGGGATCGGTTTACGTGATGGTGGTCGAGGATGGGTTGGATTACGCAGGGATTGGCGGGTTAATGGCCACGGCCATGAAGTTCCGCGGCTTGGCCGGAGCGGTGGTGGATGCCTCTATACGCGACACGCCGCAGATCGGCAAGCTGCAATTCCCGGTTTTCAGCCGCGGGGTGGTCCCTTCCACCACGGTTACTCACTACCGTTTCGCCGGCGTCAACATTCCAGTGACCTGCGCGGGCATGCGGGTGAGTGCGGGAGACATCATCACCGCCGACGAAGATGGCGTGTGCGTGGTGCCGCGCGCGCGCGCCGCCGAGGTCCTCAAGAAAGCTCAGGATCTGGACAACACGGAGCACAGCACGATCCCCTTCATTGAGAAGTTCCGGTCCATCAAGGAAGCGGTGGCGAAGTTCGGCAGGATCTAAGGAGCTTTCAGCGTTCAGCTCTCAGCGATCAGCCCGCGCCGGTGTAGCTGATAGCTGATTGCTGATAGCTGATTGCTGATAGCTGAGAGCTTCTTCCCGAATCGGTGTACCAAGGGGCATCTATGCGGAGTTGTGATTTGACACGGCGCACGTTTGTGGGAGCGGCCGCGGCCGCGGGACTCATGGCCGCGGACCAAGGTTGGGTCGCGCTGTTCACCGGGCGCGACCTGGACGGATGGCGCCCGAGCGAAAACAAAGGCTCCTGGAAAGCGGTGAACGGCGAACTGGTGGCCGACGGGCCGAGGTCGCACTTGTTCTATACCGGCCCGGTGCGCGGCGCCAACTTCCGGAACTTCGAACTCGAAGTGGAGGCGCTGGCGCGCCCCGGCTGCAACTCGGGAATCCTCTTCCACACCACGTACCAGGAGACGGGCTTCCCGCTGAAAGGCTTTAAGGTCCAGATCGACAACGCGGCGGCGGGCGAAGGCTCCTACCGCGAGAGAAAGCTTACCGGTTCGCTCTACGGCCTGCGCAACATCTACAAGCAACTCATCGCCGACGACCAGTGGTTCAAGATCTATGTGACGGTGCGAGGCAAGAACATCCAGGTGCGGCTCAACGGGATGTTGGTGGTGGATTACACCGAGCCGACGCCGCCCGTCGGGGCGGAGGGCGACGAACGGCAGCGTTTCCTCGACCGCGGTACCTTTGCGCTCGAGTGCCACAATGACGGGTCGAAGGCGCGGTTTCGGAGCGTGCGGGTCCGGCCGCTGCCGGACGATCTTCCCACCCCTGGCGCCGCCCCCGTGGTGGACGACGTGTTCCGGCAAATCGTCACCATGGGCACCGACAACATCCCCATGGTGGACTATCATGTCCATTTGAAAGGCGGGCTGACGCTGGAGCAGGCGCTGGCGAAATCGCGGAAAGACGGCATCCAGTATGGAATCGCGGTGAACTGCGGAAAGGGTTTCCCCACCGAGAACGACGAGGCTGTCCGAACTTTCGTGGATAGTCTCAAGGGCCAACCCGTGTTCATAGCGATGCAGGGCGAGGGCCGCGAATGGACGCAGATGTTCTCGCGGCGGGCGGCGGCGTTGTTCGACTATACCTTCACGGACTCGATGACGTGGACCGACAACCGTGGAAGGCGCCTGCGCCTGTGGATTCCCGAAGAATTAGGGAGCATCGCGGATGTCCAGGAGTTCATGGATACGCTGGTCGAACGGACGCTCGGGATTCTGGAGCGGGAGCCCATCGATATTTACGCCAACCCGACCTTCCTGCCGGATCTGATCGCGAAAGATTACGACCGGCTCTGGACCGAGAAACGGATGATGCAGGTCATCGGCGCCGCCGCGCGCAACGGAGTGGCCATCGAGCTCAACAATCGCTATCGCCTGCCCAGCCCGGGGTTCGTCCGGATGGCGAAAGAAGCCGGGTGCAACTTCAGCTTCGGAACGAATAACACGGCCCCAGACGATCTGGGGCGTTGCGAGTACGGGCTGCGCATGGTGAACGAGTGCAAGCTGGGGTGGCGGGATTTCTTCGTGCCCGGCGCCTGGGGGCCCAAGGCGGTGGAGCGCAAGGGCGAGGCGCTCCGCGCATGAGAAACCCGCATCTCACGCCAACTTTTGCGGGCGCAGCGGACCGAGGAATGCCCACAGGATGGAAGCGCACACCAGCGGCAGGATGCCGAATCCGATGAAGACCGGCGTATAGGAGTAGCGATCCACCACCCACCCCGTGATGAGGGTGAAAACCATGCCTCCAAAGCCGGCGCCCATGCTGGCCAATCCGAATACCGAGGCGACGGCGTTGCCGGGAAACACGTCCGCCGGCACGGTGAGCATGTTGGCCAGGCTGCCCGTATAGCCGAGCATCGCCACCGAGACAAACGCGATAGAGAGCCAGGCCTCCCGCACCAGCACGGCGGGGATGGCGCTCGTCATAAGGATCGCAAAGAAGGTCACCGCGGATTTGCGCGCGATGGTCAGGGATACGCCGCGCTTGAGGAGAAAGCCGGAGAGCCACCCGCCTGACAAGTTGCCAAAACCGGCGACGAGGAACGGAATCCAGGCGAACTTGCCGATGGCGGCCAGGTCGAAGTTCCGCACATGCTTCAGGTACTCTGGAAACCAGAAAATGTAGAAATACCAGACCGGGTCCATGAAAATCTTCGAGATGGTGAAAGTCCAGACGAAGCGCGACCGGAGCAAGATTCCGAATGGAACCAGCGGCACACTCGCCCCGCCCGCGGGCACGGCAGGCGTTCGGTAGATCCGCGACCAGAACGCCAGCCAGACCAGGCCCGCCGTCCCGACGAACAGAAAGGCGGACTGCCAGCCCCACTGCAGCAAGAGGAACGCCACGATGGGCGGCGCCAGGATGGCTCCCACGGCGGAACCGCTATTGAATAATCCGGCGGCCAGCGCGCGCTCGCGTTCGGGGAACCACTCCGCCACCACCTTTACCCCGCCCGGCCAGTTCCCCGCTTCGCCCATGCCCAGTAGAAACCGATAGACGCCGAGACTGACAGCCCCTCGGGAGAATGCGTGCAACATGGCGGAAATGGACCACCACGCGACGCACAGCCCATAGCCCAGGCGCGTGCCCAGCCGGTCGATGAGCGGGCCGGAGACGCCGTTCATGATGGTATAGGCCAGCAGAAACGCGAAGACCACGCGCGAGTAATCCACATTGCTCATGTGGAACTGTTCCCGCAGCACGGGCGCGGCGACGGAGAGCGTCTGGCGGTCCAGATAGTTGATGACGGTCGCCCAGAAGGCGAGCGAGATCATGCGCCATCGGAGGGGGGAAGGAGCCACGCGAAGTCCACCCCGATTGTAATGCAAGTCGGACCTGAGATATCGTCAACGATGCCCGGTGGGAATGATGGCCGGGCGGCGCGGCGGGTAGCTGAAGCGCTCCCGTTGGCACCCCGCAGATCGGCTGTCGGTGCTACCACGAACCATGTACACTGGAAGCGTTGCCGACAGTTCTTCGATCCGGGCCTTACCGGTTCTTTTTCTACTCGGCGGATCGAGACGAACCGCCCCATGTTCACGTGGAACGGGAGGAATCCGAGGCCAAGTTCTGGCTCGATCCGGTTCGCCTGGAGAGAAGCCATGGTTTTGCGCGCACGGAGATTCGGCGAATCGAGGCTCTCGTTGGCGAAAACGGGGCGTTATTGGTGAGGGCATGGCATGGGTACTTCGGGAACTGAACTAGGGGACGCGGTTGCTCAGGGCGTGGCTGCGAGCGACGAAGCGCTGATCGTCGATCTTGCCGATGGCAGGACAATTACGGTGCCGCTGGCCTGGTTCCCGCGTCTGGCGCACGGGACACCGGCGGAGCGGGCTAATTGGCGTCTCATTGGCGGCGGCGTTGGGATCCACTGGCCGGACCTGGACGAGGATATCAGCGTGGAAAGCCTGTTGGCAGGCCGGAGGTCTGGCGAGACTCAGGCGTCCCTTCGGCGCTGGCTCGAGGCGCGCAAAGCTGGCTGAGGAATCGCCCCCGCCCCGCTCCCGTTGGCACCCTCCAGATCGCCCGTCGGTGCAATAATAGACCATTCAGGTCTGATTTGCTTGAATTTGGCCGGCAGCGGCTGGAAACTGGTTGGAAATGGGCATCAATATCGGTCTGGACATCGGGGCCATCAGTCTCAAACTGGCCGCCTTGGGCCATCCGGGGGATCGGTCGATCCTGGAGGCCCTGTGCGCCACGCACCCGCAGTTCCGCATGACGGAAATGGGCGCGCGGCCGCTGGTCCTTTCCGAGTACCGGCGCATTGCCGGCAGCCCCATTCAATCCACCTACGACCTGTTGCAGGAGTTCTACGAAATCGTTCCCGAGACCCAGGTGGAAGGCATACGCGTAACCGGCTCGGGCAGCCGCACCATCGCCAAAGTGCTGGGCCTGTTCTTCGAGAATGAGTTCAAAGCCATCGCGCGCATGATGGGCGCGGTCTATCCGCGGGTGCGCACGGTGTTCGAAATCGGCGGCGAAAGCTCGAAGTACATCCGGCTCGAGGGCGGCAGCATCGTGGACTACGACCGCTCGGGCGAGTGCGCGGCGGGTACCGGGTCGTTCCTCGATCAGCAGGCGCTGCGCATGCAGTACTCGGTCGAAGAAGTCGGCGGGATCGTCCGCACGGCCAAGAGCGCGGCGCGCATCGCCGGGCGCTGCTCGGTGTTCGCCAAGAGCGACATGATCCACGCGCAGCAGAAGGGCTACTCGCCGGCCGAGATCCTGCGCGGGCTGTGCGATGCCGTGGCGCGCAACTTCAAGAGCTCCATCGTGAAGGGGCGGCCGGTGGAGGCGCCGGTAGCGCTGATTGGCGCGGTTTCGCAAAACGCGGGCGTCGTTGGGGCCCTGCGCGAAGCCTTCTCTCTTTCCGCCGGCGACTTGCTGACGCCCGGGGAATACGCCTGGTGCGGAGCCATCGGCACGGCCATTTTGGAAGCCGAGGAGCAGCGCAAGCGGTCCATTCTGGAGATCCATCGGCTACGCCAGCACGATTCCGAAGAGAAGGTGCAGGACACCCAGCCGCTTTCCACTGAGAACGTGGTGCAGTTGCGCGACCGCGTGGGCGTGTACGCGCCGCCCAATGGCGATCCCATCCCCGCGTATTTGGGCCTCGACATCGGCTCCGTTTCCACCAACGTAGCGGTGATCGACGGATCCGGCACGGTGATCCACGATGTCTACCTGCGAACCGCGGGGCGTCCCATCGAGGCTGTGCAGCAGGGCCTCGCGGAAGTGGAGAGCATCTGGGGCAGCCGGCTGAAAGTGTGCGGCGTGGGCACCACCGGCTCCGGGCGCGAGTTGATCGCGGAGTTCGTGGGCGCGGACGCGGTGAACGACGAAATCACCGCGCACAAAACCGGCGCCATACACGTGAGCAACACGCTGGGCGGCGAACCGGTGGACACCATCTTCGAGATCGGCGGCCAGGATTCCAAGTTCATCTCCATCGAAAACGGCGTGGTGGTGGATTTCGCGATGAACGAAGCGTGCGCGGCGGGTACCGGCTCGTTCCTGGAGGAGCAGGCCGAGAAGCTGGGCATCAGCATCAAGGGCGAGTTTGCGAAACTGGCGCTGGCGTCGGCCAGCCCTACGCGCCTGGGCGAGCGCTGCACGGTCTTCATGGAGCGCGATGTCACCGGCTGGCTGCACAAGGGCGAAACCGTGCCCAACCTGGTGGCGGGCCTGTCCTACTCCATTGCGCTGAATTATTTGAATCGCGTGGTGCGCGGCCGCAAGATCGGCAAGGTGATTTACTTCCAGGGCGGCACGGCGTATAACGACGCTGTCACCGCGGCGTTTGCCAGCCTGCTGGGAAAGAAGATCACCGTGCCGCCGTACAACGGCGTGATGGGGGCCATCGGAATGGCGCTCATTGCGCGGCAGTGGCACCAGGCCACGGGCGCCCCCAGCCGTTTCCGCGGATACGATCTGCACAACCTGCGCCTGGCCACGCGCGATTTTGTGTGCAAGGCCTGCTCCAACCTTTGCGAGATGAAGCAGTTCGATATCGAGGGGCAGAAGAGCTACTGGGGCGATAAGTGCTCGGATAAGTTCCGCAAGCCGTCGTTGACGGGGCGCAAGCCGGTGATCGAGGATTTGTTCGCGTACAGGGAGCAGTTGCTGGAAGGCGGCAGCGACCGCTCTCTTACGTTCGCGGCTCGGAAAGAACGGGTGCGGTTGCGCGTCGGGTTGCCGCGCGCCATGTCGCTGCTGGACCAGCTTCCGTTCTGGAAGCGCTACTTCACGGAACTGGGCATCGAGACCATGCTCTCACCGGTGACCGATCCGCGCATCTCGGCGGCGGGCATCGATATGGCGGTGGCGCAGCCGTGCTATCCGGTGCAAGTGGCCCACGGCCACGTGCAGGCGCTGGCGGAGGCGGGCGCGGATTACATCCTGGTTCCCAACATCGCGGACGCCGAAGCGGGCGAAGGCGAATCCTGCCCCTCGCACTACTGCCCATGGAACCAGACGCTGCCGTGGGTGCTGCGGTCCGCGCCGGCCCTGGCGCCGCACCAGCACAAGTTCCTCATCCCGACGCTGCATTTCCAGCTTGGCCCCGCGCAAGTGAAAAAGGCGATGGCTGAGACCATGCGGCGCATCGGGGTGACGCGGCGCTCGAGCGACCGCGCGGTGGAGGCGGCCTACGCGGCGCAGCGCGAGTTCCAGGAGAAGCTGCTGGCGGCCGGCCGGCGGGCGCTGGCCACGCTGGAATCCACCGGCGAGCCCGGGCTGGTTGTGGTGGGACGCAGCTACAATATTTACGACCGCGGTGTGAATTGCGACATCCCGCGCAAGCTGCGCCATCGCTACGGCGCTAACGTCATTCCGCTGGACTTCCTGGTGACCGGCCGTGAGCCGGTCGCGGACACGCACGCCAACATGTTCTGGGCCTCGGGGCGGAAGATCCTGGACGCGGCGCGCCTCGCGGCCACGAACCCCAACCTGCACGTGGTCTACATCACCAACTTCAAGTGCGGGCCCGATTCCTACATCAAGCATTTTGCCCGCCAAGCCGCCGGCGCGCCGCTGCTGGTCCTGCAATTCGACGGGCACGGCAACGACGCCGGCTACATGACGCGCTGCGAAGCGTATCTCGACAGCAAAGGGATTCTGCGATGCTACCAACCGTCGGCGTGCCCAGAGGGCACCCAGCCGCCCCTGCGGGCGAGCATCCACTAAGCGGCAAGCGCATTTACATTCCGCCCATGGCTTACGGCAGCGCGCAGGCGTTCGCCTCGGCCTTTCGCGCCATCGGCCTGGAAGCCGAGCCTACTCCGCCCTCCGACAGCCGCACGCGCGAGTTGGGCGCGCGCTACACTTCGGGCGACGAGTGCTACCCCGCCAAGGTGACGGTGGGCGATTTCATGAAGGTGCTGGAGCGGCCCGCAACCGACCCCGCGCGCGTGGCGCTGTTCATGCCGACCGCCCAGGGCCCTTGCCGTTTCGGCCAGTACGCACCCTACCTGCGCCACATTCTGGACGCCAACGGATACCGATCCGTAGAGATCCTCTCGCCGAGCAGTCAGAACGCCTATGCAGGCCTCGGCGGGCTCGCCAAGCCGTTCGTGCGCACGGGCTGGCGCGCGCTGCTGTGCGCCGATCTGCTGCAAAAGCTGTTGCTCATGCACCGTCCGTATGAGGAGCGCCGCGGCGACACGGAAGCGGTCTACGCGGAATCGCTGGCCGACCTGTGCCGCACCCTCGAGCAGACCCCGGTCGAGCCGGGGGTGCAGCTTCAGTCGCTGCGCGATTCCATGGTTCGAAGCCGCGACCGTTTCCGCAAGCTGGCGGGGCGGCGCGGCGGGGTGCCCGCTGGGCCCCGGCATCCGCTGATTGGAATTGTGGGAGAGATTTTCTGCCGCTTGAACACGTTCTCGAACGAGAACCTGGTCGAGTGTCTCGAGGAGTACGGCGCGGAGGCTTGGATCTCCGACCTGGTCGAGTGGATCTGGTATACCAATTCCGAGCACTTCCGGAAGCTGAAGCTGGAGGGACGCGTCTGGACGCTGGAAGCGCTGGGCGCGTGGGTGCGGAAGCGCGTGCAGAAGCAGGACGAGCACGTCCTGGTGGAACCGTTCCAGGAAGATTTCGCGGGCCGCGAGGAACCCGACATCTACGAGATCCTGGAATGCGCGCGCCCGTACCTGCCGCGCGAGGGCGCTTTTGGCGAGATGGTGCTGAACGTGGGGAAGACGGTGTACCTGGCGAAGAAGGGCGCCGCGGGGATCATCGACATCAGCCCCTTCACCTGCATGAACGGCATCGTGTGCGAGGCGATCTATCCGCGCGTCAGCCGGGACCTGGGCGGGATACCCATTCGCAACTTCTATTTCGACGGAACCCAGTCGGACCTGGACCGCGACCTGGGCGTGTATATGGAGCTGGCGCGGAGCTATCAGAAGAAGCGGGGGTAGAGGCGGGTCGGCGACAACACGTCCCAGCACGCAGAACCGGAGGACTCCGGGGCGTGAGCAAAAACGGTGCTGGTTTTGGGACGGGATTTCACTACGCCGCCGACCGCAACCCCAGGACTGCGGCGACCACGATTTGGCCGCAATTTTGGGACTGACTTTTGAGACGGTGAGAGCCTTGATTTCAGGCCTCGCCGGGTTTGTCCCGAAACCTACCCCTTTTGAGACTGCAAGCGGTATGATGAGTTTACGAGAATGCGAACATGACCAAACTTATTGGGATGAACGGCTTGCCTATTGCTATCGCAGGCCAGACGCCAGACGGCGACGGGTTTGTGAACGTTGTTCCATTCGTCACCGCGGACGGAGTTCCGAAGGTTATTGTGATAGTTCGGCTGGACACCCCTTCGAGCTACGAAGCGACGCTAGACGGGCATCCTGCCGTTGCGTTATTTTTCGGCGAGGAACGCGACGGGACAGGTAACGCGCCATGGGAATTAGGTCACATGCTGGCCCAAAAATGGGATGAAGCACAAAAGTCCGCGGCGTCCCAAAAAGGCCCCAGTAAAAACGCGCTGTAACGAGGCCGCGAAGCCATATGGTGTGTGCGGCGTCCTTGGCGCCGTCCGTTTCCCGCCCTTTTTGAGACGGAAGGGTGTGCCTGCCAGCATCCGCTTTCAGCCTCCGGCCAGGGTGCGTGGTTCCAGCAGCGCTACGGGCTGACGGGCTTTCTGGCACGTGGATGCCAGACCCCGATCAAACGTCACGAGAGTAGCGTCTGCGACCTTGCCGACTGCAAGGAGATAGCAATCGCCAAGCGCTTTCGGCGACGACAGCCGGGAAACCGAACGGGTTGCCGCACGGAAGGCCCCATCGAGTTCAACCGACTCCTGCCGGATTCCGACTCGCGAATCCTCAAGCCACCGGTCGTACACCTTCCAGGCTTCGCCGATGGTCCGCACATCCCTGCCCATCACCGCGGATGTCGCCAGCAGCCGCAACAACCCGAGTTGCGTGAACCGGCAAAAGAAAAAGCGATCGTCCTCCTGCCGGGAAAACCAAGTCCAGGCGGCATCGGAGTGCATGTGGTTGGCCCAACTCAAAGCCAGCCACACGTTGAGATCAGGCAAATAGGACGTCGTACGGATTCTCCCTGTCGGGACTGCCAGGGGCGGGCTTACCTTTCCTTCCCACCAGTGGTCCCGTCACGGGCCGCGATGGCTGCGGCCGGAACTTGCTCTCGATGGCTCCGGTAATCAGCGAACGAATCGAGGTGCGCTCCGCCGCCGCAAGCTGCCGGAGCGCGGCATGGAGATCGTCTGGAATATCGATCGTGGTTCGGACGCTCATGCCATAATTATGTCACGTTCCGCTCTCCGGCGCTCGGAATGGCAATAGACCCTTCTATCCCGAGTCAACTGCGGTGCCAGCACCTACAGCTTCTTGAAGAGCTTGTCGAAGGCGTTGCGGGCGTCTTCGGGATTGCGCGGCGCGGGAGGGCCCACATCGATGGGCGCCGCCGCCGGCACGTTGTTGGTGCCTTCGCGGGCCACCGTCACCCGCGGCGTAAACGAATTGCAATCGTTGGCTTTGTCCTTCACGGCGATGCGCACCGGGATGGGCTTGAGGCACTGGAAACGCATGGATGGCTCAAAGTAGGAACACTGCTTGCAGCAGTGCAACTCGGCGTTGCACTTGGGGCAGTTGCCGCGGAAGTCAACGTCGGGCGGAAGGGTTGTCGCGCAGTTGAAACACCGGGCCGCGGCGACATGCTGGACGAGACGCGGCAAGCGGGGGCCGGTGACGTCGATGGGAGGACGCGGCCCGCTGGGCTTGGGCCGCTCTCCGCCGTAGCCTCTGGAATCGCGGTCCGAATCCATGTACCCTGGTTGTCTGTACTTGCGATCGCTGTCCATGGGGAATTAGTTGCTCCGTAACTAGCGGGACAAAAGAACGTTTCTTCGAAAAACCGGCGCCTAAGATACCGATCAATCCCCACGCGGCCGCGCGGCACTCCCGACAACCGCGGTTAGCGTGGATTTACCGGAGGGGTTCTGCGGGAACGCCGCGGCCCCTGACACAAACAGGTTCGCGGCCCGCCAATGCTTCAAGTACATATGTACCACGGATCGAAGCATTTTGCACCCCCCTCACTCACTCTCCTTGGATAGGGCCGAAGCGCTTACCGTCCCCTCCGACGCTCCAGGCCCCCTGCCGCCCCTGCCCTTACCCTACTGAACTCCACTTTAGCAGGCTGGTGCAGGGCCGCGTAATGGGATCGTCAAAATGGTTGGGGCTGACGCGCAGCGCGTAGCCCAGGCGGCCGGTTCGTTCGGGAACGATGTCCCTGGCAAATACCGCAACCGAGCCCTGCTGCTCGACCGCGGGCAGCACCAGCACCTCGGTCTCTTCCAGGTGGCCATTGCTATCCACGCGCCCGAGCACGGCCTCCACGCGCACATCGCCGGGTTTCAAGCCCGCCAGGTCGATGGCCGCGCGCACCGGAACGGGTTTGCCGCTGATTACCGAACCGGCCGGCCCGGGCCCCGCTTCCACGAATTTCACGCGATCCCAAACCTCGCGAATGCGCGAGTTCCAACGCGCTCTTTCGCGCACCACGCTGTAATCCGCCTTGAGGATGCGCAGGTGCGACGTGTGGGCCGGCTCGTACAATTCGGTCATGTACTGCCGCACCATGCGCCGGCAATCGAAATGCGGGCTGATGTACATGATCGACTGCTTCACGCGGCGCATCCACTCGCGCGGGACCTGCTCGCGGCGCTCATAGAACATGGGGGCGATCTCGCTTTCGAGCAGGTAGTAGATGACGCTGGCATGCAGCGCGTCCTGGTCCTCCGAATACGGCTCCCGCTCGCCGATAGCCCAGCCGCCCGAGTTCTCATAGGCTTCGTCGAACCAGCCGTCCAGGATGCTCAAATTGAGAACGCCGTTCATGCCCGCCTTCATGCCGCTGGTGCCGCAGGCCTCTTCGCCGCGCCGCGGATTGTTGAGCCACAAGTCCACGCCCTGCACCATCTCCCGGCCCACCTTCATGTCGTAGTCTTCCACGAAGACCACGTGTTTCCAGAGGTCGGGATCGCGCGAGAGCTGCACGATTTCGCGGATATAGGTCTTCCCCGGCTGGTCCTTGGGATGGGCCTTGCCGGCGATGACAATCTGGACCGGCTTGTCCCTGTCCAACAGAATGCGCTTGAGCCGCTCGACGTCGCGGAACAGCAGCGTGGCGCGCTTGTAGGTCGCGAAGCGGCGCGCGAACCCGATGGTGAGAGCGTTCGGATCCAGCACCTCAGCCGCGCGGTGCACCTCCGCGGCGGAGGCCTGCCGCCGCACCGCCGATGCGCTCTGGCGCGTCCGAATGAAATTGATCAGGTGGCGCTTGTGCCGGCGGTGAGCGTCGAGCAGTTCCTCGTCGGGGATGTCCTTCACCTGTTCCCAGATGGTGGCGTCATTGAAGCGGTCGCGCCAGTCGGGTTGCAGGTACTGATCGTAGAGCGACGCCAAGTCGCCGTTCAGCCAGCTCGGCAGGTGCACTCCGTTGGTGATCGAAGTGATCGGCACTTCCCACAACGGCAACTGCGGCCAGAGGTCGTGGAACATCTCCTGCGAAACCTGCCGGTGCAGGCGGCTCACGGCGTTGCGGTAAGCCGAGGTGTTCAACGCCAGAACGGCCATCGAGAACCGCTCGTCGCGGTCGAAAACGTTGCGCCGGCCGAGCGCCATCAACTGCTGAAAGTCGATCCCCACCTCGACGCAATACTCCGAAAAGTAGTAGTACATCAGGCCGGGGTCGAACAGATCGATTCCGGCGGGAACCGGCGTGTGGGTGGTGAAAACATTGCTGGCGCGCGCGGCTTCCAGGGCTTCTTCGAAGGTCAGTTTCCGGTCGCGCATCAACACCCGCACCTGCTCCAGGGCGAGAAACGCGGAGTGGCCCTCGTTCATGTGATACACGGTGGGTTTCAGCCCCATGGCCTTCAGCGCCCGTATGCCGCCGATGCCCAGCACGATTTCCTGGCGGATGCGCGTATCGATATCGCCGCCGTAAAGCGAATCCGTGATGTCGCGATCCTGCGGCAAGACATTGTCCGGGATGTTGGTATCCAGCAAATAGAGCGTGATGCGGCCCACCTCCAGCTTCCATACCTGGATGCAGACCTCGCCGGTGGGCAGCTTGACCGCGACCTTCAGGTCCCGGCCATCGGCGTCCTTAACAGTCGCTACCGGTAAGGTATAGAAGTCGTTCATGGGATAGCGTTCCTGCTGCCACCCGTCGGGGTTGAGGAATTGCCGGAAGAAGCCCTGCTGGTACAGCAGGCCAAGCGCGATGAGCGGATAATCCTGATCGCTCGAGGACTTCAGATGATCGCCCGACAGAATTCCGAGACCGCCCGAGTAGACCGGCAAGCACTCCGTGAGACCGTACTCGGCGGAAAAGTAGGCGACCAGCCGGCCGTCGGCGGGCGGCGGAGCCTTGCGCACGCGCGCATCGTAAATGTCACACGCCGTGCGGTACAGGACCAGGTAGCGCGGATCGGCGCCTGCCTTTGCCAGCGTAGCTTGGGAAACACGGCCGAGCATCAAGACCGGGTTGTAGCCGCACTCCCGCCAAAGGCCTGGATCGAGCCGGCGGAAGAGCGCGCGCACGATCGGCTCCCAACTCCAGAGCAGGTTATGAGCCAGCTCGGTCAGGCGCGACAGGGATTCGGGCAACGCGGGGCGCACCAGAAATTCCCGAATTGGCTGAATATGAAAGGGCATACAGGAGGAGCTACCCCCAACATAGCAGATCGGCAAAACCAGCCCGCCTCACCATGCCTCTCCACGCCGGGGGGTATACATGCGTCATTTATAATGGTACAGGCTAGATGCGGTGTCTTCCAGCAATATTTTTGTGTTTTGTGACCGGCACAGCTTTCGCGGGCGAATATGCCGTGTTCGCCAGCGGTTCCAGGTTGCACGTCGACCGGCACGAGACCTCCGGCGACAAGGTTCGGCTTTACAACGCGGGCGGCTATATCGAGATGGATGCGGCGGCCGTGCGCGGCTTCGAAGCGGAGGAATACGCGCCGCCGGCGCCCGTGCCGGCCACCCCCGCCCCGGCAGCGCAACCGGCGCCTTCGCCGGCGCAACTGGCCGATGCGGCCGCCGACAAGTACGGCCTGCCGCGCCGGTTAGTGCGCAGCGTGATCTCGACCGAGTCGAATTCTGAGGAGCAGGCGGTTTCTCCCAAGGGAGCCATCGGGCTGATGCAACTGACGCCGTCCACGGCCCAAGCGCTGGGCGCCGACCCGCGCGATCCCGCCCAGAATGTGGATGCCGGCACGCGCTACCTGCGGGACCTGCTGGAGAAGTACAACGGCGGCCTGTGGCATGCCCTGGCGGCTTACAACGCTGGGCCGGGCGCGGTGGACAAGTTCCAGGGCGTTCCGCCGTACCGCGAGACCATCAACTACGTCGGCAAGATCGACAGGGATCTGAAGAAGGCCGACGGCGTTACGCAGTGACCGCATTCTGATGCAGGCGATCGATTTTGGCGGCAAGAATAAAATCGCTTTCGGTCAAGCCGTCGATTTTGTGGGTCCAAGTCTTGACTTCCACCTTTCCCCACGACAGGTAGAGGTCGGGATGGTGCCCCTGCTCCTCGGCGATCGCACCCACGCGGTTCACAAAGTGCAGGGCCGTCTGGAAATCGGGGAATGTATAAGTTTTCGACAGATGGTGCCCGCTCACCACCTGCCAGCCAGTCACCTGCGCTTGCATTCTCTGCAATTCCTCGCCTTTGAGCGGCGGGACGCCACCCCGGCACGGCACGCATTGCTTTTCGGCCAGACTCATTACGGTCCTCCTTTTTTGGAATGGAAACTTCGGCAACGTGCGCAGGCGGGCGTCGAGCCGCGCGGCTTTACCCTCCGCAACCACCATTAGACTATATTTAGATTTGCGTGTTGTCAAGGCCGGCCTCGCGGTTCGGCCGGATCGCCCTCCGCCAGCTCCGCCTCGTAGCGCGCCATTAAAACCGATTCATTTGCTCGATGTCGGTTCGTTTTTTTCTTGACACCACCAAAAGGTGCGCGGTATTTTGGAAATGGATGGATATGGTTTGCAGTTGGGGCCAATCCACCTGATTTGCATGGATCCTCGGCAGGCGAGGCGTCCGCGCGGCATACAAGCCACTGCCCTCCGGCGTCGAAAGATGTTCGTCAGGGTGGACCAGGGATTCCCGGGTTAAGGGTTTCTCTAATGTGGCTGAGGTCATCGGATCTCTCACGGCGTGCGGTGCTGAAGCTTGGGCCAGTGGGGGAATCCGTCAGCAATCGTTCTGCGATAGTTGGCCATTTCTTCCGCTGCGGGGGAAATGGCTTTTTTGTTTCCCTCGTAAGCTTCGAACTCGTCTCCAGAAAGGTATATGGGACCAAACGACGATAGGCCTCCGGGCCAAGCAAGCGCCCCGGAGGATACGGCGTGGAGGTTCCGGCGGTAATCCGATAGTCTTTCCGCTATCGCCTCGGCCGCCGCTTCTTCCACAAGTATTTGGGTGGTGAACGCGGAGGGCTGAAGGCGAACGCTCCGGCTCCCAGGGCGGAGCGGCTTTCCCCTTCGACATCTCTAGTAGCGCTTCAATTGCCGGCTTTCGGCCGTCGAGACCGCCGAAAACCGTAACGGCCCTCGTACTGTTTGCGCGGGGCGGAAAGGAGATGCTTCGATGAGCAACCGGGCAATCGGCGCGCCCGCGTCCGGCTTGGAGACGGAAGTCATGCCGGTCCGCGGGCGGGTAGTGAAATCCAAATGGACGCGCGATCTGCTCACCTTCCTTATGGTGGTCGGCCCCGGCCTCATCGTGATGGTGGCGGACAACGACGCCGGCGCGGTATCGACGTACAGCCAGGCTGGGGCGCAATACGGGACTCATCTGTTGTGGGTGGTTCTGCTCTTATTACCGATTACATACTTCATACAGGAAATGGTGGTGCGGCTGGGAATTGCCACCGGCAAGGGCCACGCCGCGATGATCTATCAGCGCTTCGGGAAGTGGTGGGGCCTGTTTTCGCTCGTCGATCTGGAACTGGTGAACTTCCTTACCCTGGTGACCGAATTCGCCGCGATCGACCTGGCACTGAACAAAATGGGGGTGGACCCGCGCTTCGGCGTGCCGCTGGCCGCGGCGGCCCTGATTCTGATCGCGGTGACCGGAAGCTATCGCCGGTGGGAACGCACGGTGGTTCTGCTGTGCCTCCTGGACCTGGTCTGGTTCGCGCTGGCGTATGGGCTGCGGCCGCCCATGGGGCAGATCGTGAGCGGGTCTCTGGCGCCTTCGATGCCCGCCGGAGGGTTGACGCCGGAGCTCATGTTCCTGGTGATCGCCATCGTGGGAACCACCATCGCGCCCTGGCAGCTTTTCTTCCAGCAGAGCTGCATCGCCGACAAGCGCCTGCGCTTTTCGGACGTGAAGTGGGCGCGGCTGGATACGTTTCTGGGCGCCTGCGTCACCATCACCGCGGCGGGATGCATGATGATCGCCGGCAACGCTTCGAGCATGCACGGGTTTGCGTTTACGGACCCGGCGCAGATGGCCGTGGATATCGGCAGCTTCACCAATGGGTTCTTCAAGAACGCCATTCTGCTGTTGATGATTAACGCGGCCGTCCTGGGAACCACGGCCATCTCGCTGTCGAGCGCGTGGGCCTACGGCGAAGTGCGCGGCTGGCCGCACAGCCTGCAACTTCCTGTGCGCAAAGCGCCGGGCTTCTATGTGGTCTACGCAGTGTGCGTGGCCGCCGCCGCCGGGCTGGTGCTGATTCCGCGCGCGCCGCTGCAACTGATCATTCTGGGCGTGCAGGTGCTCGCGGGAGTGATGCTGCCTTCCGCCATCATCTTCCTGCAACTGCTGCTCAACGACAAAGAACTGCTGGGCGAGTACTCGAACAAGCCCTGGAACAACTGGGTGAACTGGACCATCATCATCGTCCTGTTCGCTCTGTCCTTGATTTTGGCCGCGCAGGTTGCGGCCCCCAACCTGTTCCCCGCGTAAGGGAGCGTAGCGAAGAGGAGAAACGAACATGGCCACGATGCTGAATCCGATGGAGACGAACGAATTGACCAACCATTTCGTGGTGATTCACCCGCTCGACGACTTGCCGGAGGAAAAGGTGGACACCGAGAGCCTCGGCCCCATGGCCATGACCACGAGTGTCCGCATTTCGCTGGTGAGCTTGCGCGCGTACTTGATCCTGATGATGTTGCTGGTCTTCTACCACGTGATGAACATGGCTGGCCTGTTCGGCCATCGCGGGTAACCCCGAGGGCGCTGGCCCAACGGCAAAAAAAAAAGACGAACCTTATGCCACACACTACACGTGTGCCCGAAGGAGAGAGACATGCTCGGGAACCATCTACTCATTTTGCCGATCGCCGGTGCTCTGTCCGCCTGGCTCCCCGCCCAGGCCCAGAACACCGGTGATGACCCCTCCGCCGAGCGGTGGGATATCCATTTCCAGGCCACCTCCATCGGGCAGCACCATGGATCCTTTCCTTCCCTGTACGAGGGAGAAAACAGCCTTCCTTCGCATCCCGAGAGCCGGGTGTCCCTCACCGCGACGGTTTTCTTGGCGTACCGCGTCAACTCCTGGACCGAGCTGGTGTTCAACCCGGAGATCGCCGGCGGCAAGGGTTTCGGCGACGTCACCGGAATCGCCGGCTTCACCAACGGCGAGATCCCGCGCGTAGCGGAAGCCACGCCGAAGCTGTACCCGGCGCGCGGCTACGTGAAGAACACGTGGGCGCTCAGTTCCGAAACCGAGATGGTGGAAGGCGGCCCGAATCAGCTGGCCGGAACACTGCCCGTGAGCCGTTTCACCATGATCACCGGCAAGTTTGCCCTCACCGACTTCTTCGATAACAATGCCTACAGCCACGATCCGCGCCGCCAGTTCATGAACTGGTCGCTGATGTCCAACGGGGCCTGGGACTATCCGGCCGATACCCGCGGGTACACCATCGGCTCCATGCAGGAGCTGACCATGCGCAGTTGGTCGCTGCGCGCCGCCACCGTGATGGAACCGACCGAAGCCAATGGCCCGACCTTCGATACCCGCCTGGCGAAGAACCGCGGCGAGGCGGTGGAGTGGGAGAAGCGCTACAAACCGATGGGGCACGCGGGCGCGCTGCGCGTTTTGGGATTCGAGAATCGCGAGCGAGCCGGCACCCTCCGCGACGCGATGCTCCCGGACGGGACTACCGATCTTGCCGCCACGCGCCGCCCGGGCACCAAGAAGTACGGTTTCGGCTGGAACGCGGAGCAGGAGATCACGCGCGATATCGGGCTGTTCGCGCGCTACGGCTGGAGCGATGGCAAAACCGAGGCCTGGGCCTTCACCCAGATCGACCGCTCGGTCAGCGCGGGAACCTCCTTCGAGGGCCGGCTCTGGAAGCGCACCGGCGACAACATCGGCGTGGCGGCGGTCCGCAATTATCTCAGCGGAGACGATCGCTGCTTCCTGGCCGCCGGCGGCATGGGATTTATCATCGGCGACGGAAGGCTGAACTACGCACCCGAGTCGATTACGGAGGCCTACTACGCTTGGCACGCGATCCCGGAGTGGACGTTTACTTTGGATTACCAGCACGTGGTCAACCCGGCCTACAATCGCGACCGGGGCCCTGTTTCCGTGGGGACATTACGAGTGCATTGGGAACGATAAGCTGAACCAGAGGTTCACACCACCGGGTTGCGCAATACGCCGATCCCCTCGATCTCCACTTCCACCAGATCGCCCGGCGATAATTTGCGGGTGGCCCCCGGAGTTCCCGTGTAGATGATATCGCCGGGCATGAGCGTGACCCAGCCGCTGACCCAGCTCACGATGCTCGGGCAATCGAAGATCAGGTCTGAGGTGTACTGCCTCTGTACCACCTCGCCGTTGAGCCGCGTCTGGAGCAGCAGGTTGCCGTAATCCAGGCCGGTGGCGACGGCCGGTCCCAGGGGCGCGAAAGTGTCCGACCCCTTGGCCCGCCACCACTGCAAGTCCTTCTGCTCGCCGTGCTGCCAGTTGCGCTCGCTGACGTCGTTGCCGCAGGTGACGCCGAAGATGGCCGCGCGCGCCGCCTCGGGCGTTGCGTTCTTCACCGGCTTGCCGATCACCACCACCAGTTCGCCCTCGTAATGAACGTCGGTGGCGCCGTTGGGGATGGCGATGGGCTCATCGGGGTCCTGGAGCGCCGTCACCGGCTTGTAGAACATTTCCGGATGCCCAGGCTGCGGGCGGCCGCCAAGGTGGCTCCGGTAATTCAGGCCCACGCCCATGATCTTGCCCGGCTGGCAGGGAGCCAACAACTTCACGTCGGAGAGTTTGTGAATGGCGCCGGTTTCGGCGTGGCTGCCGAAGAGGCCGCCGTGAATCTCGCGAACGGCGTCACCGTCGAGAATGCCGTAGGCCACGCCGGCCACGGAACGATAGCGAAGGTATTTGGTCACGCTCCGCCATTGTAACGCCGAAGGAGGGGGAACAACGCTATACTTGTTTTCGATCTGGAGGACTCATGGAATCGCACGTGAAAATACTCGGCACCCTGCACATCGTGTTCGGATCGCTCGGAATACTCGCGGCGGTCTTTTTCTTGCTGCTGTTCGGCAGCATCGCCAGCGTGGTCAGCCTCTCCGATTCCACCAGCGCCCGCGACGCGGCCATCGCGGTCCCCATTCTCGGCGGCATCGGCACCATCCTTTTCGTGGTGATCGGCGTCATCTCGCTGCCCGGTCTCATCGGCGGCATCGGCCTCGTCAGACTCGCGCCATGGTCCCGCATCTTCATGATCGTGATCTCCGCCCTCGACCTGCTGAGCGTCCCCATCGGAACGGCGCTGGGGATCTACGGGATCTGGGCGCTGACGCGGCCCGAGGCCGAAGCGCTGTTCGCGCGGCAGCGCTATCAGCCGGTTGTTTAGCTGCGCCGCATCGATCGCGCTCGATTGCGGCGCGTTCCTCGCGGCGATGAGGGGCGCGTTGCAACCCAAAAGACGACGAAAGACGACGCGAATGCATTTTTCTCTTGACTTTCATCGCGAACAACCTTATATATGAATCACATTGCGATTTTTTTTGGATCGCAAAATTTGATGTTTAGGGAGATCAATCGATGAAGAGCGCAACGAAGAAAGCCCCCGCGAAGAAAAAGGCTGCTCCGAAGAAAAAGAAGTAGCTAGGGCGCGCCCTGAAGAAGGGCATGCAAACAGGTTTTACTCCGAAGGCCCCGGTTTCCGGGGCCTTTTTCATTATTTCAGGCTTTTCTCTTCTGGTTCTCCCGCGCGCTCCCGCCGCTGCAACAACACCCGGTACGTCTCCCCCATCCCGAACAGCAGCGTCTTGAGCTGCATGCGCCGCCGCAATTCCTCGGTGGGGTGCCCTCTGGGCCCGCAGCTCAAGGCGGCGGCGAACTGGTCGGCCTCTCCGGCAGCGATGAGCGTCCGCGCCAGCGTCTCGAAGCGCTCCCTTCGCAGGCCGCAAGCGGCGCCGCATTCTTCGAGCGCCGCGAAGTTGACGTGCGCCGTGATGTCCCTCTCCCCGGGATCCTCGAGCACATCCTCACGCGCCATGTGCCTTCGGTATCCCATCAACGTTCCAGCCGGGAACCGCACGGATTCCGCGCGCGTGTAACCGTAATCGATGGTCAACGCGTAACCGGATTCGAGCGCGCGCCCGATTCGCTCCATCCAGCCGAGCGCCTCGAGGTTGGCCTCGTACCAGCGGCCTTCTTCCGGCGGAGGGAACCAGCGGCGCAGGTAATCCGCCACTTCTTCACGGACTTCGCCGGCTGTCTGCCATCGGAACCGCCCATCTTCGAACGCCACGCGTTGCTCCAGGAATGCGCAGTCTCGATACACCGCCACCTCCACCGGCAGCGCATCGAAGAATTCGTTCGAGAACACCACGCCGCAAAACTTCTCCGGCAGACTGCCGGCATCCAGGTCCACCGGGATGTACACCCACTCCGAAAACGCCTCGGCCATTTCCCGGCGTCCCGCGCCCAGCTCCACCACCGTGAACTCCCGCGGTTCGCCCATTTCCCGATAGAGCTGCCGGATACGAGCCGCCATCAGAATGCCGAAGACCGGCTGGATCTGCTCCGCCGTGAAGAAGTCGCCGTGTTTGCCGAAGGGATCGCTGGGTGCCCTCTGGGCACGGCGATAGTAGCCGTGTTCGGAGTGGTAGAGCGCCACCTCCATGAAGCGCCGGAAGGTCACCGGCCCGTTGCGCCGGATCTCCCCGGCCAGCAGCTCGCCCGCTGGTGTGGTCACGGACTTATGCTAGCGTGAAATCAAACCATGGCGTTGCCCCAGACGGTCCGGGTGAAACTCAGCTCCGAAGTTGCCGGGGCCATCTCCATCACGCCCGTGGTGCTCCAGGAGCTTCCCGTGCGCGAACTGGTCGAGCACCTGCTCGGCGTCGCCGGAAAGGATGAGTCGCGCATCCGCGAGATCCTGCTGCGCGGCACGCTGGTGAGCGGCGCTTCCCGGTTCCGCTGGGCGGCCTGGGATGCCGATCTCGAAAGCCTCCGCGAGCTGCTGGCGACTTTTCCCGACGCCGACCCGTCCCGGCCCTTTGCCGCCGCCGGCTGCATCCGCGCCATCCTGCGCGGCGGCCGCCACGCCATCGAGATCCCGCGCGAGGCCGCGGCGCGCAAATCTTTGTTTCAGAGGAAGACTTTCTGGGACCTGCTGATGGAAGTAGCCGGCGGGCCCAGAGGGCACCCCGGCCCGGCCTATCACGGCTACTCCTACCGCGACCGCGCCGACCGCTACCTCCGCCCGTTCACCCCCGCCGAAATCGAACTCCTTCGCACCGCCGCCGACGCCGTGCGCTACAGCGCGCTCCGCGATCAGATCCGGAACGTGGGGTTCGCAATGGCGGAGTTGTACGTGACGCGGTAACGCTACTCCTCCGCCATCTCTCCCGTGTCCTCCGCCCGGTTCTCGAACTTCGTCTGCGCGTGCAGAAAGACCAGGTTGACGGTTCCCACCGGCCCGTTGCGCTGCTTGCCGACGATCAGCTCGGCCAAGCCCCGCAGGTTCTCGTCCTTCGGTTTGTAAACCTCTTCGCGGAACACGAAAGCCACCACGTCCGCATCCTGTTCGATGGAGCCGGATTCGCGCAGGTCGCTCAGTTGCGGCCGGTGATCGCCCTGGCGATTCTCCACCGCGCGGCTCAATTGCGACAGCACCATCACGGGAGCATCCAGCTCCTTGGCCAGCATCTTCATGCCTCGGGACAGCGCGCTGACTTCCTGGTTGCGGTTCTCGAAGCGCCCGCCCGCGGTCATCAACTGGAGGTAGTCCACGATCACCAGCCCCAGGTGATGCCGCTCGGTTTGCAAGCGCCGCAGCTTGGCGTGCATGTCCATCAGGTGCGCTCCGGCGGTGTCGTCGATGTAGAGGGGCGCCTGCACCAGCTCGTGCAGCGCGTGGTTGAGCTTGCGCCGTTCCTCCTGGTTGAGATACCCCGCGCGGAACTTCTGGCTGTCCACGCGCGCCGCCGAGCAGAGCATGCGCGTCAACAGCGACTCCTTCGACATTTCGAGCGAGAAGATCGCCACCGTCTGTTTGTTCTTGAGCGCCACGTGCTGCGCGATGTTGAGCGCCAGCGCGGTCTTCCCCATGGAAGGCCGCCCCGCCACGATGACCAGGTCTCCGCCGTGCAGCCCGCCCGTCAATTCATCGAACTTGGCGAACCCCGTGCCGATCCCCTTGATGCGCTTGCCGGGGTCCAGAAAAGCGTTGATGCCGCCTTCGTAATCCTCGAGGATCTGGCCGGCGTTGAGCAGCCCGGACTTCATCCGCGCCTCGCCCAGCTTGAGCAGGGTCTCCTCGGCGCCGGCCAGGATCTCGTCCGGCTCCTCCTCGCCCATCAGCGCCCGGTTCATCATGTGCTGCGCAGTGAAGATGATGCGCCGCAGCACGGCTTTGTCCTTGACGATCCGTATGTAGCTGTCGAGATTCGGAATCTGCGGCAGCCCGTCGTCCAGCTCCACCAGGTAGCTCAAGCCGTCGCAGGCTTCCAGCTCATTGAACTTCATGAGCTCGTTGGCCACGGTGATGCGGTCGATTTTTTCGCGGCGCTCCTGCAGCTCGCCCATGCGCTTGAAGATGCGCCGGTGCTTCTCCAGGCTGAAGTCGTCCGCCTCGAGCGTGCCGGCGGCTTCGACGTAAAGAGTGTCGTCGAGCAGGATCGATCCGAGCACGAATCGCTCGGCGTCTACATTGGTGGGAAGACCTTTTTCAACCGCACTGGACGCTGACATGGCGTGAACCTTAGCCTAAACTCCGGCGCGCTCGCCGGTCAACACATAGAACACTCGAAGCCGCAGATGTCTGTGCACGCTCAAACCGCTTTGGAATGAGCCGATGCGTGCCGATTTCCGCAGCCCTCCACAAAACATCCACAGCCTTTCGACAGGCCAAAACATCCTCTGCTCTATATGTTTTATCAAATCCGCGGAAATCCTGCACCATGGGCCGCCCGCTATAATGGGGTAGCGGAGGAATGGCCGAGCGGTTGAAGGCGGCGGTCTTGAAAACCGTTAACGGGGAAACTCGTTCGGGGGTTCGAATCCCTCTTCCTCCGCCATGCGTACCTCACTTCATCCGAGCAGACGGATCGCGTTTTCCCTCAGGATCAGCGGGCGCACCTCGTCGCGGATGGCGATCTTTTCGAAGTCGGCCAGCCAGCGGTCGGGCGTGATGAGAGGATAGTCCGATCCGAAGAGCACCTTGGTCTTTAACAGCGTGTTGGCGTATTGCACCAGCGTCGGAGAGAAGTACTTCGGCGACCAGCCGGAGAGATCGATGTACACCGCCGGTTTGTGCAGGCAGATGGAGATGGCCTCGTCCTGCCAGGGGAACGAAGGGTGGGCCATGATGATCGGCAGGTCCGGGAAGTCCACGGCGATATCGTCGATGTGCATGGGGTTGCCGTATTTCAAGCGGACGCCGCCGCCGCCCGGCATATTCGTGCCGATGCCGCTATGACCGGTGTGAAAGACCACCGGCAGGCGGGCTTCGGCGAAAACCTCGTATAGCGGGTAGGCGATCCGATCGTTGGGAAAAAACTGCTGCAAGGGCGGATGAAGCTTCAGGCCTTTGATGCCACCGGAGGAGACCAGACGGCGGGCCTCGCGGACGGCCTCCGGTCCGCGCGTGGGATCGATGCTGGCGAAAGCGATGGCGATATCGGAGTTGGCGGCGGCGAATTCGGCGACCGAGTCGTTCGATACCTGCGGACGCCCCGTCAGGCGCTCGTCCACCGGGAAGACCACGCAGCCGATGTTGCGCGACCGGTAGTAGTCGGCCAGGGCGTTGCGGTCGCGCGCCGCGCCGCTATCCCCGAAGTATTTTTTGGCCGCCGAATCGGCCGCGGAACCGGTTTCGCCGGGTTCGATGTGCACGTGAACGTCAATGGCTTTGAGTTGAGCGAAGTTCATAAGTCGATCTCGATGACCCGCGGCGACCCGGCGTAGAGTTCTTCCACCAAATCCGCCCGGTTGCGCAGGACTGCTTTCTGGCTGATGGTGCCCTTATCGGTGTATTCCCCGGCGTCCATGGAGGGCGGTTCGTGGAGCAGCAGGACGCGCTGCACCCGGGTGGAAATGCCGGTGCCCTGGCGAGCGAAGCTTTCGAGCAGCGCGCGGATGGCGGCAGTGGTTGCGCCGGGCAGAGGGAAGATCAAGGCGGATACGTAGTCGCGGTCCGGCGCAGCGATTACCACGTCCTGCACGACGCCGTCGAACCAGGAGAGAAACCTGGCGCGCAGCGGTCCTACGCTGACCCAGGTTCCGGTGGAGAGCTTGAAATCCTCCGCGATGCGGCCATCGAAGAGAAAACCCTTCAGGGGATCCTCGGGATCGGCAAAGAGCAGCGCGTCTCCAAGCTTGTAAAAACCCTCTTCGTCGAATGCCGCCGCAGTCAGTTGTGGATCGCGCCAAAAAGCGGTCATGATGTTCGGACCCCGGAGCCGGGCTTCCAGTTTGGTTTCCACGGGCGCGATCTTAAGTTCAACCCCGGGGACGGGAAGACCGACGCAGCCCGCGGACGCACCTTCCACGCCGGTGGAAAGCGCCATGGGCGCACTCTCCGTGGCGCCCAGACCCGCCATGATGAGGATTTCTTCGCCGCAGGCATCCACGGCGAGATCCTGCAACTCGTCCCATACCTCCTGCTTGAGGCCGGCGGCAGCATAAAAAAGGATCTGCAGGCGGCTGAAGAAGTGGCGGCGAAATGCTTCGTCGCGGCGGAGTTCGGGCACCAGCATCTCGAACCCCTTGGGAACGTTGAAATACGCCGTGGTGGCGATCTCCCGAAGATTGGCGATGGTTGCGGCGAATCCCGAGGACGTCGGCTTGCCTTCGTCGATATACAGCGTGCCCCCGTTATAGAGAACGATGCCGAAGTTGTGGCTGCCCCCAAACGTATGGTTCCAGGGCAGCCAGTCGCAGAGCACCGGTGGCTCTTCGGCCAGAAACCCCATTAGAACGCGCAACATTTGCTGGTTGGAGCAGAGCATTCGCTGGGTGGTGACGATGCCCTTTGGCTTGCCCGTCGAGCCGGATGTAAACAGGATTTTGGCGATGGTGTCCGCCGTAACTCGGGAATGCGCCTCGTCCACCGCGGCGGAGGCCGGCACGGCCGCTAGTTCTTCGAACCGGGTGGCCCGCAGGGACATGGGCGGCGTAAGCGTCACGAGTTCGGTGCGCGCATCGAGGACTCCGGATAGCGGACGTTCGAAGGCTGCGCCATCGGCCGCAAACACCAGGGCGGGTTCCAACCGGTCCCAGAGGTATCGAAGCGTGGTGAGTTCGGCAGAGGCGAGCGAGTAGGAGGGGGCAATGGGAGCGTAGGGCACACCGGCATACATGCAGGCCAACGCCATCAGGGCGTGTTCGATACTGTTGCCGGAGAGGATCGCCACCGGCCTCTCGGCCTGCAGGCGGCGGTCGAGCAACGCCTGCGCGATGGCGCGGACAAGGCGCAGGGATTCGGCGTAAGTGACCGAGCGCCATGCACCGGTGGGATCGCGCTGCGCCAGGAAAGTGCGGTCCGGCACGTGCGCGGCCCAATGCTCCAGGCGCTCGGTGAGTTTAACGGGGTAAGGCCCCAGCGGGCGTGGCGACCGGACATAGATGATCCCATCCCTCCCTTGTGCGAAGACAGCCTCCGCGCCAAGCACGTTAACTTTGCGAACCTGTCGAGCGGGTTTAGACGCCATGGGTCACACCCGGCGCTCCCACTTGCCGAAAGTGCCCCCTTCCCTGGCGAGTTGCTGGAGCAAGGGCGCGGGCCGCCATCTCGGCCCGAACTCGCGGTGGAACCGCTCGATAGTGGCCAGAACCCGATCGAGGCCGGTCAGATCGGCGAAGAACATCGGCCCTCCGCGCCAGGCGGGGAATCCGTATCCGTTGACATAGATCACGTCAATGTCGGAAGCGCGCAAGGCGAAGCCCTCCTCCAGGACGCGGGCGCCTTCGTTGATGAGCGCATAGACGGAACGCTCCACAATTTCCCGGCCATCGATGGTTCGGCGCACGATGCCGGCCTCACGGGACGCCTGTTCGATCAGGGCGAGCACCTCCGGATCGGTACGCGGCTTCCGGTCTTCGCCATAGGTATACCAACCCTTGCCGGTCTTCTGCCCGTAGCGGCCCATGGCGTAGAGCCAGTCTTCGACCAGCGGTTTGCGCACGCCAGGCTCGGTGAAGTGGCCGAGTTCCTGCCGCACCCGCCAGGCCACGTCTATCCCAGCCAGGTCATCCACCGCGAACATGCCCATGGCCATGCCAAAATCGGTGAGCGCGCGGTCCACCTGTTCCGGAGTGGCGCCGTCTTCCGCCAGGAACTGCGTCTCGTACATATAAGGGAAGAACATGCGATTGCCCACGAAGCCCGGGCAGTTGCCTACCAGCACGCCCACTTTCTTCAGTTGTTTCGCCAATGCCATGGCGGTGGAGATAACTTCCGGCGCCGTCGATTTCCCGCGCACGATCTCCAGCAGGCGCATGATGTTCGCCGGGCTGAAGAAGTGTAGGCCGATGACGAATTCCGGCCGCGAGGTTACGGAGGCCAACTCATCGATGCTCAGAGTGGAGGTGTTAGTGGCGATCATGCATCCCGGCCGGACAAGAGAGTCAAGCTCGGCCAGAACCTGCTTTTTCAGAGCCATGTTCTCGTAGACGGCTTCGAGCGTGAGGTCCACGGAATCGAAGCCGGCCCAGTCGAGTTGCGGATGGATCAGCGCCAGTTTCCGCTCCACCTCCTCCAAGGTGAATCGCCCGCGCTTGACGCTGGTCTGGTAGTTCTTGCGAATGTTGGCCATGCCGGCTTCGAGCGCTTCCGCGGTGGCCTCTTTGAGCAGCACTGGGATAGCGGCATTGGCACAGGCCATCGCAATGCCCGCGCCCATGGTGCCCGCGCCGAGGATGCCGATGCGCGCCACCGGGTACGCCGCAGTGCCTTGGTCCACGCCCGGCACCTTGGCCACGGCGCGCTCCGCGAAAAACGCATACAGGAGAGATTTCGCCTGATCGGAGACCACGCATTCCGCGAAAATCTCGCGCTCGCGGCGGCAGCCTTCATCAAACGGCAGGGTAGCGGCGGCCTCAAGCGCTTCCACGGCGCGCAGCGGCGCCTGCTGGCTGCGCCGGATTCTCGCGGCCAACTGCCGGCCAGCCGCGTATAGTGGGCCATTGGTCTCGGGAGTTCCCAGGCGGTCCTGCCGGTCGCGGGTCTTGACGTTGGCCGTGGCCTGGCGCGCAAACGCCACCGCGCCCGCAAGCAGGTCGTCTTCCACTACCGCATCGATCAACCCTGCCGCGAGCGCCTCGGCGGTGCCCAGAGGCTTGCCGGTGACGCACATGTCGATGGCCTTTTCGATTCCCACCAGGCGGGGCAGCCGCTCGGTACCTTCGGCGCCCGGGATGATTCCCAGGTTGACCTCGGGTTGACCCAGTTGTGCGGATGGTGCCGCGACCCGATAGTGCCCCGCCATCGCCAGTTCCAGTCCGCCGCCCAGCGCGGTCCCGTGGATCGCCATCACGACCGGCTTGGCCATGTCCTCGATCTTGGCGAGCAGATCGTGGAGCGCCGGGGCGCCGGGACCTTGGCCCCACGCCATCTCCCGCAGGACGGCGATATCGGTGCCGGCGATAAAGGTGCGGCCTGCACCGGCCACCACGATAGCGCGGACTTGGGGATCGGCAGCAGCGCGGTCCAGGCAGGCTTCGAGGCCTTCCGCCACGCCGGCGCTGAGAGCATTGACCGGCGGATTATCGACTGCGATTACGGCGATGCCGTCGTAGTTCGTGTAGGTGACCAGTGGATTCATCGTGGGTCGGCGCGAAACGTGCGGGTCACCGGCGTTCTCCAGGAAGATCGAAGGGCAGCCCGGTGTAATTCTCGGCGAGTAAGGTGGCGGCGGCGCGCGAGGTGGTCACCTGGTCCAGTTCGGCCAGTTGGCGGTGGTAGTCGAAGCCGTCGTCGCCTTCGAATCGGTGCAACATCGAGGTCATCCAGGCGGAAAAATGCTGCGCCCGCCAAACCCGCCGGAGGCAAGTCTCCGAATACCGTTCCAGCAGTTCGGTTGCGCCGGAACGATACCAGGCAGCGATGGCCCGGGAAAGAACGTATACGTCGGCGGCGGCCAAGTTCAGCCCTTTGGCGCCGGTAGGCGGCACAATGTGCGCGGCATCTCCAGCCAGGAATAGACGCCCGAATTGCATGGGCTCGGTCACAAAACTGCGCATCGCCGTCACGCCTTTTTGAAGGATCGGGCCGCGATTCAGCCGGAAACCTTCCCCGGTCTCCAGGCGTCGATCGAATTCCTCCCAGATGCGCTCATCCGGCCAGCCGGCGAGATCTTCGTCCGGCAAGCACTGCAGGTACGCGCGGGTGATCTGAGGGGTGCGCATGCTGACCAAGGCGAAGCCGCGCTCATGGTTGGCATAGATCAGCTCGCGATTTACAGGAGCCGCCGCGGCCAGGATGCCGAGCCAGCCGAACGGATACGCCTTTTCGTAGAAACGCAGGGCTCCGGCCGGAATCGAAGGCCGGCAGATTCCGTGAAAACCGTCGCAGCCGCCGATGAAATCGCAGGCCAGTTCGTAGTTCTCACCCGCGTGCTGAAACGCAATGCGCGGCGACTCGCCGTCGAAATCGTGGATCTCGACCTGGCCGGCTTCGAACAGGATCTGGCCGCCGGCCTGGAGCCGCGCGGCAATCAGATCCTTCGCGACCTCGTGCTGGGCGTATACCGTGATCGCGCGGCCGGTGAGAGCGTGCATATCGATGCGATGCCCGCGGCGCGCGAAGCACAGTTCGATGCCGTGATGCACCAAGCCTTCGCGCCGCAAACGCTCGCCGACGCCCGCCTGGGTGAGCAGATCCACCGTGCCTTGCTCCAGTACGCCCGCGCGAACTCGCTCTTCGGCATGTTTGCGGGTCTGCGCTTCGACGATCACGGAATCGACGCCTTCCAGATGGAGCAGGACCGAGAGGATCAGGCCGGCTGGCCCGGCCCCGACGATGCCGACTTGGGTGCGAAGTTTGCGGGCGGCAGGGTCTGCGGCAGGGCGGAATTCGATCATAAGAACCTCGAATCAAACGCGTTCTATCATCATGGCGATGCCTTGTCCTACCCCGATGCACATGGTACACAACGCATAGCGTCCGCCCATCCGGTGCAATTGATACACGGCGGTCGCGAGAAGGCGCGCCCCACTCGCGCCGAGCGGATGCCCAATCGCGATGGCGCCTCCGTTGGGGTTCACGTGGGCCGCATCATCCGGCAGCCCCAGGTTACGGAGCACAGCCAGCGCCTGCGCGGCAAACGCCTCGTTGAGTTCCACGACGTCCATCTGGTCCAGTCTGAGGCCGGTGCGGTCGAGCAGTTTGCGCACCGCCGGAATCGGTCCTAATCCCATCACCCGAGGAGCCACCCCTGCAACCGCGCTTCCCACAATCCGCGCGCGAGGCGTGAGGCCGTGCCGGGCAGCGGCGGATTCCGAGGCGAGCAGCAGCGCCACGGCACCATCGTTGATCCCCGAGGCGTTTCCAGCCGTGACGGTGCCGGCGGCGCTGGTCACTGGCCGCAGTTGCGCCAGCGCCTCCCGAGTGGCGTCTGGCCGTGGGTGTTCGTCCCGGTTCACCTCGCCCTTCTTGGGAACGGAAACCGGCGTGATCTCCTGGTCGAACCGGCCGGCCGCAACTGCCGCCGCGCATCGCTGCTGACTGCAAAACGCGAAATCGTCTTGGTGGGAACGCGATACGCCACACTCCGCCGCGACATTTTCGGCCGTCTCCGCCATGGAATCGACACCATAGCGCTCGCGCATCAGCGGATTCACGAAGCGCCATCCCAGCGTGGTGTCCTCGAGTTTCTGAGAGCGCGCCCAGAGAGCGTCCGGCTTGGAGAGGACCAAGGGCGCCCGCGACATGCTTTCGACACCGCCGGCCATCGCCACCGCCGCCTCACCAGTGCGGATCGCGCGCGCCGCGATTGCGACGGCGTCCATACCAGATCCGCAGAGACGGTTCACCGTGGTCCCGGGAACTTCCGGCGGAATTCCAACTAGCAGCAGGGCCATCCGCGCGATATTGCGATTGTCCTCGCCAGCCTGATTGGCGCAGCCGAGAATCACATCGTCAAGTGACGCGGGGTCGAGGCTGGGATTGCGTGCCAGAAGTGCGCGCAGCGGGATAGCGGCCAAGTCATCGGGACGAATGGCAGCCAGCGAACCGCCATAGCGGCCGAAGGGTGTGCGTAGCGCATCGCAGATGAAAGCGGATTCCATGTGCGCTTATCGCTCATTTGTACGATAAACGCCCAACAATTGTCAAGCCCTACCCGAGCGCACGGCCCAACGCAAGCGCTCCATTCCTTAACGCCGGGAGAAAACGCTGCGCCATCTCCTCCAAAGTCGCACGTGAAGTATGCACGCCCGTATTCATGGCCGCCACCACACGGCCGGTTCGCGTCACTACCGGCACGGCCAGCGAACGCAGCCCGATTTCGAGTTCTTCGTCCACCAGGGCATAGCCATCCTGGCGCACGCGCTGAAGCTCCGCGGCGAGGGCCGATTTGGCGGTGATGGTCTTCGGTGTGTGAGCACCCAGGACGACGCGGTCCAGGTACGCAGTCAGTTCCAGCTCGCTAAGGCCGGACAGGAGCACCCGGCCCATCGAGGTGCAGTACGCCGGAAGCCGGCTGCCGACGGAGAGGCCAACGGACATCACCCGCCTGGTTGCGGACCTTGCCAGGTAAACAATCTCATCGCCTTCCAGGACGCTTAGGGAACTGGATTCATTAATGATCGAGCTGATTTCTTCCAGAATAGGAAGGGCCAGCGCGGGGAGCGAGTGGGAGGAGAGGAACGAAAAACCCAGCCTCAATACGCGGCTGCCTAGCCGATAGATGGGGCCGTTGTGGCTGGCATACCCCAGAAGTTCGAGGGTAATCAGCAGCCTTCGCACCGCCGCTCGGGAGAGTTGCGTTCGTGCGGCGAGATCGCCGACCGTGACCCCGTCGGGACGGTCTTGAAAGGCTTCGATAACCGCGAGGCCCCGCGCGAGAGAGAGGACGAAGTCCGGATCGCCTTCAAACTGGGCAAATTCCGACACTAGCCGATTATCGCACAAGTGGGCGCACTTGACGTTTTGTTCATTATATGCGAATATCGCACTTCAGGGCGATATTCGCGCATCATGGAATTCCTGAGCCTGAACGACGCGGTCGAACATCACGTGAATGACGGCGATCAAGTTGCGCTCGAAGGATTCACGCACTTGATTCCCTTTGCCGCAGGACATGAGATCATCCGGCAAGGCCGCCGCGATCTGACACTCATCCGCATGACGCCCGACCTGATCTACGACCAGATGATAGGCATGGGCACGGCTCGCAAGCTGGTGTTTTCGTGGGGCGGGAATCCGGGTGTGGGTTCGCTCCACCGTTTTCGCGACGCCGTGGAGCGCGGCTGGCCGGCCCCGCTGGAAATTGTGGAGCACAGTCATGCCGCTATGGCGAACGCCTATGAAGCCGGAGCGGCCGGCATGCCGTGCGCGTTTTTCCGCGGATACCGGGGCAGCGATCTTCCCGGCGTCAACGGGAATATTCGATTCGTTCCCTGCCCGTTCACGGGAGAAGAGCTGGCATGCGTGCCCGCCATACGGCCGGACGTTACCATCATCCACGCGCAGCGGGCGGATCGCGAAGGCAATGTGCTGATCGAGGGAATCGTGGGCGTGCAGAAGGAGGCGGTGCTGGCGGCGCGGCGCGCAGTGGTGACGGTGGAGGAAGTGGTGGATGACCTCGGCGCGTGCGGTTCCAATGCCGTGGTTCTGCCGGCGTGGACGGTGAGCGCCGTGGTGCTTGCGCCACAGGGAGCGCGCCCCTCTTACGCCTACGGCTACTACTCGCGGGATAATGCCTTCTACCTCGCCTGGGACGAGATTGCGCGCGAACGGGAGAGCTTCCTGGCGTGGATGCGGAAGAACGTGATGCGATGACCTACACGCCGGTGGAAATGATGACGGTAGCGGCGGCGCGGGCGCTGTGCAATGACGATATCTGCTTCGTCGGCATCGGGCTCCCATCGGCGGCGTGCAACCTGGCGCGCCTGACCCATGCGCCGCGCATCTGCCTGATCTACGAATCGGGAACGCTGGCGACCCGGCCGGACGTGCTGCCGCTTTCGATCGGCGACGGCGAGTTGTGCGAGACGGCGTTGACCACGGTTCCAGTACCGGAAATATTCCGGTACTGGCTGCAAGGCGGGCGGGTTACGGTGGGTTTCTTGAGCGGAGCGCAGGTGGATCGTTTCGCCAATCTCAACAGCACGGTGATCGGAGACTACGCCAGGCCCAAGGTTCGCCTGCCCGGCAGCGGGGGCGCAACGGAGATCGCCACCGCATGCGGGCAGATCTTCATCGTGATGCGCCACGGGGCCCGCAGCTTCGTGAAGCATCTGGATTTTCTGACCAGCCTCGGCCACGGGCGCACCGGCCGCGAACGCCGCGTGCTCGGCATCCGCACCAAAGGGCCGACATTATTGGTGACGGACTTGTGCATCATGCGTCCGGAGGCGGAAACTTGCGAACTGGTGGTAACCAGCCTTCACCCCGGAATTACGCGCGAGCAGGTCAAAGGGAACACCGGTTGGGAAGTGCGTTTCGCGGATACGGTGCCGGAGACCGATCCGCCATCCGAAGCGGAATTGGAAGTGTTGCGCGATTTGCATGCGCGAACCGCGCGGGCACACGGTGCGGCAGGTGGAAGCGAATGAACGAATATCCGAGAACCAAGCCCGGCAGCCAGCCGGAATATCTATATGAGGGGTATCGGGCCACAATCCGGCGCGCACCGTCGCAGCCGTTGATCCAGTTGCCGCATACGCTCAGCGAGCTGACCGGTCCGGTTTACGGCCACAATCCCATCGGCCCGACGGACAACGACCTTACCCTCCATTTCGCGGAGGCTCCGCAGGGCGAGCGCATCATCGTCGCCGGGCGGGTGCTGGACGAAGACGGCAGGGGCGTGCCGAATGCGCTGGTCGAAGTGTGGCAGGCGAACGCGGGGGGCCGTTACCGGCACACCCGCGACAATCACCCGGCGCCGATCGACCCGAACTTTCTGGGCGCCGGACGGGCCGTCACGGATGACGCCGGCAGCTACCGCTTCGTCTCCATCAAGCCGGGCGCATACCCCTGGCGCAATCATCACAACGCGTGGCGCCCGGCCCACATTCACTTTTCGCTTTTCGGGTCCGCATTTGTGACGCGGTTGGTCACCCAAATGTACTTCCCGAACGATCCGCTGATCCCGCTGGACCCCATCCTGCAATCGATTCCCGATGCGGACGCGCGAACGCGGCTGGTTTCGCAGTTCGACCTCTCGCTGACCGAACCGGAATGGGCGTTGGGCTATCGCTTTGACGTCGTCCTCAGGGGCCGGCGGGCCACATATTTCGAGGAGGGCGGGAAATGAGCCTGATCCCGAGTGCTTCGCAAACGGTCGGGCCTTTCTTCAATTTCGCGCTCACTCCCGACGCCCGTCTGGGCGTGCTGGCGGGGGAAGGCGCGGAGGGCGATCGCATTTCGCTCGCGTTGCGCGTGGTGGATGGCGATGGCGCGCCGACACCGGGCGATTCGATGATCGAACTCTGGCAGGCGGACGCGCGGGGGCGGTACACGCACGGGCTTGACCCGAACTTCCGCGGCTTCGGCCGGCTGGAGACCGATCCCAACGGCGAATGCATCTTCGAGACCGTCAAGCCCGGGCCGGTCGACGGTCAAGCCCCGCACATCAACGTGATTGTGTTCGCGCGCGGGTTGCTCAAACAACTCTACACCCGCGTGTATTTCGAGGGTGAAGCGGCGAATGCGCACGATCCGGTGCTGGCGCTCGTGCCCAAGGACCGGCGCAGCACGCTGCTGGCGCGGCCGGTCGCCGGGCGGCCCAACGCGTGGTCCATCGAAATCCGTCTCCAGGGCGAAGCGGAAACGGTTTTCTTCGACGTGTAAGATCAATTCATGTTCACACGATTGATGGAGAGCCTGGCGGCCACGGAAGACTTGTCGGCGGTCTTCTCCGATGGAGCCGTTCTGCGGTACATGCTCGATTTCGAAGCGGCGCTGGCGCGGGCGGAAGCGCGCGTGGGCGTGATTCCCGCATCGGCCGCAGAGGCCATCGGCGCGGCGGCGGTGCCCGATGGGTTCGATGTCGCCGGTCTGGTGCGCCAATCCCTGCGGGCCGGGACGCCGGCAATTCCGCTGGTTCGCATGCTCACCGAAAAAGTCCGAGCGCGGGACGCCGCGGCAGCGGGTTTCGTGCATTGGGGCGCCACCAGCCAGGATGTCACCGATACCGCGCTCGTGCTGCTGCTGGGACAGTGCCGCCGCGTGCTGGAAGCGGATCACCAGCGCGTACTGCGCGGGCTGCGCCGCATTTCCAATGAGCACGCCAACACCGTGATGCTGGGACGCACTTTGTTGCAACCGGCGCCGCCGGTCACTTTCGGGCTCAAAGCGGCGGGCTGGCTGGGCGCAGTGCGGCGCGGGTGGACGCGAGTGGCGAGCCGCTTCGAGGAGTCCGCATACCTGCAATTCGGAGGCGCCAGCGGAACCCTGGCCGCCCTGGGAGACCGCGGCGTTGCCGTCAGCCAGGCGCTCGCGGAAGAGATCAGCCTGAAGTGTCCGGACGCTCCCTGGCACGGGCATCGCGACCGGCTGGCGGCTCTGATGGCGGCCCTGGGTATCTATACTGGGAGCTTGGGCAAGATGGCGCTCGATATCGCGCTGCTGATGCAGTTCGAAGTGGGCGAAGCCGCCGAGCCCGGTGGGGACGGAAGAGGCGGATCTTCCACCATGCCGCACAAACGCAATCCCACGGCTTGCATGTTGGCAATCGCTGCGGCGCGCCGGACTCCCGGCCTGGTAGCGAATTTCCTCACAGGTATGCTCCAGGAGCACGAGCGCGGGCTGGGTGGCTGGCAAGCCGAATGGTCCACCGTGCAGGCGATAGTACAATCGGCGGGCGTGGCGCTGGAGTCGATGGCGGAGGTTGCCGAAGGACTCACGGTGGATGCCGCGCGGATGCAGCGGAACATGGAAGCGACACACGGGGCCATATTCGCCGAAAAGGCGATGATGCTGCTGGCGCGCGAAATGGGACGCGACGCGGCCCACAGGGTGGTAGAGGAGAGCGTTCGCAAATCCGGCTCGCCGCCCGACTTGCCCGGCCTGCGCGAACCCGAGGACTATCTGGGCAGCGCCGAAGCTTTCCGGGTTCGCCTCCTGGAAGAAAAGGAGTAAGCATGCCGTTCGCCGTTTCCGAGGGGTGCCGCATCTACTACCGGCTGGAAGGTGCACCAAATGGGCCGCTGCTGGTGCTGGCGCATTCGTTAGGCACGGACCACGGGATGTGGAGTCCGCAGATGCCGGCATTGCTGCGCCGATTCCGGGTGCTGCGGCTGGATCTGCGCGGCCACGGCGCTTCCGACGCACCGGCAGGCGATTACACCATCGCTCAGTTGGGGCGCGATGTGCTCGCCGTGGCCGATGCCGCGGGGGTTGCCCGCTTCGCGTATTGCGGATTGTCGCTCGGCGGAATGATCGGGCAGTGGCTGGGCGCGAACGCGGGCGACCGCATCGAGCGGATGGTCCTGGCGAACACATCGCCCAGGATGGCCGACCCCGGTCTGTTCGAAGTCCGGAGGGCGGCCGTGCTGGAGCGAGGCATGAGCGCGATCGAAGAGCCGGTAATGCAACGGTTCTTCTCCGCGCGCGTGTTGTCTTCGGGTAGCGCGGCAGTCGAGTCGATTCGCACCGCGCTCCTGGCAACCAGTCCGGTGGGCTACGCGGGATGCTGCGCGGCCGTCCGCGATATGGATCAGCGGCCGACGCTGGCCGGCATCCAGGTACCGGTGCTGGTGATCGCCGGCGACCAGGATCTCTCGACTCCCTGGACCGGGCACGGAGACGTGCTGGCCGGCGGCATCCCCGGGGCGCGCGCGGTGCGGCTGGCCGCGGCGCATCTTTCCAACGTAGAGCGGCCGTCTTCCTTTACCGCTGCCCTGTTCGATTTTCTGCTGCCCAAGGGATCGGACGACACGCTCGAAGCGGGGTTCGCAGTCCGCCGCTCGGTGCTCGGCGACGCGCACGTGGATGACGCGGTCGCGCGCACGACAGAATTCACGCGCGAGTTTCAAGAGTTGATCACGCGGTACGCGTGGGGGGCGGTATGGACGAAGCCGGGCCTGGATCCGGGGGTCAGGCGGCTTCTGGTACTGGCAATTACCGCGGCGCTCGGGCGCTGGGAGGAATTCCGCCTCCATCTTAGAACGGGCCTCGCAGCGGAATTGGAGATGGCCGACTTGAAGGAAGTGCTGTTGACGATTGCAGTGTACGCCGGAGTGCCCGCCGCGAATACCGGGTTTCATGCGGCATCCGAAGAAGCTAACGCAGATCGCCTCATCTGATCGGCGACCGTGCTACGATGTGCCTTGATGTTTCCAGCCAATCGCACGGCGTGGGGCTATTGGCTATCGGCCGGCGCGCTGATCACCGCGTTTCTGCTGCAAAGTTTCTTTGCCAGCCGGATCAAGAGTCCGGTGTACGATGAGCCGGCGCACATCGCCGCTGGGCTTTCCTACCTCGCAACCGGCGTGTTTCGCGCCAACCCTCAGCATCCGCCTCTTCTCAAGGAGATGAGCGCGCTTTCGCTGCTGCTGGCGGGCGTCCGCTGGCCGAAGAGCGACGACGCGCGGCAGTTGATCGGCGGCAGCCCGGTCGCGCTGGAATGGTCCATTGGGAATGCCATCATCGCCGCCAATGGCCCGGACAAGGTGATGTTCTGGTCGAGGCTCCCCTTTATACTTCTCGCGGCTCTGCTGGGGATCCTGCTGTACGCCTGGGGGCGGGAAATGGTGGGCCCGACGGCGGCGCTGGGCGCGCTGTTTCTGTATGCGCTGGACCCCACCGTGCTGGCGCACTCATACCTGGTCACGACGGATGCCGGCTTAGCGGCTTTCACGGTGCTGTTCCTGATGGCGCTGTGGAGCTATGTGCAGCATCCGAGCCTGAAGCGCCTGCTGCTGTGTGGTCTCGCGCTGGGCGCAGTCCTGGGAACGAAGTTTTCGGCCATCCTCCTGCTGCCGGTCGGCGCGGTGCTGCTGCTGGCTGCCGTCCGGTGGCCTCCCGAACCGGTTCCGGAGCGTCTTCGTGCGTCCCTCGGCGAGCCCCAGATTGGGCCCAACAGTCCTAGGCCCTCGGGCAGCGGCAAGAAGCGCAAGAGAAGCCAGACGGCGAGTGGCCGCGCGAAAAGAGCCGAGCGTGCGCCGGAGCCGGCTCCGCAGCGCTCCAGGCAGCTCCGGCAATTGGCGGTAGCCGCCGGCGCGTTCCTGGCTATGTGCCTGGTGGCGGCGGTGGTCATTCAAGCTATTTACTTCTTCTCGAGCGACCCCTTTCTGTATGTGGCCGGCATGCGTCGGGTCAACGCCGATCACAATCCGACCTACCTGGCGTTCATGGCTGGTCAAGTGGAGCACCGGTTCCTCAGCTACTTTGCCGTCGTTTACCTGTTGAAGGAGCCTGTAGCGAGTATTCTGCTGGCCGCTCTGGGGCTCGTGGTGCTGCTGCGGAGCAAGACCATTACGGTTCTGCGGAAACTTTTCCTTTTGCTTCCGCCGGCCGTCTTGTTCGCCGGATACACCATGGCAGCCGACGACATAGGAATCCGGTACATTATCCCAGCTTTGCCGTTTGCTTTCCTGACCGGGGGAGTGGGGCTGGACGCGCTGATCCGGAGCCGGTCCCGGGGCGGGCGCTGGCTGGCTGCGGCTCTCTGCGCATGGATCGTGGTAGCGGCAGCCGGAATCTATCCCGACCATCTGTCCTACTTCAATGAGACGGCCTGTCTGCTTCGAGACCCTCGGCAGATCGGACTCGACGGAGGCAGCCGGTGCGGGACCTTGTGGCTCGATGACAGCAATGTCGATTGGGGACAGGGACTGAAAGAACTGAAAGCCTGGATGGACCAGCATGCCAAAGGGAGAACCATTCATCTGGCCTACCACGGGTACTTTCCACCCGAAGGCTACGGTGTGTCCCAAAAGGAAATCAAGATGCCGGATCTGGTGGGGAATCCGAAGCCAGGCCTGTACGTATTCAGCGCCCATCACGTGGCGCGCATTCCCGCACTGGCCGAGAAGATCGGGAGTAACGCCGGCCAGTGGCTCCGGAGCACCCCGCCGGCGGCCGTCGTCGACCACTCCTTGTACGTTTACGATATTCCCCAGGGGTCCGCGGTCACGCCGGCACAAGCGCAGACCCATTCGCCATGAGATTCGCGATGGGCTGATTGTGTCTACCCTCCAGGCAGCAGTAACCCGCGTTTCTTCAGAATCGTCTTTGTGACAGGAGGGAAAAACGTGACAAAGAAATCGCTACTTTTGCTTGGAGTGCTGGCTATGTCGATTCTGCCCATCGCGAGCGCCAAGTCCTATGACATCGCCTTTACCGGCCCCACCATGGTGGGCAACGCGCAACTGCCGACGGGCGAATACAGGTTGAAGGTCGAAGGGTCCAACGCCGTTATCACCAACGTGGACAATAACAAGAGCGTCACCGCGCCCGTCAAGATCGAGAACGTCGATAAGAAGTACGACGAGACAGCGGTTGAGAGCACCACGCAAGGCAACGCTCAGCACCTCAACGCCATCGAGTTGGGCGGTTCCAAGACCAAACTCGATTTCAACTGATTCCAGGTGTTGGGGATGACTCTCTAAACGGGAAGGCGGCCGCAACCGCGCGCCGCCATTACCCGTCCGGTGCCCATGGCCTCGATATGCTGGCAGTTGGTGTATCCTTGAAGAATATTACCCGGGCGTCCGGAATTGGAATCCCGGATAGTATTAGCCGTTTGAAGGTTCCGGCAGCATCGTAAGAGGAGGGAGTCAATGCAAAGCGGCATCACTAGAAGGGAAGCTGTAGGCAGCCTCGGCGCCGCAGCGGCCGGAATGTTCATGGGCCGTCCGGCGCGCGGCAACGTGCCGGCCCCCACCGCGCCGGTGGCCATCGGAAAATGCACCAGCTACCAGCCTTCGGAATTGCTTCCGGTGCTGGAAGGCATGTTCGACCAGTTGGGCGGCTTGGGAAAGCTGGTCAAAGGGAAGACGGTCGCCATCAAGCTCAACTTCAATGGCGGCTCGACGGTGCGGCTGGGGTACTATCCCCTGGGCGAATCGCATTGGCCTCATCCCAACCTTATCTGCGCCGTCATGAGCCTCATGACCAAGGCCGGCGTGCGACGCGTGCGGCTGGTGGAATGCGCCCCCATCCCATGGACAACGCCTTTCGAGGAATACTTCCTCGAGGCGAATTGGAATGTCCAGGACTTCATCAGGTCCGCCCCGATTGTGGAATTCGAGAACACCAACTACCTGGGTTCAGCCAAGAATCTGTCCCGGCTCAGCGTGCCCAACGGTGGTCTTCTATTCCCCGCGTACGACTTGAATCACTCTTACGTGGACTGCGACGTTTTTGTCTCTATCGCCAAATGCAAAGACCACGGGACTACGGGCGTCAGCACCGTCATGAAGAACCAGTTCGGATTGACGCCGCTACTGGCCTACGGGAATTTTGCAGGCAAGTGGGAGGACAACGATCTGGCCGCCGGAATCGACCGCATCCGCGTCATTCACATGGGCGCCATGCAGCCCGCTTTTGGAGCCCCAGCCGAGCTCGATCCGAAAAGCCCGCGCGATGACGGCTATCGCGTGCCTCGAGCCATCGCCGACCTGGTGGCGGCCAGGCCCGTACACCTGGCGATCACCGACGGCGTCACCAGCATGTCCGGCGGGCAGACCCCCAATCCAAGCCTCACGTTTGTCAGACCCAACTGGATCGTTGCCGGCACGAACGTGGTGAACACCTCCGCCGTGACTTTGGCTGCCATGAATTACAATCCCATGGGGCAGAAGGGTACCATACCGTTTTTCCGGTGCGACAACAAACTGCGGCTGGCCGAACAGCTCGGCGTCGGAACCTGCGATCTAAGCCAGATTGAGGTGGTCGGCCGATCGATCCAGGAAGTCGCGTTCGATTTCAAGACTTTGCGCGAGAAGCGGCCGGCCGGCTTCAACGGCTTTGGCGGGCGCAGAGGCGGACAGCGAGGTGGAGAACCGGGTGGACCACCCGACGGACCGCCCATGGGGAGGGACAATTGAAGTGGCGGCCTTGTCCACCTGGATTCCCATGCGCTGGTTGGCCGGTCCGCTGGACATCAGCCAGCGCGAGAAGAAGGAGGGTTTCACCGCCAGGTCCAAAGAGGTCCTCCAGCGCTGGCTCGACCCGTCCCTACTGGAGATTCTGCGCGGCACGCCCTTAAACTGCCTGGTGGTGAACTGGGCGGCAGGGCTTCCGGCCGACGTGGAACAGCAGAAAGCTCTCGCGCCTCTGCTGGATCGGGGCAAGACCGCCGGGCTTTCCTTCGTGGGGCTGGTGGAAGGCGAAGGCAACCAGGCGGCGGCTGTCGGGAGCGCGCGGGAGGCAGGATTGGCGGCCGTGATCATGGAAGGCGAGGTCCCCAATGCCGGCCTGCCTATCCTTCCTCTGGCGGCTCGCCCGCACTTACCCTGGAATTCCTCGTCTCCGGTGCTGGTGGCCAAAGGCAATGAATGGCCGGGAATCGCTTCCCCGGGGCTGAACTCGCAAGACTGGCGGCGTGGAGCGGACTTGCAGGCGGCGGGGCCCACCGCCGAACCGTGGATCGACTCCAACGGCTGGTTCCTTCGGCTGGCGAAAGCATATGCTCCCTCCAAGACCCCTTGGCTGCTGTTCGATCCACCAGGGGGCGGCAATGTGATCCTGGCGGACGCCTACCGGCGTGCGATTGCGGATTCGCAGTCCTTCTGCGGGCGCTGGATTGTGTCTCTCGACGATGCTCTGCGGGCGAGTCTCGCTCAGAAAGAGCAGAGCGGCATGGAGACCTGGAACGCGATCGCCGGCGCGCTGGCCTTCTTTGTGAAACACAGCCCATGGGAGACTAACTCCCCGTTGGGCCTGGTGGGGGTTATTTCGGATTTCTCGGGCGCCAATGAGACTATCGGCACCGAAACTCTGAATTTGATGGTGCGAAGCAATGTCCCGTTCCGGATCATCCAGAAATCCAAACTGGCCACGGCGCCGCTGACTGGCTACAAGGCGCTGATCTCGGTCGACGATGCCATGCCCGAGCCGGCTGCGCGTAAGAGGCTGCTCGACTTCGCCCGGCAGGGTGGCGCGCTTCTGGTGAGCCAAAGCTGGAAGGGAGAAGGTGGCACGCCGACCGGAGCGGCGCACCCCCGATTGGATCTCCGAAAACTCGGAGCAGGCAAGCTTGCCGTGTGCAAGGACCAGGCCCCTGACCCCTACATGGTGGCGCGGGATATCCACGTGCTGCTCAGCCGCGTCAATGATCTGTCCCGCTTCTTCAACCTCTCGGCGTTCCTCTCCGCGCACACCGCCGCGCCGGGCGGAGCGTCCGCGCTGCTGCAGATCACCAACTTTGCCAACTCCACGCGCTTCTCGGTCAACCAGGTGACGGTGTGGTTCCCACAGCAGTACCGCGCGGCGCGGATGTGGACCCTGGGTTCGGAAACCCCAGCGGCACTCAAACTGGAGCCCGAGAACACCGGAGTGGACGTCCAAATCCCATCCATCTCGCCTTACGCGGCCGTGGAAGTCGCCTTACAGGAACTGGCCTGACGGGCGGGATCACCGCCCCTGTCAGCGCTTGGACATTACCTGCTTTTCGTACGACCTGACTTCATCCAACCAGCCCCCGCCCACAGGCACCCCTTTCTTCGCGCAATAGTAATCCCACACCGCCGTCCAGGGCAGGCTCTTCTGCTCCTCCAGCATCGCCAGCCGGCCGGTGAAGTCCCCGTCGAGTTCGGCCCGCTTCAGCGTCTTCGTGGGTTCCAGCAGTGCGATCAACAGCGCCTTCACCATGTTTCGCGCGCCGATCACCCAGGCCGCTACACGATTGATACTGGCATCGAAGTAGTCCAGCCCCACGTGGATCTTGTCGTGCAATCGGCCGCTGCGCACCAACTCTTTCGCGATGTTCTGAAGCTCGTCGTCCAGAATCACCACGTGGTCGCTGTCCCAACGAACCGGACGGCTGACGTGCAGCAGAAGCCCCGGGCAGAACATCAGCACCGTGGAGAGCTTTTCCGATATGACTTCCGTCGGATGGAAGTGCCCGGCGTCCAAGGTCAGCACTTTTTGGCGCGACACCGCATACGCCAAATAGAATTCATGCGATCCCGTGGTGTAGCTTTCGGCGCCGATCCCGAACAGTTTGGCTTCCACCGCATCCAGGTGGATCTTCGGATCGATGGCTTCCGCGAACATCTGGTCCAGAGAATCCGTCAGGCGCTCCCGAGGTCCGGTGCGATCCACCGGAATGTCCTTGTATCCATCCGGAATCCACACGTTGGTCACGGTGGGCGTGCCCAACTGTCTCCCCATTTCCGCGCCAATCTTGCGGCACAAGATGCTGTGACGAATCCAAAAATCGCGGATGGCTTTATCCTGGTGGCTGAGCGTAAAGCCATCGGCCGCCTTGGGATGGGAAAAATACGTGGGATTGAAGTCCAGCCCCAGGTGGTTGCGCTTGGCCCAGTCGATCCAACTCTGGAAATGCGCCGGCTCGATCTGGTCGCGATCGACGAATTTGCCGCCGTTGTCCAGGTAACAGGCGTGCAGGTTCAGCCGGTGGCTCCCGGGAATCAGGCTGAGCGCTTTCTCGATATCGCTGCGCAGCTCGGCAATCGTCCGCGCCTTGCCCGGATAGTTGCCGGTGGCCTGAATGCCTCCGCCCGTCAGTAGCGCGCCCACGGTCTCGAAACCGCCCACATCGTCCCCCTGCCAGCAGTGCAGGGAGATGGGAATGGCTTCGAGCGCCTTCAGGGCGGCCTCCGCATCCACTCCGAGGCTCGCATATCGCTCTTTCGCCATCTGGTACGTTTGTGTGAGTTTGTCTTCGTTCATTACGTTCTCCTGTTCCTGTGTGGCGCGCTCGTCCGGCCACCGGGCGCCGATCTTCCCGATGTTAAAGGGTAACGGCATTGCTTGGCTCTTCGCAAGGCCTTTGGTCATGGCTCAGGGTGGTTTGAACCGCAAAACGCCGGGGAGAGCGGCGCCGGAATCAAGCCATTTTGTTTTCAGCGGGTTTCGGGCCTTAATCTGCCCCGCTACAATCAGGACCATGGACTCCACTCGTTTCACGCACCGAAACCAGAGGCGCCACGATGGACCTGCCGGGCCTGGAACGCCCGCACCGCAGTCCGCACCTCAGTGCGCGCGGCGGGATTCCCTGGGCAGGCTGTGAGAGGGGAATTATCCGGAGGCGTCGCCACATCGGGCTGCTTCCAGTCCGAGTTGTACGTGGACTCGATCCGTTGCAGAATAGCAGGCTCCGATACCAAAATGCCGCACTCGCGGTTGTCCCCGAGCGACACACAGGAGAAATTCTCCGAGCCAATGTAGGCCCGGGCCGCTGCCTGTCCCATGTCTGCCAGTATCATCTTGGCGTGGATGTAAAGAAACGACTTGCACACGGCGCCCACGCCACCAGAGGTCAGGTACGCGATCCCCCGCGCGTTGCCGTTGACCTTGCCTTCGCCGGATAACACAGCCGCCACCAGTCGCACCTTTACGCCGCGCTTGGCCGCCGCGACCATCGCTCCGAGCGTTCCGGGATCTTCTATTTCCTCGCAATAGACATCGAGACTCTTGGTGGCCCCATTGACCAGCGCGGTGAGTTTGGAACGCGAGTTCACCGGACTCCACACCAGCGAGCCGACCTTGGGCGTCGCCGGCTGGTTGTTCCAATCGGCTTCGAATACGGCCGCAATCTCAGCCACCTCGGCCGGTACGGTGGTGACGATGCCGAAATCCCGCGTGCCGCCAAAGTAGTCCTTGGTCAGGTTGAACGACATAACAATGGCTGTCGTGCCATCCACGACGAACGCCTTCTCGTGCGTCACTTCGAAGGCCGCGGGCGCCTGCCGGCACTGGATGCCCGCTTTGGTGAGCTGAGTTATAGCCGGGGTAATATCGGTTTGCTGCATCCGGGCAGTGAAGGAGTGCCAGTTGTAGAGCACGCGCACGGCTACCTTTCTCTTCTGCGCGGCCGCCAGGGCGAGCATAATCTGCGAATCAGTGATCTCGTAAATGGTCAGGTCGATGCTGGTTTTCGCGGCATTCAAGATCTCGAGGACGAGGGAACGTCCGTCATCCGGCTGAACGATCGGTGTATGAGCAGAAGCCATGGGATCTCCTTTCGGGCGCCTGCCAGTATACACCATCACGCGTACTCAAACTGCCAGAGGTTTGAGTTGGCGCGAACCCGGGAGGGATAATGAAGTTGTTCCCCTTCCGACGCTATGGCGACACTGACTGAGAGCGTGGATACGCGCGCATGGAGGGAACCCACTCCGCCCTCCAGCCGGCTGCGCTGGTTGTTCCTCTCGGTTTCCGTATTGCTGTTGACGCTGTTGCTTGTGTCCGGCGTTTTGGTGGTCCGCTTTCTCGCGCAAATGCGCACTCAGGAACTGGCGGCCACTCGCGCGCTGGCGGAGCGTACCCGCGCGCTCTCCGGACTTTGGCTCTCCATACAGAACTACGACCAGGCCGTGCAGCAATTCGTGGCGCAGACCGCCGCCGACCGGGAGGCCGAGGCTCGCCGCCTCCTGGATCAACTCACCCTCGAAATCGACGCCGGTTTCGACCGCTACCCCAGCGTCCGGGACTCCGAGGAGGACGCGTTGCTGAACGGCATGCGGGGCATCTTTTCGCAACAGCGGACTCTTTACGTTACGATCCTCGCGGCCCGGCCCGCGGAGCGCCGGCGCCAGGCGGAAAACATGCTTGCCGAGCACCTCGTGCCCGTTCAGAAACAGATCCTGGACTGGTCCGGGAAACTCCAGGTGTGGAACGGAGAGCGGCTCCAGCAGGCCGATCGCGGGCTCGTGACCCAGTTTGCGAATTTGCAGGGAAGCCTGTCCCGGGTGCTCGCCATCGGATTCGGAAGCGGCCTGCTGTTGGTGCTGGGTAGCATGGCATACATCGCGCGGCTCGATCGGCAGACTCGCGCCCGCTACGTCGAGCTGGCGCGAAGCCGGCACGCGCTCGAGCAACTCTCGGCGCGCCTGGTGGACGCACAGGAGACCGAACGGCGCGCCATCTCCCGCGAACTGCATGACGAGGTCGGACAAACACTGGGAGCCCTTCTGGTGGATATCGGCCGGCTCTCGACCACGCTCTCCGGCGACCACCCCGAAGTGAAGGCGCAACTGGACAACCTGAAATCGGTGGCCGAGCGCACCTTCCAATCCGTCAGAAATATCGCGCTGTTGCTCCGACCTTCCATGCTGGACGACCTGGGGTTGGCGGCGGCCCTGGAATGGCAAGGGAGGGAAGTATCCCGGCGCAGCGAGATGGAAGTCTCCGTGGAATCGGAGAGCGTCCCCGAAGACCTGCCCGATGAATACAAGATTTACATCTACCGGCTGGTTCAGGAAGCTCTGACCAACGCGGTGCGCCACTCCGGCGCCAGGAACGCGAAAGTGGTGGTGGAGCGGGTAGCCGAATCCATCGTGGTGCGGGTTGCCGATGACGGCCGCGGCTTCGATCCTTCGCATTCCCGCGGAATGGGCATCTTGGGAATGGAGGAACGGGTGAAGCGTCTGGGCGGAACGTTGCGGGTGGAATCGCAGCCGGGAAAGGGCGCAACCGTGACGGCGGAACTTCCCATTCCCGGGGGTAACGCGTGAAGAAAACCAGCGTCCTGCTGGCCGACGACCACACCCTGATTCGCGCGGGCCTGCGCATGGTGGTGGATGCCCAACCCGACCTCACGGTTGTCGGAGAGGCCAGTGACGGGCGTGAAGCTGTGGCCATGGCCGAGAAACTGAAACCGGACGTAGTGGTCATGGATATCGGCATGCCGAGCTTGAATGGCATCGAGGCGTGCCGCCAGATTCGCGCCACGCTGCCGGATACGCAAGTGGTCATGCTCAGTATGCACTCCGACGAAGGGTACGTGCTCCGGGCTTTGAAAGCGGGAGCCAAGGCCTACCTGCTCAAGGATTCCGCCGAAGCCGACCTGGCGCGCGCCATCCGCGCCGCCACTGCCGGGAAGTCGTTCTTCAGTCCCGCGGTCGGCCAGGTACTGCTCGAAGACTACATGCGCCGGCTGGAGCGCACCGGCGGCGAGGATTCCTACGAGCTGCTTTCGCCCCGCGAGCGCGAAATCCTGCAACTGGTGGCTGAGGGCAAATCCAGCAAGGAAATCGCCAATCTGCTCAACCTGAGCGTCTACACGGTCGAGACGCACCGCGCCAAGCTCATGCAAAAATTGAGCTTACGCAGCGTCCCGGAAGTTATCCTGTACGCTGTTCGCAAGGGCATCATCCGCTAGCGCATGTTTGCGGGTTTTCGAGCCTCAGCGTCCGCAAGTGACTGAAAACACAAGAGCGAGTTGTCGTTTTAGAGAATTTGTGGTGACACACTTTTTGCGGCAAGCCCGCTTATTTT
>JBEKTU010000021.1:0-65597 GCA_049515735.1 Bryobacteraceae bacterium
ATGGCAAAGGAAAAATTCGACCGCAGCAAGCCGCACGTGAATATCGGGACGATCGGGCACATCGATCACGGCAAGACCACCCTGACGGCGGCCATCACGAAGGTGCTGGGCAAAAGCAATCCCAAGGTCAAGTTCCGGAGCTTCGACTCCATCGATAACGCGCCGGAAGAGAAGGCCCGCGGCATCACCATCGCCGTGGCGCACATCGAGTACGAAACGTCCAAGCGGCATTACGCGCACGTGGATTGCCCGGGACACGCGGATTACATCAAGAACATGATCACCGGGGCGGCGCAGATGGACGGGGCCATTCTGGTGGTGGCGGCCACCGACGGGCCCATGCCGCAGACGCGGGAGCACGTGCTGCTGGCGCGCCAGGTGGGGGTGCCGTGCATCGTGGTGTGCCTGAACAAGGTGGACATGGTGGACGATCCGGAGTTGCTGGACCTGGTAGAGCTGGAAGTGCGGGACCTGCTGAAGTTCTACGAGTTTCCGGGGGACGAGATCCCGGTGATACGGGTATCGGCGCTGGGGGCGTTGAACGGGGAAGAGCAGTGGGAGAAGGGTGTGCTGGAGCTGATGGACGCGGTGGACAGCTACGTGCCGATTCCGCAGCGCGTGTTGGACAAGCCGTTCCTGATGCCGATCGAGGACATATTTTCGATTCAGGGGCGGGGGACGGTGGTGACGGGGCGCGTGGAGCGGGGCAAGTGCAAGGTGGGGGAAGAGATGGAGATTGTGGGTTTCCGCGATACGCGCAAGACGGTGGTGACGGGCGTGGAAATGTTCAAGAAGCTGCTGGATGAAGGGGTGGCTGGGGACAATGTGGGCCTGTTGCTGCGGGGCGTGGAAAAGGACGAAGTGGAGCGCGGGCAGGTGATCGCCAAGCCGGGGTCGATCACGCCGCACACCACGTTCCAGGGACGGGTGTACGTGCTGAGCAAGGAAGAGGGAGGGCGGCACACGCCGTTCTTCAAGGGATACCGGCCGCAGTTCTACTTCCGGACGACGGACGTAACGGGGGTGGCGGAGTTGCCGGAGGGCACGGAGATGGTGATGCCGGGCGACACGGTGGACCTGAAGGTGGAACTGATCACGCCGGTGGCCATGGACAAAGGGCTGCGCTTTGCGATCCGCGAAGGCGGCCGCACGGTGGGCGCCGGCACGGTGACGGAAATCATTAAGTAGGCAGGAGCAAAACGGAATGGCTCGCGAGATCATCACGTTCCAGTGCACGGAGTGCAAGAACCGGAACTACTCTTCGACCAAGAATAAGAAAACCACGACGGAGCGCCTGGAACTGAGGAAGTTCTGCCCGCACTGCCGCAAGCACCAGCCCCACAAGGAAATCAAGTAGAATGATGGGTGGCCCCCCGTAGCCGGGGGTGTGACCCAGGGGCGTAGGTTTAACGGCAGACCAGCGGTCTCCAAAACCGCGAGTGGGGGTTCGAATCCCTCCGCCCCTGCCAACCACCCCGCATACAGTTGGGAGCAAGAGATTTATGGATGATGATGCAAGGAACTGGTTTGAGCGCACGAAGGACTACATCAACGAGCTGAAGCTCGAGATGCGGCGCGTGACTTGGCCCAACCGCAAGCAGGTGCAGGGCACCACCGCGGTGGTGATTTTTTCCGTGTTTCTCTTCGCGGCCTATTTCGAGGTAGTGGACTCGATCCTGTCGAGGGGTATCACGGCGGTCTTTCGGGTTTTTACGAAGTAGACGCATATGGAAGCCGAAGAGAACGTTCCTCTCGACGAGCAGCCGGAAGCCGAAGCTGCGGCGGACGAAGGGGAAGCGCCGTCCGAAGTTGTCCCAGTCGAGGAGCCTGAGCCCGAAACCGCCGAACCACAGGCCGCCGAGGAGCCCGTGCCCGAAGCCGTCGAGCCCCCGGCCGTGCAGCCGCCCGCTCCGGCTTACGACGAGTCGTCTCCCAGGAAGTGGTTCATCATCCACACCTATTCGGGATTCGAGCACAAGGTGCAGGAATCGCTGCGCACGCGTTCGCAGGCCTTCGGGTTTGCCGACAAGATCGGACAGATCCTGATTCCCACCGAAGAAGTGGTGGAGATGCGCGGCGGCAAGAAAGTCACCAGCAAGCGCCTGGTCTATCCAGGATACGTGCTGGTGGAAATGGAAATGAACGACGAGCTGTGGCACGCGGTGAAGAACACGCCGCGGGTGACGGGTTTCGTGGGCGGCGGGAACGCGCCGGTGCCGCTGAGCGCGGACGAAGTGAACCAGATTCTGTACCGCCAGGCGACGGCTGCGGAGCGGCCGCGTCCCAAGACGACGTTCGAGAAGAACGATTCGGTGCGCATCACCGACGGTCCGTTCGCCAACTTCTCAGGCAAGGTGGACGAAGTCAACCCCGAGCGCGGCACGCTGCGCGTGATGGTGACGATTTTCGGCCGCGCCACGCCGGTGGAGCTGGAGTTTCTGCAAGTCGAAAAGGTTTAGCGCGCGTCACCGCGCGCGAGAGGATTTCACGTATGGCAAAGAAAGTAACCGCTCAGGTGAAGCTGCAAATTCCGGCCGGGAAGGCCACGCCGGCGCCTCCCGTGGGCACGGCCCTGGGCCCGCAGGGCGTCAACATCATGGATTTCTGCAAGGCGTTCAACGCCAAGACGTCGGCCAAGGACCAGGAAGGCCTGATCATCCCGGTGGTGATCACGATTTTTTCCGACCGCTCTTTCACCTTCATCACCAAGACACCTCCGGTGCCGGTGCTGATCAAGCGCGCGGTGAACCTGGCCAAGGGGTCGGCCGAGCCGCACAAGAACAAGGTGGGGAAGATCACGCAGGAGCAAGTGAAAGAGATCGCCAAGATCAAGATGCCGGACCTGAACTGCTTCGATCTGGAAGCGGCCATGCGTTCGGTGGCCGGCACGGCGCGCAGCATGGGCGTGGACGTGGTATAGAGTTTCCGCAATTTGACTCCAGCTTCGCGGTTTGAAAAAATGGAGTCGCCACCCGACGTGCGGATGTGGCGGAATTGGCAGACGCGCATGGTTCAGGTCCATGTACCCGCAAGGGTGTGAAGGTTCAAGTCCTTTCATCCGCACCACTTAAAAATGAGTAATTTAGATGGGACCTACGGAAATCAGTTAACCGTCGGCTGACCACCATTGTGTGCCTACGGTGCCGAGTCGGTTGGAAGCCGCAATTCGTCATCGGATGAGGAGTCTTTGTGAGCCAATTCGTGCCGAGCAGGAGGTACAACTTTGTTCGTAGCCGGCAACTCGACGGAACTTTTCCGGGCGAGCCCTCCACCGGAGTATGGCCAATCACCGGCTTCAGGATCTATCGCGGGTGGGGATCCCCACCCGAAGAAGCTTGGCCATACGATGGGCGCGCGTCTGCCTGGCCACCCGCTGAACCTCCAGGCATCGATTCGATTGCGAAGAAGTTTCGAATCGGTTACTACAAACGCGTCCGAACGGTTTCTGAGTGCGAGCAAATCGTCGCCAACGGAGAGCCCGTGCTGGTCAGCGTTGAAATTAACCAGCATTGGATCAGCCCTCTGGGTGGCAGAATTCCCGAACCTTCCTCCAAAGATGTAGCACTCGCCAATCACGTTGTGTCCCTTGACACTTACGATTCCTCGATGGGCATGTTTCGGTTTTGGAATTCTTGGGGGGATCAATGGGGCGACAACGGCTATGGGTACCTAAGCGGCACCACGCTTGACGCGATCTTGTGGGAGGCATGGAGAATGTTTCCCCCGGTCCAGCCGGAGCAGTCCCCTTACCCTGCTGATCCAGAGGTCCGCGGGTGGGGGGCTACCGACAGACACGACGGATCAGTCCTGCGTTGTCTCGAATTCGTAAACGCGAACGATGACCGCATGGCCTGGGCCTTTGCGATTGAGCGGCAGGGCAGCCTGGATATCGAAGAGCTTTTTGTCCGCCCGCAATTCAGAAGGACTGGTTACGGGTCGAAACTGATCCGGACTCTGCATGGGTTCGCGGCTAAGGAGAACCGCCGTTTCAGAATGTGGATTTCGTATGCCGATGTCCGTCCGGAGAATCTCAGGGTCGTCGAGAAAATGACGAAGCCGCTCGGAATCAGGCTGGAGCCAGCCGGAATGCGCTGGTCGCCAATGGTCGGGTTAAGCACAGATGACAGCACGCATCTGACCGGAAGAGGACCCTTCGACCCCGACCGGCCGACAGCGATGAGCCCCGAGCTCCTAAAGTCCATAGCCGGCGCCCTGACATTGGCGGCATCCTCCAGTTTGACCACCCTGATATACCAAGCTGTCCGGGGTTGGATTGATTCAAGGAATGGCCGGCGGATCAAGTTCAGGACTGGTGACTTGGAGTTGGAAACGACGCAGCTATCGCAGGAGGAGTTTCTGAAATTGCTCGCGGTGTTGCGCGACATGAAGGACACAGAGAAGCTGTTGCATAGCGGCTTCCCAACCAAGGAGCTTGGGTAACCTTCAAAACCCGGTGGTATAGATTTTCCGCAATTTGGCTCCAGCTTCGCGGCCTGAAAAAATGGAGTCGCCACCCGATTGTGCGGATATGGCGGAATTGGCAGACGCGCTAGATTCAGGTTCTAGTGGGGGCAACTCCGTGAAAGGTTCAAGTCCTTTCATCCGCACCACATTGAAACCAAGCGAACCGCTCGCCATGCACAAAGCGGACCGATGGATTCCTCCGGTTCGCGTTCAAGGGTAGCTGAGGCACTGCGCATAGTACAATAGAACCAACTGGAGTTGTTGACCCCATGAACATACGGAATGCCGCGATCGTGTTTACCTTCGCGGCCGCTGCGCTGCCCGGTCACGCGGGCGATGCGCCTCTGCCGCGCCCTGTGGCCGGCAAGGTCGAAATCATGCGGCTGAGCGAAATCAAGCCGGGCATGAAGGGCACCGCCTGGACCGTCTTTCAAGGCACCGAAGCCGAGCCGGTGCCGGTGGAGATCGTCGGCCTGTGGAAGAACGCGTGGGGACCAAGGCAGGATATCATCCTGGCCAAAATGGGAGGCAAGGCCACCCGCACTAACGTGGCGGGCGGCATGAGCGGCAGCCCGGTGTATGTCGGCGGGAAACTGGTCGGCGCGGTGGCGCTGCGGCTCAGCGTGTTCTCTCCGGACGCCATCTGCGGGATCACGCCCATCGAGCTGATGCTCGAGATCAACGATTTCGACCATTCCCGGCCGGAAGATGCGCGCACGCCCGATAAACTCCAGGCGCGCGGTCCCGAAGTACCGGTCCCCGGCGAGTTGCTGGGGCAGCCTGTGGCGGCTGGAGGCTCGCCCATGATGATTCCGATCGAGGCGCCGCTGGTCTTCTCGGGTTTCACTGAGAGCACATTGCGCGAATTCGGCCCCATGTTCCAGCAGCTTGGCATCACCGCGGCGCAGGGCGGAGGCGCGGGCGCGGCACTCCATACCAACCAGCCCGCGGCCGGCTGGGAGCATTCGCTGAACCCCGGGGAAGCCGTGGCGGGCGTGCTGGTGAATGGCGACATGGGCGTCACCGGGCTGGGAACCGTCACGTACAACGACGGCAAGCGCGTGCTGGCTTTCGGGCACTCGTTCTTCAACCTCGGCCCGGTCGATATGCCCATGAGCAAGGGCGAGGTGCTGATGACGCTCTCCTCGTCTTATCAGCCCAACAAGTTCGCCAACGCCACCGACATCGTGGGATCGCTCCACCAGGACCGCCATAGCGGCATTATGGGCGTGCTGGGAGCGCGGTCGGACATGATTCCGGTCACCATGCAGGTGCGGTCGCTCGATGCGAAGGAGGCCGTCCGCGGCGAGAAGGATTTTCACTTCAACATTTTCGTGCAGCAGAAGTGGACGCCCTACCTCATGATGCTGACCCTCTACAATTCCATTTCCGGCCTCAACGAATTCGTGGATGAAGCCACCTACCGCCTGAACGGGAAGGTGGAGCTGACCGGCCAGCGGAACGTGTCGCTCTCCACCATGCAGGCTTCCGGCGACATGCCCATGCCGGCGCCGCTGATGCTGGCTGGCTGGTTCGGCGAGAAGCTCAACCGGCTCTACCTGAACAACGTGAACCCTCCCGACGTGACGCGGGTGACGGTGACGGTGGACCTGCTGCCGGAGCGCCGCGTGGCGGCCATCGAGAACGCCTGGGTGGCGAATCCCGAGGTGCAGGCCGGCGACGAGGTCCCGGTGAAGGTCTTCCTGCGGCCGTATCGCGGCGAGCCGTTGCAGCGCGAATTCAAAGTGAAGATTCCGCCCGGCCTGGCCAAGGGCGATCACCGCATTTTGCTCAGCGACGCCGATACCGTAAACCGGATGCAGAACATGGCTGGAATGATGAACCGGTTTATCGACCTGCCGGGGACGGTTTCCCTCCTCAACCAGGAGCGCACCAACAACAAGTTGTACGTCTCGCTGGTGGAATCGAGCCCTACGGCATATTACGACGACAAGACGCTGCCGAGCCTGCCGGCCTCGGTGCTGAACGTGATGCAGGCGGGGCGGGCGTCGAACCGTTCGCTGTTCACGTCGCCGGAGACGGCGACGGAGCAGATGGCCCTGCCGTTCGATTACGTAGTGAGCGGCAGCTACTCGCTGCGCATCCACGTGAAGTAACTGACCACTAATTTCAAATGACTAACTGTTTGAGTAAGTTCATGCTCTTGTGCCTGCCTGTGGGCGCACTTATCGCCGGGCAAACGCGCACATGGTCGCAGGGCGAGTTCGCGGATTTCGAAAAGGGCATCGTCAAGAACCTGTCGCTGCGCAGCGATGGCCAGCTTACCCTGGCGCCGCGCTCGGGGGAACTGTTCGATACCTCTTCAGCCTACTTATGGGCGCTGGCGCAGGATTCCAAGGGCAACCTCTACGCTGGCGGCGGCAACGGCGCCAAGCTCTACCGCATTCCGCCGGATGGCAAGGGCAAGCTGCTGGCGGACCTGGACGCGCTGGAGATTCACGCCATTGCCGTCGATTCCAAGGACCGGGTCTATGCGGCAACTTCGCCGGACGGCAAGGTCTACCGCATCGCCGTCAGCGGCAAGCCGGAGGTGTTCTACGATCCCAAGTCGAAATACATCTGGGCGCTGACATTCGATAGCCAGGGAGACCTGTTGGTGGCCACCGGCGATCCCGGCGAGATCCACCGCGTCACGCCCGACGGCAAAGGCAGGGTGTTCTTCAAGAGCGATGAGACGCACGTGCGTTCGATGACCATCGATGCGAGCGGCAACGCGATTGTGGGGACCGAACCCGGCGGCCTGGTGGTGCGGGTATCGCCGGCCGGCGAGGGTTTCGTGCTCTACCAGACGCCCAAGCGGGAAGTGACGGCGGTGGCGGTGGCGCGCGACGGCACGATCTATGCGGCGGCCGTTGGCCCCAAGCAGGCGGCTGCGCCAGCGCCTGTGCCCGCGCCGCTTACGCCAACGCCCGCGCCGGCAACCGTCACGGTGAATCCGCCGGGAACTCCCGCGGCCAGCGTAGCCCGGCCACCTTCGCAACTGCCGGTTTCGCTGGGGACGCCCGCGGGCGTGAGCGGAGGCAGCGAAGTGTACCGCATCGAGACCAACGGCAATCCGCGGCGGATCTGGAGCCACGTGCAGGACATAGTGTACGCCATCGCGTTCGATGGCTCGGGCCGCGCGGTGCTGGGCACGGGGAACAAGGGCAATGTATACCGGATCGAATCCCCCACGCTCTGGACGGCGCTGGTGACGGTGCCGGCCACTCAGGTCACCGCGTTTCAGGCGGGCCGGGAAGGCCGTCTTTTGGCGGCGACCGGCAACGTCGGCAAGGTGTATGAGATCGGTCCGGGCGTGGAGCGCGAGGGCACTGTCGAGAGCGACGTTTTCGACGCCGGCATGTATTCCTTGTGGGGCAGGCTGAGCTTCGAGGCCAATTTGAACGGCGGCCAGGTGGCCATCGCCGCGCACAGCGGCAACCTGGATCAGCCGCAGAAGAACTGGAGCCCTTTCTCGCCGCCCATCACAGCGCCGGCGGGCGGCCGCGTGAGTTCTCCGGCCGCGCGGTTCGTCCAGTGGAAGGCCACGCTCACGGCCGATGGCTCGGGGCATTCGCCGGAGCTGGAATCGGTGGACCTGGCGTACCTGCCGAAGAACGTCGAGCCGCGCATCGAAGAGATCGAGATGACGCCGCCCAATTACAAATTCCCGACGCCCGTAACGCCGCTGCTTTTCACGCAGCAGACGCTCAGCCTGCCGCCCCTGGGAAGACGCCCGGCGGGCGGCGCGCCGGCGATTTCGCTCGACACCACCACCACCACGCCGGCCATGCAGCTCGCCAAGGGGTATATGGGCGCGCGCTGGCTGGCGTCGGACCCCAACGGCGATACCCTGATCTACACCGTGGAAATCCGCGGCGCCAACGAAACGGAGTGGAAGCTGCTGAAGGACCGGGTGGCGGAGAAATACATCTCGTGGGATTCCACGGCCTTTCCGGACGGCGAGTACCATCTGCGCATCACGGCGTCGGATGCGCCCAGCAATCCGCCCTCGGAGGCGCTGACCGCGCGCATGGAGAGCGACGCGTTCTGGATCGACAACACGCCTCCGAAAATCACCGGCCTGGCCGCCACGCGCGCCGGCGGCAAGCTGGAAGTCCGCTGGCACGCCGCGGACGCGCTGAATAACATCACTAAGGCCGAGTATTCGCTGGATGGCGGCGAATGGACGGTGGTCGAGCCGGTGACCAAGCTCTCGGATTCGCTGGACCTGGATTACGATGTGACCATCGACGCCGGGCCGGGAGAGCACACTATCGCGGTGCGCGTCCAAGACGATTACGAGAACCTGGCGACCGACAAAGTGGTGGTGGGGGGTTAAGCTACCAGTCAAGTTGCGCGGGGAAGAACTCGGCCACCAGGTCTTCGTAGTACGGTCTGACCTGTTCGAGGTTGGGGCGTTCCCGGCCCTTGGAATACAGATCGTACGGGTTGAACTTCCGCACCCATTCGAACATCTGCTCATCATGCGCGTTCATGAGATGGCGGTAAGCGCCATGCTTGTGGGCGGGGTAGAAGGAGTGATAGCGCAGCATGTATTGCGCCGGCTCGGGCAGGTAGTTCCGGGTGACGTGATAAATGTACTCGTCGTGTCCCCAGGACAGGCAGACTTTATCGAGGCCGCAATGGGGTTCGTAAATCCCGCACGGCGTTTGGTATTCCGGCACGCGGCTGCCGGGGTTGGCCGCAAAGTACTCGGGAAACACGATCTGGTCCGACCAGGCGCAGCCCACGGGGAAGGTATCTCCCACCACTGCCCACTGCGGCTCGCCGTAGAGGCATAGCACTTTGCCCAAGTCGTGAACCAGGCCGGCGAGGACAAACCAGCGGGGGTGGCCGTCGCGGCGGATGGCCTCGGCGGTTTGCAGCAGGTGGTCGGTCTGGGACAGGTCGGTATCGGGATCGCTGTCGTCGACCAGGGTGTCGAGGTACTCGGCGGCTTCCCAGATGCTTTTCTTGCCACGCTCTAAGGTGAGGTATTGAGCTCTCTTGGCACGGACGAACTCGACCGTCTGTTGGGCGTGATTCTGGCGATAGAACTCAGCCACGGCGGGGGTGGTATCGGGCGAGTAATTGCGGAATTCGTCTTCGGATTTTCCGGGACGGTAGCGGGCGGCGACAAAATCGTCCCACAGGTCGAGGTTTTGTGTCATGGCATGGTCCCCTCTGATACAGACGTTGATATGCATCATTTTACTCCAGAAATGGGGCATATTTGAGGCATGTTATTCTAAACACATTTGCAGCAGCTTCTGGAACTGCGGGGCATTTCGAAATGGTTCAGCGGCGTCAGGGTGCTCGAGGCTGTGGACTTCGAGGTGCGCACGGCGGAAGTGCATGCGCTAGTTGGGGAGAACGGCGCCGGCAAGTCGACGCTCATGAACATCATCAGCGGCATCGTGAGCGCGGATGCAGGGCAGATGCTGTGGGACGGGCAACCCGTGCGGCTGCGGGGACCGCGCGAGGCGCAGGAGCTGGGCATTACTTTCGTGCACCAGGAACTGGCGCTGGCGCCCCAGTTGAGCGCGGCGGAAAACATTTTCCTGGGCCGTCACCCGGCCGGGGGCGGCTGGGTGCGCTGGCGCGAGATTTACGACCGGGCGCGCGAGTTGCTGAACGGATTGGGGCACTCGATCGACCCGCGGCGGCTGGTGGCGGACCTGAGCCTGGCCGAGCGGCAACTGGTGGAGATCGCCCGCGCGCTGGCGTTCCGCGCCCGGCTGATCATCATGGACGAGCCCACCGCGCCGCTGGCGGAGCAGGACGCGGCGGCCCTGTTCCGGACGATTCGAAACCTGCGGGAGCGCGGCGTCAGCGTGATCTTCATCTCGCACCGGCTGAAAGAGATCTTCCAGGTGGCCGATCAGGTGACGGTGCTGCGCGACGGCCAGCGCGTGCTGACCACGGAAGTGGCCGGCGCCGGCCTGGGCGACCTGGTGCGGGCCATGGTGGGAACCGAGCTGAATGAGCATGTGGCGCCCGAGGCCGCCGCACTGGAGGGCGAAGAGGCCATACGCGTCGAGGGGCCGGTCCGTTTCGCGGTGCGCCGGGGCGAGGTGGTGGGGTTCGCGGGATTGGCCGGCGCGGGGCGGACGGAGCTGCTGGAGTGGCTGTTCGGGGCCGGCCGGCAGACCGGACAGGTTTTTGTGAACGGCCGGCCGGTGAGGGTGCGGACGCCGCTCGACGCCATCCGGCACGGCATGGCGCTGGTGCCTGACGACCGCAAGGCCAAGGGCCTGGTACTGGGGGCGACCTTGCACCAGAACATCGCGCTGGCCAGCGGCCGTGGCCGGTGGTTTATCCGCGCCGCGCGGGAAAGGCAGGCGGCCGGGCAGTTGCTTGGCGAGTTGCGCATCAAGGCCGCCGGGCTCGATCAGCGCGTGGTGTACTTGAGCGGCGGCAACCAGCAGAAGGCGGTGCTGGCGAAATGGCTGTACGCGGGGGCACGCGTGTTTTTGCTGGATGAGCCCACGCGCGGCATCGATGTGCGGTCGAAAGCGGAGATCTACGACCTGGTGCGGGGGCTTGCCAGCCGCGGCGCGGCGGTATTGGTGGCCTCCTCCGAACTGGAGGAGCTTTTGCGCCTGGCGGACCGCATTGTGGTGATGCACCGCGGGCTGATCGCCGGAGAACTGACGCGCGCGGAGGCCACCGAGGAACGGATCATGCACATGGCAACGGGAGGCGCCCAGTGAGCCCGGCGGCGCTGCTGCGGCGCTTCGGCCCGCTGCTGGGCCTGCTGGCGCTGTGCGCCGTGCTGGGGACGCTCTCGGATCACTTCCTGACCTTCGACAACCTGATCAACGTGTTCCGGCAGTCGGCCGTCAACGCGCTGCTTTCCCTCGGACAACTGGTGGTGATTATCACCGCCGGAATCGACCTGTCGGTGGGCTCCATTCTGGGGCTTTGCTGCGTATTGGTGGCGCTGCTGCTGAAAGCGGGCGTGCCGCCGGCGCTGGCGGTGCTGGCCGCGCTGGGGATCGGCGGCGCGCTGGGTAGCATCAACGGCTTGCTGCTGACCAAGCTGCACCTGCCGCATCCGTTCATCCCGACGCTGGGCATGATGAACGTGGCGCGCGGCCTGGCGCTGGTGATTTGTGGCGGATTCCCCATTTCGGAGCTGCCCTCCGGGTTTCGTTTCTGGGGGGCAGGATCGGTGGGCTGGATTCCAGCGCCGGTGATCGTGGTGGTGGTGTTCTGCGTGGTGTTTCATGTCTTTCTGACGCGCACCACGGTGGGCCGCGATATCTACGCGATCGGCGGCAACCCGCAGGCGGCGCTGCTGTCGGGCGTTCCGGTGGACGCGCGGCTGATCCTGGTGTACGCGCTGAGCGGGGTGACGGCGGCGGCGGGGGCGATTGTGCTGGCGGGCCGCATGAACTCCGGCTTTCCGCTGGCCGGCATAGGCGGCGAGCTGGATTCGATTGCGGCCGTGATCATCGGCGGCGCGAGCTTTTTCGGCGGCGTGGGCACGGTGGGAGGCACGCTGGTGGGCGCCCTGATCATGGGAGTGCTGCGCAACGGCCTGAACTTGATGAACGTATCGGCCTACTGGCAGACGGTGGTGATCGGGCTGGTGATTGTGGCCGCAGTGTGGGTGGACGTGGTGCGGAAGCGGGCTGGCGAGAAGGGAGAAAGGAAATCGTGACCAACAAAAAACTTCGATTTGGTGTTTTGGGAGTGGGCCGCATTGGGAAGATCCACGCCGGAAACCTGGCGAGCCGAATTCCGGGGACGGAGGTGGTAGCCCTGGCCGATGTATTCCCGGACGAGCTGGCCGCGGTGGCGGCAAAGTTGAATGTCGGAAAAACATTTCCAGATTACCGGCAGGTACTGGAACTTCCGGAGGTGGATGCGGTGGCCATCTGCACGCCCACCAACACCCACTACCAGGTGATTCTGGACGCCGCGGCCGTGGGCAAACACATCTTCTGCGAAAAGCCCATCGACCTCTCCATCGAGAAGATTGTCACCATCAACGCAGAGGTTGAAAAACGCGGCGTCCAGTTGATGGTGGGCTTCAACCGGCGCTTCGATCCCAATTTTTTGAAGGTGCACGATACGGTCAAGGCGGGAAAAATCGGCGAGCCGCATATCTTGCGAATCACCAGCCGCGACCCGGCGCCGCCGCCCGAAACCTACATCCGGGCATCGGGCGGAATCTTTCTGGATATGACCATCCACGATTTCGACATGGCCCGGTACCTCATGGGCGACGTCACCGAAGTCTACGCCAGAGCCGACGTGCTGGTGGACCCGGTATTCCAGAGCGCCGGCGACTGGGACACGGTGATGGTGACGCTGACGTTCGCGAACGGCGCGCTGGGAGCGATCGACAACAGCCGCAAGGCCGTCTACGGGTACGATCAGCGCGTGGAGGTGTTCGGTTCCGAGGGCATGATCGCGGTGAAGAACAACACCCACGACAACCACGTCCGCCTGGACCGGGAAGGCACTCACTCGGCCCTGCCGCTCGATTTCTTCATGGACCGCTATACGGAATCCTATTTGAAAGAGATGGAGGCATTCGTGGATGCGGTGCGGCACCACCGGCCGGCGCCGGTGAATGGGAACGACGGACTGATGGCCGTGGTGATCGGGCTGGCGGCCGCGAAATCGGTGCGAGAGAACCGGCCGGTGAAACTGACGGAAATCTACGAAAGGAGATCATAGGCATGGCAGGCCGTCTGAACGTCGGAGCGATTGGATTGGGAAGGCTGGGGCGGGTGTATGCGCAGGATCTGGCGCAACGCGTCCCCAACGCGCGGCTGGTGGCGGTGGCGGACCAAAAGGCGGAGCTGGCCGAACAATTCGCCCGGGAATTCGATGTTCCCAAATGGTACCGGAGCCACCAGGATTTGCTGGCCGATCCAGACGTGGAAGCCGTAGCAGTGGTGACTTCCACCAGCACGCACAAGGAAGTGGTCCTCGACGCCGTCAGGAATGGGAAGGCGGTTTTTTGCGAGAAGCCCATCGCCATGTCGCTCGAGGAAGCGCGGGAGATGCTCGAAACGGTGGAAGCCGCGGGCGTGTTTTTTCAGCCGGGCTTTCAACGGCGGTTCGATGCCGGGTATGTGGCGGCGAAGAAGCAGATTGAAGCGGGAGTGATTGGCACTCCCGTGGTGCTGACTTCGACCTCGCGCGACCCGTTTCGCCCGCCGCTCGAATTCTGCGATCCCAAAGTGAGCGGCGGCTTGATCGCCGACATGGGCATCCACGATTTCGACGTGGCGCGGATGTACATGGGGGACGTGAGGAGCGTGTATGCGGTCGGTTGCACGCTGGCTTATCCCGAGATGAAATCGGTGGGCGATATCGACAACGCGATCATCAACATGATTTTCGAGAGCGGTGCGCTGGGCGCCGTGCACCTGAGCCGGAATGCGGTTTTCGGGTACGACATTCGCGCCGAGATCTGGGGGACCAAAGGCTCGCTACAGATTGGCTATCACCGGCAGACACCGATCCTAGTGATGACCAAGGAAGGCATCACCCACGATGTCGTTCCCTACTTCATGGAACGGTTTGAAAGCGCCTACCTGGCCCAGATACAGGATTTCGTGGACAAGGTTCAACATGGTGGGGAGCCGGCAGTGACGGGAGCGGACGCCGTGGCGGCGATGCGAATCAGTCTGGCGGCCACGCGGTCGCTGCATGAAAATCGGATTATAGAGGTAGAGGCGGGAACAAGCCGCTAAGAATCCCTGAATCTCTTGTGAGAGTGCACGATGTCCGAAAAAGTTGCCATATTCGATACCACGCTGCGGGACGGCGAGCAAGCCGCCGGAACCCGCCTCGGAAGCCGGGAGAAACTGACCATCGCCAGGCAGTTGGCCCGGTTGAATGTTGACATCATCGAGGCCGGTTATCCGGCGTCTTCGCCGGAAGACTTCGAGGCCGTTCGGCTGCTCGCGCGCGAGCTGGAGGGTTGCACGGTCTGCGCTTTGTCCCGAGCCGTGGCCAGCGATATCGAGGCGTGCGGCAAGGCACTGGCCGAAGCCAAACGGCCGCGCATTCACACCGGGATCGGCGTCTCGGATATTCACATCATGGGGAAGTTCAGGGACGAAAAGTACGGCAAGACCCTGGGCGAGAAGAAGGTCAGAATTGTCGAAATGGCGGTCGAAGCGGTCAAGCTCGCCAGGGAGTTTGTGGAGGATGTGGAGTTCTACGCGGAAGACGCCGGCCGCGCCGATCAGGCCTACCTCTTCGAAATGATCGAGGCGGCCATCGAGGCCGGAGCCACGGTCATCAATATTCCCGATACCACGGGCTATGCCGTGCCGGAGCAATATGGCCCGCTGATTGGGGCCATCCGGGCGAAGGTGCCGAATATCGGCCGGGCGACCATCAGCGTCCACTGCCATGACGATCTGGGGCTGGCGGTGGCCAATACGCTGGCGGGCGTTTGGAATGGGGCGCGCCAGGTGGAAGGCACCATCAATGGGATCGGCGAGCGGGCCGGCAACGCGGCGCTGGAAGAGGTGGTGATGGCCCTGCGCACGCGCCGCGACTACTTCAAGGTACACACCGATATTGAAGCCCGCGAGTTTGTACGCACCAGCCGCCTGGTGTCCGACATGCTCGGAATGATGGTTCCGCCCAACAAGGCAGTGGTGGGAGGCAACGCCTTTTCGCACAGCTCGGGAATCCACGTGGATGGGTTTCTGAAGGAGCGGGAGACCTATGAGATCATGCGCCCGGAAGACGTGGGCTTTGCCGAAAGCCGCGTGGTGCTGACGGCGCGCACGGGGCGTCACGGCCTCAAAGATCGCCTCACGAAACTCGGATACGCACTGACGCGGGAGGAATTGGATCAGACCTACCAGCGATTCCTGGCGGTGGCGGACAAGAAGCAGGAAGTCTTCGACGAGGACCTGGTCGCCATTATCCACGATGAGATTCATCCGGTTCCGGACATGTACCGGCTGGAGTATCTGCATAGCTACAGCGGCACGTCCGCAATCCCCACGGCCACCGTCAGGATCCGTATGAAGGATGAAGTCAGAGAAGGCGCTGCGATTGGAGACGGCCCGGTAGACGCCGTGTGCAAGGCCATTTCCGCGGTGACCAAGAGCACGGCTAAACTGGTGCGATATGAGATTCGCGCCGTGACCAGCGGCACGGAGGCGATGGGCGAGGTGACGGTGCAGCTCGAGCAGGGAGGCCGGAAGATGTTGGGGCGAGGCGCTTCCACGGACGTGATCGAGGCCAGCGCCAAAGCGTACGTGAACGGGCTCAACCGGCTCGCCGGGCTGGGCTAGCGGTCAGGCTGATATATTAGGATGATGAAGTCCGTTTCACGAAGGAACCTGCTTCGGATCGCTGCCATTGGGTCCGTGACGCCCGCGAGGGTCCGCTTCTTGCGCGCACAGCAGCCGCCTCAACCGACGGTTCCGCTGCCGTTGCCCGCGGTCACGCCGGCCGCAACCCGCTCGGTGGTGTCCCTGGTCCGGGGCGAGGACCGCCGGAAGCTCATCTATGAGTCGCTGATGGCCATTGACCAGGAACTGGCGCCGGCGCTCAAACGCAAGAAGTACGTCCTCATCAAGCCCAACCTCACCAGCAACGTAAAGCAACTGGCGGCCACGCACGCCGACACGCTGCGCGGCATCCTGGACTACCTGGAGCCGCGGTTCAAGGGGCCGGTGGTCATCGCCGAGGCCTCCTCCGGCAACACCATGGAGGGCTTCGACAATTTCAAGTACCGGCAGGCGATCGCGGAATATCGGACGTTGAAAGTGGAGCTTATCGACCTCAATCGGGAAGGGAAGTACGTAACCGCGCCGTTGATCGACACCAATCTGCAGATGTTCCCGGTCCGGCTGGCCGCGCGTCTGATGGACCCCGATGCATTTATCCTGGGCGCGTCGATACTGAAGACGCACGATTGCGTGGTGGCGACAATGGGCGTGAAGAACCTGGTGATGGCCTCTCCGCTGCACAGCCCAAGCGCCACGCCGGGCAGCGTGACCGGCCAGGACAGGTGGAGCGACAAAATGAAGTTCCACACAGGGATGCAGCAGCCCCCGCTGGGCCCTCACCTGATGAACTACAACCTCTGTTTGACGGCGCAGAAACTGGCTCCGTTCTGGGGCGCCACGGTGATTGACGGCCTGGAGGGCATGGAAGGGGATGGCCCGGTATCCGGGACGCCGGTTCCTTCCCGCATCGCCATCGCCTCGCTGGATTGGGTGGCTGCCGATCGCGTGGGAGTCGAAGCCATGGGCATCGACCCACGCTGGGTGGGCTACCTGCAATATTGCGAGCAGGTCGGCATCGGCAACTACGATATCTCGAAGATCGAGATTCGGGGCGAGAAGATTGCTGCCGTGGTCCGGAAGTACCGCTTGCACTCGAACACGGACCGCAACTTACAGTGGATGGCTCCCCTGGCTTTCGATCGAGGTTGAACGGCGCGGTGCTTACACAATGAACGGCGCCGAGTGTCTTCTGAGAACCCTGCTGGCGCATGGAGTCGATACGTGTTTCATGAACCCGGGGACGTCCGAGATGCAGTTCGTAGCGGCGCTGGACCGCGTCCCGGGGATGCGAGGCGTGCTGTGCCTGTTCGAGGGAGTGTGTTCGGGCGCGGCGGACGGCTACGCGCGCATGTTGCGGCGGCCCGCCGCCACGCTGTTGCACCTGGGGCCTGGGTTGGCCAACGGCCTCAGCAACTTTCATAACGCGCGGAAGGCGCGGTCGCCGGTGGTGAGCATCGTGGGGCAGCACACCACGGGGCACTTGCGCTGCGACGCACCGCTGGCCGCCGATATCGAGGCATTCGCGCGCCCGGTTTCGGAATATGTCCGAACCTTGGAACAGGCGCAGGATATGGGCGAGGCGGCAGCGGCCACCATCCACGCTGCGTGCGCACCTCCGGGGCAAGTGGCGACCCTGATTGTGCCCGCCGATTTTTCCTGGAGCGATGGCGGCGAACCGGGGCGCCCTCTGGGCTCGGCGGCAGCGGGACCTGGGGCGGAGTGCGTCCGCGAAGCGGCTCGAATTTTGCGATCCGGGGAGCCTGCCGGATTGCTACTCGGCGGCGGCGCGCTGTTGGAGCCGGGACGCGCGGCGGCGGGACGACTGGCGGGCGGCACTGGGGTACGGGTGTTTGCCAACCGCTACGCCGCCAGAATGGCGTGCGGAGGCGGAAGGTTTACCCCGCAGCGGCTGGCGTACTTCCCGGAGGTCGCCGAGCCTATGCTGGCGGGGCTGAAACATCTCATCCTGGTGGAAAGCCAGCCGCCGGTTTCCTTCTTCGGGTACCCGGGGCGGCGGAGCTTCCTGGCGCCGGAGGATTGCGCGTTCCACGTGCTGGCGCCGATCGAGGCCAACGGCACGGAGGCGTTGGAAGCGCTCGTCGAGGCATGCGGCGTCGGACGCATTGAACCGCCGGTCTCGCAGATATCGCGGCCGGCGCTGCCCGAAGGCGCCAGCCTGACGGCGGATACGATTGGCCGGGCCTTGGCCAGTCTGCTGCCGGAGGGAGCCATCCTTTCCGACGAGATGGTCTCCTCCGGCGAAGCCATTTTACGGCACTTATCTTCGGCGGCGAGCTACGATCTTCTGCCCGTCACGGGAGGAGCCATCGGTCAAGGCCTGCCGGTGGCTCTCGGCGCCGCGCTGGCTTGCCCGGATCGGAAGGTGATCGCGCTTGAAGCCGACGGCAGCGGCATGTACACGTTGCAATCGCTGTGGACCATGGTACGGGAGCGGCTGGATGTGGTGACCGTGATCCTGGCGAATCGCCGCTACCGGATTCTGGATATCGAGATGCAAAGGACCGGCGCCGGTGAAATGGGCCCGATGGCCGACGACATGGTCGATATCAGCCGGCCGGACCTGGACTGGGTGCGGCTGTCGGAAGGGATGGGCGTTCCGGCCACTCGCGCGACCACAGCGGACGAATTTGTGACCCAGTTCCGCGCGGTCGTAAGCCGGGCCGGCCCGACGCTGATCGAAGCGGTCTTAGAGTAGGAATATCCCATGCAGATTCACCTGTCCCCATATGGCCAGGCGTCGGCGCAACCATCTCCCGTCAACCGGATGATGGCGGAGTTCGCTAGCGACTTTCGCGACGGCGTGGACATCAACCTGGGCATCGGATACGTGAACGAGAGGACCATTCCGGTGGCCTGCCTCACGGAAGCCATGCAGGCCGTGGCCAATGACGGCGTGAAGTACAGACAGGCGTTCAATTATGGCGGGCCGGACGGCTCGGCGAACCTGGTCGAATCTCTGCGCCGGTTCCTGACCGGAATGCGAATCGGAGGGCTGGATGAGGCCACCGTGGCGCGCCAGCGTCTGATCATCGGCCCGTGCGGCGCCACCAGTATCCTGGAGGGGCTGGCGGAGGTGGTCGCGCCGGGCATCGTCGTCACCTCCGACCCCATGTACTACATCTACTCCAACGCCCTCGAACGCAAGGGCTTTGAAGTGCTCGCCGTTCCCGAGGATGAAGAGGGGATCGGCCTGGCGGCGATCGAGCGAAAGCTGCGGGCGCTGGGCGGCGCCGTGGAGCGGATCGTTTTCTTTTACGCGGTCACGGTCAACAATCCGTCGTGCACTATCCTGTCGAACCAGCGGCGGCGGGCGTTGCTCGAGGTGGCGGCCAGACTGTCGCGCGAGCAGGGGCGGCGGATTCCGATCTTCTACGACCTGGCTTATGAGCTGCTGCTGCACGACCCGCGAGCCGAACCATTCGTTTCGGTCCTGTGCGAAGACGACCTGGGGATTGCGTACGAGATCGGCACCCTTTCAAAAGTGCTGGCGCCGGGGCTGCGGATCGGGTATCTGCTGGGTCCCGACGGTCCGCTGATGAATGCCATGGTACAGAAGACCAGCGATGCCGGTTTCAGCGCGCCGCTCTTCGTCCAGGAGATGGCCAGCTTTCTGCTCGACCGGCGCATCGCGGAGCAACTGCGGGCGGTGAATGCGGGCTACCGTGAGAAGGCGGTAGCGGTAAGGGATGGGATCGAGCGGAGCCTGGGACCATTCCTCGAGGAGTGCCGCGGCGGCAGTGCGGGTTTCTATTACTACCTGACGTTTCGGGATGTCGAGACTCACCCGCGCTCGGCCTTCTTTCGGTTTCTGACGCGCACCACGGGCAACGCGGTGGTGGACGGCCCGGCAGGTAAACGCCATCCTCGCGTGATGTACATTCCGGGCGAATACTGCGTCCACCCGCGAGGCGATCTGGCGGCCCGAGGCCAGCGGCAGCTTCGACTGTCCTACGGTTACGAGGATGTGCCGCAGATCCTGCGAGCGCTTGGTTGGATGCGCGAGGCGGCGGAGTTCGCTCGCCGCTAATTAATGCATCGCGGAGGCGATGATCCAGCACAGGCCCAGTGCCACGGCTCCGGCGAGGATGGCCGCGGCTAGGTTGCGCTCCTGTACAATTTCCTTCCAGACATGGAACGGCGCCAGTTTCGCCACGATGGCCAAGGCGATCACAAAAACCAGGACGCCGAGGACGGCGAAGACGAGGGCATTGAAAACCGGGAATTGGCTCATAGGTGACGATCTAACCAAGCGCGCCAGCGGTCGATCCCCTCGCCGGTGGTGCAGGAGACATCCACGATTTCGATGCCGGGCTGCACGCGGCGCGCGTTTTCTTTAGCTACCTCGGCCTGGAACGGAACGTAAGGCAGCAGGTCGATCTTGTTGAGGACCATCAGGTCGGCGTGGTGGAAGGTGGCCGGGTATTTGAGCGGCTTATCCTCGCCTTCGGTGACGCTCAACAGCACGGCGCGGGCATCTTCGCCGAGATCGTAGCTGGTGGGACAGACCAGGTTGCCGACGTTTTCGAGGAACAGAATCTCGAGGTCTTCCACGGGCCAGCCGGCCAGGGCGCGCTCCACCATGCGGGCGTCCAGATGGCAGGCGCCGCCGGTCGAGATCTGGCGCACGGGGAATCCGAAATGCTCGAGGCGGCGTGCGTCGTTATCGGTCTGAATGTCGCCGGTGAGCACGGCGATGCGGCGCTCCGGGCCGAAGCCTTCGAGCGTGCGCTCCAGCAGCGAAGTCTTGCCGGAGCCGGGCGAGCTGATGAGGTTCAGGCAAAACACGCCGTGGTTTTGAAACCGCTCGCGCAAGGTAGCGGCGATGCGGTCGTTTTCATTGAGAACCTTGCGTGCGAGGGGTACGCGCATCAGGGCTCCTCCAGTTCCAGGTACGTCAATTCCATTTGATCACCCCCGGCGGCCTCGGTGTCGGACGAGCCGCACGCGGAGCAGGCGGGGTTCCAATCCAGCACGCGGAATTCGGCGGCGCAACCGCGGCAGCGGCGGGTCCAGGGGCAGAGTTCGAAATCGAAGGCGAGGGGATCGAGGTCGCTGCCGGAGACCAGGGTCTCGAGGCAGAAGCGCAGCGATTCCGGCTCCACGCCCGAGAGTTCGCCGATACGCAGACCGGCACGGGCCACGCGCGCGCCGCCGTGATTGGCGGCTTCGGCGCGGAGGGTCTCCAGCACGGCCGCGGCGATGCTCATTTCGTGCAAACCTTACTGTACGAGCATTGCGCGGTGGGCGGCAAGCGCTGGTAGAATGGAAGCGGAAGAGCGGGAGTAACTCAGTGGTAGAGTCACAGCCTTCCAAGCTGTTGGTCGCGGGTTCGATCCCCGTCTCCCGCTCCATGTTTTCCCGCTTCGCGGCGCTGGTTGCTCTGGCTGCCGCCGCTATCGCGTGCCGCTCCCTCAATGCACCGGCCGGCGTCAGTCGCGACATGGCGTCGTCGATCCCCGCGGATACGCTGCTCCTCGCCGGCCTCAACCTCGATGAGCTCCGCGCTTCCCCGGTCTATCCGAAACTCCCGCCGGCCGTGCGGGCGTTCGCCGAGCCGCTCCGCGACGCCGGGTACCTGCTCCTGGCCTCGCATGGCAGGGACCTCCTCGCCATCGCACGCGGGCGCTTCCGCGAAGCGCCGCCGGGCGCTACGCTGGTCGCACCCGGCCTGGCCGTCACCGGGTCGCCTGACTCCGTCCGTGCGGCTGTCGCGCAGCGCAAAACCGGCCGCGATGGCGCGCCCGATCTCCTCGCCCGTGCCGCATCCCTCGCGGACGGCAAGCAGATCTGGATGGTGGCGCGGGGCGGCGTCGCCCTTCCCGTTTCGGGCAACGCCGCCAATCTGAACCGGCTCCTGCGCGACACGGAGTACGCGGCCATCGCCGCCCGGATTGACTCCCGGATCGAGATCGAGGCCACGGCCGTCGGCCGCACCGCGGAAGCCGGGCGCGAGTTCGAAGAGAACCTGCGCGCCATCCTCTCGCTCACCGCCGCTGCCAATGCACACCAGCCGGATCTGGTGGCGCTGATCCACTCCATCCGGATCAGCCGCGAAGATCGCACCGTGCGCTTGGCCGTTTCCTGTGGCCCGGACGCGGCCGCCAGCCTCCTGGGGCTCATTGCTCGTTAGCTGCTGCGCTCGTATTCGGCGTTGAATTCGCAGCCCACCAGGGCGATGGCGGAGATCAGGTACATCCACACCAGCAGCGCGATGCCGGCGCCCACGGAGCCGTACATCACGTTGTAATGCCAAATGTGGCGGACATACCAGGCGAATCCGGAAGTCGCCAGCAGCCAGAGCACCGTGGCCAGCGTGGCGCCCGGCCATACGTAACGCCATCGCTGCTCCCGGTAGGGTCCGAAATAGTAGAGGACGGCGGTGACCATTACCGTGGTAACGAAGGCCACGGCGTACCGCGCCATGCGGCTCAGCCACTGCCAGGTTGAGGCCAGCGGATTCAAAACCGGATCCACCTTCAGCCAGTTGAGCACGGCCCGCTCCGCTTGGTTGCCGAACAAGATCAGCAGCGAAGCGCAGATCAGCGGGGCCGCGGACAGCAGCACCAGGGCGATGGCCACGGCGTTCTGCCGCACAAAGCCGCGGTTGCGCGGAACGCGATAGGCCGCCTGAAAGCCTTCGATGAGGCTCTTGATGACGCCGGAGGCCGCCCACACCGAAATCACGCCCGCCACCATCAGCAGCATGAGAGGGCGCGAAGCGGTGGAGCGGAACTGCTCGACCACCAGCTCTTCCGTGCCCGGAGGCACAATCTGCGACAGGACTCTCTCGAGGATGCGGGAGACGAACTGGGCGCGCGTCTCGACCAGAATGGCGGCGGCGGAGGCGAGGACCGGAAAAAACGAGAGCAGCGCGGAATAAGCGGCGCCTTTGGCGATGCCGAAACACCCATCGTCGAAAGTGGCCACGACGCTACGCCGGAGGAGCCAGAAAAAGGTCCGCGGATTGAGCACCACAGGTCAGTATAGCGTCCGGGGTCAGATCAATCCTTCCCACCGCGCATTCCAGGATTCCGGAAACGCCGCCGTCCGCGCCATGTGCGCAATCGCCAGCAACAGCCCGCCGTTGCCCGGAAGGTATAGGGGCAGGTTGGCCCGCTGCCAGTTGTGGCCGTTGGGGAGCCAGGTGTTCTTGGGCGTATCCATCATAAGAACGTCGATGGCGAGTTCGCGCTCGCCCAGGCTGGCGGCGGTCATCGCCACCATGGGGAAGTCCCAACCCCAGGTGTCGGCCCACTTCCATTCGGCGAACACCTTCTTCAAGGTGCGGCGCATGGTTTCCCGGTCCACTTTTGTGCCCGGCAGCACGCCCAGCGCGCCCAGCATGGAGGGATGATCGCGGTTGCGCTCCGTGAAGGTCTGGGGGCAATTCTCATGCGCCAGGTAAACGCCGTCCTTCACCGGAAGCGCCGAGAGCCTGGCGCGCACGTCGTCCCACTTCGGATGACGCGCCATGCCCAGGCGCTCGCGCCAGCGCTGCGCTATGTCGAGCGCATCCGCCCAGTATTCCAGCTCAAAGGTGGGGTTCCAGGTTTCGCGCGGCGGATGGTTTTCCTGCGCCGGGATTACCGGCGGGCCGAGCACGTAGCGGCCGGTCTTCGAATCGAAATACTAGGCTGCGCTCGAGCAGCGGCTCACGGCCCCACCGGGCGAAGTGCGCGGCGTGCCAAAAGTGCATTTCGAGATGGAACTTGCCGAACCAGCTATTGCAGGTGAGGCCGGTTTCCTGCGGTGGGAGCGATCCCCGGGGAAGTTTGCAGGCCGGTCGCGTCGGCCGTGAACGCGAACTCGCCGTTGCCCACCGAGAGCGGGGAGCGGGGGTCGAACGCGCCGAGAACCGGGTTGTGGCGTTCCACCACGCCGCGCCGGTCGATTCCGGCCCGGGCGGTTTGCGCGCACAGGGCCGCGGGCGCCGCGCCGAGGAATTGACGCCGGGAGAATTTCATTGGCGTCTCAGTCTACTCCATCTGCAATACCGCGTCCATGAAGCCATTTCGGAGTTCAAGATTAGTTGACCTGCAAACCCACTTTTTTGGGATTAGTGCCAGAAATTCTCCCGAATTCGTATTCCTGATCGCCCCTAACCTATTGAAAACACTAGATGGCATCTCACGTGCGAAGGTTTCCGGAAGCGCCTGTCGGCCCTGAGTGTCGGCTGGGTGCCCTTCGTGCGCCGTTATTATAGACCCGGGCAAGGGGTATTCTATGGAAAACGCTAAAAGGGATCAAAAAAGGAATCAATGGGTGCATGGCCGCTTGGCCGCGCTGGCGGTAGTCGTGGCGCTGGCGGTGATCGCGGCCGCCCCGGCAAGAGCACAGTGTGACACCTGGAACCTCGGCGCCAGTGGTAATTGGTTTGGCTCGAGTGGCTGGAACCTGGGAGACCCGAACAGCTCCAGCACCGACGCCTGCATCACTGATATGAGCAGCACGGTGACCCTAAACAGCAGCGCGGCTGTTCACAACTTGACCCTGGCCAATGGCAATATGTTGAGCCTCAACCCCAACACCAGTCTCACCGTATATGGGCCCCAAATTGCCAACGCCGGCGGGATCCTGGTGAATGGCGGCGGCAACACCAACGCGTACCTGTACGCTCCCTCCAGCCTCACCCTTTCGGGCATGGGCGGCACGCTGACATTGAGTACCACCACCAGCGGTGGCGGCGGCAATGCCTATTTTTGGCTGTACAACGGCGCAACCGTAGAGAACGTCAACAACACAATTCAGGGTGAGGGCATTATCTACAACAATGGCACCACGCTCCTCAACGACTCAGGCGGCGTCATAAACGCCAACTCCGCGGGATCTCCGCTGGCCAACTACCTCGCGGTTGAGTACGGGACGGTCAACAACGCGGGGTTGATGGAGGCGACCAACAACGGAGTATTGCAACTGTACAGCGCCACGGTGAACAACGCCGGCGGCGGCAGTATCGTAGCCAACGGCCCGGGTGCTTCGGTGCAGTTGCAGGGCGCTGACATCCAGGGCGGGACGCTGACCAACAACGGCGGTGCGTTCTTCGGAACGCCTACCGGCTACAATGCTTTCTTGGATGGCAGCACGACTGCGGGCGCGATCACCCTTAACGGCACCTACACCAGCGACGTCAACAGCTCTACCTACCTTTACGGGACCATCAACAATACCGGTAACCTGCTGGCGAATGGCGGCGGCAACACCAACGCGTACCTGTACGTGCCCTCCGGCCTCACCCTTCAAGGCGGGGGTACGGTATCGCTGAACACCACCACCAGCGGTGGCGGCGGCAATGCCTACCTTTACCAGTACGGCGGCGGCACCTTAGAGAACGTCAACAACACCATTCAGGGTGGAGGCATTATCTACAACGATGGCACCACGCTCCTCAACGACTCAGGCGGCGTCATAAACGCCAACTCCACAGGCTCTCCGCTGGCCAACTACCTCGCGGTTGAGTACGGGACGGTCAACAACAAGGGCCTGATGGAGGCGACCAACAGCGGAGTATTGCAACTGTACGACACCACGGTGAACAACACCGGCGGCGGCAGTATCGTAGCCAACGGCCCGGGCGCTTCGGTGCAGTTTGCAAAGCACTACCATCCAGGGCGGGACGCTGACCAACAATGGCGGTGCGTTCTTCGGAACGCCTACCGGCTACACTGCTTACTTGGATGGCAGCACGACTGCGGGCGCGATCACTCTTAACGGCACCTACACCAGCGACCTCAACAGCTCTACCTACCTTTACGGGACCATCAACAACAATAGCAACCTGCTGGCGAATGGCGGCGCCAACACCAACACGTACCTGTACGTTCCCGGCACTGTCACCCTGACAGGCGGGGGTACGGTCTCGCTGAATACCGCCATTGGTAACGGCAACGCCAACCTTGAGATGCTCGGCGGCGCCATCTTAGACAACGTCAACAACACCATTCAGGGTGAGGGCATTATCTGGAACGATGGCGCTACGCTCATCAACGAGGCGGGCGGCATCATAAACGCCAACTCCACGGGCTCTCCGCTGGTCAACGATCTCGCGGTTGAGTACGGGACGGTCAACAACAAGGGCCTGATGGAGGCGACCAACAACGGAGTGTTAACACTGTACGACACCACGGTGAACAACACCGGCGGCGGCAGTATCGTGGCCAACGGCCCGGGCGCTTCGGTGCAGTTGCCTTACGCTACCATCCAGGGAGGGACGCTGAACAACAACGGCGGCGCGTTCTTCGGAACGCCTAACGGCTACTGGGCTGTCTTGGATGGCAGCACCGGTGCGGGCCAGATCACTCTTAAGGGCACCTATACCAGCGACTTCAACAGCTCTACCTACCTCTACGGGACCATCAACAATACCGGCAACCTGCTGGTGAATGGAGGCGCCAACACCAACACGTACCTGTACGTTCCCTCCTCTGTCTCCCTGACAGGCGGGGGTACGGTGTCGCTGAACACCGCCGGCGGAGGCGGCAGTGCCTACATTCAGTTGACCGGCGGCGCCACCTTGGACAACGTCAACAACACCATTCAGGGCCAAGGCATTATCTATAACAATGGCGCTACGATCATCAACGAGGCTGGTGGCACCATCGTGGCCAACTCTCCGGGTGGCGTCCTGGAGATCGAATACGGCACACTCAGCAATGCCGGTACACTGAAGGCAACCGATGGCGGCACGCTGTTCGCGTACGACGGCAGCTTGTCGAACTTCAACAGCAGCACCGACACCCTGACCGGCGGCACGTATGTGGTGAATGGCACCAGCGGGGCATCGACTTTGCAGATTGACGCCTTGGGCACCACGGGCGGCGAGATCCAAACCAACGATGCCACCATCACGTTGATCGGGACGAACGCAAACGTCTATTTCCTCGACGCTGCCAGCCTCAACGCCCTGTCGGACCTGAGCGTCAACAACGGCGAACTGGACCTGGAAGGCGGTTACACCTTTACCGCTCCCAGCACCTTCACCAACTCGGGGAATGTGCTGGTCGGTGCGGGCAGCACCTTGAGCGCTTCCTCTACCTATACCCAGACCGGCGGCGAAACCCAGGTGGATGGCAGCCTCGCCGCTCCTTCGGTGAATATCAACGGCGGCACTCTGGCTGGAGCGGGCGGCACCATCACCGGCAACGTGACGAACGGGGGGACCGTGCAGCCCGGTGACAACCTCAACACACCGGTCGATCCTCCGGGTGACCTGACAATTCTCGGCAACTACACCCAGCTTGCATTCGCGCAGTTTATCGAGGACATTGCGGGGATGTTACCCGCCGACGCCAGCCAGTTGAACGTCCACGGGAACGTTGCCTTGGACGCGAACTCTCTTCTCACCGTGAATCTGCTGAACGGCTTCGATCCGATGGTTACCGAAAGGTTTCTGTTCCTGACGTATACAGGGACGCTGGGTGGGGACTTCTTTCTGACTGACCCGGCCGCCGATCATGGCACTTTCAGCGTCGAATACGATCCGGGCCAGGTTTTCCTGGATTTCACGGCCAGCACAACATCGGCGGTGCCCGAACCCTCGGCCATTGTTTTGTTCGGCACCATGGCTCTGGCTCTCTTCGTCTATGGACGTCGCCGGTTGACCGCCTGAATCAAGGTGGGGCCCGACGGAAAGCGAAAGGATTTGTTTATGTTGAAATTGCATGCCGTGAATCTGTGCCTGCTCGGGCTGGCTGGCGCCATGGCTGTTGGAACCGTTGGATGTACACGCACCGGCACTGGTACAGCGCCCGGTACGCCGAAATTCGATACACCGTTTCAGGCGGTTCTGCTGGATACCGGTTTGGTCTATTACGGAAAGATCAGCGGGATGGATACTCCGTACCCGGTGCTTCGCGACGTTTATTACGTTCAGCAAACCACGGACCCCAAAACCAAGGAGGTATCCAGCGTCCTGGTTCGTCGCGGCAATGAGTGGCACGGGCCGTTGTTGACCTTTCTGAACGCACGCCATATCGTGCTGATTGAGCCGGTCGGTACGGGGTCGAAGGTGGCGCAACTCATCGCGCAGCAACAACAAAAGTAGGGCCCTGAGCCGGAGCGGCCATACTTGCCGGTTTCCGCACGCTGCCACGCAAACGCGCGGTCCCATGGCGTCTCAGTCTACCCCATCCGCGATATCGTGTCCATGAAGCCATTTCGGAGTTCGAGATGCGTTTGACCTGCAAACCCAATTTTTGGGATTATTGCCAGAAATTCTCCCGGATTCGCATCCTGATCGCCCCTAACCTATTGATAACACTAGATGGCATATCACGTGCGGCGCTTTTCTAAAGCCCATTAGCCGTGAGTGTCGGCGAGGCGCCGTCTGTGTGCATGCGTTCTTTAGCTATGGTGATCGGGGCTCTAGCGTTGCTGTCGCTGGGCCCGAGGCCGGCTCTGGCTGATATCTCCTGCGGGACGACTTGGACCGACGGCAACAGCAACTGGAGCAACCCGTCGAACTGGGACTCGGGCGTTCCCACCGCGTCCGCTAACGCCTGCATTACCGATGGGACTAGCACCGTAACTCTGGACACCGCTGGGTCCGTCGCCAGCCTGCAACTGAACTCTAACAATACGCTGAGCTTCAACCCGGGAACCTCTCTCACCGTAAATGGGACCCAAATTGTCAACGCCGGCGGGATCGGCGTGAACGGCGGGGGCGGCAGCAACACGTACCTTTACGCTCCCGCCAACACCGCGCTTTCGGGCGCGGGCACGCTGACATTGGATACCACCACGACCAATGGCGGCGGCAATGCCTACCTTTGGCTGTCCAGCGGCGCTACCCTGGACAACGTCGGCAACACCATTCAGGGCGAGGGCACTATCTACAACAGTGGCGCTACGCTCATCAACGAGGCCGCCGGGACCATCAATGCCAACTCGGCGGGTTCTCCGCTGATAAGCGCGCTGACCGTTGAATACGGGAGGGTTAACAACGCGGGGTTGATGGAGGCGACCAACAACGGAGTGTTGCAACTGTACGACACCGACTTGTACAACTCCGGCGGCAGTATTGCAGCCAACGGCTCGGGCGCTTCGGTGCAGTTGCAAGGCACTGTCATCCTGGGCGGGACGCTGACCAACAACGGCGGCGCGTTCCTCGGAACGTCTTCGGGCCACGCCGCCGCCTTGGATGGCAACGCGGGCGCGATCACTCTTAACGGCACCTACACCAGCGACTTCGGCAGCTCTACCGACCTCTATGGGACCATCAACAATACCGGCAACCTGCTGGTGAATGGCGGCGGCGGCTACTACACAACCCTGTTCGCTACCACTGCCCCTACCCTTACTACCCTTACCGGCGGAGGAACCTTGTCGCTGTACACCACCACGACCAATGGCGGCGGCATTTCCGACCTTTACCTGTACGGCGGCGGCACGTTAGACAACGTCAACAACAGCATTCAGGGCGAGGGCATTATCGACAACTCTGGCACGCTCAACAATGAGGCCGCCGGAACCATCAACGCCAACTCGACGGGCTCTGCGTTGACTAACACGCTGGCCCTTGAGTACGGGACGGTTAACAACGCGGGGGTGATGGAGGCGACCAACAACGGAGTGTTGCAGCTGTACGAGACCACGGTGAACAACTTCGGCGGCGGTATCGCAGCCAACGGCTTGGGCGCTTCGGTGCAGTTGCAAAACTCTGCCATCCTGGGCGGGACGCTGACCAACAACGGCGGCGCGTTCTTCGGAACGCCTTCCGGCTACGCCGCTGCCTTGGATGGGAGCAGGAGTGGCGCGATCACTCTTAACGGCACCTACACCAGCGACTTCGGCAGCACTACCTACCTCTACGGGACCATCAACAATACCGGCGACCTGCTGGCGAATGGCGGGGGCGGCTCCAACACGTTCCTGAACGCTGACGCTGGCCTTACTACCCTTACAGGCGGGGGAACGGTGTCGCTTTCCACTACCACCGGCGGCGGCAATGCTTGGCTTTACCTGTACGACGGCGGCGCCTTAGACAACGTCAACAACACCATTCAGGGCGAGGGCATTATCTATAACAATGGCGCTACGATCATCAACGAGGCAGGCGGAACCATCCTTGCCAACTCCACCGGTTCTGCGCTGATTCACGCGCTGACCATTGATTACGGGACGGTTACCAACCACGGAACGATGCAGGTAAACGGCGGCGCGACGATGGACATCGTCGATGCTTCCTTCACCACCGACGGCCAGGTGACCATAAACAGCGGCGGCAATCTCATCAGCGACTTGACCGTTTACAATCAGACCGGCGGCACGACACAGGTAGACGGAACGCTGACCCTTAACGATGGCATGTACGCCAGCGGCGGGACCGTGGAAGGGACGGGCATGATCGATGGCAGCGTTTCGCTGACCGGCGCCACGATGCAGCCCGGCGACGCACCTGGAACGCTGACCATTTTGGGCAACTACAGCCAGACCGGCGGCATATTCGACGAGTTGATCGGCAGCAGCGCCAACGGCTTGCTTTCCGTGTCGGGAACGGCCACGCTCGGGCCTGGCACCGACCTCAATATCGACCTGCTGGGCGGCTTCACCCCGACGTTCGATGAGGCGTTCATCATCATGCAATTCCTCTCGGGCTTCGGCAACTTCGCGAACGCCCTGGGGGGCATGTTCACCGCGGACGGCTACCAGTGGTCCATTGCGTATAATCCCACCGACGTTATCCTCACCTTCGAGCCGCAGCCGCCAACGGTGACGACGCCGGAGCCTTCAAGCTGGATTCTGCTGGCTACCATGGTCGGCGCCATCCTGGCTTGCGGTAAACTCCGTCGGGCGGCTGGTTTCGGCACGCTGGGCCGCAAACGCGCGCGGCGGCTGGTCAGGGGTTCAAAATGACCTTCATGAGGTTGGGTTCGCGGCGGTACAACCGCTCGAACCACGCCGGTCCTTCGGCCAGGGGCGCCACGGCGCTGATCAGCGGGTCCACCCGAATCGCGCCTTTCGACATCAGCTCGATGCACGCCGGGTACTCGCCGCTCGAAGCGCACGACCCCTGAAGACGCAGTTGGCCCGTGACCACGGTCTGCAAAGGGAATTCGACCGCCGGCTCCAGGTTCCCCACCAGCGTCACCGCGCCGCCCTTGCGCACGCAGGCGATGGCGGTTCGGACCGGCTCGCCCGCGCCCACGCACTCGACGGCCACGTCCGCGCCGCGGCCCTCCGTCATTTCGCGAATGGCCGCCACGGCGTCTCCGGCTCCCGGATTCAGTGCGCTCGCGGCGCCAAGCTGCCGCGCCAGGGCCAGGCGCGCCGGGTCGGGATCCACCGCAATCACGCGCGCGCAGCCGGCATGGCGCAACGCCTCGATCGCCAGCAGGCCGATCATCCCGCTGCCCACCACCATCGCCGTGTCCCCCGGACGCACCGGCGTAAGGCTCACGGCGTGCACCGCCACGGATACGGCTTCGATCATGGCGGCATGCTCAAAGCTCAGGTTGTCGGGAAGCCGGTACACAATGCGGCTGGGGACCACCACGTATTCGGCGAATGCGCCATGGCGCCGGTAAGGGCCGGGCGAGACGCCCAGAACCTGCCGGTTGTCGCACAGGTTTCGCTCGCCGCGAGCGCAATAGAAGCACTGGCCGCAATAGATGGTGGAATCGAAAGTGACCCGCTCCCCCACGCGCCAGTCGCGGACGCCGGCGCCGGTCTGGGCGATCTCGCCGGCCGCTTCGTGTCCCATCACCAGGGGCGGGATGCGCCGCCCAGTGGAGCCATCGAAACCGTGCACGTCGCTGCCGCAGATGCCGCACGCCCGCACCCGAACCAGCACGTCCTCCGGGCCGGCCGCCGGCGCGGGCATCTGGACCAACTCCAGATTCATGTAGTCCTTCAGCAGGAGCGCATTCATATAGACAGGTTATACTACGGCGGTGAAGCGGTACCTCCCCTTCGTCTTGCTCGTCTTACAAGCGCTGGTATTCTTCCGGCATGTGCTCTGGGTGCCGGGCTATGTGATCCCGTGGGATCTCCGCGGCGTGCACCTTCCTTACGCCTACCTATACGCAGACTCCCTGGCGAAAGGCCAGCTTCCCTTGTGGGACCCGTACACCTATTGCGGCCGTCCGGACCTGGCGAACATACAGGCGGGGACGTTCTATCCCGCCATGCCGGTGGTGGCCGCGCTGGGCCTGGTCTTCGGGCGCGATACGCTGCTGTACTGGCTGGAGTGGACCGTGGTCTTGCACGTGGCGCTGGCCGGCATCTTCAGCTTCCTGCTGTTGCGCGCGCTGGGGGTGAAGAAGGCGTCCGCCTACTTTGGCGCCACCACATATCAGCTCTGCGGCTTTTTCGCCGCGCATGGCGAGCACCTAGGTATCACGATCTCCGCGGCGTGGCTGCCGTTTGCGTTGCTGTCGGTCTACCGTTGGCACAAGGAGCGGAGCTGGCGCGCGGCGTTGCTCCTGACGGCAACCTTGGCATTGACTGTTCTGACGGGTCACCCCCCAACCGCGGCGGTGGTGGTTGCGGCCTGTTTCCTGTTCGGGCTGCTGCTGGCCATCCTCGATGGAGGCCGGCTTGCCATCCTTCTCATGACCGCCGCGGCGTGGCTCTTCGCGGCGCTGTTGAGCCTGGCGCAACTGGCCCCCGCGTATCAACTGACCAACCTCAGCGTGGCGCAGTTTCGCGGCGACTATCTCGGTCCCGGCGGCGGCGTGCCTGCGGCCGCGCTGGTGTCGCTGGTGCGGCCCAACTATTACCATATCTTCGAGCCGGCGCGGTACAAGCTGCCTAACGACCTCACCTACATGTATCTGTACTGCGGCATCCTGGGCTTGTTGTTCGGGCTGGCAGGAGTGGTGCTGGCCCGCCGGGCGAGGTTGAACCGGGTGTTCGCCATCCTCCTGCTGTGCGCCACTTTCGCAACGCTGGGCGACAACACCTGGGTGGGCAGGGCAGTGCTGAACCTTATTCCATTGAGAATCAGAATCGGTCTGCACCCCGAGATCTCCGCTGCCGTGCTGTGCCTGTCCCTGGCCGTGCTGGCGGCGCTCGCGCTCGATCGCCTGGTGACCAACAAGCGGTTGGCTTGCGCGCTGGCGGTGGCCGCCGCAGTCGATTTGATCGCCGTCAGTTCCGGCCATCCCATGAACGCTTACCCGGTGGCCGCGGAACCGGGCGTGGGCCGTACGCATATCGACGGGCGCCCGGAGACGCTGAAGCGCATGCTTGCACTCACGGGAGCCAGCTTCCCGCCGGCCCGTGTGGATACCGCGGATGCCGCCTTGGCGTGGTCCACCACCGCTCCCATTACCCGCATCTACACCGCCAATGGCGCGGACGTGTTGGCCATCTACCGCACCATGCAGGCCAGGCTTGCCTTCGCCAAGGGCGAGCGTTGGGGCGCTTATTATCAAATCGAGGATTTGCGTTCGCCGGTGATCGGCCTGATGAACACGCAATTCGTGATTACGATCCCGCGCCTCGATGCCCAGCGGCTCGCGGGCAGCCCCTTTCGCGAGGTGGCCTCCATCCCCGGCGGCTACATTTACGAGAACCAGGCGGTGCTGCCGCGCTTCTTCCTGGTGTCGCGGCTGCGGCCGGCGCGGAGTCTGGAGGAAGCCGCGGCGCTGCTGACATCCCCCGCTTTCGACCCCAAGCATGAAGCCATTGTGGAAGGCGTGCCTGGGCCTCCGCCTACTGCGGGCGAACCGGCGGGAACCGTCGCAGTGTCGGAGTATGGTCTGCAGCAAGTACGGCTCTCGGTGGAGAGCCAACGCCCGGCGTACCTGGTGACCTCGGAGACGCATTACCCCGGCTGGCGGGCCTACGTGGATGGCCGGCCGCAGCCGATCTATTACACCAACGTGGCGTTTCGCGGGTTTCCGGTGCCCGCCGGGAGACACCAGATTCTCATGCGATTTGAGGCGCCGCTGTTCTGGTGGGCCGCAGCGGCAAGCGGGCTGGGATGGATGGTGTGGGCCGGGCTGCTGGCGGCCCGAGGCCTCCGCTTTCAGCCGCGGATAAACGCGGATGAACGCCGATAAGAATCTTGTTTGACCACCCGCATCCCCGCCCGTTCCACCGCTACCGCCGCCGCGAATCGCTCCCCGGCGTCGATCGGTTCCACCGTCCATTCGCCGCCTAGTTCCGCCCCCGCGCCGTAGAGTCCCACCCCTCGCGCTTTCAGTTTGGCTTCGATTCGCGTCCAGCGGCGGAAGAAGTCGCGCTCGTCGAGCCCCTCCCGCTCGACGGGCGGAAAGAACCGCTCCGCAATGGCCGCGTACTCGGGCAGCGGCCGCAGCCGTTCGATATCCACCCCCACGTCCACCCCGAGCGCCACCGCAACCAGCGCCAGGTCGTGCGAGTGCGCCAGGTTGAACCTCACCTCGGGCGCGCCGGGCAGGTAGGGCTTGCCCTTCTCCGCCACCGCAAATTCTACCCGCGCGCCGGTCACCATCTCCAGAAGGGCGCGCAACGCCCGGTGCGAGCATTCCCGCCGCAGGGCCGCCGTCTCGCCCTCCAGCCGCACCAGCCAGACGTGCACCTCGCCCGGCTTCAGCACGCCTGCTCCAAGTCCGCCGCCAGCGCCGCCAGAAACTCCGCCTGGCTCGACTGCATGTAGAAGTGGCCTCCGGGAAACAGCCGCACCGCGAAGGATGCCGTGGTCTGCTCCGCCCAGGCTTCCAGGTGCTCCCGCCGCACGTTGGAATCCCCGGCGCCTCCGTAAGCGCGGATCGCGCAATCGAGCGGCAAGTCTTCCGCATAGGCGTACTTGCGATACAGCGCCGCGTCTGCGCGCAACGCCGGCAACTCTTCAAGGAATTGCTCGTCGCCAGGCGCCGGCGGAGGAGTGTAATTCCGGCGAAACTGCGGCGCCCGCGCGCCCGACGCCACCAACAGCTTCGGAAGTGGCTGCCGGCGCCGCCGCAACAGCCGCGCCAGCTCGAACGCCACCGCCGCTCCCATGCTGTGCCCGAAAAACGCGAACGGCTGCGCCAGGTACGGCCGGATGGCATCGGCCAGCGCCGCCACCAGCGGCTCCATGCGCTCGAACGGCGCTTCGGCGATGCGCGCTTCCCGCCCCGGCAGCCGCACCGGGCAGATGGCAGCGTGGGGCAGGCGCAACGCCCGCGCCGGCGCCCTCGCAGCCCCGCCTCCCGCATGTGGAAACCAGAACAGGCGCAGCCCCTCCACCGCATCCGCCCCCGGAAACCAGGCTGAAGCCAGCGCCCGGTTTCGCAGCCGCAGCGCCAGCAGGCGACGTCTCTCGGGCGACAGGCTGTCCAGCGCGGACCTGCCCGGCATCCGCGACAGCGCGTTATCGCGTTCCGCCTGCCCCACTCGCTTCGGCCGCCGCAACACGTCCGCGAGGAACCTTTCGAACGGCTCCACGCCGATCCCCGCGGCATACGCTATGGCCACCGCGCGCGAGGCTCGCGAAATCTCTTCCCAATGTGCGCGGTCCCCCAGCAGACGCCCCAGCGCCTCGCACCACGGCCCCGTCGCCTGCGGCGGCACTTCCGCCACCGGCACCATCTGCTCGTCCAGCCGCGTCTGGTACCTGGCAATGGGGTTGACCGGCAGCAGGTACGGCACCCCCATCTTGGCCTCCGGGATGCCGCCCACATCGCTCGCCATCACCGGCACGCCGCGCAGCATGGCCTCGGTCACCATGCGCGAGCGCGCCTCGGCCCACAGCGACGGCACCAACAGCACCCGCGTCCGTGCCAGCAGCGCGTTGATGTCGTCCTCCGGCTCAAGCACCGTGACGTTGGCCCGCGCGCGCAACGCCGCCCGGTCCCGCGGGTTGGTGCCCCACATCGGCACGGCCGCAAACGCCGTCTCCGGAAAGGCGTCCGCCAGCGCCAGAAAAATGTCGATCCCCTTCACCGCGCACGGGTTCACCAGCGTGACGAACTGGTTGTCGAACCGCCCGATCTCCGGCCAATCCTCCTGCTCCATCAGCGAGATCGGCAAGTGCACGGCGTCGATCCTCGCGTATTTGCGGATGTAATCGGCCACGTACCGGCTCACTCCCACCACCCCATCGGCCGCGCGGATTCGCTGGGTCTTCAACTCGCCCGGAAATGCGCAGTCGGGGCCGAACGGCAGGGCCAGTGTGGCGCGCGCCAGGTAGACCACGCGGGCGCGCGGCGCCCTCAGCGCAGTTTCCAACAGCATCTGCGCCGGATCGTCGGTCGAAGCCAGGATGATCTCCGGTGCGAACGCCTCCACCTGGCCCGCAAAATGGGCCCGCAGGTTGGCGTCGGTCACAGTGTGCACCTCCACGCCGGCGCGCTCGAACACCGCCACCCCGCCCTGCACCGACTTGGGCGACGCGCCGCGTGCCGACACCCGGCAGGCATGCCCGCGAGCTGCCAGCGCTTCCATCAGCAGCCGGTTGGATTTGTCGCCCCCGCCGTGGGCCGGATAGTAGAGCGAGTTCTGCGCCAGCAGGATGCGCATTACCGCCGCTTCCTCAGCCGCTCGAGCAGCAACGCGCGCCGCTCGGGCGACAGCGACTCTATCGTCGCCCGCTCCACGCCGGCCGCGGCGCACGGCCGAAGCGAGCGCAGAAATGCCTCCATCTCGCCGGCGTCCAGCCCGCTCACGAACTGCCCGGCCGCCAGCCGCGACGCCGCCGATTCCTTTTCGTACGCGCTCCGGCTGGTCAAAAGCTCGCGCAGCGCCGCCACCCATGGGGCGGCATCGTTTTTGGGCAGCACCGGCTTCGGCAGGGAGTGCTCGTCGAACACCGGCTCGTAACGCTCGATGGTCTGGACCGGAATCACGTACCCCGTGCCGCGCTTGGCCTCCTCCAGCCCGCCCGAATTGCTTGCCACTACCGGAATGCCACGCAGCATGGCCTCCATCACGATCAGCCCGAACCCTTCGTACCACAGCGACGGGTTCAGCAGCACGCGCGTCTGCGCCAGCACTTCATCGATGTCCTTCACGTTCGGCAGAAAGCGCACGTTGGGCAAGCGCTCGAGAGCGCGCCGGTCCGCGTCCGTGGTGCCCCATCCCGGCACCACCCCGAATTCATACTCGGGCAGCCGCTCCGCCGTCTCGAGAAAAATCGCAATGCCCTTCACCGCGCAGGGATTGATCATGGCGATCAAGCCCCGCTCGAAGTTCCCGTAATTGGCGAACGGCCCCGCCCCGTATACCGGCGGATGGATCACCGCCGCCGCGCGGCCCAGCGCGCGCTCGATGTAGGCCGCCATGTGCCGCCCGATGGCCACGATTCCCGCCGATCGCGCCACCAGCTCGGCCGCGTGCCGGTCGGGGTTCCAGCTCGCCGGGCCGAACGGATAGAACTGCGGCGTATGCGCCAGGTAGACCACGCGCCCCGGGGCCGAATGGTGCGCCTCGCGAACGAGCGCGTGCCCCAGGTCTTCCGACGATACCAAGACCCAATCCGGCCGCCACTCGAGAATCTGCTCGCGCAGCGCCTGGACCCGGCGCGCCGGATCTTCCACCGCGAGTATGGCCGGACGCGATTGGCCCCCTCCGCACACAATGCGGCATTCGTGCCCCGCGGACGCCAGGTGGCGGAGCCAGACCAGGTTGCTGCGCGTAGCCCCGCCTCGCGGCGGCTCGTAGGACGCATTCGCCGTCAGCAGAATCCGCATCCGCTAAGAATCCCGTTCTTCCGCCAGCAGCGCCCGCACCTCTTCATCCGACAGCTCTTGCAGCTCTTTCAACAATTCCCGGTAGTCTCCGCCGGCCTGTTCGATCTCTTTCAGCTCCACCGCCTTGGCCAGCTCCGCCACCGTGAATGCGCCGCTGTACACCACTTCGAGCGAAAGCTCGACGCCATAAATCTGCCGCACGCGCGAAAGCAACTGCACGGCCAAAAGCGAATGCCCGCCCAGCTCGAAGAAGTTGTCGTGGATGCCCACCGCCGGCACGTTCAGCAGCCCCGCCCACAGTTCCGCCAGCTCGCGTTCGAGCGGCGTCCGCGGCGGAGCCGGGCCCAAAGGGCACCCCGCCGGCACCGGACGCTGCGACGCCATTCGAATGCGCTCGAGCACCCGCTCCGGATCGCGCAATTCGGTGGCGATCTTCACATAGTCGATGCGCTTCCTGGCAGGCTGGGGCCGCGTCCCACCCACTTCCGGTCTGGGGAGGGCCGTGCCCACGCGATACCTCACTCGAGCCGCCTCTTCCGCCGCCACTGGCAGCGTCTCCAGAAACAGCCCCGCCGGCCGGTTCCGCTGTCCCGCCACGAACGGAATCTCCACGCGCGCGAGGGCCCGCTCCAGCGCGATCTCGCCCAGCCGCGCCACCATGCGATGCTCAACGCCCCGCCCCAGTACCCGGCAGCTCAGCAAGAACGTGTCCGCCACCAGCGCGCCGCCCGCGCAACGGAAAATTACCACGCCTGTCAGCCCGTAGCTTCCGAACCGGTCCTTCACATCCACCGTGAGGCATTCCGCCTTGCCGGATGCCAGCAACGCCTGAATCTCCGCTTCGGTGCGCCGCACACAACTGGCATTCATCTGGTTGGTGCGTTGGGTGAGCTGCGCCACGCGCGCCAGTTGCGCCGGTTCCATGGGAGCGATACCCACTTCCAACTGCAACGACGCTAGAAATTCCTCGAGGCTGGCCGACGCGCGCTCCGCCTTGGCACGCTCGGCTTGCTGCGCGTACAGTTCCGGCCGCCGCCGGTCCTCTTCCGTCACGCGCGCGCGGTCGAAGGCCCACACGTGCTTCAGGAAGTCGGGAATCTCCTCCGCCCGCGCCGGCAGCGGCAGCGCCAGCGCCTCGGGGCAGCCGGCCTGCGCTTCCCTGCACTCCTTGGGGTTATCGTCCACCAGGATGAAACTGTCGAGACCCAGCCCCAGTTCCTCTGCGATGGAGGCCAGGTTGGCGCTTTTCGGTTCCCAGTTCACGCGCCGCGCGACGAAATCCTCGAGCTGCAAAGGCATTTCCGGGTGGGCGCGAAACGTCTCCGTCACGTCCTCTTCGTTGTTCTTGCTGGCCAGCGCCAGCAGCATGCCCGCGCGCCGCCGTTCCGCCATGAACTCCTGCAACGCCCATCGCGGGGCGTCCACCACCACACCCCGCGGGCCGTCCTCACCGCAGATGCCCGCCCACAGCGTTTCATCGCAATCCAGGGCGATCGCTTTGAATGGCGGCGTCGCGATGGCGTGGATCTTGCGCGCGATGGCCGTCGCCAGCGCCACGAAAAACACCGGCGTGTACGGCAGATGGCCCAATTCGTCTGCGTGCGGATCGTGGCGCTCCGCAACCGGGTACAGGGCGTCGAAATCCGCGGGCGCGATCCAGTGCACCGGCGCCACGTCCCGGACCCCTTCGTGCAACACCCGCTCAGTCTTCTCAAACTCGCCGGCGTGTTTCGGCGTGGGCGGGCAAATCGCCAGAATCAGCGGGGCTGAAAACGATGCCGCGGCCGCGCGGACCGCCTCCGCCAGCCGCCGCGCGCGTTCCTCCAGACCGGCCGGGCCTCCGTCGCGCAGCCAGTCCTCGAACCGCAGCAGCCCGACATTGAACCCGGCGCGATTGCGCGCAAACAGTCCCGCTGGATCCAGCAATTGCTGGAAGAGCTGGTTATAGCCCGCGAACCTGATTTCATAATCGAGCCCCAGTTCCCGCACCCAAAACTCCAATCCTGGCTGAATGGCTTCGGCGGTGAACGTAGCGCTAATGGCGATCGCGCGATCGTCGTGCGGCATGAAGTTCCATTATAGAAGCCTGCCGCAATGCGATCTCAAGTCTCCTAATGCTGGGCTGCCATGGCCGCGAAGCGTTTCGCCATCTCCTCGGGCGACACGTCTTCGATATGGGTGGCGATCCCCCAATAGTTGCCGCACGGATCTATGACGCCCCCGCTGCGGTCTCCATAAAACTGGTCGGCCGGTTCCCTCACCGAGGTCCCGCCCGCCTGGATCGCGCGCTGGTAGACGGCATCTACATCCTCCACGTACAGGTGAAGCGTGCAGGGCTTCGCTTTCCAGTCGCCCATCGGCTCGCCCATCATCACCTTCGAATCGCCGATTTTCACTTCGGCGTGCATCACCCCGCCGTCGGGGCGCGCCATGCGACCCAGTTCCTGCGCGTCAAAGGCCTGTTTCAAAAACTCGATCAGTTTGGGTACTCCCTCGACCACCAGGTACGGCGTGACGGTGTGAGAATCGTCGGGAATGGCTTTCACACTGCGTTTCATTGCTGCGGTCATGGATTCCTCTCCTTATCGATCCATGAAATCAAACTCGTAGCCGAAACGCAAGTGGGGCGCGACGCAGAGGTCAGAGATTCATCCAAGCATCGGCCAATTGAGAGAATCCCAGCGTAGGGGTACATCAGGCCGAGCCGCGAACGTAAGAGAGCGGTAGAATTGGGGTCGATCCGTGATTTATCTGATCACCTTCGCCTGCTACGGACGCCACCTGCACGGCAGCGAATCGGGCTCCGTCGACCAGGAGCACAATGTGCCCGGAACCCCGATCCTGGAAGTGGATTCCGCGCGCGCTGCAGCCGAGCGGGAACGTATGGATCAGGCGCCTTATGATCTGGACCAGACCCGTCGCGACGCCGTTTTGGAAGCGATTCAGGAGGTGTGTGCGCGGCGTGGCTGGAGTCTGCTGGCGGCCCATGTGCGCAGCAATCACGTGCACACGGTGGTGGACGCGGAGGTTCCGCCGGAGCGGGTCATGCACGATTTCGAGACTTATGCCAGCCGCCGTCTGAATCGCATGCGGCTGGAGGAACCGGACCGCAAGCGATGGGCGCGCCACGGCAGCACCCGATGGCTATGGAAACCACAGCACGTTTCGGCGGCCATACAGTATGTCGTTGGGGAACAGGGCGATGCCATGTCCGTGTTCGAGTCTCACGAACTTTAGCGGTAACCGCTCTCTTACGTTCGCGGCTCCGAACCGGCGCATTTCCACGTTCATCCACTTCTACGGCGTACTCCCCGCGGGCATCGAGCCCGATATGTGTAACTGTGTCAGGGCTTCTTGGCGGGATCCGATTTTTCGAAGCGGTACGTAACCGTCACGGTGGGCTCCAGGTGAATCTCCAGACCCGACGTGTTCAGGCCCCAGCCAACCTCGGCGTACCGATCTCCCGTCAAAACGCCTTTCTTCGGCCACGCTACAAGATCCCCGGCAATGTGGAGGATTCTGACTCGGTATCCAGTCGGCGCGGTGATCTTCAGTCGGACAGGTATTGCCTTCGAGAGCCCCCACGAACCGGGGCGGACGTCTGGATCTCCCGCCACGTCGAAAGCCGTGTTTGATGTGGATTGAAATGGGCCGAGAAGCGCGACTTGCGCCGCGGCTGGAGAACGGCAAGCAGAGCATGACCTTGCGGACGCTCAAAATCATTGCCGACACGCTGGGCGTGCGAGTTCGTGATCTCATCGGGAATCTGTAGATTGGTGGCAAGTATAATGAAATCGCCATGACGACGCTGCTGGAGTTGCTCCGCCAGAACCGCAACTACCGCTACACCTGGATGGGCCAGGTGGTGAGCGAAATCGGCGACTACTTCAACAACATCGCTGTCTTCGCCCTGGTCATGGAAAGAGGCGGCTCGGGCCTGGTGGTGAGCGGCGTCATGCTCTCCCGCGCCATCCCCGCCGTGCTGGCCGGCCCCGTCGCCGGCGTGCTTCTCGACCGCCTCGACCGCAAGCGCATCATGATCGCGAGCGACCTCATCCGCGCCGTTCTCGCGCTGGCCTTCGTTCTCACCATCCACCAGCCGCGCCCGTGGCTTCTCTATCTGCTCAGCGCCGGGCTCATGTTCGCCTCGCCCTTCTTCACCAGCGGCCGCGCCGCCATCCTCCCCACCATCGCCAACGCGGAGGAACTGCACAGCGCCAACTCCCTCACCCAGACCACCCAGTGGGCCACGTTAACCGCCGGCACGCTGCTGGCCGGTTACAGCGCCGCCAAGCTGGGATACCAGTGGGCCTTCGTCATCAATTCGCTTTCCTTCGTCTTCTCCGCGGGGGCCATCTGGCGCATTTCCACGCCCGGCGGCTTTCGCGCCAGACGCCATACCGATTCGACCGTAGTCCGCCCGTGGCACGAATACCGCGAAGGTCTGATCTACATGCGCTCTGTTCCCCTCATGATGGGGATCGCCCTGATTTCGGTTGGCTGGGCCATGGGAGGCGGCGCCGCCCAGATCCTTTTCGCGTTGTTCGGCGAGCAGGTGTTCCACCGCGGCGCGTCCGGCATCGGCGCCATCTGGGGCTTCGCCGGCATCGGCCTGCTGCTCGGCGGAGCCACCGGCCACCTCATCGGCCGCAACACCGGTTTCGCCGGATACAAGCGCGCCGTCACCATTTCTTACCTGGCGCACGGGGCGGCCTACATGCTTTTCAGCCAGGTGGAATCTTTCGCCGCCGCGCTGGCCTCCATGATGCTCTCCCGCGTGGGCATGGCCGTCACCACCGTGCTCAACAATGCTCAGCTTCTCCGCCACACGCCCGACCAGTATCGCGGCCGCGTCTTCGCCACCATGGAATCGCTGCGCTGGTCGGTGATGATCGTCTCCATGGCCGCCGCCGGCATCGCCTCCCAGTACGCCAGTCCCAGAACCATCGGGCTGGTCGCGGGGGCTTTCGGCTTGCTCACGGCCATCGCGTGGGCCTGGTTCGATTGGAGCGGGCGGCTGCCCGAGCCGGGCGTGGAGGCCGGGCCCAGAGGGCACCCCGGCTCCGAACTCCACACCATCGAGATCGCCGACTCCACGAGGTAGACCCGCCGGCCTACAGGGAATCGCCTGTCAGGCCGATAAGGATGTTGGAGAAGAATATCCGAACGTGGAAAGCGCTCCCGGACAGCCCGCTTACCGCATGAAAGTGCTGGTGGCGGAAGACAATCCCGTTTCTCAATCCATGCTGCGCGCCCTGCTCACCAAGTGGGGTTACGATGTGGCGGCCGCGCGCGACGGCCTGGAGGCCTGGTGCATCCTGGAAGCGGCCGATGCGCCGCGCCTGGCGATTCTCGATTGGATGATGCCGGGCATGGATGGCGTGGAGCTGTGCCGCCGCGTGCGCGGCGCTGCCCGCGAGCCTTACATCTACATCCTGTTGCTGACCGCGCGCACCGAATCGGAGGACTTGGTGGAAGGCATGGAGGCGGGCGCCGACGACTACCTCACCAAGCCTTTCAACACCCACGAGCTGCGCGTGCGCCTGCGCGCCGGCCGCCGCATCCTCGACTTGCAGGAGGAACTCATGCTCGCCCGCGAAGCGTTGCGCGACCAGGCCACCCACGACGGCCTCACCGGCTTCCTCAACCGCGCCGCCATCCTGGACGCGCTGCGAACCGAGCTGATCCGCGCCGCCCGCGAGCGCCGCCCGGTGGCCCTGCTCATGGTGGATCTCGACCACTTCAAACTGGTCAACGACACGCACGGTCATCTGGCCGGCGACGCCGTGCTGCGCGAAGCCGCCCGGCGCATGAAATCGTCCGTCCGCCCCTACGATTCCATCGGCCGCTACGGCGGCGAGGAGTTCCTGATCGTGCTGCCGGGTTGCGACACCGTCACCGCCCAAGCCCAGGCCGAGCGCTTCCGCGAAGCCCTGGCCTGCGATCCCATCGCCGTCGGCGGCCAATCCATACGGGTCACTTGCAGCATCGGCGTCTCCGGCTCGACCGGCCTCTCGGTATCCACCAGCGACACCCTGGTCCGCGATGCCGATCGCGCGTTATATCAGGCTAAAGATTGGGGCCGCAACCGGGTGGCGCAGGCTTCAGCCTGCGAGGCCGGCATGGTCGCCGCCGGCTAGTTCGGCGGCCCCTGGGGGCATCACCCCTTCCGTTCGAGCTCCGCCAGCCGCCGCTTCAGTTCCGCCAACTCGCGCCGCAGCTCCGGCAGCCGCGCCAGGTTGGCTAGCTGCTCGAGGTGCTGCTTGAGCGGACGCGCCGGCGTGCCCCAGACGGTTTCTCCCGAACGCACGATCTTGGAGGTGAGCACGCCGCAGCCGGACCCCAGCACCGCGCGCGATTCGATCCGCGCCTTGTCCCCGATCCCCACCTGCCCGCCAATCACGGCGTAATCTTCCACCACCACCCCGCCGGAAAACCCGGTCTGCGCCGCCACCACCACGTGCTTCCCGATGCGGCAGTTGTGGGCCACGTGCACCAGGTTGTCGAGCTTGGTGCCCTCGCCGATGGAGGTCACGCCCAGCGCCGCGCGGTCCACGCACGAATTGGCGCCGATCTCCACGAAATCGCCGATTTCCACCCGCCCCACCTGCGGGAACTTGTGCCAGCGGTCGTGCTCCATCACGTAGCCGAACCCATCCGCGCCGATCACCGCGCCGGAGTGCAGAATGGCGCCGCGCCCGATGTCCACGTTGTCGTACACCGTCACGTTGGGGTGCAGCACGCAGCCCTCGCCCAGCACCACGCGCTTGCCCACAATCGATCCCGCCCCGATGCTGGTCGCCACCCCGATGCGCGTTCCGTCGCCCACCACCGCGTGGGGACCAATGTACACCAGCGCGCCCATCGCCACGTCCTTGCCGATCACCGCCGTGGGATGTACGCCCGGCTTGAGCTCCGCGGTAGGATAAAACCGGCTCATGGCGCGCGCGCAGGCGGTGCGCGGCTCGGGTGCCCGGATCACGGTCCGATAGCACGGACTAGGCCATTCGAGGGGCACGATGAGGCACCCCGCCGCCGAGCTTTCCGCCTGCTGCGCGGCCTTGCGGCTGCCCACGAACGCTACGTCGGAAGCCCCCGCGGTCTCCAGCGGCGCTACGCCCGCCAGTTCCTTTTCGCCGTCGCCTTCAAAGGTCGCGCCCAGCCATTCCGCCAATTCGCGAACTCGCATGCCTCATGATATCGCCGCCGGCGCGCCGTCGTATCATACGAATTCATGCCCCTCGATCCATCGGCTGTGGCCGCCCCCACCGCCCGGGTCCATCCCGATGCCGCCATCGGGCCCGGCGTCAGAATCGGCGAGTTCTGCGTCATCGAAAGCGACGTCTCCATCGGCGCCGGCTGCGTGCTCGAACCCTACGTTTACGTCAAGCGCTGGACCAGCATGGGAGAGCGCAACGAAATCTCCGCCGGTACGGTGCTCGGCACCGACCCGCTGGACAAAAACTTCGCCGGCACACGCAGCTACCTGAGAATCGGCAACGGCAACAAGATCCGCGAGCATTTCACCATCTCGCGCGGCACGCCTGCCGAGTCCGCCACCGAAATCGGCGACGACAATTTCATCATGACCTCCGGCCACATCGCCCACAATTGCAGAATCGGCAGCCACGTGGTGATTGCAAGCTGCGTGCTGCTCGGCGGGTACGTGGAAGTGGAAGACGGGGCGTTCCTCTCCGGCGGCGTGCTGGTGCACCAGTACGGGAAGATCGGCCGTCTCGCCATGATCAGCGGCAACACCCGCGTCAACCTGGACGCCCCGCCGTTTTTCACATACGCGGGCTTTCAGATCGCGCCCAAAGGCCTCAACCTGGTAGGCCTGAGGCGCGCCGGCTTCACAGCGCCCGGCATCAGCATCCTCAAGAGCGCGTACCAACTGCTCTACCGTTCCGGCCTGAAGCTGGAAGATGCCCTGGCGAAAATCGAAACTGAGATCCCCACACCCGAAACGCTCCAGCTTGTGAACTTCATCCGCCGCAGTGAGCGTGGCATCTGCCGGGAGTGATCCCGGTCACTTCATCTTCTGTTCCACGGTCTCCAGCTCGCGGCGGCACTGCTGCGCCTCCGGGGCAATCCGGCAGGCTGCCTGGAGGTGTTCCTCGGCTTCCTTCAGCAAGCCCAGGCGTTCGTCGGAGATGCCGAGTTCGAATTGCGTCACGTAGTCGTCGGGCGCTACCGCCAGAACCTGCTGAAAGTTGGCGCGCGCTTTGGCGTAGTCCTTCAGCTCCACGTAGGTTCCGGCCAGGTCGCGGCGCGCCAGGGTGTTGTGCGGATCGCGAACCAGCAGCCGGCTAAGGATGGCAATGGCCTCGTCCAAGCGCCGGTAGAAGAGCGCCACCTGGGAGTCCTCATAGAGCCGGTATTCCGGCAGCCGGTCCTTAGGATCCGCTCCCGAGCCGCCCAGTGCGGCGCGCGGTCCGGCGGAGAGATAGCCGAGCGAATCCAGCAGCGCTCGCGTTTGTGGCGATTGATCGCTGGAGGAAGCGGGACGCTTGGGGGCGTAGCGCGCCAGTAACTTCGCCAATTGGCCTTCGAGCTCCAGTGCCTTCGGCGATCCCTTGACGAACAGGTTATGCTGCTCACGCGGGTCGGCGTCAAGGTTGTAAAGCTCCGGCCGCGGCGCCCCGATGTATTTGTACGCGCCGGCCCGCAGGCTGCGCAGCGGCGCCCATCCGAACGCATCGTGCGCGTACCGGCTCTCGCCATAGACCGCGCCATGCGCCGCGAGCAGACTGGTTCCTTCAAACGATGGCGGCACGGGCAGGCGCAGAAACTCCAGGATGGTGGGCGCCACATCGATCAACCCGGCGGGATCCCTCACCTGCGCTGCGTAGCTCGCCGCCCCGGACGGCCAGTGAAAAATGAGCGGCACGCGCAAACTGCTTTCGTAAATGAAGTAGCCGTGGCTGCCTTCGCCGTGCTCCCCGAGGCTCTCGCCGTGGTCCGAAAGCAGGACCACCAGGGACCGGTCCCACCACCCCAGTTGCCTCAGCGCCTGTTGGAACCCTCCCAGCAGCCGGTCGACGTAAGCCAGTTGCGCATCGTAGCTGGTGGCATACGGCTTGTGCATGTCGAAGAGGTGGACGAAGGCAAAGACCGGCTGACCGCGGTTGGCCGCGAGCCACTGGCGCGCGGCGCGCAGCACCAGGGATCCATCGCGCCGATCCCTCCCCACCGACGGGTTGTGCGAGGCAGCGCCGAAGAACATCGAGCCGGACATGGGCGACAACGCCTCGAAGTTGAAAGGGCTGTCATAGAAGTCAAAGCCCTGGTCGATCCCTACCTGACGTTCCAGAAAGACGCTGCCGATAAATGCCGCCGTGCGGTAACCGTGCGACCGCAACACGGAAGCCAGCGTGACCGCGCCCGCCGGGACGACCTCGGCATTCTCTTCCACCTGGTTCTCGAAGGGATAAGTCGAGGTGAAGAGCGAGGTGTGGGAGGGAAGGGTCAGAGGGACCTGGCAATCGGCCTGGGTGAACAGGGTGCCCTGCTCGGCGAACGAATCCATGTTGGGAGTGCGGACGCGGGTATACCCATAGGCGCTCAGGTGGTCAGCGCGGAGCGTGTCAACCGATATAAGGATGACGGAGGTTGGCTGCGCCTGGCCGGCCGCGGCGAAAAGCAAAAGCAAGAGGGTGGTGGATGCTAGCCGTTTCACTGCTTGGTTCCGGGCCTCACAGCGTCGAACAGCGCTCCGAGCGGCGTTGGTATTGTTGGACCCGCATCTCCCTTGAGAAGGCCAGTATCGGCTCGGCTGAACAGTGACGAGAGAATCAGTTGCCGGTCCTCTGGCTGAATGGCTTGGTCCTTGATTAAGGCCAAGAAGACGTATGTAAGCTGATACCGTTCGCGGGCGTCACGAGCGAGATGAAAAGAGCTGATGCACAATCGGACGAACAGGTTAACCAGATAAATCATCATGGAGATCCCCGCTCCAATGAGGACCGCCCCTTTGATCCCGCTGAGTGTAACCTTTGTATCGTTAAACACCGAGGGTGGATTGTAGGCAACAACGAAGGCCATGCCAGCGCTCTTTGTTGGCCGTCCAATTGCGGCTAGTCCAGGTGCCGTCGTAGTAGCTGATAGCAGCACGAGCCATCTCGGGGCTCCTCTTCTCTAACTGTGCCAAGAATGCCGCGACCGGACTTTCCGATGAAATGAAGCCATATCTCTGCTGCTGAAGTCTCCACAGCGGTTGCGTGATCTCCTGGCTAACGTTAGGGCCCAAGTCCTGTGCGGCGGCCTTATTCAGCAAGTTGAGCGCCTGCTGGTAATTGTTAGCAATTTGCGCGCCGCCAGTAATCGGTCTCCAGAATACTAGCTGCTGCCCGATATAGTCCCTTGCCTCATCCATGGTCTTAAACGTGCGGAATTTGTTGTGATCAGGGTCTTCGGGCAGTCGGAGTTGACTTACGATTTGATCTAAAGCGGTTGGAGCAGCAGGCATCGCGTTCTCCTGGACCAATGGTACCGCTCACCGCGATGGGTTGGAGCGGATCCGCCAACTTCTGGACCTCGGCGAACGAATCCATGTTGGGCGTACGGACGCGGGTATACCCATAGGCGCTCAGGTGGTCGGCGCGGAGCGTGTCGACCGATATAAGGATGACGGGGGTTGCCTGCGCCTGGCCGGCCGCGGTAAGAAGCAGAAGCAAGAGGGTGGTGGATGCTAGCCGTTTCACTGCTTGGTATGTAACGATTTTACCGCGGGTGGCGCGGACCACCCGCCTGGGGGTGCTTAACAACCCTGGGGAAGCCCGCAGTTTCCGCAGGCCGTGGCAGCGGCCCTATACTGTTGGTATGACATTCAGAGTCGTTCTGGAACATGATCCCGAGACCGGTGACTACTCGGCGGTGTGCCCCGAACTCCCCGGTTGCGCGTCTGCTGGCGAAACCGAGGACGAAGCCCGCGCGAACATCCGAGAAGCTATCGAACTCTACCTTGCGCCTGGCGATATCGAACTGCCTGAAAATGCAAAGCTCGCCGAGGTTACGATTGGGTGATCGCGGCACGCCGCGGCTCACTTCCGACCAGGTGATCAACATCCTTCGGCATCACGGCTTTCTGCTGGTCGGACAATCCGGGAGCCATCAGAAGTGGCGAAATCCGGCTACCGCGAAGCAGGTCATTGTGGCCTATCATCGTGGTCATGTTCTTCCGCTTGGCACCATCCGGGCGATCATCGAAGGCAGCGGAATTGCGCTCACCGAATGGTTGAAATGAGCCGCAAGCGAGGCGGCGGAAGACAAGCTCGGCGGCCCAGTTGCCGCGCCTGCTATATTGTTTCTCGTGGAACCTGCTACCGCGCTGCTGGCCGACCCCATTTTCCGCGAACACCTGGCGGGGCGCGAACATCCGGAACGGCCCGAGCGGTTCGATGCCGTAATGTGGGGTTTGCGGCAGGCGGGCCTGCTCGAGCGAATGTCGCGCGTAGACCGGCGCGCGGCTACCGAGGAGGAACTGCTGCTGTGCCACACCCCGGAATACTTGCGAACGGCGAAGCACGACGTGCTCTCGGGACGCCCGTGCCTGAGCACCGGCGATACCGATATCGCGCCGAATTCCTGGGACGTCGCGGCCCAGGCGGCGGGCGGCGTACTGAACGCCGTCGACGCGGTGGCGACGGGCAGGGCGCGCAATGCCTTCTGCGCGGTGCGGCCGCCCGGCCATCATGCCACTGCCGGCCGCGGGATGGGATTCTGCCTATTCAATAACGCGGCTCTCGCGGCCCGCTATGCGCAGCGCCGGCATGGCCTGGAGCGCGCGTTGATTGTGGATTGGGACGTGCACCACGGCAACGGCACCGAGGATATTTTTTACTCCGACCCCACAGTCTTCTACTTCAGCACGCACCAGTGGCCGCTGTACCCGGGAACGGGGCGCGCCGATGAGACCGGCGAGGGCGCGGGCGAAGGGACCACCATGAACTTCCCGTTTCCGGCGGGCTCGGGGCGAAAGGAGATTCTCGGCGCAATCGAGAATGCGCTGGCGCCGGCCGCGGAACGGTTTCGGCCGGACCTGGTGCTGATCTCGGCGGGGTTCGATTCGCGCCTCGGCGATCCGCTGGGCCGCTTCACTCTCACCGACCGCGATTTCGCGGACCTCACGCGCGCCGTCATGGAGATCGCCGCGCGCCACGCCGCCGGGCGCGTGGTCTCGGTGCTCGAAGGCGGCTACAACCTGGATGGGCTGGCCTCCGCCGCCGCTGCGCACGTGGAAGCACTGATGTCGGAGTAATGAGCGCGATGGTAGCATCTACGTGAGGTGATGTTCATGGATTTTTCCCGCCGCAAGATGATTCAGGGGTCGGTTGCCACACTGGCCGGTGCGGGCACGGCGTTGCCGGCGCCGGCGATGACCACCAAGAAGTCGAACAATAAGGGCTGTTTTTATTTCACGGAATTGCTCGGCAACCCGACGAGCACCGATGTGACCATTTGCAAACAGGTGGGCCTCAACTGGGTAATCGCGGGCGGCGGTTTGGGCCGCGTCCGCAAGGAACAGTACCTGGAGACCCTGCAAAAGCAGAAGGATGCGTTCGCCGCCGTGGGCATGCAGATCGCCGGAGTGGAAGGTCACCCGGTCCCCTTCGAGAACATCAAGCTGGGGACCGAAGGACGCGATGAGGAGATCGAAAACACCAAGTGGGCGATTGAAGCGTTGAGCAAGATCGGCGTCAACATGATCTGCTACAACTTCATGGCCGGGTTGGGCTGGACGCGCACCAGGCAGGACATCAAGGAACGCGGCGGCGCCCTGACCAGCGAATTCGACCTGGAGGCCTCCAAGGCCCAGGGGCCCACCCGCTGGGGCGAGGTGAGCGAAGAGAAGATGTGGCAAAACTGCGAGTACTTCCTCAAGGCGGTCATGCCCGTGGCGGACAGGTTCAAGGTCAAGATGGCGCTCCATCCGGACGATCCGCCCATCAGTCCCCTCCGCGGTATCGCGCGCATCATCATCAGCCGGAAGGCTTACGAGCGCGTCATGGACATGGTTCCCAGCCCGTATAACGGGATCACGTTCTGCCAGGCTAATTTCGTCCTGATGAAGGAGGACATCTATACCCTGGCCAAGGACTGGTGCAACCGCAATAAGATTTTCTTCGTGCATTTCCGTGACATCGAGGGCGACACGAACCACTTCCACGAAACGTTCCACGACAACGGACCCACCGATATGGTGCGGATGCTCGAGGTTTACAGCAAGGCCGGTTTCGTCGGCCCTATCCGCCCGGATCATGCCCCGGCGTTGGCCGGCGAAGCGCAGAACGGCCGGGCCTCCGGATACACCATCGGCGGCAAGGTGTTCGCATTTGGTTACATGAAAGGCATCATGGACGGACTCGGCCTCAAGTACGCGTAGTCCACTGCCGCACCACCGCATCCAGTTCGCCCTTGGCCAGGCGCACGTGGATGGCGGAATCCGGCGGCGCGGCGCTTGCGTCTTTCAAAATGCCCGCCTCGCCGGAGACGATGGCATAGCCGCGCTCCAGAATCCGCAGCGGGCTTAGCGTCGAGAGCTGAGCCATAAGCCGGTCGAGCGCGCCACGGTTGCGCGCCAATCGCAAGCGGATGTCGCAACCCTGGAGACGCGCATCGAGCGAGCGGCGCGCGCGAGCGTGCGCATCCAGTTCCGAGCGGATGCACTCTCGCAGACGGTATTCCCGCTCGTCGATGCTTTGCAGGCCGCGGCCCACGCGGCGGTGAAGCGCGCTGAGCGCGCGATCGATGCCCTGCTGCCGCAGGCGGCGCTCCAGCATGGCCAGGCGATAGCGCACCGCCTGCGTGCTCTTGGCGCGCGCGGCGGCGATTCGGTCGAGCAGCTCCTCGCGCGTGCGGACCACCATTTCGGCGGCGGCCGAAGGCGTGGGCGCGCGCAGGTCGGCCACGAAATCCGCGATGGTGACGTCGGTTTCGTGTCCCACGGCCGAGACCACCGGCACGGAACAGGCGGCGATGGCCCGCGCCACGGCTTCTTCGTTGAAGGTCCACAAATCCTCGAGGGATCCGCCGCCGCGGCCCACAATGATGAGATCCGGCCACTGGGACTGGCTGAAGAACTGGATGCCGCGGCAGACTTCGTTCACCGATCCCTCGCCCTGCACCAGCGCGGGGAAGAGGCGGATGTGCAGTCCCGGGAAGCGGCGCGAAAGAACCTGGACCAGGTCCGCAATGGCCGCACCGCGCGGCGAGGTGACGATTCCGATACGCCGCGGAAAGCGCGGCAGAGGGCGCTTGCGCCCGGGAGCGAACAGTCCCTCGGCGGCCAGCTTCCGCTTGAGCTGCTCGAAAGCCAGTTGCAGCGCGCCCACGCCTTGCGGTTCGAGCGTCTCCACCTGCAACTGGTATTCGCCGCGGGGTTCGTAGACATCGATCGAGCCGCGCGCCAGCACCGCCAGGCCGTCCTGGGGCCTGAATTTCCAGTAGCGGTGCGCGGGGCGGAACGCCACGCACTTCACCTGGGATTCCCGTTCCTTGAGGGTGAAGTAGTAGTGGCCGCTGGAGGCCAGCTTCAGGCCGGAGATCTCACCCGAAACCCAGACGTCCCGGAATTCCGCATCCAGCGCCTTGCGAATGGCCGCATTCAATTCGCTAACGGTATAGATGCGGCGCTGCGGGGCCAGCTCGAATTCGAGCGCGAATTGCTCCACCGAGCCATGGTAACTCGGTCAAAGGATTCCGGCCAGCTTCAGCGCTTTTCGAGCCGTGGTGCTGAGAGGAATTTGAGTGAGTGCCGCGGGGTCGAACCATCGAAACTGGGGGCTGGCCGGGCCCGTAGGGCGCGGTGGGGTGGCGTCCAGCACGGTAAAGGTGTAGTGGCGATGCGTGATGGTGTGGCGGAATTCGCCGAGGCTGGCCCCGGTCTGCGCGCCGGGCAGGTCTTGGGGCGCCGGCAGTTCCCAGAAACCGGCCATACGGCGCGCGCCAGCCTCGCTTCGCCGAAGCAGGATGCGCCGGCCCTTGCGCACCAGCAGAAGGGCGCCGGCGATACGCACCGGCTTGGTCTTACGGAGCTTGACGGGCAACTCGAAAACGGTGCCACTTTCCCGCGCGCGGCAGAGCGAGGAGATTGGGCAAACCCCGCAGCGCGGCTTGCCGGGCAGGCAGACGGTGGCGCCGAGTTCCATGAGGGCCTGGTTGAAAAGCCCGGGGTGGCGCGCGTCGAGCCAGCCCTGCGCCACGGCGCGGAAGCGCTCGCGGGTGGGCGGCGATGCGATGTCGGCGGCATCGTTCTCGACGCGAGCCACCACCCGCAACACGTTGCCATCCACCACCGCGTAGGGCAGTTGAAACGCCATGCTGGCGATGGCCGCGGCGGTGTAATCGCCCACGCCGGGGAGCGCGCGGATGCCGTCGTAATCGCGCGGGAACCCGCCCGCGGCCTCGACCTGCCGCGCGGCGCGCAGCAAATTGCGGGCGCGCGAGTAATATCCGAGGCCGCTCCACAGCGTCAGGACCTCTTCTTCGCCCGCCGATGCCAGGGCCGCGACCGTGGGGAACCATTCGAGGAACCGCTGGTAGTAAGGGATGGCCGCCTGCGCCCGGGTCTGCTGGAGCATGACTTCCGAAACCCAGATGCGGTACGGATCGGACACGCGCCGCCAGGGCAGATCGCGATGCCCGGCGCGGTACCAGGCCAGCAACAGACGGGAGACCGGCGGTTTCACTCGATGACGCAAATCCATTCGGCGACTACTGCGAAATCCTGCGGCTCCACGTCCCAGGCTTGGTGGTCGGGATTCAGCGGCTCCAGCCGGATCTGTTCGTGCCGCCACTGGTCTTCGCCGGTGAAGGCCTTCCGGCTGGTGTACTTCTTGACGGTGTAACGGGCGGTCTCATCCATCACGCCGAAGCGCTGGATCAGCAGGATCTTGTTCTGCCGCGAGCCGGCGGGATGGAAACGGAACAGGTTGAGGCTGCCATCGGGAATGCGCGGCTCCATGGAGTTGCCCACCACGTGCGCCACGAACAGGTACGGGTCGAGCCGCATGCCTTCGGGCGCGCGCACCCAGTCTTCCGCCTCGGATTGCATTTCTTCACCCAGCCCGCCGGCGGCCGCGCGCAGGCTGTAAAGCGGCACATGCGTGCGGAACGGCTCGACGGCAAGTTTTTCCACGTGTTCGCCGTAGAGCCGGTCGAGCACGCGGGAAAAGGCGTCCACCTTCTCCACGATTTGCCGCTCGCTGACGCCGACCACGTTGGAAAGGGAATCCTCGAGCGATCGCAGGTAGGCCTCGGCGCCGGTCTCGGACACCTTGCGGCGGATGTCTTCTTCGAGCGCCTCCAGGACTTCGGCGTCTTCGGAATCGGCAAGATCGTGGTAGCGCGCGCGCATACGTACCCAACCCCGGTCGGTTGCGGGGTCGATCAACAGGACGCCGATATTCAGCGGCAGCCGTCCCGGCAGAGCGGCCTCCAGGAGCACGTAGGCGCCCTGACGGCGCGCGTTGACGGGGACCACCGTTGCCGGCATCGATGAATACCGTTCTTATCCTATCCTCTTATCGGTTGCAAAGCTAGAAGCTATTAGCTCTCAGCTTTCAGCGATCAGCGATCAGCTAAAACAGCAGCGCCACCACCGGGGGTTTAGCTGAAAGCTGAAAGCTGAGGGCTGAAAGCTTCGAATATAATGTAAGAGCATGCTCCGTCTTATCCTGCTTGCTATTTTTGCCACGGGATCGTTTGCCCAGAACGCCGGCGACGTCGTTAACAAGCCGCCCGCCGATGTGGACCAGGCGCTGCGCGCGCGCATGAGCGAGTTCTACGATCTGCATGTGAAGGGCGAATTCCGCAAGGCTGAAGCCTGGGTCGCCGAAGACACCAAGGATTTCTACTACAGCAGCAACAAGATCAAGTACCTCAGCTTCGAAATCACGCGCATCGACTATTCCGACAATTTCACGCGCGCCAAAGCGACTGTGCTGTGCGAGCAGCCCATCATGCTGCCCGGCTTCTTCGGCAGACCAATGAAAGTTCCCACCCCTAGCACCTGGAAGCTGGTGGACGGCACCTGGTATTGGTACGTGGACCCCGAGTCTCTGCGCATGACACCCTTCGGCAAGATGACTCCCGGCCCGCCCCGTGAATCCGGAACCGCACCCTCGTCCAGATCCATTCCCGCTATTCCCACCACCGTCCCCGACTTCATTTACAAGCTGGTGAAGGCGGACAAGGCGTCGGTGACGTTGAAGGCAGGCGAATCCGAGCAGGTGACCATTACCAACAGCGCCCCGGGAGCCATGAACATCTCCCTGACGGGGTCGGTCCCCGGCGTGGAGGTGAAGCTCGACCGTACCGTCCTGAACGCAGGGGAAAAAGCCGTGCTGACCGTTCAGGCCGGCTATGGCGCCAAGTCCGGCGTCCTCAGCATTCAGGTCGAGCAGACCAACCAGGTCATCCCCATTGAAGTCGCCATCGAGTAGGGGCGGGGCAACCTGTCCGTGCGCAGCCGGATGCCCGGACCCTACTTGCCGGTGGCGGGAGGGGCCGCTGCGTCGCCCAGGAATGCCGGGTTGGTGAATTCCACTTTGGTATCTTTGTTGGTCTGCTCCAGCCACTGGCCATAGTGCTCTTGTTTCAGTTGCGTGAAGATTTCGTCGCGAACCTGCGAGAGGGGGCGGTAGCGGACCTCGTCGGCGCGGAGAAGGTAAAACCCGTTGGGTTGCCGCACCGGCTCGGACACTTCGCCCTGCTTCAGGGAAAACACGGCCGTGCGGATCGCATCCGGGATGTTGTCATTCCGGCGCAGCGTGGCGAAATCGCCGTCCTTGGCTTTGGAGGTTTCATCTTCCGAGTTCTCCTTCACAAGCTTCACAAAATCCGCGCCGCCGCGAATGTCGGCCAGCAGCTTGGTGGCCTTGGCCATGGCCTCGTCCTCGGTCCGCGCTTTCCCGCCATTGCCGAACGACACGTAGATGGTCTTGACCCGGATCTCCTTGAAGCGCTCCTTATTGGTGTCGTAGAAGTTGACGATTTCCGCCGGTTCCACGGTCAACGAATTCAGGGCCTCGGCCAGCTTGGCCTGGCTCAGGATCATCAGGCGGGAATATTCCAGTTGTTCCCTGGCGGGGTTTTCCTGGTCGAGCTTCTGCTTTTCCGCCATTTGGGCGAGTTTCCGCATGAATGCCCACTGCTGCAGGAAGGTCTTGCGGTCGCGCATCGCCAACGGCTGGTTGTCCGGCGGCAGCACCGCAATGATCTTCTTGAAGTCCGCCATCGTGAACTGCACGCCATCGTCGAACACGGCGATGGTGGTCTGGTCCGGAATGTCGGGCATCTGAGGAGCCGCGGTGCCCCCTGGGCCCGGCGCCGGCGCGGTCTGCGCCCACACAGCGCTGCAGCAGGCAAATACAAACACACTTAGGAATTTCATAGCAAGGCTCGGCGTTTCCCCTCAGTTTATCACGCGACGTTCAGCGGCTCTGCGGCTGGCGCGTGTCCGAGCGCGCGTCACCGCGCTTGATCTGCGCGCGCCGGCGTCCCTTCTCGAGGTTGGCCGCCGCTTTTTCCTTGGCCGCATCGCTGATCTGGACGTGGTTGTTCACGGCCAGCGCGCCGCCGGTTTTCGCCAGGCGCGTGGCCACGCCTTTGTGCTGCGTCACGTCGGTGCGGCCTTCGATGGTGGCAACGCCGCCCTGCACATGCACCTGGAACTTGTCCGCATTGATCTTGGACTTGGCGAACTTGGCGCGAATGGCCGCTTCCAGCAGCACATCGGACGGCGCGGGCTTCCCCGGCTGCTGAACTGCGGGTTTGGGCGGGGCCTCCCGCTGGTGCGGAGGCGCCGGACGCGTCTGGCCGGAACAAAGGGTCCAGGGCACCCACTGGGCCAAACCCGCTGAAATCAGTACAACCGCCGCTATTACTCGCGTGCTTGCCATTGAAAATAGGGTTGGCCGGCGCCGCCGATGTTCTCAAGATTCTGTGCTAAAGTTAGGGTTTCTCAAGGCTTGTCTGGTTCGATGCCCGAACAGATCCTTCTTCAAGGTAAAATTTTGGGCACGGAAGAGTTCCTTTTGGCCCCTCCCGCCGAAGGACGTTCCGCGCGGTGGGGTCCCCCTGGGGCGCCCTCCGGGCACGGCGAAGATCTTCTTGCCGGACGGTCGCAGTGGATTACGTTGCTGTGCGAAGTGCTGCCGCGGGCGCTGCTGGCGGAGTTGGGGCTGGCGCGTATCCTGCTTGGTTCGAGCGGCGGCGGCCAGTTCCTGGTGGTGCTGCCCGGGGAATTCCGCGAGGCCGCGGAGAGTTTTCTGGGGGCGGCGGCGCGTCAGGTTTCCGAACTGAGTTCCGGCATCGTGGAACTCATCTGGGGCGTCACCGACAACCTGGGCGACTGGGCCGTCATCCGCAAGCGCCTCAACGACGAGCTGCTGGGCAAACGCAACGCCCCGCTGGCCCATGCCGGCCCCGGAGTCTTTGAGCCGCGCGTGCGCGCGTCCGATTCCGCGGCCGACAACTATTTTGCGAAGGAACTGGGCGCCAGGCTGCGCGAGGCGTCGCACGTCGCCTGGTCGCCCGAAACTCCGGGAAAGGTGACGCCGGGAGAAGGGAAGCACGCCTGGAGCCTCACTTCCAATCTTTCGCCGGATGGCATCATGCTGGCGCGCCATGCGGCGCCCTCCGACGACGGCAAGTCGGCGGCGCCGGTGCAAACCCTGGCCCGCCGCGCGCAAGGCCGCTCCATCTGGGGCGTGCTGCGCGGCGACGTCGATAACTTCGGACTGCGCCTCCGCCGCGTCCACAGCATCGAAGAGCACGTGCCACTCTCCGTGCTCTACAAGCAGTTCTTCGCCGGCGAGCTGGAAGTTCTGTGCTCGCTTCCGGAGTTCTGGCGCAAAGTCAGCATCATCTATTCCGGCGGCGACGATTTCGCGGTCTACGGCTCCTGGGACGCGCTCATCGCTCTGGCGCGCGAAATGCAGCGGCTCTTCCACCGCTTCACCGAAGAGAACCTGAAGGACTATCCGGGCGCCGAGGGCAAGACCATTTCCATGGCCATGGCGCTGGCTCCGGAGACCTACCATCCGCTGGCTGCGGTGTACGAGGAGGCCGGCCGCAACCTGGACCTGGCGAAGTCCGCGGACAAGGACTGCATCTACCTGCTGGGCCGCATTTTGGAGTGGCGGCGCCTGGCGGACGCCGCGGAGCTCAAGGACACCGTGACGCGCCTGGTCCACGATTTCCGCATGTCGCGGCAGTTCCTGTATCAATTGCGGAGCTTTTACCGGCGGGAAGCCTACGGCGAGGGCGCCGGAGATCTCCAGCGCACGTGGCGCTTCCAGCGCCGTTTCAACCGGATTCTCAGCGGCACGCGCGATCGCGAATTCCAAAAGCTGCGCACCCACCTGATCAGCGAGATGGTGGGACGCAGATCGGCGGAAGTGAAGCTGCGGCCCGCGGGCCTGGTGGCCCTCGAGTGGGCCAGATTGGTGACAGAGGTTTAGCACATGGCACAAGAGCAGGAGCAGAAGAAGGAAACGCGTCCCCCGCGGGAAGGTCGCGGCGCGCAGGGGGCGCCCCATGGGGCCGGACCACGCGGCGAACGCCCGGGCGGCGAGCGCTCCGGCGGTGAACGCCCCGGTGGAGATCGCGGCGACCGCCGCGGCTTCGACCGCGGCCGCCTCGAGGGTCCGCCCGAAATCGAGCTCGAAAAGTTGATGGGCGACAGCCTCTACCTGGACAACCAGGCGCACTCCATCGTCAGCCGCATGCGCGACATGGATTCCGGCACCAAGAGCCAGTTGCGGCGTCTCTACAGCGCCGTGCGCCGCGCCGTCCGCACCCCCGAAAGCGAGCGCCAGCACGAGTTCGTCATGCTGCGCGCGCGCCTCGCCTACACCATTGCGCGCCACGGCTTGCGCAGCCTCGATCAGCTCGAAAAGCTGCTGCTCCAGGTCACGCGCAAGAACGATATCCGCGGTTACGAACGCTTCAAGGACCTTTTCGAGGCCATCGTGGCCTACAACGAGTAAAGCATGAGCGCACATACCACCCAAACCGAGTTGAAACTCATCGGCAAGCTGATCCTCGAAGGCGAAATGCGCTGCGAAACCGGCCTGCACGTCGGTGCAGGCAAAGGCTCGCTGGAGATCGGCGGCTCCGATAACCCCGTGGTCAAGGACGCATTCGGCCGGCCCTACGTGCCGGGCAGTTCCCTGCGCGGCAAGATCCGCTCTCTGCTCGAGCAGACCTCCGGCTTGGCCGTGCCCGCCGAGCTGGTGTATCTTTCGCGCCGCAAGGGGCAGGAAGTGCGCATCCACCAGAGCGACCGTCCCGACGACGAAATCTGCCTCCTGTTCGGCCGCAATCCCGGCCGCATGGAGCGTGTGCAGGGCGAAACCCTCGAGACCACCCAGGCCACGCCAGCGCGGCTGGCGGTGTTCGACGCGCCGCTCGACCCCGACAGCATCACCCCGCAGATGCGCGAAAACCTGGATGACGAGCTCACCGAAGTGAAGAGCGAGAACGCCATCGACCGCATCACCTCGCAGGCCAACCCGCGCACGCTGGAGCGCGTGCCCTCGGGCGCCCGCTTCAAGACGCGCCTGGTGATGGACGTGCTCTGCGAAGAGGACGCGCCGCTGTTCCAGCGCGTGCTCGAAGGCCTGCGGCTGCTCGAGGACGACTCCCTGGGCGGCGGCGGCGCGCGCGGCAGCGGGCGGGTGAGCTTCTCCAACCTGCGGCTGGTTTGGCGCGGCAAGAACTACTACGCGTCGGGCGCTCCGGAAAAGGAAATCGGCACGGGACCCACCCTGGCCGTCATCCAGGCCGCCGTGGCTGCTTCCGCCTTCTCATTCCTGCGCGAGGAGTAATGAACCCGGGACTGGTCGTCAAACTCCGTCCCGCCGGCCCGTGGCGCATCGGGACCGATTCGGGCGCGCGCAACCGGGTGGACGCCATCTATCACAGCGATTCGCTCTACTCGGCGGTGGCTTCGGCCATGGCGCGGCTCGGTACGCTCGGCCAGTGGCTGGACGCTACGGCCCGCAACGGCGCGCCCGCGGTCTCCTTCAGTTCCTGTTTCCCGTTTCTCGACGAAATCGCCTTTGTGGTCCCGCCGCGCACCATCTGGCCGCCCACTTCTCCGGCGCTGATGTCGGCGCGCGTGCGATGGAAGAGCGCCCGCTTCGTGCCGCTGGGCGTGGTGCAGGCGATGCTCGCGGGCGAGGCGCTGGACGAGAACCACTGGAGCCTGGATGGCGCCAGCGAATGCCTGGTGCCCGCCGGGCGTCCCGGCCCATTCCGCACGGGCGTCCGCTGGAGCGCCGCGGTGGACCGCCTCACCGGCGCCGCCGAGCGCCACTCCATCGCATGCACCGAATTCCGCCCCGGCGCGGGCCTCTGGACCATTGTTTCGTTCCAGGACGAAGCCGCCCACAGCCGCTGGCTGGAGCTCATCAAGGCCGCATTCCGCCTCTTGGCCGACACTGGTTTCGGGGGCGAGCGCTCTCGCGGCTGGGGCCGCTCCGAGCCGCCTGAGTTTACCGACGGCACCCTGCCCGACCTGGTTCTTGGGCCTTCGCAGAAGCCTGCTCCCGAACCGCTCGCTCCCGAACCGGAGCCTGTTAGCGAGCCGGCGCCGCCCGAACTCGAAGTTGCCATTGCTGCTGAGTCCATTACGGCCCTTGCTCCCCTGGCCCTTGGCCTTTGGCCTCCGGCCCAGCCGCCCGAACCCGAAGTGCCGATTGCTGCCGAGACGGTCACGGAGCCCGTTCCCCCTGCGCCTGGCCAGCCCCAGGCCCACTGGCTGCTCTCCCTGTTCACTCCCGCGCCGGACGATTCCGTGGACTGGCGTCGCGGCAACTATGTCGTGCTGGCCCGCTCGGGCCGCGTGGACAGCCCCGCCGGTTCCGGCGAGCTTAAAAAGGAAATCCAAATGGTGGCTGAAGGGTCGGTACTCTACGCCGCGGCAGCGCCGCGCGGATCGGCCGCCGACGTCGCTCCCGACGGCTTCACCCACCCCGTGTTCCGCGCCGGATTCGCGCTTTCCATACCGCTGCCCGGCGCTAACGAGGTGAGCTGATGCGCTACCGCCTCAAATGCCTGACCCCGCTGCTGGTCGGCGACGGCCGCAAGCTGAGCCCCATCGACTACATGGTCTGGAAGGACCATGTCAACGTGCTGGACCAGTGGCGCATTTTCCGGCTTCTCGCCAAAGGCCCGCGCCTGGAAGGCTATCTCTCGCAGCTCAAGCGGGCCGATAAGCTCGATTTCGCCTCCTGGGGCGGCTTCGCGCAGAACTTCGCTGGCCGCCGCATCCCGTTCGAAAACGCCGCCTATTCGACTTATTGGAATCGCGCCGCCGGCGAGAGCCTGCACATTCCCACCTTCGCCACCGGCGCCGCCGGGCCGTATCTCCCCGGAACCGCCATCAAGGGCTCGCTGCGCACCGGCATGGTGTTCGCGCACTGGCGCGACGGCATGTTGCAAAGCGCGCTGGCCCACGTGAAGGGCGAGCGCGTTCCGCGCCGTCCCGCCGAAATCGTGGAAGAGCAGGCGCTCGGCCCCACCGGTTCGAACCGCATGCGTTTCGTCGGCGCCGGAGATTCCGCGCCCATTGCGGCTTCGCGTTTCCAGATCTACCTGCTGCGCACCTCCACGCTCCAGCCGCGCGGCGGCGGCTACGCGCTCGGCTGGAAGCAAAGCCCGCGCGGCGCGGTGGACGGCGCGCGTCCCGAGGAGAGCACTCCGCTGTTTGCCGAAATGGCCGTTCCCGGCACCACGTTTGAGGGCGATTGGAGCGAGAAGACGTTTTTCATGCAACCCGAGGTGCGCCGCTCGATCCGCTGGCCCGAAGTCTTCAATCGCGCCAGGATTTTCGAAGCCGTCAACGTCTACGCCGCGGGCCTGCTGGCGCTGCAGCGCCAGTACGCCTCCTGGGCCGGCCTGGGCCTGCTCGACCGGAGTCTGGACGAGTTGGAGCAGTGGCTTGGCGGCGCCCGCCAGAGAGGCTCTTGTCTGCTCTCGCTGGGATGGGGCGCCGGTCTTCCCGCCAAGAGTTCCTGGCTGGATGCCACCAACCCGGACTACCGCCAAATCCTCGAGCAATTCGGGATCTACAACCGCGCGCTGGCTTCGAACCTGCCCTTCCCCAAGACCCGCCGCATTGTCTTCCTGAACAACAAGCCCGCCACGCTTCCAGGCTGGGCGGAACTCAGCATCGAGGGGTGAGGGGGAGACGGCCGGCGACGCGAGTGGCGCGCCTGGCGCGCCGGGTGCGGTGGCGGCGCCTCGCATTTTCGGATAAACTCGAATTTTGCCCGCCACTCGAGGGCGCGTAGCTCAGTTGGTTAGAGCGCCTGCTTCACACGCAGGAGGTCACAGGTTCGAGTCCTGTCGCGCCCACCATTTCCTTTCAAGAGCTTCCGCATGTAGCAATCTCCGCCCAAACTGCGTCAGTGGGCGGTTTTGGGCGGAAATCTCATCGTTTTCGCCAGGTTTTCGCCTCTGTTTGCTCGTACTCTTTGTCCTGCTTTTCGATCTTCGTCTTCATCTGATCGACGGGTTTGTTGACCTCTTGCTTCACGCTCGCAGGAATCACCCTGCCGTAATAGAGGGACATCCGAGCATCGGTGTGCCGCATCTGGCCTTGAACATCTTTCGGCGACGCACCCGAATCCAGCGCCATCGTAGAGAACGACCTGCGGAGCATCTGATGCGTGATACCTTCCAAGCCGACCACCTCTGGGGCTGGTTTCAGGACACGTTTGAGGTAGTTATCGTAGCGCGTGTCCCGCTTCGACGGGAATATGAAGGCTTCCGGCCGACTGTCGCCGCGCCAGGCCCTCCACTCCTGAAGAAGCGCCTGGACTCCGGACGGCAAGTACACGTAGCTATCGCTGCGGGGCGTTTTCGGATCGTCCAACCCAGACAGAGCTGGTTGATGCTGGTGAGCACCATCCGGCCCGCCAAATTCGGATAAACCCGCCGGCCGTGGTTGGAATCGGTCGTCACCAGGAACTTCCGCTTCCGCACACACAGTCCGCACACACAGTAGGTTGTCTTCCCGCAGCAAGCGGTAAACCCGTTTGGGATTTACGATCCAGCCCTGCCGTCGAAGCGCGGCCGTGATTCGTGGCCGCCCGTAGCTGGGCCATTCCAGCGCGATCCGCTGGATGGCGTCGCGCAGGTCCATGTCGTCGATCCGGGGGGCTCACAGCACCGTCTTTGTCATAATGAACATAGGTAGGCTGTCACCAGCTTTCCCTGTTACACCACCCGGCGTACGGGTCCGTACCGGGCGGTTCGGCGGGTTGAGCTATCGGCCGCCAGTCAACCTCGGAATCCCGAGCGAGTCGAAGTAGGCATTGGGCAGCGCGAAATGAAGCGCCGGAGAGTCCGCCAGCCTCCACGGGCCGTGAGCGCTGCCCGCCGTTTGGGCGGCGAGATCTTTGCCCACTCCCCGTTTCCGCAATTCAGCGAACCGCACCGAGCCTCGCTTCCACTGTTTCCAGATCGCAGACCGCAGCCTGCGCCGGAACCACTTCTCAAGGCCGTCCAGCACCGAGGGCGTCTGGCACTTCCCGAAGTAGCTGCTCGTTTACCTTGAGCTTGAGTTTCGCCGTGATGAATCGCGTGATGCTCTCCATCACTCGCTCCCCTGCCCGTCGGCTACGAACGTACACATTACAGTCGTCCGCATACCGCACGAACCGGAGACCTCTCTGCTCCAACTCCCGGTCGAACTCGTCGAGCACGATATTACTGAGCAAGGGTGACAATGGTCCGCCTTGCGGCGTCCCCTCATCCGCCGGACTCACCAGCCCGCCTTCCATCACCCCGGCCTTCAGAAACGCCCGGATCAGCGTCGGCAGTCGCCGATCACCGACCCTGGTTCCGATTCTGGACATCAGTTTGTCGTGCGAGACCCGGTCGAAAAACTTCTCGAGGTCCAAGTCCACACACCAGCGATAGCCTTGGGCGATATATTGCTGCGCCTGTGCCACCGCCTGATGCGCCGAGCGTCCGGGCCGAAACCCGTAGCTGTGATTGGAAAACGTCCGGTCCCACCTGCCTTGCAGAACGTGCATCACCGCCTGCTGGACGAGTCGATCCAGCACCGTCGGGATACCAAGCTTTCGTACCCCTCCGTCCGGCTTCGGGTTTTCCACCCGTCTCACCGGCTGCGGCTTATAGGTCCCGCTCAACAACTGTTCCCGGATGGCTGGCCAATGCTGCTTCAGGTACTCCGGCAACTGCTGGACGGTCATCCCATCCACGCCGGGACTCCCCTTGTTGGCCTTGACTCGTTTCAATGCCTGCTTGCAGTTTTCCCGCCCGCAGACTTCCTCCATCAACTGTTCGGCGATGGCCGGACTTTCGGTCCCGCGCTTTCCCGCAGACGATTCGGTCCCTTCCGGAAGGCACTTCGGGGTTTCACCCCTATCATCCTCCAGGAAGGCCAACACTAGCTGGTTCTTCTGCCGCTTGTCGCCCATGAGTCGCGCTGCTTACTCACCGCTCCCATTACCCTCCTTGCGGAGGACCGTTTGGGCCTTCATCCGCTGCCGGACTACTACGCCCGCCGCTGACTTCTGCCGCCCGGTCAGGATGGATCGCTCCACCCTCAGTCCCGATTCCGGGACAAACGGCAGATCTCCCGAGGTAAGTTCGAACACGCACCCTGTCTTTAGCGGTGCCCTTAATTGTCGTTTTCGCGTGCCTCCTGGTCCTGGTTACGTGTTACCCGGGCGCTCGGAGAATCAGGCCTCTCGGCACTGTAATTCCACAGAAGCGGGTAGGCCATTGAAGAGATACGACTAATTCCGGGCACCGGAGGCGCGGCGCAAGGACTCCTATTTTCGCGTTCAAAAATGACGCTTGATTTGCACCATTCCTGTGTGCATAATTGTAGTCAGATGAACTCCGCACCGAAGGGCCCGGAAGCCGCCCCATTCGGCAGTTCCATTTCCCAGAAGACTTGTTACCTGGTTCGCTCTCCCTGACGCATCGCCGCTGCGGCAAGCCCACCTGCCATTGCGCTTCCGGCGAAGGTCATCCCATCTGGCTCCTCGGGTTCATGGCTCAGGGCCAGCATCGAGTGGAGCGCATACCCAAAGAGTGGGTGGACGACGTCCGCCGGCGCGTGGAGGCGGGCCGCGTCTTTCAGGACGCTCTGCGCGAGGTCCTCGCCGCCAACGCCGAGTTGCTGGTGCTGCGGCGCAAACAGCAGCCCCGTTGAGGGGACCGCACGTTCGCCCGATTGAAAACTACGCCTGTCACTGTCTGGGGCTGAAGTCGTACTTCCAACGACCCGGCGATGGCCGGGCCTATATTCTGCGCATCGGCAGTTTCTTACGCCTGGAATGGTTGGCCCACTCGCCGGTCCGCACGGAGTTGGGCCTCAACGGCCCCTTTGGGGATGACGCCTTGGCCTACTGCACCGCGCGCATGCACCCGGAAACCACGCGGTTGGCTCTGGCCAGCGCTCTGCACCAGGCCAAGCGCCACAAGGCTTTCGAGAACAGTAGGTTCATCGGTTTGGCTCTGGACGGCACCGGCGCCGGCCACACCGACAAAGAACCGTGCCCGCTGTGTGACCCCATTAAGGACCCCAAAGGGGAGGTGCATGGGCATCTCCACCATTTCGTGTTGCTCAGCGTGGTGGGCGTCGGCGGATTGACCCTGCCGGTGGACGTGGAACCAGTATGCCGCCGCTCAGCGTTTGTTACGGCGCGCCGTGGACCACCTGGGATCGCGCTTTGCCGACTACGTGGTGGGCGATGGCCAGTACGCCACCGCGCCTTTCCTGCACACCACCGACGCAGTCGGCCTGCCGGTGGTGGCGCGTCTCAAAGAGAACCTCCCCTTACTGGCCGCCGCTGTGTGCGCTCGCTTTGACGGCCAACCGCCCCAGACCGTGTTCCAGGAGGGCGATGACAGCATCGAGGTCTGGGATGACGATCACTTCGACGCTTGGGAAACCCTCGACTGGCCTGAAGTCCGCGTTCTACGCTATCGCCAACACAAACGCGATGGCACGGTGATCCAAGCCGAGTGGCTGACCGACTTCCCCATTTCCAAGCTGGGCAGTGTGAGTTTTTACCGCATGGCTAATATTACTGTGTTATAAAAGGAACATTCTGTGGTAAAATTGTTTTGTGGGATCACGCCCTTCAGCGCCAGGCCCACAACAGAAACGCTTTGCGGCATACCTCGACAGCCTGGCGCAGGCCGCAGGGCATGCGGACCGGATGGTTCCGCTGAAATCTTA
>JBEKTU010000022.1:0-62901 GCA_049515735.1 Bryobacteraceae bacterium
GATCGACAGGCCGGCGCGAGGCCCTTCCTCCTACACAAATCTCACCTGGAAAAGAATAACGCCGCGCTGCCGCCGGATGTGGTGAAGAGCCCATGAGGTAGGCGGTAGAAAAGCGCCTTCTGTCGTCGACCTTCACCAGATTGGCCGGTTAATCCGAGAATCCTCGCCGGCCAACTGCCCCGTTTTTCACGGTTTGTACTTCTTTAAGAATAATGTACGTGCTTTCAGTGAGGGGGCAAGGTTGCGAATCCCTCTCTCTCCGCCAAAGATAACAAAAGTAAGAAAGTTATATGGAAATGAAGCCTCATTCAAGAGTATCCCTCTTCATGCTTCCCCCCTCCCGCGACCTACTTAGACAGTGGAGATCGACGTCCTTTGCAGGACTCAAAACTCACCTACCGATACAAGACCTTGTCGTCACGTTGCCCGGAACGACCTTTCGATAGTGGCCATGGCTAGGAAGAGCCTGTTGGGGTGGTCAAGCAGCGGTATGAACTCGTGGTGCAGGTAGAAGGAACGGGCAGCCTCATCCAATGCCTCCACAACAACCCCAACCGACGCTACTTCCGTGGTGTTTCGCCAACTCCGGTGCAAGGCGTCCATTAAGAGAAATCGCCCGAGCCTCTGGCCGTGGCAGGCAGCGCTAACGGCCAGCCTGCCCAGGAGGGTGGCCGGAATCAGCGGGTACCGCGGAAGTCGTTTGCTGATGACATTCGGGAGAGCGTCGAGCCGGATACTATAAGCGGAAAGGGTGTAGTAGCCGAGAATGGACCCGTGGGCATCAACCAGGACGAATGGTGCGGCGATTTTCCGCCTTGCGTCCTGGCCGGCCTGGTGGTGAAAGTATTCATCGAGTTCCAGAACGCCCGAGCGAAAGGCGGTCCGGTCGTGAGAGGGGCTGAGCGGCTCTATCTGATATTCAGATTCAAGTGGCACGCGTCACCGCATGGCAATCTTCTCGCTGTATTCCCGGGCGGCGCGCCGTAAGATTGGACCTGGGGCGGGCGGTTTCAGAATGGCGTCCGCGAAAGCCTCCGTCTCGCGCGCCGTCAACACCAACATGGCCCGGTTCTCAATCGCCCGCTCCGCGGCGGCTTCGGCGCTGTGGAGGACAAAATCTGTCATGGTACGACCCTCCAAATCCGCCGCGCGCTGAATTAGCAGTTTTTGTTCCTCGTTCAGACGGGCATCAAACCGGTACGTTTTCGCCGGGGCTACCCGGCGTGGCTGCCTCCGACCTGCCTGTGCGGTCTGTCGCATGGTTCTTCCCAGCCTCTCTCATTAAGTGTACGGTAAATATCCGTACCCGTCAAATCGTATCTTCATGGTGTCGCCACGCACACCCGCTGGCCGGGAGTTTTCCCACGTCTCTGCCCCCTAATACTAATTTGACATCAAACATAGAGTATTAGATTATGGGAGCAGGAGGAGTCTTATGCGTCCCCCTGCTCGCATTGAACCGTGGCTGGACACCGTCGATTTGCAGACCTGGGTGCGCGAAGCACCCGACAAGGCCAGCTATCAGAGACGTTTGGCCATCTGGTTGACGCATGTCGGTCAATTGGCCGCCCACCAAGTTGCGGAGTTTCTTTGCGCCTCCAAACAGGCCGTCTGGCTGTGGATTGCGCAGTATAACCAACAGGGTCCGGAAGGACTCCAGCGGCAAGGCCGCGGCGGGCGGCGCTGGGCGTACCTGTCCGCGAAGGAGGAAGAAACGTTCCTCCGGCACTGGTTGCCCCGCGCGGCGGAGGGCCAGGTCTTAACCGCCCAACAACTCCGGAGCCAATTGGAGAAGCGCCTGGAGCGCCGGGTCTCCCTCGGATATGTCTATGGCTTGTTGCATCGCTGTGGGTGGCGGAAGTTGGGGCCGCGGCCCCGCCATCCCCAGGCCAGTCCCGGAGCCCAAGCACGCTTCAAAAAAAACTCCCCCAAGCCCTCGAAACGATCTTGAGACAGTTGCCGTCCGGCGCCCATTTGCGGTTGCTGTTCCAAGACGAGGCCCGCTTCGGCCGCATCAGCGATCAGCGCCGCTGTTGGGCGCCCTGGCCCGTCCGCCCGGTCGTAGGACAACAGATCGTGCGGCAGTTCGTTTACGGACTGGCTGCGGTGAGCCCATTCGACGGCGAGCTTTGTTCGCTGGTCCTGCCTTGGGTGGACGCCGAGGTCATGTCGCGGTTCTTGGCCCACACGGCGGCTCAGTTTCCCCACGAACACTGCCTCATGATCCTGGACGGGGCCGGATGGCATATCGCCAGCGAATTGAGGATTCCTCCGACCATCCACTTGCTGCGGCTGCCGGCCTATAGCCCGGAACTGAATCCGGTCGAACACATCTGGGATCACTTGCGTGAAAACTACATGAGCAACCGCGTTTTCGGCTCGCTCGACGCGGTCGTCAATCAAGTCTGCCTGGGCCTTCGAAACCTACACCGCCAGCCGGATCTGGTCCGTTCCCTGACCTGTTTCGACTGGCTCAAAACACTATCTTTGACATTAAACTAGTATAAAGGGGCAACCGAGAAGTGGCGGCGCCGATTTTGAAGGTGGACTTCCGCCGTGGTTCGTGGTTCCCATCCCAGCGTGCAATAGCGTGCAATGCACGACGGCAGGGATGGCAAGCTTGGCAATCCCGGCAACCAAGAATCTGCAAGTTGCAGGTTTGATTGACCCCTCAAGGGTTCGAATCCCTCTCTCTCCTCCATATATAACAAAATAAAGGACTTATATCGGACTTAGACCTCATTCCGGAGTGTCCCTCTCCGGGGTTCCCCCCGCGGGCGACCTGCTCACCGACCGGTACAAGACCTTGTCTTTCACGTTGCCCGGAACTTCAATAGTGGCCATGGTTAGGAAGAGCCTGTTGGGGTGGTCAAGCAGCGGTATGAATTCGTGGTGCAGGTAGAAGGAACGGGCAGCGTCACCCAATACCTCCACAACAACCCCAACCGACGCTACTTCCGTCGTGTTTCGCCAACTCCGGTGCAAGGCGTCCATCAAGAGAAATCGCCCCAGCCTCTGGCCGCGGCAGGCAGCGCTAACGGCCAGCCTGCCCAGGAGGGTGGCCGGAATCAGCGGGTACCGCGGAAGTCGTTTGCTGATGACGTTCGGGAGAGCGTCGAGCCGGTGACGAGCCCGGGGTCGACGATTTGCTGGACATACGGAGACACAGGCTGACCCTGCTGCGGCCATGGGCGTGCCACCGAGGCCGTGCCAGTGCTCAGCACTGCGATGTTGGTGGAATTCTGGCTTTTCATGATCGCTTCCGTGACGGCCGCCAGAACCGGGTTGTTGCAGCCGGACATTGCGCCATCCCAGTAGCGGCCCGGACGATTCGTCGGACAACTCTTCGTAAGCGATTTCAGCGACCAGGCGGGGAGCCAGGAAGGTGGCGTCTTTCTCGCGCGGCGGATCGGCAACCGGCGCTTTGATTCGGATGAACGGCTGAAATCTGAGATAGAGCTGCCTTCCTTGTAAGCCAGGATACGGTCCCCATCGTACTTCTCCTCGAAAACCCAGCCTGGCCGATCAAAAGGCTCGCGGACCAGCGTGGGCTGTACCCGAAACGGAATGTGATCGCTCACCGCGCGCGATTCCCGGAAGGATCGCCCTCGGCGGCCCGGCGAGCCAGTTCCGCATCTGCCTTGGCAGCCTCCTCCCTCGCTCGCAAGACCTCGGCCTCGGTTTTGGCCTTGGCTTCCGCAATTTCCGCCTCTGCGTTATGTGCGCTTCCCGGGCGGCGGCCAATTCAGCTTGTCGGCGGACCTCCTCATCGGTCTCCTGCGTGGTGTCGGCCGTCATACGCCGAGAAGTCCAACTTCTGGACTCAATGTCCAACACTTCGTCATCTCGCGGAATCTCCCTCGGCTCGTGCAGCCGGCCCCAAACAGGGAGGGAAACATAATCGGGCTGGCAGCGCCGTTTGGCCAGCGACTTGCTCCGTAGAAATGCGAAAGAAATAACTCATGACTCCAACAACTCGGGAAGTGAAAGACAAAATGACTGGTTATCTCGAGGCCGATAAGAAGGCCTTTCATGCTGCGATGGCGAAGGCCCAGAGCCATATCGACGCCGCCACCGCGGAAATCCAGAAGCTCCGCGCCGAATTGAAAACTCAGACCACCGAGGCCAAGGACAAAACCATAGCTCGCGTCGACGAACTAACCAGGGACCTCGATGCAACACGCAAAGGGCAACAGGCCGACATCGAAGCGCACCTGAAGAAACTCCACACGGACATCGACTCCCTCAACGCGGAGCTGAAGCATGCTACTGCGCAGGGAAAGGTTGAGGTAGAGGCGAAGGCCAGGGCTGTCCGCGAAGAATATGACGCTGCGCGGAAAGTCCTGACCGCGAGCTTGGATGCGGAACTCGCCGAATGGAAAGATCGCATCGGCGCCGCCGTTGATCTAGCGGCCGGGAAGAAGGCAGACGCCAAGACCGCCGTCAAAGCGAAGATCGCGGACTTGAAAGCCAAGCATGAGGCCGCTCAGAGGAAACTGCACGCCTTGAAGCACGCAGACATGGCGGCTTTCGACGAACTGCACCACGGAGTGCGAACGGCCAGGGCCGCAGTCAAGACCGCGCTGCAGCATGCCCACGCGGACATTGCGGCTGCTTTGTAGAGGCGGGATTCCCATGGAAAAAATGATCGTGGTGGTCTTTGATAACGAATCCAAGGCGGTTGAGGGTTTAGAAGCCCTCTGGGAGTTGGAGCGCGAAGGCGACATCTCCGTTTACGCGGAGCAAATTGTCGCCAAGGAACCAGGTGGCGCCGTGCGGTTGATCGACAATCCCGATATGGCAAGTCTCCCCATTGATCGGCGGCGGCACTGCGTTGGGCGCGCTGGAAAGGGAATCCCTGTGCGCATGAACTTGAGCACTTAGGGGGTGGACTATGAACGAACCGGAATCCTCACCAAGAAAACACGACCGCGACGGAGAAAAGAAGCGCCAGGAACAAAGCCGGCGGCAGTTTCATTTCGGCGTCACCTACGTGATCACGAGCCTGATTGTCATGTGGCTGTTCCAGATTCTCGTCTTAACTCCTCTGACCAAGGGCCCGGAAATTCCTTACAACGAGTTCAAAAAGAAACTGGCTGGCGCTCAAATCGTGGAGGTGACCATCGGCGAAAGGGGCATCGTTGGTGAGATGAAGAATCCCATACCGAACGGGACTCCTCCGGTCGTCACATTCAATACCGTACCTGCGCACGGCGGCGATCCCAAGCTGATTGAAGAGTTACAAAATGCAAATGTAACTTACCGCTTCGAGCGCCCACCGAACCCACTGGGCGGCATGTTGCTGGGGTATCTTCTGCCGCTCGTGCTGCTCGGCGGTTTCTGGTATATGGCCTACCAGCGAGCGGGCGCGGGCGCCGGCGGAGGGCTGGGCGGCATCTTTGGAGTTGGCAAGAGCAAAGCGATCGAGGTTAAGCCCGAGGATGTCACGGTCACATACAAAGATGTGGGCGGGGCGGATGAAGCCATTGCCGAGCTGCAAGAGATCATTCAGTTTCTGAAAACACCCGAGCAATTCGCTCAACTCGGCGGGCATATCCCCAAGGGTGTCTTGCTCGTCGGACCGCCGGGCACCGGCAAGACACTGCTGGCCAAAGCAACGGCCGGCGAGGCCCAGGTCGGGTTCTTCGAGACCAGTGGCTCCGAGTTCGTCGAGATGTTCGTGGGCGTGGGCGCCGCGCGCGTGCGCGACTTGTTCGAGCAGGCGCGCAAGGCGGCTCCCGCAATCATTTTCATTGACGAGATCGATGCCATTGGCCAGAGCCGCGGTGGCGTGATGCGCCTGGGCAGCAATGACGAGCGCGAACAGACCCTCAATCAGTTGCTGGCGGAGATTGACGGCTTCAAAACCGACACCAGCGCCCCGGTGATTATCATGGCTGCCACCAACCGTCCGGAGGTGCTCGACCCCGCACTTCTGCGCGCGGGCCGCTTTGATCGCCAAATCGCCATCGGCAATCCGGATCTCGTTGGCCGAGTGCAAATCCTGCGGATTCACAGCAAGAATGTCAAGCTGGCGACAGACTTCGACTTGGACCGGGCCGCCCGGATAACAGCCGGCTTTAGCGGCGCCGATCTGGCGAATGCCATGAATGAGGCGGCATTACTCGCTGCCCGGCGCAAGGCGGCCGCAGTCGCGTTGAGTGATTTCGAGGCTGCCATCGAACGGGTGATTGCGGGTTCCGAGAAAAAGAGCCGGGTGATGAACGAGCAGGAACGAACTACGGTTGCATACCACGAGTCTGGCCACGCGTTAGTGGCTGAACTGGTGCCGCACTGTGAACCGGTCAGCAAGATCAGCATCGTTCCACACAGCCGTGGCGCCTTGGGCTACACCATGCAGATGCCAACCGAAGACCGCTATCTGCTCTCGATCGACGAACTGAAGGACAGGATCGCCGTTATGTTGGGCGGGCGTGCCGGCGAAATGGTGGAGTTCGGGACCATCAGCACCGGGGCCAGCGATGACATTCAGCGGGCAACTGAGTTGGCCCGCCGTATGGTGACAGAATTTGGCATGAGTGAAAAGCTCGGCTCGGTGCGCTACGCAGGTCAGCAGCTCCAGTACTTGGGGGGTTCGGTCGAGGACAATAGCCAGATCAGTCCGGAGACCCGCCAGGTGATCGACGGGGAAGTGCAGCGTTTCGTGACCGAACAGTATGAGCGTGCTCAGGCACTGCTGAAGGACCACCACGCGGCCCTTAAGATATTAGCCCAGCAACTGCTCAAGCAGGAGACGGTGAGCGGTAATGTAGTGAAGAAGGCGCTGGAAGATAGTCTGATCCCATCCGCCTAATAACGGAACATCGCTCAAATGGAGCGAGGGGGCCCATCGCGGCGGCGGGCAACATGAGTACTTCAGCGCCCTGCTCACTTCCGATTCCTTGCAATCGGCGGCTCCAAAAGGACTATTGGAGCGATGCAGCGCGCTTCCAGTTGAATACAGCGATGTGGCGCACGTTCTCAACGTGCTGCGTCGACACTCGTGTCGACGCTCTTTAGGCGATGCGAGAGATGCGTCCCGAGGAATCGGGACGCTGCATTCACGAGCGTGCGCCACCGGCGGCTTTCAACCCGCTTGCCGAACCCACCGGCCTACTTGAAGGCTTTGATCAACGCCTCAAACTGCGCGTGAGGAGATTTGGCGTATGGCGTTACGGGCGGGACTTTGCGATCGATGCCCAGCAACTCGTAGACGGCCATTTGGGCCGCTCGTACCGAGTACTCCACCGTGAAGACGCAATCGTCCGGAACTTCGACGAACTGGCTCACGAATGCGAGATTCCTCGATCCGCGGGGAACTGGCAGCGGCCGGTCGCTGCGCACGCGGGGCATGAACATGCTGGTGATGTACGGCATCCTGCAAGGAATGCAGTTGGCCGATTCAACAGTCTCCAGATCGAATCGCAGGTGACCGCAGAGCTCCCGCAGAATTTCGGCTCCGTTACACTCGGCCATCGGCTTCGGAACGAAATTGCCGACCCGGTCCGGAAACAGCGCGTATCCCCAGAATACCTGCACATCGGCGGGCTGGTCCGGGAAGTGAGGTTGATAGGCCATCACAATTGACATCAGCCAACTGGAATCCTTGAACGTCACCAGCCCGCCGGTGCCCGGCTGATTTCCGCTGAATTGGATCATCTGGTCGAAGAACGCTGGGTTCTTCAGCGTGACCGTAAACGACGCCCAGTAGGACTGCGCGATGCAACTGTTAAAAGCCGCCGGATTGCCAAACTGCGGCCGGCCCTCCGCCAGCCTTTCCCAGAGAGTCCAACCGCCGCTATCGGCTTTGGTCAGCTTGGCGGGCGCGCTCGTCATCGAACCCAGGCTGGAGGCATCGGTCATGGAGCCGTTTTGCAGGAAGACGAAGTCGCCGTCGTTGACGGCAATCGCTTCGCTATTCCCGTGCCGCAGACTACGAATGCCGGTTACGACGAAATTGCCGTCGTCGGTCTTGTGATCGAGGTCTGTGACCTTGCAATCCCGGACCAAGCGGACGCCTTGGGCCGAGAGCCAGGTCTGCAACGGCAGCACCAGGGAGTCGTACTTGTTGTAGACGGTTCGCTTGACGCCCGCCAGGGTTTCAATGCGGGAAAACTCCAGCACGAAGCGGAGCAGGTAACGCTTGAACTCCGTGGCGCTGTGCCAGGGCTGGAAGGCAAATGTGGTGGACCACATGTACCAGAATTCCGTCTCGAAGAATCTGGGCGAAAGCCAGTCGGTGATGCGACTTGCGCCCAGCGTATCTTCGTCGGCCTGGCTGAGCTTCAGCAATTCCATACGGTCCTCGAGGGAGAACCCCATCGAAGCCACCGGGACCTTCGCGCGGCGTCTGTCAACCAGCCTCGCCATGGCATGCGACTTGTGTTTTTCGTTGAACTCCACGGTTTCGTCGAATACCGTCCGGCCCGGGTGGTTCAGCGAGGGAATCGATTTGTAAAGGTCCCAGGTGCATTCGTAATTGTCGGTTGTCAACATGCGTCCGCCGCGCATGGAATACCCGGATACCGGGTCTCCGGCGCCGTCCAGGCTTCCACCCATGATGGGCGCCGCTTCCAGGATCGAAATGTTCGCGCCAGGCAGGCTGCCGTCGCGAATCATGAAGGCGGCGGCAGCCAGGGATCCGATGCCGCCGCCCACGAGATAGGCCTTTGGTTTCGTCATATCTGCATCTGTGAGCATCTTTGGAACCAAAGCCGGTCACCATGCAAGGGTTGCTCACCGCGGCCTGACCCCAGCTTATTGCTGGAAGTGCGCTGCCGACACCTGAACGAACTGGTCGAACGCTTCTCCGTATCGAGCCTCGTCCAGAACTCCGGCAACGAGCCGGCGGCTGGATTTCCCGTAGTCTTCGCAGACAAACGGGCTCTCATGAAGCCCAAGATCGAACTCTACAACCCGGATTCCGGTATCGCGCCGCAAACCTTGTAGCGAATTCAGCATGGAGCCGACGGGAGCCACATGGTCGTTGGTGTTGGCGATGCCGAAGAGGCGGGCGCCAATCTGCCTGAGCCGTGGCTCTGTAAGTGTGCTGTCCGCTCTCAATCCGGATAGCGCACGGATCCAGTTCCCTTCGCCGTGACTTTGAAACCAGCGCTGCATCCGCGCCCCACCAGCAGAAGGATCAGGCTGATATAGCCGCCGGCCGAATACCCCAGAAAATCGATACGCGCATCGCGCGGGAAACAAGGGCCGCGATCAGCAATATCAACACCAGTGGATTCAGGAAAAGGCGCAGAAAGTCGAGAACCGCTGAATGGTGCTTGGAAGGGGCTGGATCATTGGGGCCAAACTGTTTGAGCCGCGCCTCGGCTTCCTGTGAGGTCAATCCGTTGGCTGCCGCTGCGGCCTGAGTCTCATTCTGAACGCTCATCCCGTCACCTGTCACTGCGCACGGAGTTGTTGATCCAAGCTGGCCACGAGCCGATCAATGCTCTTTTGGACGGCATGACTCATTTCCACGACCACGGAGTTGACATCGCGCGTTTCGACTCTCAGAGTCTCATCCGCATCGCCAGTCCACACGGTGGCACCGGTTTGCAGATTCACCAGTTCGGCCGATAGCTTCGCTTCCACCCGGACACTGCCGCCGTAATCGATCTCTTCCAGCCGTTCGAGCCGCCCGCTCATAAGGTAGTCCTGCCGGCTCTGACCGTCATATGGTTTTACGAACGAGAATAATCGCGAGGAGCGGAGTGAATCGATTACTGTCGTGGTCACCGTCGCAGCGGGATCAGCGGCCCACCGGTGATAATCGTAAAAGCCGATTTCTGCCGGAGCCTGCCGGTACACAATCCGCCCTTGCCGCAGGTAGGGCGGCGTTTCGAAGCGGCGCACCGCCAGCGTGGCCGGCATTCGGGTATCGCTCACTGCCTGTCTCGGCGCCGGAGGAATATCCAGCGCGTAGTAGTGCGGATAGAGGATCTTTCCTCCGCAACCGGCCATCAGCAGAGTTAGCACACTCGCACTCGCCAGAGTCTTCGTCATGGGTTTTGGGGAACCTTCCGGTCCTTCGGTTGCTTGATCCGTATCAGACTCCATGGACGCTCCTTCACGGACTCCGTCAGGTCGTTCAGGTTGTCGGTAGCCGTACGAACGTTCTCGAGCGTGTCGGTAATGTTCTGATCTTTCGCCCGCATCGCCGCCTGCAGATCGGCGATCATGCTACGCGCCTGATCGAGCGTCTTCTGCGCTTCGGCAAGGTCCGTCTGCAGGGGATCGCGGACCGCAGTGATCGTCTGGTTCGCGTTGGACACGGTTGCGTTCACGTTGTCCACCGCTGGACCCATCTTCGCCATCAAGCCGTTCGCGTCCTCGGTCAGCTTTACAAGCTGGTCGCTGATCCGGTCGAGCTTCGGCGACATGCGTGTCACCATGGCATCCGCGTTCGTCAGAATCTCCGATATGTGCTGCTGATTCGGCTTACCCGTGAGTCCGTTCAGATTGGCGGTCAGTAGCCGGGCATCGCCCGTGACCTCGTTCACGTCCGCATGTACCGCCTCCAGCAGTGTCTGAGCCGAATCGGCGAGGACGGCAACTTTGCGAAAGGTGTCGTCCAGGCTGATGGTTTCCAGCGACGGGATCTCGCTATTGGGCGGCAACCGGGGCGCGTCATTCGATCCCATGCTGATGGAGATGACCGGACTGGTAATCACCGTCACCGATCCGAGCTTAGCCACGGACTTGGCGTTCAGCGGCGTGCTCTGCCGGACATCCATCAGAATCTCAATCCGGGTAGGGTCCTGCGGGTCGGGCCGCACGGCTGTCACCTGACCCACCTTGATACCGCCAAACAGGACGTCCGCTCCCTCTTCCAACCCGCCCGCATACCGCAGGTACGTCCGGTAGGGAGTGCGCGCTCCCTTGATCTGCGCGTTGCTCACATGATAGACCGTTGCCAGGAATATCGTTGCGCAGGCTATAACGAAGGCGCCGACTATGGCTTCCGTTTTCATTTTCGCCCTCCTGCCATCCCCGCCAATTCTCGAAAGTGGTCCTGAGTAGCCGTGCCTTCCGCAATGGGATCGGGAACACGGTCCAGAAACTGCCGGATGCGTGGATGAGTACTTGCCTGGAACTTGTCCTTGGTATCCACGGCGACGAGCGATCCCTTGTATAGCATGGCCAGACGGTCGGCCACGCGGAAGGCACTTGCCAGCTCATGCGTCACGACCAAAATGGTCATGTGGAAGGCGCGCTTCAAGAGCAGGATCAGTTCGTCCAACCCCGCGGCGACAATCGGGTCCAGGCCCGCCGATGGTTCATCGAAGACCAGAATCTCGGGGTCGAGTGCGGTAGCCCGGGCGACGGCCGCGCGCTTTTTCATGCCCCCCGATAACTCTGAAGGCAACTGTTTGCCGGCTTGAGCCAAACCCACGGCAGCCAGTTTCATGTACGTCATGATTTCGATGACCGGGCCGGCCAGGTTGGTCAATTCGTGCAGAGGCAGGGCGACATTCTCTTCGAGGGACATCGAATTGAACAACGCACACTCCTGGAAAGCCACTCCCATGGTGCGCCGGATGGCCTTGAGTTCTTTCGGGGAGCACCGATTGATATCGACGCCCCGCACCCGAACCGTGCCGGAGGTGGGCCGCTCCAGTCCGATGATATGCCGCAGCATGGTGGTTTTGCCGGAGCCGCTGCCGCCGAGCAGCGCCATCACTTCGCCCGCTTCAATGTTCAGGCTCACGCCAGCCAGCACACGATGGTCCCCATATTGGACCGTCAAGCTCTCGACTGAAATCGCGGGGTCTGCCATATACTACCCCTTGCGCACCAGATAGAAGACCGTCGTGAAAAACACATCGGCCAGGATCACAAAAAAGGTCGACCAGACGACGGCGGAAGTCGCCGACCGCCCTACTGCGTCCGGCCCTCCCCGCGTTCTGAAACCTTCCAGGCACCCGACGTTGACGATGATAAGGGCGAACACCAGGCTCTTCAGCAGCCCGGTGAAAACGTCCTGCAGTTCGATCGAATTGGCAACATATCGCAGATACATGGGGAGCCTGATGTTGGTGGTGATGAACATAAACCCGGCGCCGGCCAGGATGCCAAACGCGTTGCTCATGATGCTCAGGCAGGGGATGGTGATCATCGCCGCCAGGTATTTCGGCGCCAGCACAAACTCAATCGGATCGATAGCCATGGTTCGGAGCGCGTCGATCTCGCTCGTGACCACCATGGTTCCGATTTCGGCTGAAAATGCCGACCCCGACCGGCCGCTCACGACGAAGGCCGTCAACAGCGGACCCAGTTCGCGCGTGAACCCGATGGCCACGGTGTCCATGACGTACTGCAGCGCTCCGAACCTCCGGAGTTCCGCCCCGGCTTGCATGGCCAGGATGAATCCCGCACACATGGACATGATGGCGACCATCGGCAGCGCCTCTACGCCGATAGCCGCCATCTGACGCATCGCCGCCCGCCAGCGCCCACGCTTGCCCACAAGCGGCAGCACGCGGGGTGTAGCGCGCAGACCCATCCAGGCCTGAATGGTAAGTCCGCCGAGGTAGGCAAGTCCGCGGATGGTGCCGCCGCCGATGGCTTCCAGTACGTTCACGTGCTTGCCTCCTCGCCAGCTATCTCGAACAGGCGATCGAGATGCGTGATCTCGACAAGGTAGCGCGGCTGATCGTGGATCCCGCCCAGGATCAGCCGCGTGCCTTGCTTGCGTGCCATCCGGACCGCCTCCACCAGCGTGGCTAATCCGGAGGTGTCGATGTACGAGACATCCGACAGATCGACGGACACGTTGGCCGGCTTGGCACGCAGGGTCTTAGACAGCGTTCTGCGCATCTCACCCGAGGTTGCGATGGTGATCCGGCCGTGGATGGCAACATTTTCCCCCATCCCGGAACCACCGCTAGCGGCATGGATATCGTCAGGCACTTGGCACCCCTTACCTTGTGGAAAGCTCTGCCGAGTCCGCGCGTGCTAACTCGCCTTCGCGAGGAACCGGCGGTCGCTGCCGTCCAGAACGGCCTGCACCTTGGCGGACTGCTCCTTGGTGAGCGTCGTCTGGAGGACGGTGCCTCCGTAGCCTCGGAACTGCTCGGCCACTTTGTCCGGGTCGACCGTGCGCAGCATCGCCAGAACCGCCGAGTCGCCGGGCTGGACCATGGCTCCGGTGCCCTTTACGAAGGCGTCCGGGATGCCGAACTCGTCCTTCCACCAACTGGCGTCGAGCGCGCCACCCGTTGCGCCGAGGGCTCCGCCGCCCAGGGCTCCGGCGGCCACCGTGCCCGCGAGCACCGCGCCGCTGGCCCCGGCGGTGAACGGGAGTGCAATCAGCGCTCCAATCAAGGAGCCCCAGAAGAGACCCCACCCGGCGCCTTCACCGGTGGTCATCTGGTAGCTCTGATCCACCCTCAGCTTGCCGCTGTAGTCCCGATAGACTGCCACGGCATCGCGAAGATCGACCACCCAATCATCGTCCATGGCACAGAGCTTGTTGAGAACCTCCGAGGCCCGGTACATGTCCTGTTTGAATCCAACCACAATCAGTTGCGACATCGTTAAACTCCTTCCTTCATTGGTATTGGTTTTGTATCTCACGGTCTCCTTCGCAGCAGCGGAAAAAGCCGCCGCAAAGGAGACCGGTCTGTCCGTCGAGTGTGCGTCCCGCGCCACCCGTATCTTGGTTGTGCTGTCGCGCGCGGCGTTCTTACTTCTCCAGCCACGCAGCCGCTTCCTTCAATTGCCCGGCGAGCAAGTGCTTCAGCTTCGTCTGCGACTGTTCGTGCTCTTCGCGGATCCGCTTCACGCGCGCATCGAAGGTGGCCTTGATCTCACCCTGGTTTTTTTCGGCCTTCTTCTGAAGCGCCTGCACCTTGGCGTCGGTTTCGCTCTTGATTTGCTCGGCCCGCTGCCTGGCCTGATCCAGCTTGGCTTCGAGCTTGGCATTGAGTTTGTCGATCTTGGCCTGGAGCTTTGCCTTGCGTTCGCCCCGGGCGCGAGCAGCCTCGGCCTTCAGTTGATCGATTTCCTCGCGAAGCTCCGCCACATCTCGGGCCCGTTCATCGTGCTCGACCAGCGTTCTGACTTTGCGCAATACGGTTCCGCCCAAGGCTTCCATTCTGGTGTCCACGGGAGTGACCCACTCCTCGCTGACGTCCGCGATTACCGCGCACTTGCCGGGTGTCAGGGTGGCGGCAACGTCGTCGACAAACTCGCCGTCGACTCCCGCCACGTGCAAGTCGCCGATGCTGCCCGCCAGAAAACCGGCCGTGGCGCCGACAGCCAGGCCCACCGGCCCCTCAAGCAGGCCAATCAAACTGCCGATCGCCGTTCCGCCGATGGTGCGGATGGGGAAATCGTCGTCCGACTGTTTCACCGTGACGGTGCCGTCGGCGTTCTTCTTGATCACCGCTTCCGCGTGAATGGTGATGCTTCCTTCATTGTCGAGTTGCTTGAGGGCATGCGATCCCTCATAGGTTTTCGCTTCGTCGTTAAAAACTATAACCAGCATTCTTTCCATTGAGATTCCTCTTTCTAGTGATGCTTGTTTTCCGCCGATGTCTACGCGGCACCATAGGCGGCCAGCTTGGGCAAATGGTGAATCGCGGTGGCGAAACTGGTCACCGCTACACCGTCTACGATGAGGTCAACACCGACGGCCAGTCCGATGAACCAGAGGCCTGTGATCGGCATCTGCCAAAGCACCATGACCCCTAATGCGACCGAAACGACCCCGGAGAAGACCGCCCAGCCCCAGCTTGGGAATTTCGCCATTCCCGAGCCGATGGCGCGGAACAGTCCGCCCACAATGAAGAACGAAGCCAGCACCACGGTGAGGGTCTCGGCTCCCATAAGCGGATATCGAACGAGCAAGTATCCGGTGAATCCCCGTAATAGGGCTGTGAGCAGATACAGGAAGAATCCGCCCCACGTCCCTGTACTGAACGATTGGATCAAGGCGACGACGCCGCCGATCAGAAGCAGCCAGCCGAAAACCAACACGGTAGTGAAGGTCGCGGTTATGTTGAATGCAATGCAAGCCACGCCGAGAGCGATGAACAGGATTCCAAGGAACAGGAACCAGCCCCAGGATCCGCGGACCTCGTCCATGCCGGCGATGAGTGGATTGTAGGTAGTTTGTGACATAGTGTTTTTTTCTCCTGAAATGAGATTACGGGAATTGGGAATCGCAGTCGTGAGTTTGCGGTCAGGTTTTGGTGGAAAAAAGGGTTGCAGCGCGGATTGATCACAACCAGGCCGACATGTGGATCCGATCCAACTGATTCCGGCAGTTTTCGAGCGCGCTCCACAGTTTCATCCGTCCAAAATCATCAAACTTCATGGCTTCGAGGCGCTGGAATTCCGCGACGGTGGATTTCATGGCCTTCTCGGCCTTGGCGAAGGCCTGTTCCGCGGGATCGGCGGGGTTCGCTCTGTAACACGATGATGATGGACGCCTATCCGGCCAGGTCAAGAGGTAAAATAAGGAACCAGACTTTTGAAAACGGGCGGCTGAGCGGTCATGAAGGAGTTTCCGCCATTCCGGCTGGACACCGAAAACCAGTGTCTTTGGCGCCGCGGCGATGCCCCGGACGACCAGCGCGTCATGCTGACTCCCAAAGCGTTCGCCGTCCTGCGTTATCTTGTGGAACACGCCGGCCGCCTGGTGACCCAGGATGAGCTCCTGGAGGCTGTCTGGCCCGATACGTTCGTCCAACCGGAGGTCCTCAAGTACCAGATCGCCGATATCCGGGGCACGCTGGGGGACCGCGCCAGAAATTCTCTTTTCATCGAGACCCTGCCCCGGCGCGGGTATCGGTTTTTGGCCGCAGTGAGGGAATCTGGGCCCGCGGAAGCCTCGGCGCCGGCCAGCCTGGATCGCGGCAGACTGGTGGGCAGAGAACGCGAGCTTGGCGCGTTGCGATCCTGCCTCCGAGGGACCTTGAAGGGCCAGCGCCAGATCGTCTTCATCACGGGGGAGCCGGGAATCGGAAAAACGGCCCTGGTCGATGAATTTCAACGCCTGGCCGCCGCCGTGGAACCAACGCTCCGCATCGCCCGCGGGCAATGCGTGGAAGGTTATGGAGGCGCGGAAGCGTATTACCCGGTGCTGGAAGCAGTGGGTCAGTTGTGCCGTGGCCCGGAGGGGAAGCGTGTGGTCGAAATTCTGGCCGCGCAGGCGCCCACCTGGCTGGTGCAGTTTCCGGCGCTGCTGAAGCGCGAACAGCGCCAGATGTTGCAGCAGGAGATCCTGGGGGCGACGCGGGACCGCATGCTGCGCGAAATCCGCGAGGCCCTGGACACGCTTAACCTGGAAGCGCCCCTGCTGTTCGTGTTCGAGGATCTGCAATGGGTGGATCCCTCGACGGTCGATCTCATGTCCGCTCTGGCCCGCCAGCGGACGACAGCGAAGACCATGGTGATCATCACCAAGCGGCCGGTTGACATGATAGTTCCGGAACATCCGCTGAAGAAGCTCAAGCAGGATCTGTTGGTACACCACCTGTGTCGGGAAATAACTCTCGCGCCGCTTGAGAAACCAGACGTAGCCGAATACCTGGAAGCCGAGTCGCTGGCAGGCAGCCTGCCCGAGGGTTTTGCCGAGCTGATCTATCGGCACTCGGAGGGCCATCCGTTGTTCATGATCGCCACACTGGAGCACATGACCGGGCACGGCCAGATTTCGCGCGAGAACGGGAAGTGGCGGCTCCAAGTTCCTCTGGACGAAATCGATCTCGAGGTGCCGGAGACTCTACGCCAGATGATCGAATTCCAGATCGAGCACCTTACCAGTGAACAGCAGCGAACGCTGGAAGTGGCTAGTGTAAATGGCGTTTTGTTCGCGGCGAGCGTCAACGCTGTGCCCGCGGGTCTGGACGAGGAGAAGTTCGAAGAACTTTGCGACGAGTTGTCGCGCCGTCGCCAGATGGTGCGCTGGGCGGGATCCCGCCAGTTCCCGGACGGGACTGTCTCCGTGCGCTACGAGTTTACGCACGGGTTGTACCGGGAGGTCTTCTACCACCGGCAGACCCCCGGGCGCCGGGCGAAGCTGCACCTGCGCATCGGGGAGCGGCTGGAGGAGCTTTTCTCCCGGCATGAAAGCGAAGTGGCGGCGGAACTGGCGGGCCACTTCGAGCAGGGCGGCGATTGGCAGCGTGCCATCAAGTACCTGCGGCTGGCTGCGGATACAGCCGGTCGGCGGTTTGATCCCCGGCAAACCGCGGCGATTCTTGAGCACGCTCTCGAGCTGGTCAAGAAACTGCCGGAGGCGGAGCGCGCCGTGAGCGAGACCGGGATTCTGGAGAGGCTGGCGGGGATTTATGCTGCGATGGGGGACATTCGCGCCTCCGAAACCTACGGCGATCTGAGTGCAAGAGCGGCTCACTACGGCCTGATCGACGTTGAGGTGCGTGCGCTGCTCGAGCGGGCATTCATTGCGTCATGGGAGAGTTCTGAGCGCGGTATTGAACTGCTGGAACGGGCGCTCCACATCGTTCGAACCTCCGATCCGGCGAAGCATCTTCCAGAGCATGCGGCCTGCCTTTTTTTCCGCTTGTGGCTGTGTGGATGGAATCCTCAGGACGCGGAGGAGTACCGGAATGCCATCGGTGAGATCCGGAAGCTTGGAAGCCGCCACATCGTCGCGCCGCACCTGCTCAACTATAGTTGCATTCAGTGCTGTTCGTCCGAGTACCGTGAGTCGCTTCGAAACTACGCCGATGGCATGACGATGTTGCTCGATGTCGACAGTGTTCACCCGTCTCTGTCCGGTATTCGGTGGAGATTATGGGAACACGTGCAGCAGTTGGATCTTGTATTCCTGGGAGAGTGGGGCGAGGCTTTGCGGGAGATCGAAGAAGCGATCGCTATGGCACACAAGAATGGAGATTATTTTTTCCGGGCGCGAGCCATGCAACTCCGCCGGGCCTGGTTGCATCTCCAGGCCTGCGATTTTGGCGGAGTTCTGACGATCTGCGAGTCGGCGGTTCCTTCGGTCCGGGATCCTATGCTGCGCGCTGCGCCGGACCCTCCACCCCCGTTTCCCTACCCTTTCCAGCAATCCCTGATCCTGCGGGGTTTGGCGGAGGCAGCCTTGGGAGAATGCGATCGCGCTCGTGAGCACCTCTTCGCGGCAAGGGACAACATGGATCGCCAGAAAACGATGAACGACTGGTACTGGCGCATGCTCCTGGAATCGGCTCTTACCGAACTCTGGCTTGCGGAGGGAAATCTGACGCAAGCCCGGCCGCAAGCCGAACGGTTTCTCAGCGTTACCCTGACAACCGCGGAGCGCACCTGGCAGGCCCTGGCTTGGGAAGCCAATGCCCGAGTCGCTTTGGCCGAACTCGACGCTCCGCGCGCGCAAGAGTGCATCGCCAAGGCTTCGTCGACGATGGAAGGCTTCGAACTGCCGGTGGCGAGTTGGCGCGTTCACGCCACCGCCTTCGAATTCCACCGGAGCGTGGGCGATCGAGATTCAGCGGAATGCCACCGGGCACTCAGCCGCGAGACCATCATGAAGCTGGCAAACTCCCTGCCTCCGGAAGAGCCTCTTCGGCACATATTCCTGTCGTCGCCGGCGGTTCGGAGAATTTCCGGCGACGTTAGCGGAGCGCGAGCATCGTCGCCGTCTGGTTGACGTGTCCCATGTACGCCTCGCCGTAGGTACTGAAGCCCACCGACGGGGTATTTGCGAACAGGGCGCCATAGGCCTCGCACTGGCCCTCTTCCTGAAGTTGCAGCGTCCGCCAGATACAGTTGAACACAATCAGAGCGCGATGGGAACCTTCCAGCGCCTTGCCCGTGTCTGCGACGATATCGGTGGATTCGAGCAGTTCCAGCTCCGAGCCTTCCCGAATCCGGCTGTAGAATACGATGCTGCCCTCTTTCAGAACGCGCTGCGGGCTCCGTACGAACAGCTCGCCGCCCGCCATCAGGCCTACCGGGTTACTCATGAAGCGGGCAGCTACATCCGCGCGGCCGATTCCCAGCGCTTGCGCGTACGCCTCCACGGCGGGCACGTCATTGAAGCGGCGCACGGTGCGAGCGGCCTCATCCACTTCCGTGGCGGTCAGTGTCTTTCCCAGCAAGCGGAAGCTCTGGGTCTTGATGATCCGGTAGCCGGCCGGCACGCGCAACAGCGTCAGAACGGCGGCATGTTCGAACGTGCGGCCATTGGTGGCAACCAGTGTCGCGCGAAACGCCAAATCGTCACCGGCCGATCCACCAACGAAGGGGATATCGGTCAAATCGCGAATGCGTTCCATGACCCCCTCCTCGGCGCCCGACAGGCCGTCGGCAACGATCAGCCCCACATGTGTGTCCCGGTCGAGGTCGGAAAGCGGAGCGCCCATCTGAGCGGACAGGCTCTCCAGGGCGGCGGAGACGGCCAGCGGACCCTTGAGGTCCTCCACCACCGCCGTGGCGGCAGCGCTGACAATCTCGGGAGGAAGCGCCATGGCGACCATGGAACACGTCGCCATCTTGCCCGACGATATCTCGCCCGCGGTGGTGCAACCGATGCTGGCCGCGCGCGGAAAGGCGGCTTTCATGGCGGCGCTCAGCGCGGCGAGAGAATGGCAGGTTGAGGCAAAGTACACCACAACCGCCGGATCGACGTTCCCGCGCAGCCCGGAGATCAGCGCATCCTGCTCCGTGGAGTTTGAGATCTGTATAGCCATTAGGGCGTGTCTGGGTCCTTCTCGATTCATCGGAGTACTTATGAGCACGGGTAATGCCAAACAGACCCCGATGCGGCATGGTGAAATCCAGATTATCATGCCGCTGTGAGCGCCGTGATGCTGAGCCGGCTGATTAGATGATGCAATCGCCGATGGTAAGCTGTAAGGTAAACTTTGACGACGGGTGGCCTGCGGCCATGAAGGAGTTCCCTCCATTTCGGCTGGACACGGTTAACCAGTGCTTATGGCGCCGGGGGGACGCGGGAGACGACGAACGCATCATGCTGACTCCCAAAGCGTTCGCCGTCCTCCGTTATCTCGTGGAGCACGCCGGCCGCCTGGTGACCCAGGATCAGCTCCTGGAGGCGGTGTGGCCCGATACCTTCGTCCAGCCGGAGGTCCTGAAGTACCAGATCGCCGACATCCGGGGCACGTTGGGGGACCGCGCCAGGAATTCTCTTTTTATCGAGACTCTGCCCCGCCGCGGGTATCGGTTTGTGGCCGCGGTGAAGGAGGGCGAGTCTGCTGGAGCCCGGGCGCCCGCCGACGTGGATCGCGGCAGATTGGTGGGCAGAGACCGCGAACTTGGTGCGTTGCGAGCCCACCTCCGGAAGGCATTGAAGGGCGAGCTCCAGATCGTCTTTATCACGGGGGATCCGGGGATCGGAAAGACGGCTCTGGTGGACGAATTCCAGCGCCAGGCCGCCGCCGAGGAACCATCTCTCCATATCGCACGGGGACAGTGCGTGGAAGGTTACGGCGGCTCGGAAGCCTATTACCCGGTGCTGGAAGCAGTGGGTCAGTTGTGCCGTGGCCCGGTGGGGAAGCGCGTGGTCGAAGTTCTGGCCGCGCAAGCACCCACCTGGCTGGTGCAGTATCCGGCGCTGCTGAAGCGCGAACAGCGCCAGATGTTGCAGCAGGAGATCCTGGGGGCGACCCGGGAACGCATGCTGCGCGAGATCCGCGAAGCGTTGTACACGCTCAACCTGGAAGCGCCCCTGCTGCTGGTGTTAGAGGATCTGCAATGGGTGGATCCCTCGACGGTTGATCTCATCTCCGCTGTGGCCCGCCAGCGGACGACAACGAAGGCCCTAGTGATCATCACCAAGCGGCCGGTGGACATGATAGCTCCCGATCATCCGCTAGAGAGGCTCAAGCAGGATCTGCTGGTTCATCACCTATGCCGGGAAATTGTCCTCGCGCCGCTGGAGCAGCCAGACGTAGCCGACTACCTGGGCGCGGAGTCTCCGGGAGGCAGCCTGCCTGAGGGTTTTGCCGAGTTGATCCATCGGCACTCGGAGGGTAATCCGTTGGTCATGGTTGCCACACTGGATCACATGACCGAGCGGGGCCTGGTCTCACACGAGAACGGAAAGTGGAGCCTCAGAATCCCACTCGAGAAAGTTGGCCTCGAGGTGCCGGAGACTGTACGGCAGACGATCGAAGCCCAGATCGAGAGTCTTACCAGTGAACAGCAGCGGACGCTGGAGGTGGCTAGCGTTAATGGTGTTTTGTTCTCCGCGAGCATCAGTGCCATCCCCGCGGGTCTGGACGAGGAGAGGTTTGAAGACCTTTGCGACGAGTTGTCGCGCCGCCGGCACATGGTGCGTTGGGCGGGATCCCGCGAGTTCCCGGACGGGACCGTCTCCGTGTGCTACGAGTTTGCGCACGCACTATACAGGGAGGTCTTCTACCACCGGCAGACGCCGAACCGCCGGGCAAAGCTGCACCTGCGCATCGGGGAGCGGCTGGAGGAGCTTTTCAAGAAACAGGAAAGCGAAGCGGCGGCTGAATTGGCGGGTCACTTCGAGGAGGGTGGCGATTGGCAGCGCACCGTGAGGTACCTGCGGCTGGCGACGGATACGGCCGGGCGTCGGTTTGCACCTCGGCAAGCGGTACAGATTCTCGAGCACGCTCTCGATCTCGCGAGAAAACTGCCGGAGGCCGAGCGAACGTTGAGCGAAATCGAGATTCTGGAGGAGCTGGCTGCGATTCACGCGGTGCTGGGCGACAGCCTGCGTGCCATCAAGACCTATGAAGCTCTGGCTGGGCGTGCGGCTCACGATGGCCTGATCGATGTGGAGGTGCGCGCGCTCATCGACATGGCGTGGCCCTTATCCTGGATAGATCCTCGGCGTTCGCTGGAAGTCCTGGAACAGGCACTTCGGCTGAGCGCCCGGCTGGAAGATCCGCTGCTGCGGGCAAGGATGCGCACGCGCTGTTTTGCCTGGCGCCTCTGGCAGGGCTGGAATCCACAGGATATGGAGGAGTTTCGCAATGCATCCGCGGAGATTTGTAACTCGGATGACCGCCGCAAACTTGCCCCTTACTTAGTCGACTGTGGCTTCATAAGCTGTCTCTCGTCCGAATATCGCGAGGCGTACCGGAACTTGGTGGAGAGCCGTGCGATCAACCTGGAGGCGGCAGAGGAAAACCCCTATCTAAGCCCTGCGTATGTACGAGGTCAATTGCCCCTGACGTTGAGCCTTCTGTTTGTGGGAGAGTGGGGCGAGGCGCTGCGCGAGATCAGAAACGCCATTGCCATATTGGACAAGAACGCCGACTATAACTGGGGGCAGGGAGTGCGGCCCCACCTGGCCTGGATTCATTTGCAGGCCATGGACTTTAGCGGCGTGCTGGCGCTTTGTAGCTCGGCGCTCCCAATGGCCGGGGATCCCGAGTCTGGCCCCGCACCCGACTATACAGCTCCTTATCGATTTGGATTGTGGAAGCGCCTGTTTCTGATGGGATCGGCGGAGACGGCTTTAGGAGATTATGAAAGTGCGTTGGAGCACCTGCTGGCAGCGCGGGCCGACATGGACCGGCCGGGGCCTACGTGTACCTGGTACTGGCGCATACCACTCGAAAATGCTCTCACCGAACTTTGGCTGGCGAAAGGCGATTTAGCTCAAGCGCGGCTGCAGGCAGAAGGGTCTCTGGCGATTGCGTTGGCGAGCGCGGAACACATGTGGCAGGCGCTGGCATGGGAAGCGAATGCCCGGGTCGCGATGGCCGAGCTTGACGTTCCGCGCGCACGGGACTGCATCGCCAGGGCCTTGTCGGCCATGGAAGGTTTCGAAGTGCCGCTGGCGGCCTGGCGCGTTCATGCCACCGCCTCCGAACTCCACAGCTCAGCCGATCGAGACTTGGCGGCGCGCCACCTGGCGCTCAGCCGCGAGACGATTATGAAGCTGGCGAATTCCCTGCCAGCGGAAGAACCGCTTCGGAGGACATTCCTCTCAGCGCCCATGATTCGAAAAATCCTGGGCGATAGCGAAGCTCGGGGGGAACCGGACAAAATCCGAGGTGCCGGGGTGTGCACATCCGTGTGACTCGAGGCTCTCGGGGATCCGGACCGCCCGGCACTCGATCGTAAGTCCCCGAACAAGGTGACGGATATTGGGCACGGTGTTGGACTTTTTTTGGCCGAGTGGTCCGCCAGGTGCAGCATCGGAATCATGACGATGTTCTCGCCGCGCTGTGCTGCGCAGCACCACGGCCAAGTCGGGACCACCGGGCAGTGCCTCCCCTACAGGCCATCGTGAACCGAGGCGGTGTCTGACGCCTCTCGGAAATGGTGGGTAGATTGCATACTGCCACGGCTGGATGTCGTTCTTTTCGGAGCTACGCTGGCAAGACATTGCAGACTTCCTGGTTCTGAGCTTGGCGTTGTACGTGCTGTTGCTCTGGGCCAGACAGACTCGTGCGCTCCGATTCGCGGTGATCATTGTGGGCTTGCACGCCTGCGCCCTGTGGGCCATGCACTTCGACCTCAAGATCACCGGGTGGGTCCTGGAAGGCGCCAGCCTCGCGGTAATTGGTCTGCTGATACTGTTGTTCCAAGAAGAGGTGCGCCACTCGGTTGTGCGCTTCGATACTGCGGTGCGTCTTAGATTCAGCAAACCTTCCGCCTCAAACAAAGCCTGCTCCGCAATCGGGCAGGCCGTCTTTGCCATGGCTCGTGGCCATATTGGAGCGCTGATCGTGGTCACCCGCAAGGACCCTACAACCGACTTGGTCTCCGGCGGAGTGAAGGTCGATGCGGCACTCTCACACGAACTCCTCGAGGCGATCTTTCAAAAGAACTCTCCAATTCACGACGGGGCCGTCATCATCAATCAGGATCGGATCGGGTTTGCGGGGGTAATCCTACCCTTATCCCAAACAGACGATGTTCCATCCGAGTATGGAACGCGCCATCGCGCGGCAATGGGATTGGCAGAGAGGTGCGACGCGCAGGTACTGGTAGTCTCCGAGGAGCGGGGAAAAGTAGTGCTGATGGAGGGACGCCAGACTAGCCCTATGCCGGACATGATGGCACTTCAGCCAGCCCTTTCAAGTCCCGGTCCCAGCCCAAGGATATCCCTCCGATCCAAACTGAGTGGGTTGTTGTTCAAGAATCTCAGATACCGCCTGGCCGCGGTGGGTTTGGCCGGTGTCATTTGGGCCCTCTCATTTGTCAGCGGCGGTATGATCGTCAAGAATGTGGTGGTGCCCACCGAGTTTGCGAACCTGCCATCGGGCCTCCGAATAGCCAATCAGCCGGCCGCCAGCGTGAAGGTTCAATTGCGCGGCAATGCATGGATGGCGAATCCGTTGACGGATCCCGTGATGTCCAGACTGACCGTTCGGATCGACCTTAGCGGTTTGGAACAAGGAACACACACGATCCGGCTGACGGAAACCGACCTTAAGCTCCCGCCCGGCGCCAGAGCGGAACATATCACTCCCGAAACCGTTTCGGTCCGATTGGCTCGCCGGGACGTCCCTTAGACCGAGGTACGGATCGTTGATCGACGGGGGTGAGCACATCGGTGTGACTTCTTTGCTAGTGGTGCCTGGGCGGGTGGATATCCAATACGGAACCGTGGTCATCGGCCGTGGGGGCATCGCCGCCACGGTCTCCGCTACCGGCAACCCGAACGCCGTCGTCACCGTCCAGGTGGGTTCGCAGGTGTCCGGAAACATCATGGCGCTCTACGCGGATTTCAACACCAAGGTGAAGAAGGGCCAAGTGGTGGCGCGAATCGACCCGCAGCTCTTCCAGGCGAAGGTGGATCAGGCCCGCGCCATGCTGAATGCCCAGCAGGCCGCCGTGGTCAACGCCGCGGCGCAGATCGCGAAGAGCCGCGCCGACGTGGCCAGCGCCCAGGCCGCCGTGGCGAACGCCAAGGTCAACGTGGTCAAGGCGCAATCCGCCATAAACGATGCCAAGGCCAAGCTCGACCGGCGCTGACGGCGGGACGCGCCCTGCGTTTCTTTAGCATGGCGTATTAAGAAAGGCGGCGGCCCCATGCAATACCAGTAAAACCGGCAAAACCGCCCCCTTGCGTTCGCCTCATCACTTCGATGTCGAGCGGCAAGACAAGAAGGGCGCGGCTCGCCGCTATCAGGGGACTGCGCCTGAGCGAGAGGCCATCGCGGCTCCCGAGCTTGTAGCTGATCGTGAGGAGGTCTTCGATTCTGGTGACGCCCGGAGTTGCCCAGGCAGAATGTTCGGCTTCTTCCCGCTCCGCCCAGGAGCGGACGGCGTCGCGAAGCGTCACTTTGCCATCGGACGTCTCGACCTTGACCTGGTCGGCATCGATCTCCGCATTACGTCTCAACGCGTTTTCGATTTTGAGCTTCACGTCGGTGGCGCTGAGTATTGGCGTGACTACGATGTCGTTGAAAACCCTCTTGACGCCCTTCAGCGGCCGAACTGCTCCCTCGGCTTCCTCTTTCTGATACTGCCATTCGGTCGTGCTCTTGAGCGTCACCCATCCGTTGGTCACCTGCACCTTTACGGTGCCAGGCACCGAGTAGTTCCAGTCCAGGTAATTCATGGCGGTACGGGCGATGTCTTCGTCGCTTCGTGTTGCCGAAGAGGGCAATTCGACTTTGATTTCGCTCGCGACCGCCTTGACATTGGAAACGCGCATTGCGGCGCGTTCGGCAGCCCACTTTTCGTAGTACATCACGAATCCGCGCCTTGCGAAATGGCGCAAGCATTGCTATACCTGCAATCCGAAGGCCGGGTAAAGGGCGTCACCAGGCGGCGCCGTCGACTCGGGGTCGGGACGGTGGAAGGAAAATTGCCTTTGACGAATGCAGATGGCGGTGGACCTAGGATTGCCGATCCGCGGGCTGACCGCCGGCCTGATCATCGCAGCGCCGGTCGGCCCGGTCAACCTGCTTTGCATTCGGCGGACCCTCGAGAAGGGTTGGAAATCGGGTCTCGTTTCGGGTTTGGGCGCGGCGCTCGCGGACACGCTGTACGGCGCTATCGCCGGGTTCGGCCTCAGCCTGGTGATTCAGCTTCTGATCCGCGAAGAGTTCTGGATCCGCACGATCGGCGGGGTTTTCTTAGTGGGAATCGGAGTGGTGTACTACCGGAAGCCGGCACGCTCGCTGCACGCAGGCGATGACGACTCCTCGGCCAATTCGGACTTTGCCTCCGCGTTCGTCTTGAACCTGACCAACCCTACAACGGTGCTCTCCTATCTGGCCGTCCTGGCCACCCTCGGCCTGGGACGGGAGCGGCCGCTGTGGCAGACCTCGCTTCTGGTCGCCGGCATATTCTGCGGGTCGATGACCTGGTGGACCATTCTGGTGAGTACGGCGAACCGCCTGCGCAGCAAGATCACCGATCGCACGATGCGCTGGATGAACCACGTAGCTGGGATCGCCATTGGCGTCTTCGGACTGGTGAACGTGCTGCTGAGCCGCGGGCACAGGCATTAGGTGCGATTCAGACAGCCTGCCCTGTTCTCGGGCCGCTCGACAAGGTGACGAAGTGTTGGACACCGAGTCCAGAACTGGGTTCGTCCGGCGCGCCACGGCCAGGCCGATCCGAATTGCAGCGGGGAAACAGACCGGCGGCGGCGTTTGGCAGACAACTTGCCTTACATAGCTTCTACGGAGGCGAAGATGACCGCACCGATGAACATGGGTCCCATGGACGCATTCTGGATATTTATCATGCTGAGCTCACTGCAGCCGGTTATGAAGCAGCGTTGGCTGGAGGCGTCACGGCGGCGGCTGATCGCTCGGATTGAACGCAAGCGTGGATCGCGAGTGATTCTGCTCGCGCATCGGCAAGAGACGATGAGTTTTCTCGGCTTCCCGCTCATGCGGTACATTGACGTCAACGATTCAGAGGAAGTCATTCGCGCCATTCGCCTGACCGACCCGAGCGTGCCTATCGATATCGTGCTGCACACTCCAGGAGGTCTGGTATTGGCCGCGACACAAATCGCAAGCGCCATAAACCGGCGAAAGGGAAAAGTCACGGCCATCGTGCCGCACTACGCCATGTCCGGCGGCACGTTGATCGCACTGGCGGCGGATGAAATTATCCTAAGCGACCATGCCGTGCTTGGGCCGGTCGACCCTCAACTGGGGCAATATCCGGCCGCATCGCTGCTGAAGGCGGTGGAGCAAAAGTCAAAGGACAGGATCCTTGACGAAACATTGATTCTTGCGGATCAGGCGAAGAAGGCTATCACTCAAGTCCAGGAAACAGTTCGCGAGCTCCTGCGCGGCAAATACCCCGATCCGGTCGTGAACAACCTGGCGGTCACGCTCTCCGAGGGCAGGTGGACGCACGATTTCCCCATTACCTTCGAGTATGCCAAAGCGTTGGGACTGCACGTGAGCTCCGAGATGCCGCCCGAGATTTTGGATCTGATGATGCTTTATCCCCAGCCAGTGCGACGCTTCCCCACCGTCGAGTACCTACCAGGAAGGCGCGAGGCTGGACGAAGGATTGAGTTGGGAGAATCCAGTGGGGAGCTTTGAAGAGCGAACAAGTCCGGGGCAGCGTCTCGCTGAGGCGGATGCTTGTCCGGAGAATCGGAGGAAAACGCCATGGGAGGCATGATCCCACTGTTGGATGCATCTCGGCGGCCCAGACGCTTCGCAGCCGTAACAGCCACCATCATCGCGGTCAACGCGCTTGTCTTCCTGTTGGAGTTGACAGGTGGTGACGCATTTGTAAAACAGTGGTCGGTGGTACCCGCCGATATTGTCGCAGGCCGGCACTGGATCACCATCTTGACGGCCATGTTCATGCATGGCGGTTGGATGCACATCATCGGCAACATGGTGTTCCTATGGGCATTTGGCCCGGAAGTCGAAGATGCCATGCCGCGGCTGCGCTACCTGGCGTTTTACCTGCTTAGCGGTCTGGCAGCTACGCTGGCGCAGATCGCAGCCATGCCCGGTTCCACGGTTCCCAATCTGGGCGCCAGCGGCGCCATTGCGGGCGTGATGGGCGCCTTTCTGATCACCTACCCTCGCGATCAGATCAAGACGGTGCTTTTCTTTGGGTGGTTCTCCCGCATCACATTTATTCCGGCAGTGCTTTTGATCGGCCTCTGGTTTCTGATCCAGTTCTTCAGCGGGGTTGGCGCCGTGGCAGATGTGCAGACGGGTGGCGTCGCTTACATGGCCCACGTTGGCGGCTTCATCTTTGGGGCGGTTACTGGCCGGCTATTCGAGGGTTTCCGGAGCATTGCCGAACCGGGATCCTAGCCCGGCATCTCATTTGGCCTGCGAGTTGCTCTAGAACAGCGCGAAAGAAATCAACCCGTGACTTCCAAACCCGACGAACTGAAAGATAAAGTAATTGCCGATCTTGAAGCCGGCAAGAAGGCGTTTCATGATGCGATGGCGAAGGCCCAAAGCCAAATCGACACCGCCACCGCGGAGATTCACAAGCTCCGCGCCGAGTTGAAAACACAGACCGACGAGGCCAAGGCCAAAAACATGGCTCGTGTCGACGAGCTGACGAAGAAGCTCGATGCGACCCGCAAAGAGCAGCAGACCCAAATCGAAGCGCGCCTGAAGGAACTCCATACGAACATCGAGTCCATCAACGCGGAGCTGAAGCACGCGACTGCGGAGGGGAAGATTGCCGTGGAGGCGAAAGCCAAAGTTGTCCACGAAGAACACGACTTCGCGCGGCGCGCCCTGACCGCGAGTCTGGATGCGGAACTCGCCGAATGGAAGGTCCGCATCGGCGCCGCGCTGGATGCCGCGGCCGAGAAGAAGGTGGCGGCGAAGGCCGCTGTACAGGCGAGAATTGCAGACCTGCAGGCCAAGCAGGAGGCCGCCCAAAAGAAAGTGCACGCCTTGAAGCAGGCGAACGCGGCAGCTTTCGGCGAACTGCACCGCGGAGTGCAAACGGCCATTGGCGAAGTCAGGACCGCGCTGGAGCATGCCCGCGCGGATATTGCCGCGGCTATGTAAGAGGAGAGATTTCCATGGAAAAAATGATTGTGGTAGTCTTTGACAACGAATCGAAGGCCCTTAGCGGTTTACAAGCCCTCTGGGAGTTGGACCGCGAAGGTGACATCTCCGTTTACGCGGAGCAAACTGTCGCCAAGGAGCCAAGCGGCGCTGTGCGGATGATCGACAATTCCGACACGTCGACTCTTCCGATGATCGGCGGCGGCACTGCATTGGGCGCGCTCGTGGGGCTGCTCGGTGGGGCGGTCGGCGTGCTTGTCGGCGCTGCGGCGGGAGCAGTCATCGGTACCGTCACCGATGTGGAAGAGTCTGGAGTGAGTAACGAATTCGTCAACGATGTCACGACAGAGCTAACGCCAGGCAAGGTGGCCTTGGTAGCCGACATTTCCGAAGAGCGGGTGACACCTCTGGACGTGCGGATGGAACAGCTCGGAGGTACCGTGTTCCGGCGGGCCCGAACTTTGGTGCAGGAAACACAAGAGGATCGCGATGCGGCCGCACACCAGGCCGAGCTGGTACAGCTCAAGGCGGAACGGGCGCAGGCGAGGGCAGACCGGCTGGCGAAGATCGACGCCAAAATCGACCACCTGCGTGCAAAGCTGGAAAATGCCATTGAGCGCAAGCGCCTCAAGATGCAACTGCGCCAGCAACAGCGGGAAGCCAAGATCCAGGCTCTGCAAAAGAAGGCCGATCGGTCCGAAGGAGAAATCCGCCGGCGCCAGGAGGCTCGAATCGCCGAGCTCCGGTGCGATTATGCGGAGAGCAAAGCCCGGGGTTAGCATCGGAGGCCAAACGCGTTTTGGCCTCTGGGCAAGAATGGGCATCCTGATGTTGCTGGCCGGTCCGGTGGAAGCGCAACAGCCCGCGTCCTCCGGCGCGCTCCAGGAAGAAACCAGGCAGAGTATGGTAGCCCCATGCCTGGAGCCGCCGCCGCTTGCCAGGTGGCAGGATTATCAAGGGCCGTTCCGGAAGGTGGGGGGACTTTTCGCCCGGAAATTGGAACGCAAATCGGCGCATCAGCCGCACTACAGACCGGGCACGTTACTTTGCTCCTTTGAAGTGAAAGACGACTTCAAACTACTCGTCCATGATACGTTCGATCCCGCCTCGTTCTTTTCCGCCGGTTTCAACGCAACTCTGGATCAGGCTGCAAACCGGGACCCCACCTTCGGACAAGGCGCCGCAGGCTATGGGAAACGCTTCGGCGTTGACTTCGCCGGGCAAACGACCTGGAGGTTCTTCAAGGATTTTGCTTACCCAACAGTATTCTCGGAGGATTCTCGTTACTACCGCCTGGGCCACGGAAGCCGGGGGAAACGCCTGGTACATGCGGCGGCGCATGCCTTCGTCGGGTATCGCGATAGCGGCAAGTACATGTTCAATTTTTCCGAGCGGCTGGGAACAGTTAGCGCCGTCGTTGTCACCAGTGCCTACCATCCCGGTGATGAGCATAGATTCGCCCCAGCCATGAGCCAAGTCGGGTTTGCCGTCATGCAGGACGTGGGTTTCGACGTGCTCCGGGAGTTTTGGCCTGAGGTCGCCCGAAAGCTCCGGATGCCCTTCCGCGACATGCGGGAGCAGCCGGAAACGGAAGCCCGTGAAAAGCGATAATGGAAATTCTGATTCAAATATGAGGGTCAGCGTACGCTTGGTTCTGGGTTTGGCTGCCGCCGTGGCCGCGCTCGCCCTGTTCCTGTGGCTGGCGGACTTTGTCGAGGATAAGGCCGCCGTGCCCTTTGACGCTTCCGTTCGCGGCTGGGTCCACGCCCACTCCAGCTGCACCCTCACCAGCTTCATGCGCCTGATGAGCCTCATCGCCTCGCCCGCCTTCTTGGTCGCCTTCAGCCTCATCGCGTTCCTGATCCTCCTCCGCGTTGCCCACTGGCCTCGCGAAGCCCTGCTCTTCCTCGTCACGATGACGGGCGGGTCTGTGCTCGACCTGGTGCTCAAGGTGGTGTTCCACCGCGCCCGGCCCCCCAGCTATTTCGGCATGCCCGAACCCGCCTCTTACAGCTTCCCGAGCGGCCACGCCCTGTTCTCGGTTTGCCTCTGGGGCTCGCTCGCGCTTTTCGCTGGGCAGCGCGTCCGCGGCGCGGCCGCGCGCGCCGCCATCTTCGCGGGCGCGGTTTTGCTCGCCGGCCTGATCGGCTATTCCCGCATTTACCTGGGCGTGCACTATCCGAGCGACGTCATCGCCGGCTACGCCGCCGCCACCGTCTGGGTCGCCACAGTGGGTTACACGAATCGGCTGATCGAGCGCCGCAGCGAACGCCGCCAGCCGGCCTCACGGATGCCGGCGTGACTATCCTGCTGAACCACCGGGCCGGCCGCGCGCAGCGGGCGAGGGTGCGCGAACAACTCGTCCGGTACTTGCGCGAACACGGAATCGAGGCGGTCGTCCACGAGGTGCGTGCCGGGGAGGAGATCACCTCGCTGGCCCGCCAGGCCGTTCTCAGCGGCGAGCGCACGGTGGTGGCCGCGGGCGGCGATGGCACGGTCGGCGCGGTCGCCGCGGCGCTGGTCGATACCGAGGCCACAATGGCCGTGCTGCCGGTGGGAACGCTCAACCACTTCGCCAAAGAGCTTGGCATTCCGCTCGAGCTGGAAGCGGCCCTCGAGATTGCCCTCACCGGCGCTATCCGCGCCATTGACGTGGGTGAAGTGAACGGCCGGGTCTTCGTCAACAACTCCAGCCTGGGGCTCTATTCGGCGATCGTATTCGAGCGCGAGCGCCGCCGCCGGCGGGGTTGGAGCAAGTGGCTGGCGATGGCCTGGGCCAGCCTGAGCGTTCCTCGACGCTTGCCCTCCCTGAGCGTGTATCTCGAAGCGGGCGGCGGCGGAGCCCGTGTCGTCACGCCCTTTCTCTTCGTCGGCAACAACGAGTACATGGTGGAGGGCTTCCGCTTCGGCCGCCGGCGCTCGCTTGACGAGGGCCGCATTTGGGTCTTCGTGGCGCCGGCCCCCTCCTCACGCTGGAGGGCGGTCCGCCTCACGCTCCGGGCGCTCTTCAAACGCGACCGCCGGGACCGCGATTTCAACGTTTTTCAGACTCGCGAGCTGCGAGTCGAAACGACCCGAGAGCAGGTCCGAGTCGCGCTCGACGGCGAGATCTTCAGGGTCCCGCCGCCCCTGCGGTATCGCAGCCGTCCGCTGGCCCTGCGGGTTCGCGTGCCGGCCGGGAAAGGCTGATGCGCACCATCGTCCACCTCTCGGACCTCCATTTCGGCCGCATCGATCCGCTACTGCCCGAGCCGCTCGTTGAATGTGTCGAAGCGGTCAGGCCCGACCTGGTAGCGGTCTCCGGCGACCTGACGCAGCGTGCCCGCCCCGAGGAGTTCGAGCAGGCCCGCGCCTTTCTCGACGCCCTGCCCTCGCCGCAGATCGTTGTGCCTGGCAACCACGACGTGCCGCTCTACAATGCCTATCTCCGCTTCTTCGGCGGCCTGCGCCGCTTTCGCCGCTACATCAGCGAGGACCTCGAGCCCACTTATGCCGACGAGGAAATGGCCGTCATCGGCCTCAACTCCGCCCGCTCGCTCGCCTTCAAGGGCGGGCGCATCAACCTCAGGCAGGTGGAGCAGGCTCGCGAGTGGCTGTGCTCCTTCCCGCCCCGCGTGGCCAAGATCATCGTCATCCACCACCCGTTCGACCTTCCGCCAGGCCATGGCGGCCGCGTGGTCGGGCGGGCGCAGATGGCGATGCGCCGGCTCGCCGATTGTGGCGCCGACCTGTTTCTCTCCGGTCACCTCCATCTGGGCTACACGGGCGACACTAGCATCCGACACGAGATCCAGGGCCTCTCGGCGCTCATCGTGCAGGCCGGCACCGCCACCTCGACCCGCGGCCGCGGCGAAGCGAACTCCTTCAACGTGATCCGAGTGGAACCGCCGGAGATCGAGGTCGAGCGGATGAGCTGGGACCCCCTGCGCAGGTGCTTTCTACCGACCTCGCCGGAGCGCTACCGGCGCCCCTGACCCGGGTATTCCACATTTCATCGACGGCAAGGGCCGCTTCGGCCCCGGGGCCAAGTTCCAGTATCCGCAGGCCGTCCCTTACTCGAACTTCAAACTGGAACTGCCGGCATTGAGCACAAGAACATTCATACGTTATCTCAATTCTCACAAATCCATCCCACCACCGCTCTCGCGTAGGGAGATGTCACCGGGGCCGCCAGAATAAGCCCCCGCAATCCCACGCCCAGGACCGAGAGGTTGGAGTTTGCAGCTTCATGGTGTGACGAAGTGTTGGACACCGAGTCCAGAAGCGGGTTCGCCTTGCGCTCGTCGGCCAACATCCGACACCATCGCGTTCTGGAAATACTTCACTCACCGCCAGTTAGGTGAAATTCGGGCCGGCGTCAGGTTTTGGCCTGCTAGTTGCTTCATAGGGACACGAAGGAGCATTTCATGATTCCCCAATCCCAGCAACTGAAGGACAAGATGTCCGCCGATTTCGAGGCCGGTAAAAAGACCTTTCACGACTCGATGGCGAAGGCGCAAAAACAAATCGACGTCACCACCGCAGAGGTCAACAAACTCCGCGCCGAATTGAAAACACAGACCGACGAAGCCAAGGCCAAAACCATGGCGCGTGTCGCCGAACTGACCAAGAACCTCGATACGACACGCCGAGAGCAACAGGCCGAGATCGAAGAGCGCCTGAAGCAACTAAGCACGAGCATCCAGTCCATCAACGCGGAGCTGAAGCACGCGACGGCGGAGGGAAAGGCGGCGGCGGAGGCCAAGGCCAAAGTCCTCCGCGAGGAATACGACTCTGCGCGGCGCGCCCTGATTGCGAGTGTGGAGGCGGAACTCGTGGAATGGAAGGCCCGCATCAGCACCGCCTTTGATGTGGCGACCGAGAAGAAGGCATCTGCGACGGCCGTCATTCAGACGAAGGTGGCGGACGTGCACGCCAAGCATGAGGTTGCCCAGAAGAAACTGCACGCCCTGAAGCAGGCGAACGAAGCCGCCTTCAGCGAGTTGCACCGCGGCGTGCGAGCGGCCATCGCCGAAATCGAGACCGCGTTGCAGCATGCTCGCGCGGACATTGCCGCTGTTAAGTAGAAGAGGAACACAACCGTGGAAAAACTGATCGTAGTCGTCTTCGACGACCAAACGAAGGCCGATGCAGGCTTCGAAATTCTGCGCCTATTGGACCGCGATGGTGAGATCTCGGTGTACGAGGCGCAAACGATCGCCAAAGAACCAAGCGGCAGCATCCGATACATCGATAACAGCGATAAGCTGGCTTTCCCGGTGATCGGCGGTGCCACCGCGGTGGGCGCCCTCGTTGGACTTCTCGGGGGACCCCTCGGAGCGCTTATCGGCGGCATGGCAGGCGGTTTCATTGGCTCAATCGGCGATCTGGAACATGCCGGCGTGACCGACGAGTTCATTAATGATGTGAACACGGCCATGACAGCCGGCAAGTTCGCCGTGGTTGCCGATATCTCCGAGGACTGGGTGACGCCTCTGGACACGCGAATGGAGTCGATTGGAGGCGTGGTCTTCCGGCGAACCCGCAGTCAGGTTAAGCGCATGCACCACGACCGCGACGTGGCCGCACATCGCGCCGAAATGGAGCAACTCAAGGCCGAACGGGCGCAGGCGAGGGCCGACCGCCTGGCTAAGATCGACGCCACAATCGACGCCCTGCGGAAGAAGCTGGAAAACGCCATTGAGCGCGACCACTGTAAGATGCGGTTCCGCCAGAATCAGCGGGACGCCAGGATCCAAGTCCTGAAAACGAAAGCCGATCAATCACAAGGAGAGATCCGCCGGCGGTTGGAGGCTCGGATCCACGAGGTTCGCCGGGAGTATGAGGAAAGCCCGGATGAGATTGCCGCGGCTTCGTAGAGGAACACCACTATGGAGAAACTGATCGTAATCGTCTTTGACGACCAAACTAAGGCCTTTGCGGGTCTGGAAGCTCTCCGGGAATTGGACCGCGATGGGGAGATTTCGCTTTTCGCGGCCCAAATTGCCGCCAAAGAACCGAACGGCGGTGTACGGTTCATCGACACCCCTGATGGCGTGGACTTCCCGGTGATCGGCGTCAGTACCCTGTTGGGCACGCTAGTGGGAGTTCTCGGCGGGCCAATCGGTCTGGTTGGCGGCGCGGCTGCCGGAGCATTAATCGGTTCCATCATCGAGCTGGAACACGCGGGTATAACTGACGAGTTCATCAACGACGTAGCGGCAGCGCTGACACCCGGCAAGGTCGCCGTGGTTGCCGACATCGCCGAGGAGTGGGTGACGCCTCTGGACACGCGAATGGAACGGATTGGAGGCGTGGTGTTCCGGCGGGCTCGCACTCTGGTGAAAAACCTGCAGGCTGATCGCGATGCGGCCGCCCATCGGGTTGAGATGGAACAGCTCAAGGCCGAACGGGCGCAGGCGAGGGGAGAGCGGCTGGCAAAGATTGACGCGAAGATTGACAACCTGCGCGCGAGGCTGGAAACCGCTCTGGAGCGAAGGCGCTTCAAGATGCAGTTGCGCCAGCAGCAGCGGGAAGCCAAGATCCGGGCCCTACAAGCCAAGGCAGATAAGGCAGAAGGAGAAATCCGCCGGCGCCAGGAGGCTCGAATAGCCGAGCTCCGTCGCGATTATGAAGAAAAGCCGGCTTTGGGTTAACGTTCTTCAAATGAATTCGATAATCGACGGGCGCCGGTAGGCGCCGCGAAAAGGAAACAAAAGAATGGCAGCAAGTTCTGTGACGGTTTCTCAAACGGTGGAAGCTCGAACCCTTCCCAATGGCGCGGTCGTGCTCCTGGGACGGTTTCTCTTCGCGCTGATCTTCCTGTTGGCCGTTCCCAGCCACTTCTCGCAGCAGACGATCGCCTTGGCCACATCGCAGGGCGTTCCCTTGGCGCATGTCGCGGTTCCGGCTTCGGGAATTCTCGCCCTGCTCGGAGGCTTGAGCATTCTTTTGGGCTATCGGGTCAAGTTCGGCGCATGGCTGATCGTGCTGTTCCTGCTTCCGGTGACATTCATGATGCACAAATTCTGGGGCATTAGCGATCCGGTGGCGGCGCAGACGCAGATGGCCTTGTTCATGAAGAACATCGCCCTGGTCGGTGGCGCGTTGTTCATTTCGCAGTTTGGCGCGGGACCGTTAAGTCTGGACAGCCGCAGTTCACGTCGATGACTCCCTCGACACCGGTGACACCTCTGAATCCGATCCCGCTCGAACCGGCGAGTTGGAGAGATAGTCGCAGGGTTGCCCTGCTGGTCCTCGGCATCGCCATGGCGGCCCTGTTGCCTGCCGCGTATCGGATGGCGCGACCATTCCTGACCGCATTGGTGTTAGCTGCAATTCTGGCCGTGGTTCTGGATCCACTACAGCAGCGGGCCAGTCGCCTCGTAAAGCGCCCGCCGGTGGCAGCCTTGCTCACGACCCTGGTAGCTGTAGGGCCGGTCCTGACGGTCATTCTGCTCGCCGGTATGGCGATGAACCGCGAAATCAAATCCGGTGCGTTTGACGCCATTTTGCGTGCAGCGGAGGGGTTGACCGCGGGCGCCTCTATCGATCGCCACGCCATTGAACAAGCACTGGCGGACCTCAACCAGATTGCGGGAGGTCTTTTCACCGGTGTATTGGCGGTTGTGTTTCTTTACGTGGTGCTGCTATACGGAAAAGGCTGGATATCGCAGATGGCGGCGATGCTCCCACTTGACACCTCTATCACCAATCGAATCCTTGCCACCATCCGCGACGCGATCGTGGCGAACGTGGACGGTATTCTCGCTATGAGCGCCGTCGAGGCTCTTTTGTACGGAATCGTCTTCTGGATTGCGGGCATCGGCTTGCCCGCCATGTGGGGCGCCCTCGCCGGGCTCGCATCCATGATTCCCCTCATAGGCGCCGCAGCCGTCTGGCTGCCGGTTGCGGTCACATTGGCGATTCACGGAGCCTATGTGAAAGCGGCGCTGGTCGGTGTAGTGTGCTTCGCGGGGCAACAGGCGGTGGCGCTGTTGCTGGTTCCGCGAATAGTAGGGACACGGCTCCGCCAGTCTCCATTGCTCATTGCGCTCTCGGTGTTGGGAGGTGCCAGCGCGTTTGGCGCCCTAGGCATTTTGCTGGGACCAGTCGTAGTCTCCGTTTTGGCGGCACTAGTGCGCGAGTTTCGGAGTCAATTGCGGCCAAACAGCGATTGACGCCATGAAGCTCGCTTCACGAAACAGACAGCAAATGGCCGCAAGCGTGCAGTTGATCAAAGCGCTAGGCGGCGGGCGGGACGCTTCTCGGCTCCCGCCGCCAAAGGAACTTGGAAAAGAATCCAAACGAACAAGGAGGATTCCATATGAATTCAGCACTAAACCCTGAGTCGTCCATTGAAACAAGGGCGGTGGCGCCAGTCGAGCGGATCCTGTGTCCGGTCGACTTCTCGGAGATCTCGGGGAAGGCTTATCGCTACGCGCAATCGATCACCGACCACTATCACGCCAAGCTGCTTGTCCAGCACATCGTTGAAATGTGGCAGCATCCATCCGGCTACTATTCCGTTTCGCCGGATATTTTTGAAGACTTCCGCCTTTCGCTCATATCCAATGCGGAAAAGGAATTGCAGCACTTCGTAAAGACAGCCGGCGGACCGCAGCCCGAGTGCCTCGTGGAGGAGAGCGTGGCAGCCGATGCGATTCTGTCCCTGGCTCGAGAGCGTGCCATCAGCTTGATCGTAGTGGGAACCCACGGCCGGCGTGGCTTTGATCACCTCATGTTGGGATCAGTTACCGAACGCGTCCTGAGGCACGCTTCGTGCCCGGTGCTGGTCATCCCGCGAACAGCCCCGACTCCAGTTGGGCCGAATGTAACGGATGATTCCGTTTCAGTCCAGCGCATTCTCTGTTGTGTTGATTTCTCCGCGCACTCGCAGTGCGCCTTGAAGCACGCGTTCTCGCTGGCGGACGCCTATGGTGCTGAGGTAACCCTCTTTCACGTACTGGATGGCATCTCCGAGTCGGCGGACGTTGGCAAGGAAACGGCGGCGGCCATGGAAAACCTCCAGAAGCTCCTTCCGGCTGCCGCCGGCAAGGGGACCAAGACGCACCTTGAAGTGCGCATGGGGAAGGCGTACCCGGAAATCCTCCGGTTCGCCGAGGAGTCTCGGCCGGACGTAATCGTCGCTGGAGTGCGCGGAATCAACGCATTGAATCTGACGGTGTTCGGTTCTACCCTTTACAGGGTGATCCAACTCAGTTCCGTTCCAGTCCTGGCGGTTCCAATTTAAGGCGCGACGCTGCCCGCTTCCCGTGGAATCAAAAGCGCAGCAGCGCCGCGGCGGAGTCCTAAGCCGGCATTTCAGCGGGGTTCAACATGCGGCCCGACTGGGGCGGTGAGTAACCTGCGCTCTCCTCCGCGCCTATGCGGCGGGCAAGGGCCGCTCGTTCGGTATAGCGAGCTTCCGCATCCGGTACATGAGGGTGGACCGCGCGACTCCGAGGCGCGCGGCGGCGCCATGCGGTCCGGCGATCACCCAATTGGCCGCCTGTATGGCCCTCAAAATATGTTCACGCTCGCATTCCTTCAGCGTGGTCGGTTTGGCGACGCTCCTTCTCTTAAACAGTTCCGGTATCGGCGGATTCAGAACGCGGCCACTGGTCAGGATCACCGAGCGTTCCACAAAGTTCTGCAGTTCCCGAATGTTCCCTGGCCAGTCATGGTCCAGCAGCGCCTCCATGGCCTCCGAGGGGATCTTCTCGATCTGCTTGTTCATCCGCTGCGCATAGGTGCTCACGAAGTGCGCCACCAACAAGGGAATATCGTCACGCCTGTCGCGTAGTGGGGGAATGCATATGGGAAACACATTGAGCCGGTAGAAAAGATCGCTCCGGAACAGTTTTTCGGAAACCAGGCGGTCCAGGTCTTGATTCGTGGCGGCCACCACTCGTACGTTGACAGATTGCGTGATTGTGCCGCCAAGTCTTTCGAACTCCTGCTCCTGCAAGACTCGCAGCAGCTTCGCCTGCAGCTCGAGCGGCATATCGCCGATCTCATCCATAAACAGCGTGCCGCGGTCAGCCGCCTCGAAACGGCCGATCTTACGCGTAACCGCCCCCGTGAAGGCGCCTTTTTCGTGTCCGAAGACCTCGCTCTCCAGCAGTTCCCGCGGAATGGCCGCGCAGTTCATCTTCACGAAAGCGCCAGCTTGCCGCCGGCTACGGGCGTGAATGGCGCGTGCGATCAGTTCCTTTCCCGTCCCGGTCTCTCCTTCGATGAGAACTGTGGAGTCCGTCGGGGCTACGGTTTGAAGTTGATCCAGAACTTCCCTCAGAGCCGTGCTGCGTCCCACGATGCCTTCAAAACCGTCTAGTCCCGTGCTGCCGCATTCATCCGCTGCAACCAGCGGCTCGACCGAAGTGCCGCAGCCGTAGTCTCTGAATACGGCCTTCGACGGCATCACCGCAAAGCCACGCGAAGATCGGGGGAAGGAGTTCGCCTCCCGTCCATCCAAAACGACGATATTGCTGCAACCCATCTTGATACCTCATCTCCTCACTAAAACTCTCATCCCGTCGTTGTGAACCACCATCTTGGAGCGCCTACGTCTCACAACTAATGGACCTCTTAAGGTATGAGGTTACCGGACTTGAAGATTGCAGTCGTGAGATTGGAGTCAGGTTTTGGTGGAAGAAGAGCCTGCGTCAGGTTTTACCGGTGTTCTTAGCCGGCGAACTGGCGGAGCAGCAGTTTGGGTCAGGCCCGCCGGAAGATCAAGCCGGATCGTCTACGGAACTCATTGAATCTATAAGAGATAGCCAACATTCAGACACTGAGCACGGGACATGGCGACTCACGAATGATGGCGTAGGCGTTCGTGGGCAGACGTCCTGCCATGCTGTCATGACTGTTGCGCCCGATGACCAGGAGGTCGGCCTGCAATTCCCTGGCTGCGTCGGCTACTGCGCTGGCAATCGGACCGATTTCAATGTGAATGTCGCCATGGACCGCGTCCGTCTCCAGCAGCCGTGCGAGCTGAGCTTTAGCCTCGTTGATGACGTAGCTTGTCCATTCCGGCGACAAGCCATACTCTTGTAAACGGGGATCGAGCGAGGCAACGACGTGAATCACGCTGAGCGGTGCACCAAACTCCCAGGACAGCCGGCTCGCCCAGCCCAAGATGCTGCCGCTCTGCGGTCCAAGATCGACGGCACAGGCAATGCGGCGGGGTTGTGCCGTTATGCCAGACGCCGTGTCCGGCATATGAACCGCCGTCCAGACCGGACAGCTTGCATCGTGGAGGACCTTTGCCGTGACCGAACCGATGAGCAGGCGTCGAAACGCACCATACCCATGAGTGGGCATCATGATCAAGTCGACGTGTTCCGAACTGGCATACTCCACAATCTTCGTTGCCGGGTCGTAGCCTTCCTGCAGGACGCGCTTCACCCCAAGGTGGCGCCATTCATTGGATCGGAATTCCTTCATGTTCTCTTCAGCCTCTTCCCTTGCGAGGCCATGCAGCATCCTCAACTGGGCTGAAGTCGGGAGCGGCAGATCGAGACCCGGAGCCAGGACATAGAGCAGAACGATCTCCGAACCGAAGCGTTCGGCGACCGCCGCAGCGGCGTCGGCGGCGTCCGTCGAGCGCGCCGAGAAGTCTATCGGCAACAAAATCTTCGCTATGTTAAACATATTGGCATTGTCCTTTCGAGGCCGGCCTCCGGGGCCCTGTTGAGTGCCCGGGATGTGCCGCAATTGCTTCTTGCAATCGTTTGGCCGATTGGATGGGCCTCAAGTTGCTCGTTGGTGAATTGCGGAAAACCAGATGCGCCCGCTACGCGAGATCCTCTTGCCGACCGACTCTTCGCCACCCTGTGTTGAAGTGGCGCGTTATGCCGCCGGCGTTGCCCGCCACTTTAGCTCCAAGATCACCTTGCTTCATGTATTGACGGCACGGTCGCGGCATCGGCGATGGTGAACGTGACTGTTCCGCCGCCGCCCCGCCGATGACATCGACGCCGGCCACACCCGCCAAAACCATCGGTGAGCGCATGGCGAATGAGGTCCGGACGCCTATTTCGATTTCGATAAGAGTACCATGCGCGATGATGCGCGTGCGGCTCTGACGAACGACGCCGGCGCGCGGGGAAGCATTCTGGAGGAGTTTTCAGAGGCCATGATAGTTATCGAGGGCCACTGCGACGAGCGGGTGTCGGCGGAATATAACATTGCGCTGGGCGACCGCCACGCCATGTCGGCGAAGGAGTTCCTGGGGCAGTTAGGCGTGCCGCCTGAACGTCTTCACCGCGAGTGAACCTGGAACCCAAACCGCCAGCGTGCCAAAGGAGCTTGGCGGAGGCGGGCACTAAATCGGCAGGAGCGGTTGAGAGCCCATCGCTGCCATTTCAGGAGAACGGAGTAATGACAAGAGCCATTGAAAAACTGCGTCCGCAAAGCGCTCTGACAGTTCTGGAACAAGAGATGGAGCCTGCTTCCCCCTTTGGTAGTGTCTGCGGTCCCAAGGGTTAGGGGGGACCGTGCACACCCGCGCGCCGTGAGTTTTCCCACGTTGCCGACTGTGGCACGCAGGCCGTGCCGGCGCGGCAGGCCGTTGGTGTGTGAAACCAGGTCATCTGGCGCTCCGGAAAGGGTCTGAACGCAAAGAGAATCAACCGACCCGCTTGACCTGCTGGTTCCATATATGGGAACTTGGGGCGTGAGAATCGTCAGCAAACGGCGGATTCGGGAATTCGGGACGCGCTTCCCGAAAGCCGCCGAGCCGCTCAAGCATTGGGCAAACGCTGTCCAGGCTGCGGCGTGGAAGAACCCCGGCGCGATGAGGGCAGACTTCGGTTCCGCCGACTTCGTGGGCGACCTGACGGTGTTCAATGTGGGCGGGAACAAGTATCGGTTGATCGTGTTCGTTCACTATCTACGCCAGATCGTCTACATAAAGCACATTCTCACGCACGAGGAGTACGACGAGGGGGAATGGAAGCTATGAGCACCACGATTGAAGGCCTCGACCTGAAACGGTATGGGCGACTTCTGGCCCGAGCGGTTCCGAAGGTCATCAAGACGGAGGAGGAGAACGAGCGCGCTCTCGCCATTGTCGAATCCCTGATGGAGAAGGGCGAAGGGAACATGACGCCGGAGGAGGACGCGCTCCTCGAACTCCTGACGGACCTGATTCACGATTTCGAGGAGAAGGCGTACCCAATACCGAGGTCCGAGCCGCACAGGATGGTTGCGTTTCTGCTGGAACAACGCGGTCTAGCCCCCAAAGATCTTTGGCCCGTAGTCGGCTCCAAGAGCCGGGTGTCGGAGATCCTTGGGGGAAAACGGCCCATGACGAAGGAGCAGGCAAAGAAAGTCGCTGAGTTTTTCCATGTAGGCGTGGATTTGTTTATTTGAGTCGCATTGGCTCTCTTTCAAAGTAGCCGCTCGCCTCATGGACGATTCGACCGGCCGTCTCCCGGTCGATTGCCCACAACTCAGATCGTGCGGAGTCCGGCCAGACGAACCTCATCGCAAGCCGAATTCCCGCAGGATTTCGCCATGCGAACTGATTCTTCCAGAGAGAACTTCGTCGTGCGCCCGCGCGATCGCCGCGGAGTCCGCTTCCGTTACTGGTTCGTCATCCGTTGGAGCCGACAATGCCGCCCGATAGGCCGGGCTGACCACCAGGTACTCCAGGAACCGCTTGGCGGCAGGGAGGTCCTCCTCTGGAATCCGGTCGATCAGATCATGAAGTGGGTCGCGGCTCATCGAAACTCCCTGCCATTAGCGTACCCCATAGCTTTCGCTTGCGGCAATGCGGCGATTCTCGGCACTGCGGACCGCCGTGGGCAATGGTGGGCAATGCCGCACGGCATTCCTGGCACTTATGGCAGCGGCGGCAACGAGGAATCTGCAACTTGCAGATCCTATTGATGCATCGAGGGTTCGAATCCCTCTCTCTCCGCCAGGTTCACGAATCTGACCATGGTATAATGACCATGGTATGCAAAGACAGATTGCCGCGGGCGAGTTCAAGGCGAAATGCCTCCACCTGCTCGATGAGGTCCGCCAAAGCCGAAACGAAATCGTGATCACCAAGCGCGGCCGGGCGGTGGCGCGGCTCCTGCCGGTGGATGAGGAACTCCCCCCAGTTTTCGGCCGGATGCGGGGCTCCGCTGAAATCCTGGGCGATATCGTTGCGCCTGTCGGCGAAAAGTGGGACGTGGATGAGTAGCCCAGCAGGGCCGGCGCCTCTGCTTCTGGACACGCACTACTGGATATGGATGCAGTTGGGTGAGGCCAGCCATTTCACGGACCGGATGCTCACGGCCATCCGCCAGGCCGCGGCCAGTGGCAGCCTCCTGGTTTCGGCGATCTCCGTCTGGGAACTGGGAATGCTCGAAGCCAAGGGGCGGATTCGCCTGAAACCCTCGTGTGAGGAATGGGTGAAGGAAGCCCTCGCTACACCCGGGCTAGCGCTCGCGCCGCTAACGCCGGAAATTGCGCTGGAGAGCAGCCGATTGCCCGGACCATTCCACGGCGACCTCGTGGACCGGATCATCGTGGCGACGGCAAGAAGGATGGGGACCCAGTTGATCACCCGCGATCAGAAGCTCATTCAGTACGGCCGCAAGGGCCACCTCACGATCTTCTGAGGCGGTCTCGCGGCTATTGGCGTGCAAGGATCTTCGGGAAAGGGTGAGTGCGGCGGGCAGGCTGTTGCTGGAAAAGGAGTTTACCGGGGAAACGGCGTGGAAAAAGTTGGATTTTTGACACAGCCGAGAGTCATTGTGGTCCGCTATACTGGTACCGTTAATGCGTTTTGCCGTTGATGCTCACGCCATCGGCCGCCACCTCACGGGGAACGAGGTTTACATTCGGAGTCTTCTGAATGCGTTTGCGGCGCAAGCCCGCGAGTGTGAGTTCATCGCCTATATTTCGTCGGACAAAGCTTACGACTTTATACCTTCGAATGTCCTTACGCGCCGAATCGCGGCCAATCCATTCCTGCGCCTGGGATTCCAGTTGGCGAGGAAGATCAGGGAGGACCGGCCGGACCTGCTGCACGTGCAATACACCGCTCCGGTAGGCTGCTCCGTGCCGGTGGTGGTGAGCGTTCACGATGTGAGCTTTCTGGAACACCCGGAGTACTTCACTCGCGACCGCGCCTGGCAATTGCAGCGGACGGTGCGGCGCACGGTGCGGCGGGCTGCGAAGATTCTGACCGGCAGCGAGTTCTCGCGCAAGTCGATTCTCAAGGTGTACGGCGATCTGGACGAGGACCAGGTGGTGGTGGTGCCCGACGCGGCGGCTTCGGAGTTCCGGCCGATTTCGCGGGAAGCCGCCTCCGCCAACGTACGCAGACGGTTTTCAGTTCCGGCGCCGTATATTCTTTCGGTCGGCGACCTGCAACCGCGCAAGAACCATATCGGGCTGATCCGGGCCTTTGCGCGGCTGGCGCGCGCCTACCCGCAACTCAAGCACCACCTGGTGCTGGCCGGAAAGGAGACGTGGTTTGCGGATCGCGTTCACAAAGCGGCGCGCGAATCGGGCGTGGCGGAGCGCATCCATTTCTCCGGGTTCGTCTCGGACCCGGACTTACTGCATCTCTATAACGCGTGCGATCTCTTCGTCTTTCCGTCGTTTTACGAAGGCTTCGGGCTGCCCGTGCTGGAAGCCATGGCCTGCGGACGCGCGGTGGTGTGTTCCTGCACTTCGTCGCTGCCGGAAGTGGCCGACGGCGCGGCCATCCTGTGCGACCCGTACACGGTGGACGAGTTTGTGCGCGGGATTGCCGATCTACTGCTGGATTCCGAGTTGCGGGCGCGAATGGAGCGGCGGGGATTGCAGCGGGCGGCGCACTTCAGTTGGCAGAAGACGGCGCAGAGGACGCTCGGAGTTTTCCACGAGGTGGCCGAGCGGTCCAGGGCCGCGGACGAGCGCGTGGGCTCTCCGGCCATAGCTCACCGATGAGGCACATCCGGCATCTCGTCCTGGCGGCCGCGGCGGCGCTGCCGCTGGCGCCGGCGACCGCCCAGACGGGCTTCCCGTTTCAGGACGAAACTCTGCATTACAACGTCAACTGGCCGAGCGGCCTGAGCTTGGGCGAAGCTACCTTCACGGCCCACCACAAAGCAGGCGCGTGGGAGTTGGCAATGACGCTGGACTCGGGGATCCCCGGGTTTGCGGTCGCGGACAAGATCCAGTCGTCGGCGACGGACGACCTCTGCTCGCTCGAGCTGGAGCGCGACATCAGCCACGGCGCCAAGAAGACGCATGAGAAGACCACCTTCGACCAGAAGAAGGGCGAGGCTACCCGCACCACGGTGTTTCCGGCCGGCGGCGGCACGAGCACGCTCAGTATCCCTTCCTGCGCTCGCGACGCGACGGCCTTCCTGTACTTCGCGCGGCGCGAACTGGGGCAGGGCAGGGTGGCGCCGGCGCAGCAAGTGTTCTACGGGTCGGCCTACGCGGTGCGCATGGATTACACCGGCGCACAGACCATCACGGTGAGCGACAAACCCTCGGTGACGGACCACCTGGTGGTAAGTGTGAAGGGGCCGAAATCCGATTTCAGTTTCGAGATGTTCTTTGCGCGCGACGCGGCGCGCACGCCGCTCCTCATCCGGGTCCCCTTGAGCGTGGGGACCTTCTCGATGGAGCTGGTGCGCTGAAATGCGTGTGGCCTTCTTTTCACCGCTGCCGCCGGCGCGCAGCGGGATCGCGGATTATTCCGAAGCCTTGATCCAAGCCCTCAAGCCATTGGCGGAGCTGGAGGTTTTTTCGGATGCGAGCCGGGGATTCGATCCGGCGAGGTTCGACATCGGGCTGTACCACCTGGGAAATAACGTCTATCACGACTTCGTCTACGAGATGGCGCTGCGGCACCCGGGCGTGGTGGTGATGCATGAATCCAACCTGCACCACCTGGTCGCGGAGCTTACCATCAAGCGGGGCGATTGGGACGCCTACATACGCGAGTGCGAGTACCACGGCGGCCCGCAAGCAGGCGCGAATGCCGCGCGCGTGCGCAAGCTGGAAGTGGGTCCGGATTACGAAGGCGTGGCGATGACGCGCCGCGTCATGGAAAGCGCCCGCGGCCTGGTGGTGCACAGCCGCTATATGCGGGAGGAAATGCGGGCAGCCGGATTCACGGGGCCGGTAGCGGTGATCCCGCACGGCGCGTGGATGCCCGAGGCGGACCGCAACGCGTACCGGGACCGGCTGGGCCTGGATGAGATCACCCCCTTGGTGGGGGTTTTCGGTTTCTTGAAGCCTTACAAGCGGATTGCCGAGTCCCTGCGCGCATTCCGGCGGCTGGTGCGGCTGGTACCCAATGCCAGGATGATTTTGGTGGGGGAGCCGCATCCCGAGTTCCCCCTGGAAGCGATGATCGGCTCGATGGGCCTGGCCGCGAACGTGCGGGTGCTGGGCTTTGTGCCCATCGAGGAGTTCGTCGGCTACCTGGGGGCGTGCGACATCGTGCTCAACCTGCGCTATCCGACGGTGGGAGAAAGTTCGGGCACGCTGCTGCGGTCGCTGGGATTGGGCAAGGCGGTGATGGTTTCGGAGGTCGGCTCGTTTCAGGAATTCCCCGACGATGTGTGCCTCAAGGTGCCGGTGGGGCCGGGCGAGGAGGACCTGATCTTCGAATACCTGAACCTGCTGGTGTCGCGGCCCGACGTGGCCCAGGCGTTGGGATCCCGGGCGAAGGACTACGTAGCGCGCGAGTGCAACTGGGCGGCCGTGGCACGGCGGTACGCCGCCTTTCTGGAGGCGGTGGTGGAAGGCCGGGAGTATCGCGAGGCAGCCACTGGCCCGCTGGAGGACGCTCCGCCGCCCGAGTTCGGACCCGGCCTGCCCGATTACCTGCGAGGATGGGAGGCCAGCAAGCCGGGCCGCGGGTACCTGGAAACGCACCAGACGCGCCTGGTCAAGACCCTCGATATCACTCCACCCGGCGGCGCTTCGGACCGCATCCTCGAAATGGGGGCGTACATGCAGATCACGCCGGCGCTCAAGAGCAAGCTGGGCTATGGCGAAGTGCGCGGGTGCTACTACGGCGAGCCGGGCCGCGTGGATCACCGCGTGGCGACATCCGCCGAGGGCGAGCCGTTCGCGTGCGACGTCGATCATTTCGACGCCGAAAAGCACAGCTTTCCGTATCCCGACGGGCATTTTTCGACGGTGCTGTGCTGCGAGCTGATCGAGCACCTGTTGGCGGACCCGATGCACCTGATGTCGGAAGTCAACCGCATTCTGAAGCCCGGCGGCCACCTGGTGCTGACCACGCCGAACGTGGCGGGGCTGCGGGGCATCTCGGCGATTCTCCAGGGATACCATCCGGGCTTTTTCCAGGCTTACGTCCGCCCGCGGGACTCGGGCGAGGTGGAAGCGCGGCACAATCGCGAATACACGCCGCGCGAGATTCGCATGTTGCTGGAGAATTCGGGGTTCGAAGTGGCGCGGCTTGAAACCGGCGAATTCCTGGATATGCCGCGCCCGGAGTACGGCTGGGTGGTACACCTGCTGGAACGCTACCGGCTGGAAACGGACCTGCGCGGAGACGGAATCTACGCGGTGGGGCGAAAGACGGGACCGGTGAAGGAACGGTACCCCGGGTGGCTCTACGCATGAGCGCCACGTACCTCTTGTTACACGCAGAACTGAACCCGGCGGCCCGCACGGTGCATGTCGAGTTCGCGGCTCGCAACGACTCCGAAGAGACTTGGCGCGCGGCCGAAGGCTTCGGCATCGGCTATCACCTTTTCGACGCGGAAACCGGCACCCTCATCGTGGACGGCGCGCGCGTCGAGCCCGAGTGCGACGTAAAGCCAGGCGAACGGATGCGCGTGCGGCTGGATTTCGAAGTGCCGGCCGAGGACGGCCGCTACCAGGTGGTGCTTTCGCCCATGCGGGAAGGCGTGTGCTGGTATTACGACCAAGGCTGGCCATTCCTGCTGGTGGAGTGCGCCGCCAGGGATGGCGCGGTCAAACTGGGACGCGTGCGCACGACCACCAGCGCCACGCTGCGGCGCGAACGGGAGCTGCGCGCGGTGGGCCGGGCCTTTACCTATCCCGTGCTGACCATCTGGCGAAACCGCGGGCTGATTCGGGTAATGGCGCGGCGGGACATTCTGGGGCGCTACCGCGGCTCGTTCGGCGGCGCGTTCTGGACGATCATCAATCCGCTGCTGCTCATGCTCACATACTTCTTCGTCTTCGGAGTGGTGCTGCGATCGCGCTTCGGCCAGGACCAGAGCCGCTCGGGGTTCGCGTTATATTTCCTGGCGGGCATGCTGCCCTGGCTGGCATTCAGCGAGGCGGCCGGCCGCTCGCCGGGGGTGATACTGGAGCACCGCAATTTCGTGAAGAAGCTGGTGTTCGCGGTAGAAACGCTGCCCGTGAACCTGGTGGCCGCGGGCCTGGTGAGCGAGTTGTTCGCGGTGGTGCTGTTCTGCGCGTTCCTGCTGGCGGTGCGCGGGGGAGTGCCGCCATCGGTGGTATGGCTGCCGGCATTGCTGATTCCCCAAGTGCTGTTCACCGCGGGAGTGAGCTGGTTTCTGGCGGCCCTGGGAGTCTTCGTGCGCGACCTGGGCCAGGTGATGGGATTCGTGCTGACCATCTGGTTTTTCGTGACGCCGATCTGCTATCCTGAAGCCTCCTTGCCGCCGGCGGCTACGGTACTGCTATCCAAGAACCCGATTTATGTGCTGGTGCGCGGCTACCGCGCGATTCTTCTGGAAAACCACGCGCCGGCGTGGGGCGCGCTGTGGAAACTGTGGTTGCTGGCGGCGGTGGTGTTCGTGCTGGGGCACGCGTGGTTCTACAAGCTGCGGAAGTCGTTCGCGGACATGATGTGAGGGGTCCGGTTTGAGGCGGGAAATTGCTTTCTAAGGTAGTTGCGGCGCTGATTGCATTCGGGCCGTGGGGGGTCTTCCTGCTCGGATTCATCGATTCGCTGGGCATCCCGCTGCCGGCGACGATGGATGCGCTGCTGGTCCTGGTGGCGGTGAAGGCTCCGCAGCGGGCCTATTTCACGGCGCTCATGGGGGTGCTGGGTTCGACCGGCGGAAGCATCAGCCTGTTTTGGGCCGTACGCCACGGCCGCCGGCTGTTCCTCAAGGGCGAGCCGCCGCCGGGCAAACGGCAGCGCTTCGAGCGCTGGTTCGATCGCTACGGCATGTTGACCGTATTCATCCCAGCCGTGACGCCGGTGCTGCCACTGCCGCTCAAAGTCTTCGTGGTGTCGGCGGGCGCGCTGAAAACCCCGTTCAGCAAGTTCCTCGGGGTGATTCTGCTGGGGCGCGTGATCCGCTATTTCGGCGAAGCCTACCTGGGCATACAACTCGGGGAGGAAGCGCAGACGTTCCTGGCGCGCCATGCGTGGACGATTTTGGGGATTGCGCTGGCGCTGGCCGGAGCGGCGTATGTGCTGATCCGGATGAGCGACCGGCGGCGGGAAACGGCGGTGTGAGGACCATGGGAGTTACAGCAGCGCCGTGGCCAAAAGGCAACGGCCTTGTTTTAACGCCTATATGTGTGAGCGCGCCCCTATTGCCCCGACACCGTAATCTGGACCAGATTGCCGGCGGCGTCCCAGGTGTAGGTGATGGTGCGTCCGTCGCCCAGGACGGCCTGCGTCAGCCGGTTCAACGAGTCGTAGCTGTAGGCGGGCGTGCTGTTGGCGGTAAATCCGGAGCCGATGAGCGAAACGAGGCCGCTGGAGGCGGATTGCGCGTTGCCGGCGGCGTCGGCGGCGGTGACTTGGATCACAGCCGTGCGGCTGGGCGCGATGTTCGCCGGCACGTACCAGTTGTAGGTCTGGGCATTGCCGGCCAGACCGCTGGCAATCGTCGTCGGGAAAGTCTGCCCGCCATCCGTCGAAAGCGCGATATTCTGGCTGACCACACCGACGTTGTCGTCCGACTGCCACTGAATGCGGTAAGTGGTGTTGCCGACGATCACTTCGCCGGCGGTGGGCTTGAGCAGAGTCACCACGGGCGGCTCCGTGTCAGTGATGGTGCAGGGGTTGTAGTCGTCCTGGAAGGTCGCACGATAGCTGCCCAGATTGACTCCGCTGAGGTCGTGGACCAGCAGCGTGTAAGTGCCGGTGGTAAAGATAACGGCGGTAAGCTGCCCGCTTGGACTGGTGGTGAGTTGGTTGCCGGAGGAGTCATACAACTCCGCGTACGGGGAGTAACTGCCCGAGCGCGACGCCAGCTTGATGTCGGCCTGGCCGCCGCGAGAGTCGGCGAACACGAAGGTATCGAGCTGGCCGGGGATGGCGACCTGCCGCAACGTCGGTTGGCCGCAGGTCAGCGTCGCGGGTGAGCACGGATTGTTGGGGCGCTGGAAGGCCACCGTGAAGGAGCCGATCGCGCTCGAGGCGGTGGAGGGGCTCACCACCACCAGGTAAGTGCCACCCGCATTGGCCTTCTGGCTGATACTGGAAGTTGCTGCGAGCCGCGTGCCAGTGGGACCGAACAGCTCGATCTGTGGAGAGAAGCTGGCGGAGATCTTGGTAAAGATCAGCCGGATCAGGTCGCCCGCATTGGCGGCGGCGAGGTAATAGCGAAACTGGTTTGCGGCCGATAGCGATGCGGTTGTGGAGCCGCCACACTGCAAGGCGGATGCGGCGGCGGGATTGTTGAGCAACTGCCAGGAAAGCGCGTAGCCGCCGGCCGTGGCCGGGGCGGAAGGGCCCACCACCACGGTATAACTGCCGGTTGCGGAGACCGTTTGCGAGAGCTCGAATGTGCTGGAATTGAGGCGGGCGCCGGTAGGGTCGTAAAGGTCCATCTGGGCGGCGAAGCCCGGTGTAAGGGAGGCGCTGCGCACCATCAGCGCGTCCCCGTTGGTGGCAGGTACGCTGTAGGAGATAAATGCCTCCGCGCCGTTGATGACACCGTTCACCGTCTGTCCCTGCGGCGAGGCGGCCGAGCAGGCGTTCTTGGTCCGCAGCAGTTCGACGCCGAAAGGTCCTCCGGCCTGGAGAGGGCCGCCGTCCATGGCGACCACGGTGTAGGCGCCTCCCGCGGGCTGGGTTACATCCACGCCGGTGACGTTGCCGGAAGTGCTCTGCCCGACGGGGTCGCCCTGCGAGTCGTAGACTTCGAGATCGGGCTGGAGTGCGCCGTTGTAGCCCAACATACGGAGGGTGAACGACTCACCCGCGGCGGCAGCGTAGGTATAGACGGAGAATGCGAGAGGGCTCGAAATATTGCCGGTCGCCAGCGCGCCACAGCCGAGGGTTGCGGCATTGCAGGGCCGGTTCAGCCGCACAAGCGAAAGGGAATATGTGCCGGTGTGACCGCCACCGACGCTGCCGTCCGACACCGACAGGGTATAGGAACCATCCGCGGGTACGGTGAAGTTGAGGCGCGCCAGAGAGCTGGTGCTGGTGGACGGAATGGGATTTCCCTGCGGGCCGTAGATATCCACGCGGGGACTGAAGGCGGATCCCGGGCTGGTCTGCTCGAGACGTAACAGGAAGGCGTCGTTGGCCTGGGCGGCCACCGAGTAGGAAATCGTCTGCAGCGTTCCAGTGATGGAGCCGGTCACCACGGAGGCGCAGGAAAGCGCCTGCGGCGACGGACCCCCTGTATAGCAGGGCGCGTCGAGCCGCGCGTAGGCAACGGCATAGCCGCCGGTCTGCAGGTAAGTCGAGCTTTCGACAAGAACGGTATAGTTGCCTGATAAGCTGGTCTTGAATGTGGCCGTGCCGACCGACTGTGCGGATGGCACGGGACTCCCCGTGGGATCGTACACTTCCACGACGGGCACCAAGGAGCTGGCCGCGCCCGCGATCGCGGTGCGAATGGAAATCGTGGCGCCGGCCGATAGAGGAGCACTGTAGGAATCGAAGGTAAGGGGATTGGCAAGCGACCCCTGACTCGCGGAGCCGCAGGTCAGAGACTTGTTGCTGCACGGATGGTTGAGCGTGGCGACAGCAATCCCATAATTGCCGGTTTGGCTGTCGACGTCGAAAACAACGATGTTGACGATGCCGTCGGCAGGCGCCGGCACATCCATTCTCTCCGTAACGGCCGGCCCGGCCTCGACCGCGGCGAGCTGGCTGGTGTTGGAATTGAGATAAAGCAGGTGTCCCGACGAGTCGTAAGCGAACAGGCCGAGGTTAAAACCAGGAGCGAGAGGCATCGTCTGGCTGGCGTACTTGGCAACCCGCACGCTGAGAATGTCGCCGGGGTTGGCTTGAAACTGGTAATTATTGATCTGCAGCCACGGGCTGGCCGGCTGCTGCGCGCCGGTTGCCGGCGGCGAGCCGATCTGCTGATTCAGCGCCGGAGAGCCGCAGTTCAGAGGCACAACGCTGCAGGATGGATTCGACGATGAGCACTTGCCCTCCAGGCTGTTGTAGACCAGCAGGAAATTCCCCGCGACCTGGTTCTGGCTGAAAACCATGATGGTGTAATAGCCTTGGCTGGCGCCGGGAAGATCGTACTCTCCACCGAAGGTGGCGCCAGTGACAGCCGGGCCGACGCTCTGGACGGGCGGAAGGCCCGCGGTCGGGTTGGGGACCGTATAAACGTACCTTTGAATGGCCTGCGGGAAACCACCCGTCTGATAGTAGTTCCACGTCACAGTGAACTGGAGTGAGCGGTCCTGGCTGAGCGACAGCACACGGATGAGAACGGCATCACCGGGAGTGTCATAGAAGTCGAAGTAGGCCGGGGCCTGCAGCCCGACCTGCCCTTGCACGGCGACGCCGGGAGTCAACACCTGCGTCTGGCCGGACAGGACCCGGCTGAGTGCCACGGCGGCCCAGAGCACGAAGGCGGCCCGGCGCATCATCGGTCCCTCCCGCCAGTGGCGAAAAGGCAGTTCGAGATGCCTTTGAAAAAGCAAGCTCCGGCGCCCGGGAATTGCGGCGACAGGCCGGTAGCGGGCGGGGATGGGTCGGCCGTCGCAGGCAGGGTCAACCGCAATTCCGGAAACTGGTAGAGGCGGTTGGTAAAGACGAGGCCGTTGCCGTCGTCCATCCAGCCGGCTTGTCCGCGCGCGCGGAACATGTTCTCGACAATTTCGTTGGAGCCAATCAGGAGGCCGGTGGGATCGTAACGGTACTCGTTCACCACGCCCCCGGTGGGAGTCGAGAGCGCCACCACGTTGCCGTCGCCATCGAAGTGATAGAAGTACGTCGAGCTGTCGGCAGCCACCTTCCACAGAAGACCCAGGCCGTAGACGTACCAGGCGATGGGCGTGTAGGTGCCGTCCATCTCCATCACCACGCGCGCCTCGGGACCGGAGAGATCGTAGAGGAAAAGGCGGGCCGTGCCATCGACCGTGCGCACCACGCGGAGGCCGGTGGAATCGTAGCCATAGGTGGTGGAGGCGCCGGCGTTGAAGCTCTGCAAGCGGCCGAAAACGTCGTAGCCGAGGGTGACGTTTCCGGACCCCTGAATGGCGGTGAGGTTGCCGCGCGAATCGTAGGTGTAGTTCTGGCCGTCGCTGCGCGTGACGGGATGGTTGGCGGCATCGTAGGCGACGGAGTAGGAGGGGAACGAAACCGCCGCGGTGAAAGGCTCGAGCGCGCTCACCGCGGTGCGGTTGGCATTGGCATCCAGCGTGTACCGGTAACCCGCTACGGGGGAACCATCCGGCCCCGTGCTGACGACGGCGCGCAGATTGTGCGCGGCGTCGTACTGACAGACGGCGATGGGGCCGCCGGAGACGGTGACGCTGAGCGGCCATCCGGCGGCATCGTAGCGGTAGAGCGCGAAGTTGCCCAGCCAATCCGAGACCTGGCTCAACCGGTGGGCGTGATCGTACTGATAGGTGACGGTGTTCCCTCCGGGCAGCGTCATGCTGGTCAATTCGCCGGCGGCGTCGTAAGTATAAGCGACCTGGTTGCCGAAAGAATCGGTGTAGCTCACCAGGCGGTTGAGGCTGTCGCGTTGAATGCCCGAAAAATCGAACGTCACCTGCACGTTCCCGGCCGTCAGCCCGGCGATGCGGTCGCCCACGTTGTAGCTGGCCTGGAGCACGGAGCCGCCGGGATCGGTGCGCGACACAGCGCGGGCGGCGCCATCGTATTGATAGCTCCACGTGCCGTTGAGGGCGTCTATGAACGCGGCCATGAGGCCGTTGGCGTCATATTGATAGCTGGTCGTGTTGCCGCGCGCATCGGTGATGCCGGTAATCTCGCCGGAGGCGGAGCGCACGGCGGAGACCACGCCGCCGGCGGGGTTGGTCACGCCCACGAGGTTTCCGGAAGAGTCGTACTTGAACGCCCAGATGTTGCCTTTGGGATCGGTAATGTGGGCGGGGACAGCGGCGGTATAGTCGGCGGACCAGTGGTTGCCGGCGCCGTCGGTGACTCCCACCAGGTTGCCGTTGGCATCGTAAGTGAAGCTGGCGGTGTCGCCGTTGCCGTCGACCGTGCCGATGCGCCGGCCGGAGGTGTCGTAAGAGTAAGAGACGATGTCGCCGGCTGGATCGGTGGCGGAAAGCAAAAGTCCGACCGGGTTGGAAACGTAGAGGCTGGAATTGCCGTTCCCGTCGGTAACCTGGATCTGGGTGGGGTCGTTGGGAACGCTGTACTGGCGTACGCCGCCATCGGGCGTGGTGAGGGTGGCCACGGAGGTGTACGGAGGATCGCTCAAGTAAGCGATGGCAATCTGTCCGCCCGCGTAGCCGATGGAAACCAGGTTTCCGGAACCGTCATATTGATACGCGACGGTTTGTCCATCGGCGTTGGTCTGTTGCGCGAGGTGCCCATCGGCGGTATAGGAGTAAGCGATGGACCGGCCCGCGGAATCGGAGATCGAGGTGACATGGCCGGTAGCGTCGTAGGAGAAGCCGATCGACCGCCCGCGATAATTGGCGCCGGTCAGCCGGTTGGAGGAATCGTAATTCAGCGAAACGCGCGTAACGCCGGAGTCCTGGATGGCCAGCAGCCGTCCATCGGGGCTGAAAACCCGCGTGGTGGTGGAGGCCGGGCTGCGCAGGGTGTAGGTGCCGTCGCTGTTCTGGGCCAGCGTGTCGGTGGTGGAGGTCACCGCGAAAAGCGCGCCGGACGACCCGGAGGACGACCCGGAGGGCACACCGGGCGCGAACCGGTCGATGCGCCCCGAAGCGCGCCGCAGCACCAGGCTGTCGTCGGGATCGGTGGTGAGGCTGTCTCCCAGAGTGAAGGACCAACCGGCGCCGAGGGGCCCCGAGTGGGTGTCGCCCATGTTGTAGGAGCGTTCGAACGAGAATGCGGGCGCCGGGCCGCCAAACACAAGATCGGTGACCCGGATGAAGAGCGTCAGCTCGGCGGTGCTGACAAAGACCTGCGGGTAACCGGAGCGGCCGCAGACGTCGCCGCGGCAAACCGGATCGTACACGGTGAAGCGATTTTCGCCGGGACCTCCGAATCCCGGCTGGGCGCAATCACGGCAAGCGCTCGAAGCCGTGGCTTGCACCATTAACAAAAGACAACCGTATAGCAAGAATTTGCGCGTAATAGTGCACCCCGTACAAATCATAAGTGTAACAAACCGCTGGCGCAAGAAAGTTGCGCGGCGGTGTCTGAAAATGTGCGTTATAGTGCATCGGACGGCGGAAACGGTACGGGCGTTCCGGATGGGAGAGATTTGTGAGCGGATGCTGCTAAACTGTTCGCGAGCTCCAGGAGATGACCGCTTTCAGGGAGATACGACGAAGCGACAGGGCGCTTACCGAGGACCAGGCTCGAGAGATTCTGGCGCGGGCGGAGCACGGCGTGTTGGCCACCCTGGGAGCCGACGGATGGCCTTATGCCGTCCCCGTGAACCACGTGGTGTCCGGGGACGCGATCTACATTCACTGCGCCATGGAGGGACACAAACTGGAGAACATCGCGCATGAAGAGCGGGTCTCGTTCTGCGCCGTGGCGGAGGCCAGGGTGTTGCCGGCAAAGCTGTCCACGCTCTATGAGAGCGCCGTGGCATTCGGACGGGCGGCCGTGGTGACAGATCCGGCGGAGAAACGACGGGCTCTGGAGCTTCTGGCCGTGCGTTTCTGCGGGGCGCTGACGCCCGAGGCGGAAGATGCTATCGCCGCTTCCGGCTCGCGAACGGCCGTGATACGCATCCGTATCGAACGAGTCTCCGGCAAGGCCCATCGTGGCGAGTGAATTCGCGCGATTGCCTGACGATCATTTGGCGGCGGGGTTTAGAGCGAGGATGGCCTGGTCAGCGCCGCCTGGCTACCGAAATGGCCTCTTCCGCGTGCATGCGCGCCGCATCGATATGTCCGATCGCCCTCTGTTGCAAGCCCTGCGCAAAACGGTTGTCCTCTTCACGTGCGATGTCGTTGTGGGCCTTGTTGAGCAGTTCAACGGCGCGATGCAGACGGCCGGGCCAGTCGAGCCTGGCATCGACCGGCGGGTGATCGTTCAAATTCTTGCCGTCGTCGATGGCAGCCCTCTTGATCTCGTCAATGGCTGCGTCGATTTCACGGATCGCTCGGTTTTCCTCTTCCTTGAGTACGCCGTGGCCGGGGCGTTCCAGATGGGCTCTGGCGGTTCGCAGATCGGTCAGTGCGCGGAGATAGGCAGGGTGGCGATTCTGCGCGAAACCGCACAGACTGCCCAACACGAAGAAAGCTGTCACGGCCAGTACAGGCCTAAAGTTGAGGTTCATCCCTGGATACTCTCAAAAGAGGCAGCTCAAAGTCAAACAGATTAGCAATGCCCCGCCGTGTTGCGCAAAGGTCTAACACCAGCGCCCCGGCGGCGCCGCTACCACTACAATCGAGGTTATGATCGCTTTACTGCGCGGCGTACTGATCGAGAAGCATCCCAACCAGGCCATCGTCGAGACCGGCGGGGTGGGATACGATGTCACTATCCCGGTCTCGACGTTCACGCGCCTGCCCGAACCCGGCAAGGAGGTCCGGCTGCGCATCCATACCCACGTGCGGGAGGACGCGCTGGCTCTATATGGCTTCTTCACCCAGGATGAGAAAGCGCTGTTCGAGAAGCTCATCGGGGTGAGCGGCATCGGGCCGACGCTGGGGGTGAAGATTCTCTCCGGCTTGGCGGCGCCGGACCTCATCAACTTCATCCGGCGCGGGGAAGTGGAGCGGCTGGTGCGCATTCCCGGGGTTGGCAAGAAGACCGCCGAGCGCATGGTGCTGGAACTGCGCGACAAGCTGCCCGCTGCCACGGCGGAGGAGCCGGGAACGCCCGCTGCGGCCGAGCTTTCACCGGTCGATCAGGACGTACTCTCGGCGCTCCTGAATTTGGGCTGCGGGCGGGCGCAGGCCGAGGCCGCGGTGCGCAAGGCCAAGGCCAGCGGCGGGTTGACCTCCGGCTCCGCAGAGTTCGAACCGCTTTTCCGGCGCGCTCTGGAACTGGTACGCTAGCCCGTGCCTGATCCGGGGTAAGCTGGTAGCACATGCCCGACCGGCAACTGATTTCCGGCGATCGCCAGGCCGAGGATTTGCAGTTCGAAGCGGGCCTCCGCCCGCGCCGCCTGGCCGATTTCACCGGACAGCCCAAGCTGAAGGAGAACCTGGGAATCGCCATCGAAGCCGCCCGCATGCGCGGCGAAGCCATGGACCACGTGCTGCTCTACGGGCCTCCCGGGCTGGGCAAGACCACGCTGGCCGCGATCATCGGGGAGGAACTGGAAGTGGCTTTCACCTCCACCTCGGGGCCGGTGCTTCAGAAAAAGCTCGATCTGACCGGAATTCTCAGCAACATCCGCGCGCGGCAGGTTTTCTTCATCGACGAAATCCACCGCCTGCTGCCGGACGTGGAAGAAATGCTCTACGCGGCGCTGGAGGATTTCCGGGTGGACATTCTGGTGGGTGCGGGTCCGGGCGCGCGCACACATTCGCTGCCCATGCCTAAGTTCACGGCCATCGGCGCCACCACGCGGCAGGGGCTCGTCAGCGCGCCGCTGCGGGGCCGCTTCGGGCTGGTGCTGCGGCTCGATCCCTACCAGGTGGATGAACTGCGGGCGATTGTGAACCGCTCGGCGCGCCTGCTGGGGGTGGCCATCGAAGAGGGCGCGGCGGAAGAGATCGCGCGCCGCTGCCGGGGGACGCCGCGCATCGCCAATCGCCTGCTGCGGCGCGTCCGCGATTACGCGCAAGTACGCGCCGACGGCCGCATCACAAAGCCGGTGGCGCAGACCGCGCTCAACCTGCTGGACGTGGACCGCTATGGCCTGGACGAGATCGACCAGAAGATCATGCTGACCATCCTCGAGAAGTACCGCGGCGGACCGGTGGGCGTGAACACCATTGCGGCCTCCATCTCCGAGGAGCCGGACACCATCGAAGAGGTGTACGAGCCGTACCTGATCCAGCTCGGCTTCCTGAACCGCACGCCGCGCGGGCGCACGGCCACGGAACTGGCGTTCGACTACTTCAACGTGAAACCCAAGCTGCGCAACGACGACCAGCCGGCGCTGTTCTGACCTACAAGCCCGGATTTTCGTTTTGATCAGTTACTGATAACCCCCGCCGCCGGGGTCGCTCGGGACGGAAATGAAAAAAACGGCTCCAATGGAAACGGTTGGGGGGTATAATCGGTACTGGCCAGGAGGCCAAAAAGAGAAATCCTGGTTCACGCTTGCTGTCGTTCTTCCTGTCCAGAAAGGAGTCGCCCATGACCCTGCGGGTCACAACGAAGAATGAGAGTAGCCGGCCGGGCGGCTCAACGTAGTTTCAATAACTTGCGGCTATTTTCGAAGGAGCTTCCAATGAAATCAATGCCGTGCATTCTCGTGGTTCTCACGTTATTTTCAGTGTGTCCCGCTTTGGCGCAGAAAGAGCGCCCCCTCTCGGCCAACGGCCAGCCGCTTACTTTTCAAATTATAGGCGCGTCTGTCACTCGCAAGCCGCAAACGACGGAAAGATTGGCAGGCATTGCGATGACCGGTTTGACCGCCGAAAGAGCCGTACGTGGGGGCACGTATAGCGGTCCGATGCAAGACATCTACGCCTATGATCCGATGGAACTGGGCCCCTCCGAGTCGTTCTTAATCCTCAGGTTCAATGTGTCGAACGTAAAGCGTAAGGTGTGGCTCTGGCAGAAGGACCTGCAACTGACCGATGGAGCAGGGGCTGTTCATCAGGGCCTCGGTCGCCCTGGCCAAAAAGAGGCCTCATGGCACCATCTCGCTGACCGGGAGCTCGAGCCAAAGAAGAATAACATCGACACATGGCTCTTCACAGTCGCAACCGACAAGGTGGCGGGCGCGGTCATCCACTTCCAGAATTCAGCGTACCCTCTTTCCATTGGCAACAAACCTATTGAGTGAATGGAGCAGCCGCCGAAAAACGGGTAGCTCCAGGCTCCCATCGTCACCGGATTGGGCGGATAATACGTCGTCGCATTTCCGAGTATAAGTAGTAAGCTAGCGGAACAAAAAGGCGACAAGACCGCTCTCCAACGTTCGCGGCCCACGAGGCGTCGTACCGAGCCGCGAGCGTGGGAGAGCGGTCTCCGCGAAATACGAGGCCGCAGCAATGAAGAGATGCACTGATCGGTGGAAACCATCTACCTCAGTCTCGGTTCCAACCTGGGCGACCGCGAAGCCAACTTGCGGGCGGCCATCGAGCGCCTGGAGGCGCCGGATGTGCGCGTGGTGCGCACCTCGCCGGTGTACGAGACCGAGCCGGTGGACTACACCGGACAGCGCTGGTTCCTGAACCTGGCGGTGGAAGCCGAGACCAGCCTGTCTCCCATGGAACTGCTGGCGCGCATCGGCAAGATCGAGCGCGCGCTGGGCCGTGTCCGCACGGTGGCCAAGGGGCCGCGGACCATCGATATCGATATTCTGCTCTACGGCGATGCCGTGGTGCGCAACGCAACGCTGGAAATCCCGCACCCGAGGATGGCGGAGCGGCGCTTCGTGCTGGCGCCGCTGGCGGATCTCGCGCCCGGCCTGCGCCATCCCGTGACGCACAGAACGGTGCGCGAGATGCTGGATACGGCGCCGGCGCAGATGGTGCGCTTGATACACTCGTAGGTCTACAGTGCCCGACCTCTACGCAGCCCTGAAGAAGTACTGGGGCTACGACTCGTTCCGCCCCATGCAGGAGCGGATCGTCCAAAGCCTGATGGCCGGCAACGACGTGGCCGTGATCATGCCGACCGGCGGCGGCAAGTCGCTGTGCTACCAGTTGCCGGCGCTGGCGCTGGGCCGGACGGTGGTGGTGATCTCGCCGCTGATCGCGCTCATGCAGGACCAGGTGGCGCAACTCGGCGACATGGGGATTCCGGCGGCCGTTCTCAACAGCACGCAGCCGGCCGACGAGCAGCGCACCGTGATGCGCGCGGCCGCGCAGGGCGCCTTCCGCCTGCTATACCTTTCACCGGAACGGCTGGCGCGGGCGGATACCATCGACTGGCTGCGGAAGCTGCCGCTGGCGTTCTTCGCCATCGACGAGGCGCACTGCATCTCCGAATGGGGGCACGAGTTCCGCCCCGAATACCGCCAACTCAGCTCGCTGCGCGAGAACTTTCCGGAGAAGCCCATCGCGGCGTTCACCGCCAGCGCCACCAAACGCGTCCGGCACGACATTCTGGAACAACTGCGGCTGCGCGAGCCGCACAAGTACATCGCCAGCTTTCACCGCGCCAACCTGCGCTACGTGGCGCACCAGTGCGATAAAGAGACGCACCCGCGCCTGCTGCTGGCGGCCCTGCGCGCCTATCAGGGCGAAAGCGCGATCGTGTACGCCCCCACCATCGCCACGGTGGAACAGACCGTGGATTTTCTGGCCGACCGGCGCATCGCGGCGGTTCCCTACCACGGCCAGATGGAAACCGCGATTCGCCGCCGCAACCAGGAGCGCTGGATGAACGACGAAGTGCGCGTGCTGGTGGGCACCATCGCCTTCGGGCTGGGGATCAACAAGCCGGCGGTGCGCGCCGTCATCCACACTTCGCTGCCGAAATCCATCGAGCAGTTTTATCAGGAGGCGGGCCGCGCGGGGCGCGATGGGCTGCCCGCCGATTGCGCATTGCTGTGGCAGCCGAAAGACGCGGGACTGCTGGCCTACTTCATCGAAAAGCTGAATGACCCCAACGAGAAGGAGCGCGCCTGGCAGCGGTATCACTCCGTGCGGCGTTTCGTCGAGAGCGACCGGTGCCGGCATTTGCAGATTTGCACGCACTTCGGCCAGGCGCCCAAGTGGCAGCGCTGCGAGATGTGCGACGTCTGCGGAAACATCCCGGAGTGGCTCAAGGCGCCATCGGAGAAGCCGCTGGTGGTGAAGAAGAAGAAGCGCCAGCCGAAGGCGGCGGCTCCGCGCGAGGAACCGAAGGCCCAGCCCAGGCCGCAACCACCGGTGGCGCGGCCTGTGCCGCCGCTCTTCGAGAAGCCGCCGGATCGCGACCTGCTCGAATTCTTCAAGGAATGGCGCCGGCGCACGGCCCAGCGCGCCGCCGTTCCGGCCTTCGTGGTGCTCAGCGACGCCGCGCTGGAGGATCTCTGCCGCAAGCAGCCTTCGAATCTCCGCGAGTTGCTGGGCGTCGCCGGGATCGGCGAGCGCAAGGCGGAATTGTACGGAGGCGAAATCTTCGCCGCCTTCGAGGCTTACCGCAACGGGGCCCGCGCCGCGGGGCCCAAAGGGCACCCCGAGGTGTCGCAGATTTCGCCCGCCGAAGAGACCATGCGTCTGCTGGCGGAGGGCAAGAGCTTCGAAGAGATTGCGCAGATTCGCGGCCGCCAGTTTTCGACGGTAATCAACATGGTGGCCGACCTGGTCGAAAAAGGACGGCTGGAGTATCGCATGGAGTGGGTGGGAGAAGCCAACCACCGCCAGATTGAAGAGGTGGTGCGCCGGCTGGGCTCGCAATGGCTGAAGCCGTTACGCGAAGCGCTGCCGCCGGAGATCACCTATGAACAGATTCGGCTGGTAATGGCATTCGTGCGGCGGGACGAGGCTAAATAAACATCTCCTCGTCCTGCGTGGCTTGATCGACGGAGGGCTTGCGCGAGTGGTGCACCAGGGTGGAAACGGCGGCCGAAATCCCAGCCGCCAAGCCGTTCACTTCGCGCACCGGACGCAACGCCGCGCGCTTCATGGCGTCGCCCACTTGCCCGAGCTGCTCGACGGTGCTCTCGACGGTCTGGTCGATCTGCTCGAGCCGGGTACGGGCGCGATCGCCGGCGTCATGCAGCAGTTCGCCGATTCTTTCGACCTGCTGCCGCGCCGATTTGGCGATCTCCACGGCTTCTCCGGAAAGCTCGGCAATCCGCGGGCGCGTATCTTCCACGATCCGGTTGGTGTTGGCCAGAACCATCCCCACTTCATCGACCACCGGCGCCACTTTATCGGCCACGACTCCGATTCCGTCGATCACCGGCCCGGCCCTGTCGACCGCCAGTCCGATCCTGCCGGCGGCGAACCCGACCTTGCCGGCTGCGACTCCGATGCTGTCGGCTGCCGGCGCCAAGTTGTCGGCCGCCAGTCCGATCTTGTCGATCATGGGCCCGAACTTCCCAATGACGGGCTCGGCCTGGTCCGCTAGCGGCTCGACCTTTCGCTGAATCTTTCGGGCAACGCGGTAGACAGCGAAGGTGGCCACGGCCTGCACCACGAACGCTATGCACGCCAGCGCCACGGCCGCCGCCACCACAATGCGAAACGTGTCTTCAGTCACGCGCGAGGGCCCTTCCCCCAGATCCTGGGTTACGTCGCTGCGCCGTCGCCGGAGGGTTCGCGCGGGCTAACGGCGTCGCGATAAGCCTGCTTACCGGCCTCCACGGCATCGGAGATGGTGTCCTTCTGACGGCCCAGGGCTTCCTTGCCCTTCTCCACCCATTCCGTGGCGGTCTGCTTGATGTCCGAGCCGCGTTGCTTCACATAATCGGTGCCTTCGCCGGCTTTGTCCTTGATGAGTTTACGGGTGTCCTCTCCGGACTTCGGCGCGAACAGCATGCCGATGCCGACACCCACGCCTAGTCCCAGCAAGAAGCTGGAAAGTCCGTTCTTATCCACATTTCCTCCTTGTTCAAGCCGACAGCTTGAACCATTTTCCAGTATACTCCCCATGAGAATACTTATCATGGAGGAACGCAAGGTACGCCGGCTGGATAGCGGCGCGTTATGG
>JBEKTU010000023.1:0-71463 GCA_049515735.1 Bryobacteraceae bacterium
TTCCACACCTTGGGCCTGGTGGAGAGGAGCGGCCCGATGGGCCCTTGAACGGCCGCCGCGGCGACCAGCACATCGAGCGAGCCGAACACGGCCCGCATGCGGTCCACCGCGGCCGTCATCTGCTCCAGGTCGCGGACGTCGGCGCGGAGGCGGAGGGCATTGCCTCCGGCGTGCTCGATTTCCATCTTGGCGAGGTCCAATTCGGCCTGGCTGCGCGCCAGCAATCCCACGCGCGCCCCAGCTTGTGCGAAGCCCATGGCCAATCGCTTCCCAACGCCCCGCCCGGCACCGGTGATCAGGACGCTTTTATCTCGGATGGTGGTCAAGGATTAGTTCTCAGGCTCACACTGCGATTGTAATCCCGTTTCGTTTCGAGGGACAGGCTCGCCTGACTTCCGAGCACGGCCCAATCTTGCGCCACGGCGCGCCACGGTTATAATGCTACCAGGACTGCTTGAGTAGGGACCGGGAGAGGCCCGACCGCCATGCGGATTGGTTTCATCGGACTGGGAAGAATGGGTTCGGCCATGGCGCGCAATCTGCTGCGCGCCGGTCACCAGGTGGCCGTTTACAATCGCAGCCGCGAGAAGGCGGAAGCGCTGGCCGGCGAGGGCGCGCGCGTCGCCGATTCGCCCGCGGATGCCTGCCGCGAATCCGCAGCCGTTATGACCATGCTGGCCGACGATTCTGCCGTCGAACAGGTGGTCCTCGGCGAAAATGGCGTGGCCTCCGCGCTGGCCAATGGCGCAGTCCATATCTCGAGCAGCACCATCGGCACGGCGCTGGCGAGGCGGCTCGCCGCCGAGCACGCCCAGCGGGGACAAGGTTTCCTGAGCGCTCCGGTTTTCGGCCGTCCCGATGCGGCGGAGAGCGGGAAGCTGATCGTGGTGGCCGCCGGTCCAAGCGAACTGGTGGAACTCTGCCGTTCGCTGTTCGATGCCATCGGACGCCAGACCTCGGTGGCCGGCTCCGAGGCGTGGCAGGCCAACGCGGTGAAGCTGTGCGGAAATTTCATGCTCGCGAGCATGATCGAGGCGTTCGGGGAAGCCTACGCGATGCTGCGAAGGGCGGGCGTCGATCTTCACGTTTTCCAGGAAATCATCAACGGATTGTTTGCGTCGCCGGTCTACGAAAGCTACGGACGCACCATCGCGGAGGAGCGGTTCGATCCGGCGGGATTCGCCTTGAAGCTGGGGTTGAAGGACATGCGCCTGGCGCTCGAAACGGCGTACGAGTGCGGGGCGCCCATGCCGCTGGCCAGCCTGATCCGCGATCATTTCCTGTCCGCTGTGGCGCATGGGCAAGCCGAGCTGGATTGGTCCAGCATGGCGCAGGTGCCGGCGCGGAACGCGGGACTCTGAGCGCGCCGGCTCACTGTTTTTCGCGGGCCTGCACGTAGCGTGCGGTCTTGGGATTGTCCTTGTTCCACTGCGGGGCTTCGGCGCTGTCCGCCATGCGGAACACGCCCAGCGCCACCGCGCCATCCACCTTGGCCATGTTGTCGTAGTCGAGCTTGGGCCACTCATCGCCGGGGCGGTGATAGTCCGGGAAGATGTAACTGACCGACAGCGTGGTCGATGGCACTCCGGCGTCGGCAAAGGCTTCGTTGTCGCTGCGGCCGAAAAACGAATCGCTGTTCTGTTCGTCCTTCACCGCCCGGATGCCGGTTTCCTTGCCGGCCGTGCTCAAGAACGCGGCGATGTTGGTGTAGTCGAAGCCCGTAAGATTGAACTGGAGCAGGCGCGGCCCCTCGGTGTCGTCCGTGCGGCCAAGCTGCTCCAGGTTGATGTCGGCGACGGTCTTCGCCAGCGGAAACACCGGGTGCTGGCAATAATAACGCGATCCCAGCTCGCCCAGCTCCTCGCCGAACAGCGTCAGGAAGACGATGCTGCGCCGGGGCCTTTGGGGAAGCGCGGCGAGCGCCTTGGCAATCTCAACCACGGACGACGTGCCGCTGGCGTCATCGTTGGCGCCGTTGTAAATGTGATCGCCTTCGCCCGAGCCGCGAACGCCCAGGTGATCGTAGTGCGCGGTGAGCACCAGGTAGGTGTCTTTCAACGCCGGGTCGGAGCCGCGCAGAACGCCAATGACGTTGCGCAGCTTGACGGGCTGCTGCGCAGCCGACGCCGGGATACGCGCCGGTGAATTCCGGACGGATGCGCCGGCAGGTATGAGCAACATGACCGAGTTGAAGTCCGCGGTCTGGAAGTAGCCGTCGTCGCCGGCCGGTTCGAGGCCCGCGCGGCGAAACTCCGCGGCGATATACTCGGCCGCGATATCCAGGCCCTTCGAGGGCGTGCCCCGGCCCTCCAGCGCGTCGGAGGCGAGAAACGACACGTCGGCTTTCAAATCGTTGGCGGTGATTTTCGGCTGGACCTGCGCCGCCGCGCCGGCGGCCACGATGGCCGCGAAAACCGCCGCAAGAAATCTCTTCCGATTCATTTGGCTCCTCGACGGCCCATGGGAATTCGAATCAGCACCCACGCCACCGCCGCGAATCCCGCCAGCGACAGCCACCCGCCCAGGGCCGGGTAGAAGCTGAATTCATCGGCGCCGGTCAGCAGCTTCGTAAACGAGCTGATGCCCGACAAAAATGTCACCGCCAGCAGGATGCCCACGATGGCTTCACCCGCGATCAGCCCGGATGCCAACAGCACGCCTTTCTCTTCGATCTTGGCGCGAAGCTCCGGCGCGCGCCGCGCAGCGATCCGGTCCGCCACCCACTTCAAAATGCCGCCCACGAAGATCGCGGAGACCGTATCGAACGGCAGGTACATGCCCACGGCGACGAGCATCGGTGAACGCGCGCCGCACATGATCAGCGCGATCCCGAAAGCCGCGCCGATGCCGATCAGCCCCCACGCCATCTGCCCGCCCACGATGCCCTTGGCCAACTGCGCCATCAAACCGGCCTGCGGCGCCGGGAGCGCGCGCCCGCCGATGCCGCCCGTCGCCAGGTTGGCCTCGTGCAGCGCCACAATGGGGAACATCAGAAACAACGAGAGCAGAATGACGGACACGATCTCCACCACCTGCATTTTCCACGGCGTGCCGCCGAGCAGTTGGCCGGCCTTCAGATCCTGAATGAGCGACCCGGATACCGAGCAGGCGCAGGCCACCACGCTGGCCACTCCCAGCACCGCGGCCACGCCGCTCATCCCCTTGGCGCCGATGGCCAGCATCACCAGCGCGGAGAGCACCAGCGCCGAAAGCGTCAGCCCCGAGAGCGGCTGGTTGGAGCTGCCCACCAGCCCCACCAGGTATCCGCCCACGGCGGAAAGCAGGAAACCAGCCACCGTCATGATGGCGGCGGCAATGATGGCCGCCAGCCAGCTCCCCGTGAACATGTAATAGATGATGGTGACCGCCACCACCAACACCGCGGTTCCGAGCGCCAGCCATTGGAATGGGATATCGCGGTCGGTGCGCTCCAGGTGGCGGCCTTCGTGCGCGGCTTTGGCCGATGCGCCCAGCGCGCCGGCGATGGATTCGACGATGGAGCCGCGCATTGAGAACAGCGTGTGGCACGCGCCCACCAGCATGGTGCCCACGGCGATGGGCCGCACGATGTTGTACCAGACCGAGAACGCAACCACGTCCCATCCCGCGTTTTGCCCCGCGCCCAGGCGGTGCGGCAGGTCGGGATCGAAGAACAGCAGCAGCGGAATTAGAATCCACCACGCCAGTATGCCGCCCGATGCGTTGACCGCCGAAAGCTCCGGCCCGATGATGTAGCCGATGCCGATCAGCGCGGGCGACAGGTTGGGCGTGGACCAGTAGATCCCGCCGGTGTGGACCACGTCGCCGATGGCCTTCTTTTCGAAATCGAAATGGTGCACCACGGATTTCGGAAAGGCGAGAAACCCTTCCACGTACTCGCGGAAGATTTGCAGGCCCTTGTCGGTCTTGAGGATTTGCAGCAGCCCGGCGAAGCTCATGGCGCCGAACACGTATTTGGGCGCGTCGCTGCCCTCGGCGCCGGCCTTCACCACCTCCGCGCTGGCCACGCTCTCCGGAAACGGCAGCCCGCTTTCCACGCACAGCGGCCGGCGCAGCACGATGATGAAGAAGACGCCGATCAGCCCGCCCACCAGCAAAATCGCCACGGATTGCCAATAGTGCGTCCGCAGGTCGGCCCACAGATGTTTCCCGTCGATCTCCACCATCATGAACGCGGGGATGGTGAAGATGGCGCCGGCGACGAGCGCTTCCCCCACCGAGGCGGCTGTGCGCGTAATGTTCTGCTCGAGAATCCCGCCGCCCCAGACGCGGAACACGGCGATGGCGATGACCGCGGCTGGAATGGTGGCCGCGATGGTCTGCCCCGCCTTCATGCCCAGGTAGGCGTTAGCCGCGCCGAAGACCAGCGCCAGCACGAGGCCCAGCCCCACGGCTCTGAAGGTCATTTCGGGAGGGTCGGCGGGATGCTTAGGGTCGGGCATAAAGGGGGATGGTATCACGGGCGGAGAGGGGGTGGTTGGGACGCTGTTCACGTGACGCAATCGGTGGTGCGGGTTGTGCTACAAGAGTTGCAGGGCTAAATCCGTGTCTCGACAGAGTATCTTGCATCCTCGAGCGTTCATGAGGATCCCATCCAGATGCAGCAGCGCGTCGTCCGTTGAAACGAGAAAGCGCTGCTGACTTTTTCGAACAGGCGCTCGGCGTCAGCGGCGATCTCTGCTGGTGCGCGTCCTCGCCGCTCTCCGACGATCTCAGAATTGCAGTCGTGTTACCGCGAGTGCCGAGGTAGTCGATGAATACTCCGGTATCGAAGTAGACGCGCACTAAGCAGCCCTAAGATGTGCGACGAGTTCTTCAGGAGTGACAACCTGGGGTTTCCCGGCTAGCACCAGGTTCTTAAGGAGTACGTCCCTCGTAACAAGGAAATCGCATGCATCGGCGCTGCTGAGGATGAGAATATCATTTGAGTGGGCCAAGCGATTCCTTAGAGCCCGCACTCGTGGGAGCAAGGCCTCAGCTTTCGCGACATCCACTGGCAGCACTCGCAAATGGTCTCTGATTAGCTCGAATTCAGGTCGGCCGGCAGCATCTGCCGCAAGAAGAAGTTCCTGCAGCACGATCGGGTTAACAGCAAAGCGAATTCGACCATCTGCTTCGGCGGAAAACAACTGTGCTGCCGACGGGTCGCCCCGAAGGTAGCCGATGATCACGTTTGTGTCCAGGAACACCAGCGGGCGCTTCGGGTCAGGATATTCGCCCTGTTCGCGCAACTCGGTTTTGGACACAATTTCCATTTCTCAATTATATGCGAGTGCGGCCCATTCGGGCTGACGATCCGCCACCGCCACATCCCAGCCTTAAAGCCGTCCGGCGGCGTCATCGTCGGCGTAGACGGCCACGATCTCGCCGAAATATACCCGGTGATAATCTCCCTGGGGGTAGAAGTCGTCTTGCACGGCCTGTGCCAGCGTGGCCGGCGCAAGGTCGTTGCGGTGAATGGTCCGGCACTCGTAGTGCACCACGCATTCCTGGATAATCGGCGGCCGCACTTGCCTGCTCGGAACCGGCGTCAGGCGCTGTTCCAGGAACTTGTCGCGATCTCTGCCGGAGACCGTGCCGCAGTAGGCCACGGCTTCGGCCAACTCGCGGGGCGGGACGTTGACCGTGAAATCGCCGGCGGCTTCCTCCAGGCGGGTGTAGGAGTAGCGCGAGGGGCGTACCAAGACCAGAAAGACCGGCCGCGACCAGATGGAGCCGATGGTGCCCCAGCCGATGGTCATGACGTTGGGCTTGCCGTCCGCGCCGGCGGTCACCATCAGGAGCCCATCCTCGCGCATGCGGCGCATGGTTTGAGCGAAGTAATCCGCATAACGAACCGCTACTTTGGGCATATTACACCACACTATACCAACAGGCCGGTGACGGCGATTACCGCTCCGGCGATTCCGGCCACGATTCCGATTACGGGGAACAAGCGCTTGCGCGAGATGAAGTACAACGAGCTCAGAACCAGGGCGATTTCGAGCAGCCCTTCACCCAGGTCGTAGCGCAGGGCGCGGTGTTCGGCGGTTTCGGCCGCGCGGTCGTCCTGCTCCGCTTCATCCTGGATCTTCTTGCCGCGCGCTTCATAGTCTTTCTCTTGCGCGACGTACCTGGCGACCAGCTTCTCGGTGGCATCGCCCTTGGCGCCGAGCGCGCCGATGAGGCTCTCGCCGAGCTCCAGGTTGTGATACTTCACGCGCGTGGCCTGGTAGTGCGCCCACGCGTCGTTGGCCGAGGATTTCTGCATGATGGCCTCCGTGTGGGTGCGGTGCGATGCAATCGTGACGATGGCCAAAGCCACCGCCAGCAGGGCCGCCAGGATGCCGACGCGTTGTCCCGCCGGATCGACGGAGTGCCCGCCTTCGTGATGAATCTCGAGTTCAGCCATAAGTGTGTTCCTCGTATTATCTCAATAAGGAGTCTGGTATGCGAAGCGATCCACTGCGCCGCCGCTTCGTGCTGGGGCTGGTCCCCTGCAATATCTTATCGAGGGATTATGGGTGTGCTAAAACGGATATTCCGGACGAGTTTCTATGGCAAAAACGATTGTAAGCTTCGGTGAGATCATGCTGCGGCTCGCGCCGCCGGGTTTCGAGCGGTTCCTGCAGACCCCCCAATTCGTGGCCACTTTCGGCGGTGGCGAGGCGAACGTGGCCGTCGCGCTGGCGTCATTCGGGCTGCCGGCGTCGTACGTAACCGTGCTGCCGGATAAGAACCCGATTGCGGACGCCGCTATCGGCGAGTTGCGGCGGCTGGGTGTGGACACCTCGAAAATCGTGCGCGGCAAGGGACGCGTGGGCATCTACTACCTGGAGGCCGGCGCCAACCAGCGTCCCTCGAAGGTGGTCTACGACCGCGGGCAGAGCGCCATCGCGCTGGCCAAGCCGGGCGACATCGACTGGGACCGCGTGTTCCAGGACGCGGGCTGGTTTCACATCACCGGCATCACACCGGCCATCAGCGGCTCGGCTGCGGACCTGGCGCTCGAATCGGTGCGCCAGGCGCGAGAGAAAGGCCTCACGGTTTCCTGCGATCTGAACTATCGCAAGAATCTGTGGAAGTGGGGAAAGCCGGCCGTGGAGGTGATGCGCGAGCTGGTGAAATACGTGGATGTCGCGATTGCCAACGAAGAAGACGTGCAAATGACGCTGGGCATACAGGCCGAAGTGGACGTTCACTCGGGCTCGCTCGACCGCGCGCAGTACGAGAAGCTGACGGGCAAGGTACTGGCGGAGTACGCCAACCTGAAGGCCATTGCCATCACCCTGCGGGAATCCAAGAGCGCCTCGCACAACGGGTGGTCGGCGTGCCTGAACGACCGCCAGGGATTCCTGGTGAGCCGGCATTACGACATCACCCACATTGTGGACCGCGTGGGCGGCGGCGACAGCTTCGCCGGAGGCCTGATCTACGGTTTCCTGGAACTGGCGACGCACCAGGAGGCGCTGGAGTTCGCGGTGGCGGCGAGCTGCCTGAAGCACTCCGTTCCCGGCGACTTCAACCGCCTCACCGTGGACGAAGTGAACGCGCTGCTCAAGAGCGGAGGATCGGGAAGAGTGCAGCGGTAGGAAGGCCGCTACGCGACACTGTCAAGCGAGCTTGTGGTCGATCACATAGCGAACGAGGCCGGCTGTCGATGTGACGCCCAGTTTATTGAGTACCCGGCGCTTGTAGGTGCTGACTGTCTTGCCGCTCAGGTTCAATTCGGCGGCGATCGCGCCGGTACGCTTGCCTGCCGCAACCGCCAGCAACACCTTGAATTCCTGGGCCGAGAGACTCTCGCGGAGGGCACTGGATCTCGGGTTGTCGACTCCCCGGCGGATCGATTCACTGAAATACGTCTTGCCCTCTAGGACACTCTTGACAGCTTTCAGCAGAGTGGAGCGGCTGGAACTTTTTGAGACATACCCCGCGGCGCCGAGTCGCAGGGAACGGGCGGCGTGCAGTGAATCCGGGTGCACGCTCAACATGAGCACCGCGGCCTCGGGACGGAGGGTGCGGATCTCCTGCAGAACGACGAAGCCGTCCTGGTCGGGAAGACGGCACGGAGGCGCGCCGCCGCCTCGACTTGGGCCGTGAGATCGTGGCTAATCACCTGAACTTCGAACGCTTTGGTCTCCCCCGCCCTGAACCGGGGAATAGCATCGACGGAAACCCAATGCTGCTTCTCTGTCCGAGTGTTCCATATTCTCAGCACCACATCGTGGACTTCGGAGCCGGGACTGGGAAACCCGTCCGCAGAGATCGGAGTGCCGTCTTCCGTCGTTGCCCTCGAATGGAGTTCTGAGCGGCGCCGGCCGCGCGTTTCCTCAATTGAGGGGCCGAATAGTTTCTCGGTAGCTGGATTGGCCGAGAGTACCCGGCCCTCACCGTCCAAATAGAACACGGCCTGACGCATGGTGCGAAATAGATCGGAATATCGTTGTTCCGATTCGCGGCGGGCCTCCTCGGTTTCCCGGAGGCGTGTTACATCGAGATTGATACCGGTGACCCGAGCGGCCTCGCCGGCGGCGTTGGGGTACGACTTGGCCTTGCTGACGACCCAGTGGACGCTGCCGTCCGGCCAGATAATGCGGAATTCTGCCTCGCCCTGCCCCGCTCCCCGCAGAAGGTCCTCGTGGTATGCTTGCACGCGATCCCGATCTTGGGGATGCACGGTCGAGAGCCACTCAACATAGGACATTGTCGTCTGACTCGTGGGCAATCCCCAAAGGCGACAACACTGTTCCGAGCGGGTGATGCTGCCGACCGGCAGAGACCAGTCCCATACTCCCAGCCCGGCTGCCTCCTGGGCCAGGTTGAGGTGGTCTTCGGTTTCCAGTCGCGCCGCTTCGGCAAGTTTCAGCGGGGTGATATCGTGAGCAATAGCGGCGACCCCGACGGGCTTGCCATCGGCGTCTTTGACGGCGGCCATGCTCAGCGATACGAACAGTCTGGTTCTGTCCTTGCGAATCCTGACGGTCTCGCACCGCAGGGTGGATTGCCCTTGTTGGGCCTTTCTGAAAATATCGCGCTGTTCTTCCAGGCGGTCCGGGGGGATGATCACATCGATTGGGCGCCCGCGTACCTCCGCGGCGGAGTATTCGTATAATCGTTCGGCGCCGGCATTCCAGGTCAAGATGGTCCTGTCCAGGTCCGTGCTGATGATGGCATCTTCTGCGCTCTCGACAATAGCAGACAGGATTGACGAGTCCTCGACGCCGCGCCCGGCGGCCGGGGAGAGAGCGCTTTGCGAGACGGCGCCGGCCGATGACCTGGCATTCAACTCCCGGCTAACGAGCGCGCTGAAATCGTGCAGGGCGCATACTTCCGTTTCCGAGAGCGGGCCGCGAGGGCGCGTGTCCATGACGGCAAGGGCGCCGACCGCGAATCCCTCGGCAGTGACCGCGGGTAGCCCGGCGTAGAAACGAACTCGCGGGTGACCGGCGACGAGAGCGAGCCGCGCGAACCTCTCGTCCGCGGTGGCGTCGGGTATCACCAGGGCTTCGGGGCAGCCGATCGTGTGTGAGCAGAAGGACGCCGAGCGAGCGAGTTGGATTTGTTGGAAGCCGAAGGTGGACTTGAACCAGCTTCGATCGTGCGTGACGAAGCTGATTGCGGCCATAGGTGCGCCGAAGAATTGCGCCGTCAGGCGCGTGATACGGTCGAAGTGGGGATCGGGAGGCGTATCGAGGATGCCGCAGCGATCAAGAGCAGCAAAGCGCAGGTTTTCGCACATAGCAGTGGACACCGTCGAACGTGTGGCCGCGACGACAGGCGGGGATCCGGAACCGGTCAAAGGAGCCGACGGTCAATCCAGTGGGATCATAACACAGATCGATCGAGATACTGGATGTGCTGGCCTGTCTGGAAACCTCTACATGGACAAAGGGCACCCAACGCCCTTGTTCTCGGCGGTTATTTTCCGTGGTGAGCGCGGCAGGAATCGAACCTGCAACCTAGTGATTAAGAGTCACTTGCTCTGCCAATTGAGCTACGCGCCCGCTTTCGAGGCCGGCTGGAAGCTGGCGCAGCTCAAGCTGCGCCAAGAGCCGATTATACCATCGCGTGGTGGAATGTCACGACGCTCGGTTCGGCCGCTCCTCCGGCAGGTGCGCCGCTACAAGCTGCGCGATGTCCAGCAGCTTCGGCGGCGCTTCGGCCAGCGCGCCCAGGGCGTCGCGGAACATCGACTGGCAGAACGGACAGGCCGTGGCGATCATCCGCGCGCCGGTGGCCACCAGCTCTTCGGCGCGCTCCACGTTGATGCGCTTGCCCTTCTCCTCGCCCAGGAACATCCGGCCGCCGCCGGCGCCGCAACAGAAGGAACGCTCGCGCGCGCGGCGCGGGTCCACTACATCGGCGAAACGCGCGATCGTCTGGCGCGGCTGATCGTATACGTTGCGGTAACGGCCCAGATAGCAGGGGTCGTGGAAGACCACTTTTTCGGAAGGCAAGGCAGTGGGGAAGGCCGGCAAACGGGCCAACAGCTCGCTGTGATGCTCGATCTCGAAAGTGGCGCCATACTCCCGCCAGTCGGTGCCGATGGTGCGCACGCAATGCGGACAGATGGAAACCATCTTGCCGGACCCGGAGGGCCCCCCGGCCGCGCGCAGGGTTTCGATATTCGCCTCGGCGAGTTGAGAGACCGCCAGGTCGTTGCCCAGACGGCGGGCCGGATCGCCGGTGCACTTCTCCTTGCGCAACACGCCGAAGGTCACGCCGGCTTGGCGCAGGACGCGCGCCAGGGCGAGCACGATCTCGCGGCCTTGCGGGTCGTATGCGCCCATGCAGCCGAGCCACAGGCAGTACTCCTGGGTGCCGTCATAAATCGGCAGCCCGTTTTTCTCGATGAAAGTTTGGCGCTCGACGGCGGGGAAACCGAAGGCGTTGCCGTGACGCTCGAGGTTCAGGAACAGCCGGGCGCCGTGCTCGTCCTCCCATTGGCCGGTGTTCACGGCGGCGCGCCGCAGGCCGACGATCACGGGCAGGTGCTGGATGCCTACGGGACACTGAAACTCGCAGGCGCCGCAGGTGGTGCACTGGAACACGGCCTCCCGGGAAATGTGACGGTCCAACAGCGCGGCCTGGCTGGACGGTCCGAATTGGTCGAGGTAGCCGCGCAGACCGAGGATGACTTGCTTGGGGTTGAGAACCTTCCCCGTGTGGGAAGCGGGGCAATGCTCGGTGCAACGCCCGCACTCCACGCAAGTGTAGGCTTGGAGGGCATCGATGCGGGTGACGTCCTGGCCGGCGCCGAGGCCGAAATCCTGGTCGCCTTCGAGCGGCGGAATACGGCTGAAACCGGCGCGCCGCAGAAACACCGTCACCGGGCTGAGCGCCAAATGCAGGTGCTTGGTGCGGGGAATCAACGGCAGGAAAATCGCCAGCGCCAAAGTGTGCGCCCACCAGTTGGCCTTGCCCGCGGGCGTGACTGGCGGGAGCCGCAGGCCCAATAGGTAGGTCGCCATCAGCAAGAAGATCAGGAGCGCGACCACGCCCGATTCCGGCGACAACTCCCCGAGCCACACCGGACGCACGAAGAAGCGGCGGATGAACAGGCCGGCGATGGCCACCGCAACGGCCACGGCCCACGCGGCGACAAACCCCAGATAGAACCTTCCAAAGGCGGTTTCAGCGGAGAGAAAGCGCGCGCCAAACGCGGACGCGAGGTGAGTGATGGTGGCCAGCGCGAAGGCGCAGAAACCCCAGAAGACGAAGGCATGGGCGATCCCGGTCAAGGGCCGCTGGCCGATCACCTTGCCTTGCGCCACGACTTCCCAAAGGAACTGGCGGATGCGCGGGCCCAGCGGCGCGACCTCGAAATCGGGGGTGGCGCGCGAGCCGCGGATGGCGCCGAGGACCTTGCGGAACCGCAGCCAGAACAGCGCCAGAGACGTGGCCATCAGCGCGACCAGGGCGGATCGATCGATCCACGACGCGTCGGTCATGGCAGTAAGATCCGAATGTAGCACGCGGAGGTGGTTCCGTCGGCTAGAATAAGGCTTTTCGGAGGATACTTGCGCATCGTCGTTTCGGGGGCCGCGGGATTCATTGGATCGCACATGTGCGACCGTCTTCTGGGGGATGGCCATAGGGTGGTGGCCCTGGATAATTTTCTGACGGCGAACCGCCGCAACCTGGCGCATCTCGAAGGCGAGTCGCGGTTTCAGTTTCTCGAGCGCGACATCACGCAGCCGTTCTCCATCGAGGGTCCCGTCGATGGCGTGGTGCACATGGCATCTCCGGCCAGCCCCAAGGACTATCTGGAGCATCCCATTGAAACGCTGGACGTGGGATCGATGGGGACGCGCCGCATGCTGGAACTGGCTCGTGAAAAGCGCGCGCGATACCTGCTGACTTCCACTTCGGAATGCTACGGCGACCCGCTGGTCCATCCGCAGGTGGAGACCTACTGGGGGAACGTGAACCCGGTGGGGCCGCGCTCCTGCTACGACGAAAGCAAGCGTTTCGCGGAAGCCCTCACCATGGCGTATCACCGCAAGCACGGCCTGCGAACGAACATCGCGCGCATTTTCAATACCTACGGCCCGCGCATGAAGCTGAACGACGGCCGGGTGGTGCCGGCGTTTGTGGAGCAGGCCCTGCGCGGCCAGCCCCTCACGGTGTTCGGCGACGGCTCGCAGACGCGCAGCTTCTGTTACGTGAGCGACATGGTGGAAGGGCTGTGTCGGCTGATGCTCTCCGAGGAACGCTACCCGGTGAACCTGGGGAATCCGGATGAGATGACGATTCTGGAGTTCGCCGAAGGCATCCGCCGCATGACCGGGAGCCGGCAGGAGATCGTGTTTCAGCCGCTGCCGGAGGACGACCCAAAACTGCGCCGCCCGGATATCGGCAAGGCGCGCGCGGTGCTCGCGTGGGAGCCGCGCGTGCCACTGGAGGAAGGGCTGCGCCTCACGGTGGAGTATTTCCGCGGGCTTCAGTAGGGGCCGGAGGCCGCTATAGTTTCGGCTACACTGGTGGGTGGCGCCCGGGTGGCGAAACAGGCAGACGCAAAGGACTTAAAATCCTTTTCCCGGCGACGGGAGTGCGGGTTCGATTCCCGCCCCGGGCACCAGCAAACGGTGTGCCCTCTGGCATGCCCAGGAGCGTGCCCGTCCGGGCGCATGAACTAGGAGAGGTTGGCTCCATGGAAGATCCGATTCCGCTCGGCAAGACTGATATCCGCATCTCGCCCGTTGGTTTGGGGACATGGCAATGGGGCGACCGCGCGATGTGGAGCTATGGCACCACCCACACCGATGGCGACATTCACGAAGCATTCCGTAAGAGCCTCGAGGGAGGGATCGACTTTTTCGACACCGCCGAGGTCTACGGCAAAGGGCGTTCGGAAGTGCTGCTGGGCGAGTGCCTGAGAGAGATGGCGCCGGCCGGGTCCGGCGTGCCGGTGGTTGTGGCAACCAAGTTTGCGCCCTTGCCGCTGCGCCTCGGCAGGGGCGCGCTGGTGCAGGCGTTGCGCGCCAGCCTGGCGCGATTGGGACTGGCCCGGGTGGATCTTTACCAGATTCATTTTCCGTTCTCAGTGGTTCCGGTTGCGGTATGGGCCAATGCGCTGGCGGACGCCGTGGAAGCCGGGCTGACGCGCTCGGTGGGGGTATCGAATTACAGCGCCGCCCAGATGCGGCAGGCCCACGAAGTTCTCTCCCGGCGGGGGATTCCGCTGGCATCGAACCAGGTGGAGTATCATTTGCTGAAGCGCAAGGTGGAGCGCAATGGCGTGCTACAGTGCTGCCGGGAACTGGGGGTCACGTTGATCGCATACAGCCCGCTTGCCAAGGGGCTGCTGACCGGCAAGTACACGCCGGAGAACCGCCCGCCGGGGATGCGCAAATACTTCGTTCGCAGCGGAAAGCTCAGTTCCATCCAGCCCCTCCTCGGCTTGATGCGCGAGGTGGGACAGGCCCACCAGGGCAAGTCTCCGGCCCAGGTGGCGCTGAACTGGCTCATGTGCCAAGGCGTGGCGCCAATACCCGGGGCGAAGAACGCCCGCCAGGCGCAGGAAAACGCTGCCGCAACCGGCTGGCGGCTCGACGCGGCTGAAATCGCCGCGCTGGACGAGATGACCCAGCGTTAGCGCAGAGTTTGTAAATGCCGCTTGGAATGTCGAGTGTACCGGGGTACACTATGACGATACCTGTAACTCCGGCAACCCTGGAATGGCATCCAAGCATGACGCAACGGGTGAGCGTCGAGCCACCACGCCCTCGGGCGGACTCTTCGGGGAGTTCTTTACCTCGGAAAAGAGCCTGACTTTCGACAAGAACAGCTTGATCGACGGCCGCGCACGCCGCCTGTTCGATCTGACGCGCCGCGCCTGCGAGGCCGGCGTGTATCCGTACCAACTGCCGCTGGAAGGCAGGTCCGGGCCGTGGATCGAGGCCGAAGGGCGCCGGATGCTGATGTTGTCGTCCTACGACTATCTCGGCCTGATCGGCGACGAACGCGTGGATGCGGCCGCCATCGAGGCGGTGCGGAAGTACGGTACGGGGACGGGCGGCGTGCGCCTGCTGACCGGCACTATCGACCTGCATCACGAGATGGAGAGCGAACTGGCGGCGTTCAAGGGCACCAGCGCGGCCATCACCTTCAGCTCGGGCTATCTGGCCAACCTGGCGGCCATAGCGTCGGTGCTGTCGCCGATGGACAGCGTGGTCATGGATGCGCTGGCGCACCGCAGCCTGGCGGACGCGTGCAAACTGGCCGGCGTGACCGTTCGCCGCTACGCACATAACGACTGCGCCTCGCTGCGCCAGGAACTGGAATCCAGCCAGCCGTCGGGGCGGACGCTGATTGTGGCAGACGGCGTGTTCTCGATGGAAGGCGACATCTGCATCCTGCCGGAGCTGATCGCCATCAAGAAGGAATTCGGCTGCTGTCTGCTGGTGGACGAGGCGCACGCCCTGGGCGTCATCGGACCTGGCGGCCGCGGCACCGATGAGCACTTCGGCGTTTCCGCCGGCGAGGTGGACATCTGGACTGGCTCGCTGGCCAAGGGGATTCCGTCCAACGGCGGTTTCATCGCCGCCTCGCAGGAGATGTGCATCTACCTGCAGCACGCCGCCGCCCCGTTCATCTTTTCGGCCGCACTGTGTCCCGCGGCGGTAGGGGCTATCCGCGCTTCGCTGGCGATTCTGCGCAACGAGCCGGAGCGGGTGGAGCGGGTGCAACGCAACGCCCGCTTCCTGCGCGAGGGCTTGCGCGAGCTCGGCTACAACACCGGCAGGTCGGAGACGGCGGTGATTCCGGTGGTCCTTGGGGATGACGCCACCACCACGTTATTTGCCGGCAGGGTGCGGAAACTGGGCATCATGGTCACGCCGGTTATATTCCCGGCCGTGGCTCAGGGCATTGCGCGGTTGCGTTTGTGCGTGACCGCGGCGCACTGCGCCGGGGACCTGGAATTCGCGCTGGAAGTCTTTCGCCGCCTGCGCGACAGCGTGGACCAGGGATAGCTCACTATGACCGCGCTGGTCACGGGCGCGAGTGGATTCCTGGGCGGCCGGCTGGTACAGATGCTGGCGGCGGATGGCGTGCGGGTGCGCATTCTGGCGCGTCGCGGCGCCGGCCTGCGCCACCTTGCGGGTCTGCCGGTAGATGTGGTCGAGGGCAGGCTGGCCGATGCGGAAGCTCTGGCGGCGGCGGTGCGCGGCATCACCCACATCTACCATTGTGCCGGGTGTTCCACCGACTGGGCTCCCGAAGCCACTTTCTTCGCCGCCAATGTGGAGGGCGTACGCAACCTGCTGGCCGCCGCCGCGGGGAGTGGCAGCCTGCGGCGCCTCCTGCACGTGAGCACGACCGACGTCTACGGATATCCGTGTGCGCCGTGCGACGAATCGCATCCGACCGCGGATGTGGGGCTACCTTACAACCGCACTAAGCGCCTGGGCGAGGAATGTGTTTGGGAAGCCCGGCGCAACACCGGCCTCCCGGTCACGGTGGTCCGCCCAGCCACCATCTTCGGACCGCGGGGGCAGGCTTTCACCGCCGATATCGCCCGGCATATCCGGCAGGGTTGGATGGCGGTGATCGACGGCGGACGCGCCCCCGGAGGATTCTGCTATGTGGACAACGCGGTGCGTGCGATGATACAGGCGGCTAACACGCCGCAGGCCGAGGGCCGGGCGTACAACATCGCCGACGGCAGCGGCAAAACGTGGCGCGAGTATGTAGACGCGCTGGCCGATGCGCTGGGGAAGCGCCGCCCGGTGCTCGACATTCCGTCGGTGGTGGCGCTGCCGCTGGCACGGTTGCTCGAAGCCTGCCACCGCACACTCCGTTTGCCGGGCCGCCCGCTGCTCACCCGTCACGCCGTGTACCTGCTCTCGCGCAACCAGGAGTACCCGGCGGAGCGGGCGCGGCGCGAGTTGGGTTTTGCGCCGGAGATCGGGTTCGCCGAAGGGGTCGCACGCGCGGTGGAGTGGCTGCAACGGGAGTGGGCAGGCAGTTGAGGGCCTCAAAGGGTATAATTCGCATCATGTCCAATAGATTCGTCCGATATTTCCTGACTTGCGTATTCGCTCTGGCGGTGGCATCCGCACAGAGCCGGCCGATCCCGCAACTGGTAAAGCAGGACGGCAAGTTCCGCTTGATGGTGGACGGGAAACCCTTCCTCATGCTGGGCGGCCAAGTGGGCAACTTCAACGCCTACCCCGATATGATGGAGCGGGCCTGGCCCGGCTTCAAGGCGATGAACCTGAACACCGTGGAGTACCCGGTCTACTGGAACGTCATCGAGCCCGAAGAAGGGCGGTTCGACTTTTCCGGTTTCGACCGGATCCTCACTGGCCTGCGCTCCCAGGGCCTGCGCGCCATCCTGCTGTGGTTCGGCACCTGGAAGAACGGCGCCATGGACTGGACACCCAACTGGGTCAAAGCCGATCCCCAGCGCTTCCCCAGAGTGATCGATTCCGGCGGCCACCCCATACGGTCGCTTTCGCCCATGTCGAAGGTTTCGCTGGAGGCCGACCGCAAAGCTTACGTGACCATGATGAAGCATCTGCGCGAGGTGGACGAAGCCGAACGCACCGCGATCATGGTGCAGGTGGAGAACGAGCCGGGTTCGCTCGGCAGCGTGCGCGATTTCTCCGCGGAATCCAATAAGCTCTTCGCCGGCCCGGCGCCGGCGCCCCTGGTGACGGCTCTCAAGAAGAAACCGGGAACCTGGAAGGAAGTTTTCGGCCGCATCGCCGACGAGGCCTTTAACGCCTATTACCTTTCCGGCTACATCAACGAAGTGGCCCGGGCGGGCAAGGAAGCCTATCCGCTGCCGGCCTACGTCAACGTGTGGAACGGCGGCTACGGCACCAACGACAATTTCGAACGGTTCGACCGTCCGGGAGAGAGTTATCCCAGCGGCGGCGCGGTGGCGCACATGCTGGACCTGTGGAAGGCCAACGCGCCCGCTATCGATGCGATCGCTTCCGACGACTATCATCAGAATCCCATCACGTACCTGAAGGTCCTGGACAGCTACACGCGGCCGGACAACCCCCTATTGATCGTCGAGACCGGCGGCAGCATAGGGGCGCGAGCGTTCTTCTACGCCGTCGCCAACTATGGGGCCATCGGCTTCGGTCTCATGGGCGGGGATTGGGCGGAAGCCCCGCAGGGGCCGGATATGGCCGGCGTGGGCGCGGACTTCCGGCTGGCGCGAGGGGCGATGCCGGTGATCACCGAGCTGCAGGGGACCGAGAAGCTCAAGGCCGCGGTCGAGGAGCGCGGCACGGGGGCGCGGAACCTGATCTTCACCAACTACGACGTTATGGTGCGCTTCCACCCTCGCGGCCGGCAGCCGGTGGAAAACCCGGGACCGTTTCCGGCCATGGCTGCGGAACCCTCGGGCCGCGCGCTCATCGCCGAGCTGGGGCCGGACGAATTTCTCGTCATGGGGTTTGGCTCCGCCGTGGAATTCCGGCCAGTGCAGGGATCGAATTACACGGCCGCGCAACTGGTCTCCAACGAGCAAGGCGTGTACGGGAACGGCGTCTGGAGGACCACGGTCGAGGGCCAGACGGCGCAAGGCGACTACACCGGGCCCATTGTCACCCTGCCGGAGAACGGGGCCCTGGTGAAGGTCAAGTTGATGAAATACTGAGAGGCGGCGGGGCCGGCCGCCGGTGATTCTTACGTTACGTGGATCGATCCGCCGCCGTACTTGATCACGTACTCCTTGTTGATGGCGTACTCGTCGAAGTGTTTGTCCCACATCCCGACCACCACGGCGTCGGTCGCCTTGATGTTGGAGAAAATGTATTTGAACCTTTCCTCCACGATATCCTGCCGCTGGGCCATGCGGCCGCACGCCAGGAGCTTGTACACAAAGCACGGCTTCTTGGTCTGTTTGACCACTTTGAGCATCTCATCCGGATCGCCGCGCACAAAAGCCACTTCCCCGCCGTAAACGTCCGAACCACCCTCGGTGGGGTGACCGATGTCCACGGGCGCCAGGCCGGGGTTGAACTCGAACAGCTTCTCCCATTCCGCGTGGGTGCGGCCATACTTGTACAGGCAGCACATGTAGTAATCCACGTCCCAGTTCTGCGACTCGATGATGTCGAACACCTCCGGCCGGTGGCTGGTGACGGCTACCAGCACGCCCGCATCGCGCACCGATTTGCACCACTCGCGGACCCGGTCGAGCTTGCCTCTTCTCCACCAGGCATCCGTGCCGGTGTCGCCGGCGCCTCCGTGGTGAATGGAGATACAACCGCTTTGGGCGATCTCCCGGGCGCCGCGCCCCGCCCTGAGAGACAGGTCCAGACTCGCGGTGTTGCGGGTGGCAAAGTGCAACTTGCCGTCGTTTTCGGCGTTGTACTTGGTGACCTTCGCCAACCCGTCTTCCATGCAATTGATGCCCAGCTCCTCACAATGCTTGAACTGCTGAGCCACTCGCTCGGGCGTGTTCCAGGCTCGAGCCTCCATACCGATCACCTGGGAAAAATGCGCGCCGGGGCCGTTGGATCCGATAATCAGGCGGGAAATGTCGTACTTGCCGAAACGAACCGTGGGCATCGGCTCTTTAGAGAGAGGGCCCGGCTCCGGCAGAGCAAAACCACGTCCTCTGGGCGCGGCGGCGGCGCCTGGAGGCGGCTGCTGCTGGGCGGCGGCACGTGCCGCCACACTGGACGCCGCGGCCAGCGTCCCGATCTTCTGAAAAAAGTCCCGTCGGGAATTCTCGCTCGCCGGGCGCGGTTTAGATTCTGAGCTCATTCCTGCGTGTCTCCTTTTGTAGACATGATATCACTGAATTCAGGATTTCACAGCGTGGAACCCCCAGCCTTTGCGGAAAGTGGGTTTCAGCAGCTTGTTGGCTTCAACGTTGTTGGTGATGCGCATCTGGCCGGGGTCGTACTCCAGCTTGCCTTCGTAGCGGAGCGCGATCACACCCAATAGCATCCATTCCACGAAGGGCGCCGCGACATCGAAGTTGGAGCACGCAGGGTCGCCGCCCTTACACGCGCGGATGAAATCGCGCACGTGGCCGGGTGAGCGCGTGAGTAGAGGCGCGGGCATGCGATAGTCTCTCATCTTCTCGATGGGGATGAGCCGGGTCACGTCACCGTAAGTTCCGGTAGTCAGCATTCCCTTATCGCCAATGAAGAGACTGCCATCGGGCACAGGGAAATGGGGCGGCTCTGTGGACGCTTTGAGAGCCGCGAAGTCGTCCCAATTGAAAACGCGGCCGGGAGAGCGGAATTCGTTGGAAATAGGACTCTCCGGGCCGGCATCTCCGCCGCGGGACCCTCCGGGACCACGGCCCGCGCCCCGCCCGCCGCGGCCCTCCCCGCTGGGACGCGGCAGATTCGGAGGGTCGCCGATCCATTCGCCTTCGGGCACGCCAGGGATCTTGGGGTTCTCCTTCAGGCCGTCGTACCAGAAGACCTTCAGGGCCGGCATGTTGCCGTAAGGCGCGAAGTCGAAGCGGGTGACCGAAGCCTTGGGGAACATGAAGGGGCTTACGCCTTCCTTCTTGAGGCACTCCACGCCGATGACCTTGCGGTTGGATAGATGCAGCGCCATGTTGGGCGCACCTAAAATGTGGCAGGCCATATCGCCCAGGGCGCCGCAGCCAAAATCGTAGAAGCCGCGCCAGTTAAACGGCTGATAGAAGAAGCCCCCGTTCCTGTCGGGTTCGGTCTTGCCATCGGCGGTAAATGGACGATTTTCGGCCACGCCGAGCCAAAGATCCCAATCCAGAGTGGATGGAACGGGATCTTCCTTGGGGATTTGGGTAAGGCCCTGGGGCCACATGGGCCGGTCGCTCCAGGCGTGCAATTCGGCGACGTTGCCGATGTCGCCGTTCCAAATGATCTCGGCGCACTGCCGCGTACCTTCGTTGGAGTAGCCCTGGTTGCCCATCTGGGTGGCCACCTTGTACTTGACGGCCGCGGCGCGCAACTGCCGCGCTTCCCAAACCGTGCGCACCAGGGGCTTCTGCACATAGACGTGCTTGCCGCGCTCCATACACCACATAGCGGTTGTAGCGTGCATGTGATCGGGCGTGGCGAGGACCACGGCATCGATGTTCTTTTCTTCCTTATCGAGCATTTGCCGGAAGTCCCTGTACTTGGGCACGTTGGGATAGCGGTTGAAGGTGGCGGCCGCGCGCCGGTCGTCCACATCGCACAGCGCGACGATGTTCTCGGTGGGCGCGACGGCCGAGACATTGGCGGCGCCCTGGCCGCCGGAGCCGATGGCGGCCACGTTCAGTTTTTCGTTAGGGGATTTGTATCCCGCGGATTTCAATGATGGCGTGCTGCCGAATCCCGCGGCCGGAACAGCGCCGGCCAGCAGGGTGCCGTAAAAAAAGTGCCGCCTAGAAAATGGCATTATCAGATCTCCTGAAAACCATGCTGCATCCAAAGACTACGCCAGACAGCTCTTGACGTAGGCGAAACACTTCTTCGCCTCCGTGACAATGTCGGAACCCTGCGGAACGGGGTACTCCAGCTCGAGGTTGGCCGGGATGGGGTACTTTTCCGCCTTGAGCAATTGGAGCACTTCCTTCAAGGGCGTGTCGCCCGTGCCCCAGACAGCGACGTTGGGACCGTGGTTCTTCTTGCGATCCTTGAGGTGCAGGTTGGTGATTTTGGCGTGGTGCTGTTTGATGAAGGCGACGGCATCGTATCCGGCCGCGGTGAAGTGGCCGATATCGAGGTTGATGGCGTTGTACTTCCCGTAGGCCATCAACTGGTCGTAGCTTTCGAGGGTGGCGGTCTGGTTGGGGTCGTTGGTGGCGTCGTGGCCGTGGTAGCCCACCATCAGCTTGTGCTTGTCGGCAATCGGGGCGATGCGCTTAGCCATGGTGAGGGTGGTGCTGGTGGTCATGGCCTTGACTCCGAGCCCTTTGGCCATGCTGAAGCCATACTCGATGTCCTGGTCTTTCATGCTGTCCTGCATGTTGTAGCAGAGCAGGGCGACATCGACGCCAACATCGTTGAACTTCTTGCGAACGGCCGTCCATGTCTGGGCGTTGGCCGAGGCGCGCCATTGCACAAGCTTCTCCGCCGCGGCTTGCCTTTCGGCCTGTTGCTCGGGAGTGGGCTGGGCACGGCCGCCGCCAGAGCGGCCCGCGGCGGGCATCTCAGGCGCGCCCGCGAGGGCCTCGCAATGATTCGACATCAGCTCCACCTCGCCGAGCCCGATTTCGACATACGCCCGGACGATGGCTTGCGGGTCGGGGCTGGCGATGCGGTTGAAGCTGTAAGAGATGGCGCCAATCTGTACGCCGCCGATTTTCGAGTCGATTCTTTTCACGGCAAATGCCTTCGCCAGCGGCACGGACGCCAGCGCGATTCTTGCCATGTCTCGTCTGGTATATTGCACGATGTTCCTTTCAGCCGATGTGCGGCCTACGCATATTTCAAACCAAGAGTATTCATAACACGTTTCCCATAGCCGAGGGCAAGGGACCCGCCGCCCGTTTGGGCTACGCGCAGTAGAGACAACAGGGCCTGACGCCGGCTCGGGCTGCGGCGCGGCATCGGGAGAGGAAATGCGCAGCTCATCGCGACTGCTGGGTATAAGCCGGGGAGACGGGTGCAGTGGGCGTGATCACGCCCTTGAGCCAAGGCATGTCGATGATGAGGCACAGAACCATTACCAGCGCGCAGCTTCCCACGGCGAACATCAGTTTCGCGTCCCGATACAACTTCTCGGGATGCTCCGCGGGGCTGTCGTGTTGGAAAGCCATCGAGAAGTAGATTGCCATCACCAGGGAAATCAAGGGAAATGACAGGACCATCTCGAGCCGGTAGCGCATCAGGAACGTTCCAAAAAACAGCATCGACGCGGAACCGTAAAATACGATGGAAACAAGAAGCCGTTCCGGAGTAAAATAAGCAAGCGACTTTCGGTACTTACTGAGGCTGCCATCGTCCTTGAGTCGAGTAAACTCGGCGTAGCGTTTCAAGGCCATGAAATAGCAACCGACCATCCAGTAACTTACGAGCAAGGATCCAGGGGGAATCGTCGAAGATACGATGAACCACCCGGCCATGAGCCGGATCGGATTATTAATCGCTTCGCTCAGAACATCCAGGTAGGGGACATCTTTGGTTCGGATAGGAAGAATATTGTATACGCACCCCATAATCCACAGGGCTAGCATGCTCCATGTAAACCAGGATGAAATCTCCCGTGCCAGGACCATTCCGGCAATCCCGAAGAGCACCCATTGGGCGTAGGCCAGCGGAATGTTGACAGCTCCCGAGGGTACCGGGCGATTGCGTTTGATGGGATGGAAACGGTCGAAAGGGGCGTCGCAGATCTCGTTAATCACGTAGTTACTGGAAGCGATCAGTCCCACGGCTAGCAGCCCCAGCGCCGACCGCCCGATCAGATACCCGGTCAACGGCAAGTGATGCAGAGTGAGAGCAATCACAATCCCGGGAAGCACGAAGACGTTCTTGACCCAATGATCGAAACGGGCCATCGCTAAGTAGGCTTTCCAGGATGCTTGCCCCATCCGCACCGAAGAAACTGGACTGCTCACAGCGAACGATCCTCCTAATTGGTCAGCCAACCGGGCCGGGATGCGGCCCGATGGACCCGGTCTTGCGTGAGATTTTGCACTTGAAGCCAGCTATCGACGGCAATCACTCCCGCCGGGCAATCGATGGCTTTGGTTGAGATCAAAGCGGCAGCCATGCCCGCTGCTAAGGCTGCCGCCCCATCCACCTCGAGGCGGTCGCCGACGTAAAGTGCCTCGGCGGGCTCCACGCCGAGCCGGCGCAGCGCCACCTGCAAGCCCAGCGGGTTCGGCTTGAAAACCCCAACGCCGGGATCGCAGGCGCAGACGACGGTGGAGAAGTAGCGATCGGCCCGGAGGGCGCGCAGCTTGCTGCCGGCATCATAATCTGAAACCACGGCCAGCCGCAGCCCTTCTGCCTGCGCCCAGTCCAGAAATGCAAGCAAGCCCGGGCGGCGGGCCTTCTCCAGTGCCGGCAGGGGGACGGTACTCATCCAATGGTCCACGCATCGGCTGATGAACGCCTCTTCGTATCCAGTCCGGCGGGCAGCTTGAGCGGTCTGCAGATAGGCCGCACCCGGCTGGCCAGTCGTCCGCAGTTCTTCCTGCGCCCGCCGATAAGCCGCCAACGCGCGTGCCGATTTCCAGGCCATTAGAGGATGAAAAATGGCGAAGCGGAGCATTTGAACGGCGACATGCAAACGAACTCGGCCCTGCCGGTACATAGTCCCGTCCACATCCATGACCACCGCTTTCAAAAGCGCCTGCACGACTGGCTCCGCGTCCCCCCGACCGTACAGTATACAGCAGAGCGGACCGCGCCCGACGGACGGACACGGACGGGAAGCGGTGACCGGGAAGCGGGAACTACGGTATACTGTATTCCTTTATGAGCGAAGCTTCCGACCTGGCGGCGTTGCCATGACGAACATCGGCGGCTCTATTGGGAAGACGGTGTCACTCCGCGCCTCCGCAGTCCTGGTCTCTCTGGTGTATTGTGCGGGCCTTGTTTACTACGCGCAGGTGCGCCCCATCGAGGCCGACGAGGGATACTATACCTCCGCCGCCAGGCTGGTTTGGGAAGGCCGGATTCCGTATCGGGACTTCTCCTATCCACAGGGCATTCTGATACCCTACATCTACGGTTGGGTCTGCGCTATACAGCCGCACTCCGTGGTAGCCATGCGGCTGTTGTCCGCGGCATTTGGCGGGATGGCCGTTCTTTTGTGGGGTATCTGCCTGCTTTCCGTCAAACGACTCCCCACGCCAGTGACGCTTGCCACCATAGCCCTTATTCTTCTGAACCCCTATTGGGTGTCGTGGAATGTCGTGGTGAAGACCTTTGCCTCGGCGAACCTCCTGACGTCTATCGCCATGATCGCACTCTACTGCGCCTTGCGCTCGGAACGCCGCAAGTGGTATTTCATCGCCGGCCTGGCCCTGGGGGCCTGCGCATCCACGCGTTCGCTCTACGCTCCCTTGGTGCCCGTCGTTCTACTGTGGTTGCTACGCCGGGAATGGCGGACGTCCGCGTGGCCCGTTCCCAAGGCCCTGACGTTTCTGGCGGGCGCCACATGCGGTGTGCTGCCCATGATTCTGAGCTTCTCCGCCGATCCGCGGGCATTCCTCTTCAACAACTTCCATTACCGGCCCCTGCTCAATCCGTACGTGAGCATACGGTACGTCATCCACGGGGACCTCGATACATTGCTGGTCCTGTCACAACACGCTTATCTTGTCGTGGTGGCACTGCTGGCCGTCATAGGCGGAGTCAGTTTGTGGAAACTGAGAAGAAAGCTGGAGGCGCCGTACGATCACCAGGATTATGAATACTTTGAGCTGGCTTTCCTGATGCTCCTGGCTTACATGGTTACATCCTGGATCCCTTATCCGGTCTACGACCAGTATTTCACCAGCCCGCTGATTCCGTTTTTGGTGGCTTTCCTCGCCGAAGGTTTTCGCGTCATGTGGCGATTTGGAGCCAAGACGTTCGTTCTGTTAGCCGTACTTGCTCCGATCCTCTTTTTCCAGGGCCTCCGGCTTGAAGTTCAGGAGTATTCGCAAATGCCGAGTATGCAACTCGCGTCCTATCGGAGAGTCGCCCAAGTTATTGAGGACAATAGTAGCAGCACCGACGTCGTTCTTTCCATTTGGCCCGGGTACGTCTTCGAATCGGGAAGGCGATACTTCCCCGGATCGGAGAACCATTTCAATTATATGGTTGGTTACAAGCTTACTCCCCAGGAAAGGGCTCGCTACCATGTTCTTTCAAAGGAGGAAGTCACGAACGCCATTGCCACGCGCGCAGTGGAGATGTTCGTATCGGCTTGGAGCGGATATCATTTGGAGTCTACCATGACGCCCGATGAGCGGCAGGCTTTGCGGACGGCGTTGAAGACTAACTATTTGTCAGTGGGCAGCATCGACCATGTTGAAGTCTATCGGCGGAGGTAACCCGTATTGCACCCTCCCTCTCAGAACGCAAGTCAATGCTGGGTCTGCGGGGGCACCCACCTTGTGCTGGCCAAGCGTTCTAATCTAGGCCATGCGTTCATCAGTACGGATTTCCTGATCACGGATAGCCGCTACGGCGTCACCGGCGATATCCTTCGCTGCGCGGACTGCGGGTTTCGGCAGTGCTCGAATCAGCCGGATGTCCTCCCCTTCTATGAATCCATGGAGGATCTTGCCTACGAACAAGGGCGCGCCCAGCGTTTCCTCCAACAACAGAAGCTGGTGAAACTGATCGCGCACCGGGGAGACGGGAAACGTTTGCTCGATGTCGGCGCGGGCACCGGAATGCTGGTGGAGCGGGCGATCAGCGTTGGATATCGGGCCGAGGGCGTCGAGCCTTCGCGATGGTGCCAGGAGCAAGCGGCCAAACGCGGCCTGCCGGTACACTTGGGAGGGTTTCCTCACCCAGCGGCACAGGGGCCTTACGACGCCGTTACGCTCATCGATGTGGTGGAGCATGTGCCGGCTCCGATTCCACTCCTATCGGCTATTGCGAAGGTCCTCAAGCCGGACGGACAACTATTGATCGTCACCCCGGACGTCGGCTCCTTCGTGGCCGGGCTCCTCGGGTGGCGCTGGTGGCATTACCGTGTGGCCCATGTCGGGTATTTTGACCGCTCCACTTTACGACGGGCGCTTCAGGCATCCGGCCTGGAAGTCATTCGTTCTGGCCGTCCGGGCTGGTATTTTTCCGCGGACTACCTCACAGAGCGGGTCATGACCTACCTCCCTCGCGGACTTCGGTTTGCGCCACCCGCCTGGTTCAAGCGCGTGACCATTCCTCTCAATCTGTGCGACTCGATGTATGTAATCTGTAGACCCACTGCCTGACGGGCGCGGGAAACATAGTGCCCGCAGAGGAGCGGCAGCCGGGCTTTGTACGCGCGCCCGACCATCCGCCCGAGTCGGGCCGGCGGTTTCCACGAACCCGGTTTGGGGACCACCCCCTTGGCACCGGCCTGAAACGCCGACAGGACAGAGGACTGATTTGGTAATATAAGATATTGACACCTGAAAAAGGTGTTAATCCTGGAGGCAGCATGGATTCTTCTCGCCGCAACTTTCTCGTGGCCGGGATCGGATTGCCCGCGTTGGCGTCTGCGTCCCGCTCCACAAGTCCCGAACCGCAGGCTCCCGCAAAGCGGGGCACAGACATCAAGTTCGAATACCGGACCCTGGGCCAGACCGGCCTGAAGGTCACCAGCGTGGGCTTCGGCTGCATGATCACTTCGGACGGCAGCGTGGTCGAGCGCGGGGCCGATATGGGCATTACCTATTTCGATACGGCCCACAGTTACCAGGCGGGCAACAACGAGCGCATGGTGGGCGCCGCGCTCAAGGGTAAGCGCAACAGCATCACGCTGTCGAGCAAGACCCATGGCGCCACCAAGCAGGACGCGCTCAACGACCTGGATGCCAGTTTGAAGTCATTGCAGACCGATCACCTGGATATCTGGTATCTCCACGCAAAGAGCAAGCCGGAAGAGGTGACCGACGACCTGATCGACGCTCAGCAGACCGCCAAGAAAGCCGGCAAGATCCGGTTTGCGGGCGTCAGCACCCACGCCGGCCAGCCGGTGCTGGTACCGTGGCTGACCAAGAATCCAAATGTCGATGTCATCCTGAGCGCCTACAACTTCACGCTCGAACCCGCGGTGACGACGGTGCTCGAGCAGGCCGCCGCAGCCGGCAAAGGCGTGGCGGTGATTAAGGTGATGGCGGGCGGCTTCCGCAGCCTTAAGCCGGGCGATCCGGCCTACGCTAAGCTCAAGCAGCCCGGCGCCTTGCTGGCGGCCCTGAAGTGGGCCATGCGCAACCCCAAGGTGGTCAGCACCACCCTTCCCAGCATCACCGACAACGACCAGCTCGAAGAGAACCTCACGGCTATGGCGAGCCCCTTCGGCCCGCCGGACGCGAAACTGCTGGCCGAGCGCATGGAACTGATCCGGCCGCTCTACTGCCGCACCTGCGGCAAGTGCGATGGCGATTGCCGGCAGGACCTGCCGGTGGCCGACATCCTGCGCATCGTGACCTACGCCGATGGCTACGGACAGTTCGCTTTGGGCCGCGAGCGTTTCATGGAGCTGGGTCCCAAGCACACCAGCGTGAAGTGCGCCGATTGTTCGGGGTGCACAGTTCAGTGCCCGCATGGAGTCAACGTAATAGAGCGGCTGACTAAGGCGCAGGAACTATTCGCCAGCTAGAGATCGCGCAGGCCTCACTGGTAACGGTAGAGGGTCACGCGCTGGATGGGGTCGGGGCTGGATCGTTGCCGGTATAGGGGCACCCAGCTCCCCGGCGCCCAGGATATCCTTATGCTCTCTCCCTCTTCGGTGCTGTCACCGGCCAGCAGGCGCCCGGGAACCCAGCGGCCGTTCACAAAGCTGCCTTCCTCCACGGTGGCCAATCCGGCCAGCGGAGGCCCCGGCGTGTTGGGAGAGAACGTGAGGATTACGCCGCTGCCGGCCACGTAATATTCGTCCGGCCCGGCGGCGATGAAAATAGCCGACGCGAAGGTGTTCGGCGGGATGGGCGTCGGCTGTGTCAGAGGCGCAACCCGGGGCTTCATAAACGTGGCCTCCAGGGTGTAATTCCCCACCCTGACCTTCTGCGGCGGGTCGTCCGGTCCCAGCAGAACGGCGGACATGGTGCCGTCGCCCTGATGTTCGAGAATCAGAGGGGTCAACTGCGTGAGCACGTCGTAGCTGCCGATCAAATCGGTGTCGGGAGTGTTGGACCTTTCAACCGCGCCCATGGCCGAGAAACCGATGGCATCATGACGCCCGAAGGCGTACAGCACCCTGCCTGCGCCTACCGCCCCATTGAGCGACTCGGGTATGAACAGCGGGTTCCCGGATTGGGTGTACTTGGCGCAGAATTCGGTGAAGTTGCCGTAAGCGTCGGGAGCGAGTATATCGAGTCGCGGCGCTCCCGCTCTCCAGATGTCCATGACGAGGTCCCAAGGGCGGCCACCGCTCGGTGGGGGTTGGGGTCCCCTCCCAATTCCGTACAGCGCGGCGTTCACAAACATCGGTATGGGGTATTCGGCTTTGCCCGCCTCGACCACCCGGCCGATGTAGCGCGCATAGTTCCAGGCCATGAAGTATCCATCCGTCACGGCGCCCCTGCCGAACACTTCTTCCCAAGTCCCTGAGGTTTTGAAGCCGGCCGCTTCCCACACCTGGCGAAACTCGGGAATCAGGGTGTCCTTGTGCTGCTGAAGGTAGTCCATCAAATCCTTCGGAACGGGCCCCGCGAAGGCCTGATTGGCCGCGGGCGAGTAGTCGCGCGTGTCCCCATGCATTCCCACTTCGTTCTGCACCTGGATCATGACGACCGTATGCTGGCGGCCATCGATCTCGCGCACATGCCGCATCAGCGCGGCAAAGGCGCGGGCATCGGCGTCGCGGTTCGAATCGCTGAGGGGCGTGAGGAGTTCGACGGTCTTGCCCTCGTGAGTCTGAGCGCGCGGAAAGCGTTGGAAATCCTTCTTTACCCAGTCGGGCGGATAACTGGACAGACTGTTCTTCCAGCTCGCGAACCACAGAAGTATGAGACGCAGGTGGTTCCTCCGCGCACCCTGGATCACACCGTCCAGGACGCTGAAGTCGAACTTCCCTTCCTGGTGTTCGATCTGGTTCCAGGAAACGCCCGCCAGGACGGTGTTGATTTTGGCCTGAACGATTCTCGGCCATAGCCGATTCACGAACTCGAGGCTGGTGGCGCTGTCGTTGTTCAATTCTCCGGCCAAGGCCAGGAACGGCTTGCCGTCTACGATCAGTTGGGTGGCTGCCCCCCGCTTTTGCAAGTGAGGGATATCCGTCGAAGCGGGTCTGGTGGCGCATTGAGTCGTGACTAAGGCCAGACAGCAAATCAGAGTAGGGTACAACAAGCTGCGCGGTTTCATGGTGATCTCCTTGGCTTACCGGTAGCGGTACACGGTAAAGCGCTGTATGCCCACATAGCCGTCCGGGATGCGATCCACGGGATGACTCCGCAAAGATAAATTCTGCCCTTCCCCGGTTTCATCGCCCGCGATCTGGCGGCTGGGAATCCAACGGCCATTCACGAACATGCCTTCTTCCACCGTGCCGAATCCGGCATGCTCGGGTCCCGGGGTGTTGGGCGAAACAGTGACGGTCACTTCGGTGCCGGCGGCATAGTACTCGTCCGGCCCGGTGGCAATGAAAATGGCGCCTGCAAATCCGGGCGGCGGCGCTGCCGCAGCCGGAGCGCCAGGCGCAACCCGAGGCCTCATACGCGCCACCTCGAAGGTGTAATTCCCCAACTGGACTTTTCTGGGCGGGTCGTCCGCGCCCAGCAGGACGGCGGACATTGTGCCGTTGCCCTGGTGTTTTGCAATCAGGGGCGCTAATTGCGCGATCAGCTCGAAACCGCGGACCATTTCAGGATCGGGAGTCGGCGCCCTTTCCACCCCCATAAGCGAGAGACCGACGGCATCATGGCGTCCGAAGACGTACATGGCCTTGGCCTCCATATTATTCCGCGTTTCGGGTATGAACAGCGGGTTCCCGGATCGGGCGTACCGGGCGCACCACCCCACGAAGTCCCTGTCACCGTAAACGTCGGGCGAGAGGATGTCGAGTCGCGGCGCCCCGGCTCTCCAGAGGTCCATCATGTCGTCCATGGGGCCACCGATGGCGAAAGACCTCCCGGCTCTTGCGGGATCGGGACCCTTGGCAGCCAGGTCGGCGATGGAGGACGTTCTGGGCAGCGCGGCGTTCACGTTCATCGGTATGGGGTATTCGGCTTTGCCCGCCTGGATCACCCGGCCGATGTAACGCGCATAGTTCCACGCCATGAAGATTTCATCGGTGGCGACGCCCTTACCAAACACCTCTTCCCAGGTCCCGGAGGTTTTGAAGCTGGCCGCCTCCCACACCTGGCGAAACTCGGGAATGAGGGTGTCCTTGTGCTGTTGAAGATAGTCCATCAACTCCTTCGGCACCGGCGCGGCGAAAGCCTGATTGGCCACGGGCGAGCGGTCGCGGGTATCGCCTTGCATTCCGACTTCGTTCTCCACCTGGATCATGATGACCGTGTGCTGCTGGCCATCGACGGTCTTGAGGTGCCGCAGAAGGGCCGCAAAGGCGCGGGCGTCGGCGTCGCGGCTGGCATCGCTGAAGGTGCTGAGCAACTCGATGTTGAGATTCCCGGTGACCTGGGTGTGAGTCTCTCCGAGGACGGGCCACGGCGTGTTGTTCCCTATCATCTGGGCGCGCGGGAAGCGCTCGAAATCCTTCTTCACCCAGTCGGGCGGATAGCTGGACAGACCGTTCTTCCAGCTTGCGAACCACAAGAGCATGAGGCGCATGTTGTGGCTCCGGGCGCCCTGGATCACGCCATCGAGCACGCTGAAGTCGAATTTTCCTTCCTGGGGTTCGATCTGGTTCCAGGAGACGCCCGCCAGAACGGTGTTGACCTTTGCCGCAACCAGCCTGGGCCATACCAGCTTCATGTACTCGACGCTGGTGGCGGTGCTGTTGCTCAACTCGCCGCACAAAGCCAGGAACGGCTTGCCGTCGACGATCAGTTGAGTGGCCGTCCCCTGCTTCCGCAAGTGCGGGATGTCGGAAGCGGCGGTGGGGGGGACCGGTTTGGTTTGACCCTGACCCGCGACGAGGGCCAGAGGGCACACGAGGATGGTGCAAAACAACGTTAGAAGTTTCATGACGATCTCCTCGGCGTAAACGCGGCGTGGCCGCGCTTACCGGTAGCGGTACAGGGTGAAGTGCTGTATGCCCACATAGCTGTCCGGGACCCGATTTCCGGGATGAGTCCGCAAGTACAAATTCTGCCCCTGCCCGGCTTCATCGCCGGCGAGCTGGCGGCTGGGAATCCAACGGCCGTTCACGAACGTGCCTTCTACGATGGTTCCCACTCCGGCATGTTCGGGACCGGGCGTGTTGGGAGAAAAAATGACACCCAGATCGGTGCCGGCGGCATAGTACTCGTCAGGCCCGGTCGAAATGAAAATTGCCGCCGAGGGCGGTGGGGGGCCCTGCGGTGGCGGCGTCCCAGGCACAAGTTGGGGAACCATACGGAAGATCTCCAGCGTGTAATTTCCCAGTTGGATCTTCTGCGGCGGGTCCTTCGGGCCCAGCCAGACAGCGGCCATCGTGCCTTTGCCCTGGTGTTTCGTGATCAGGGGCGTCAGTTGCGCGATCAGCTCGTAACCGCGGATCATTTCCGGATCGGGAGTCGGCGATCTCTCCACTCCCATCAGCGACATACCGATGGCATTATGGTGTCCGAAGACCCAGATCGCCTTGGCTTCCATATTGCCCCTGGTCTCGGGGATGAAAAGCGGGTTCCCGGACTGCGCGTACTTGTCGACAAACCCCTTGAAGTCGGCGCTGTAAGCGTCGGCTCCGAACATATCGATTTTCGGCCCCCCGGCTCTCCAGATGTCCATCGCGTCGGGCATAGCGCCGCCGCTCTGTCCGGTTCCGCGGCCTGGCGCGACCGCCCTTCCAAATCCCTCCTGCGGGCAGTTCGTCAACATCGGTATCGGGTATTCGGCTTTGCCCATCTCGACCACCCGGTTGATGTAGCGCGCAAAGTGCCAGGCCATGAAGATCTCATCCGTCGGCCGGCCCTTGCCGAACACCTCTTCCCAGGTCCCAGAGGTTTTGAAGCCGGCCGCTTCCCACACCTTGCGCAACTCCGGAATCAGGGTGTCCTTGTGCTGCTGAAGGTAATCCATCAGCTCCTTCGGTACCGGCCCCTCGAAAGCCTTATTGGCCATTGGCGAACGGTCGCGGGTGTCCCCCTGCATTCCCGTTTCGTTCTCCACCTGGATCATGAGAACCGTGTGCTGCTGGCCATCCACGGCCTTGATGTGCCGCATCATGGCCGCGAGGGCGCGCCCATCGGCGTCCCGGGTGGCATCGCCCAAGGGGCTCATCAGTTCGATGCTCAAGCTCCCTGTGACCGGGTAGTGAATCCCTCCGAACACGGGCCAGGGTGTCTGATCGCCTACCATCACGGCGCGCGGGAACCTTTCGAAGTCCTTCTTCACCCAATCGGGCGGGTAGCTGGACGTACCGTTCTTCCAGCTCGCGAACCACAACAGCACGAGATGCATGTTGTGACTCCGTGCACCCTGGATCAAGCCGTCCAGCACACTGAAATCGAACTTCCCTTCCTGCGGCTCGATCTGGTTCCAGGAAACGCCGGCCAGGACGGTGTTGAGTCCTTTCTGAGCGACGAGCCTGGGCCATACGATCTTCATGTACTCGACGCTGGTGGCGGCGCTGTTGCTCAGTTCTCCGCCCAACGCCAGGAACGGCTTGCCATCGACAATCAGTTGCGTGGCCGTACTCTGCTTGCGCAAGTGAGGGATGTCGGAAGCCGCGGCGGTGGGAGCCGGTTTCGTTTGCCCCTGGCCCGCGACGAGGGCGAGAGGGCACACCAGAGTGGCGCAAAGTAACTTTTGAAGTTTCATCAGGATTTCCTTGCGGCGCGCTCAGTTGAATTTCTCTCTGAGCGCCTTCAGCTTGATCCATGCGGCGTCCCACGCCTTCTTATCGGCTGGGGGGGCGTCCGGCCGCGCTCCGGACTGCATGAACCCGTGGGCGGCGCCTTCGTAGGTCACCGTCTCGTAGAATTTGCTCGCGGCTTTCATCTGTTGCTGGGTGGCCGGAACGGTGGCGAGGACGCGCGTATCGGTCCCCGCGTAGAAACCGTAGACGGGAGCCTGGATGTTGGAGATGGCCTCCGGCTCAGGGCCGGCGCCGTAGAACACGAACGCCGCCGAGAGATCGCGGCGGGTGGTGGCGAAGCGGAAAGCCACGTCGCCGCCCCACGAGAAGCCTACCACGCAAACCTTGCCGTTGCACGCGGGAAGCTTCCTGGAATAGTCGGTCAGCGCGTTGAGATCGGCGGCGACCTGGGCGAGGGGCAGCCGGCGGGCCGGGCCAATCTTCTTTCCGTCAGCGGATTCGAGCGGCTGCCGTTCTTCGGGAGACCGGCCCGACAGCATATCGGGAGCGATGGCCAGATAGCCCACCTCCGCAAAGCGATCGGCCACGTTTTCCACCCAGGGGGCCATAGCGATAACGTCGTGGATGAGGATGACCGCGGGCGCTTTGCCCGGCGACTGCGGGTAAGCCACAAACGATTCGACGCTTCTGGCGCCGTATTTGACCGATACCCACTCGTGCCGCCTGGGCGACTTGTCGACCGCCTGGCGAGCCCAATCCTGGGCGCAGAGCGAGGACACGCCCAAGCCGGTCGCGGCGATGCCCACGGCGCTTCCTTCCAGAAACCGCCTTCTTGAAACTGTCTGCATTTTCGATGCGCTCCTGATCCGCTATTCTCCAACGGATTGTCCCACCAGCGCAAGGCAAAAAAGTGTTTCAGACCTGCAAAGCAGTTGGGCCGCGCAACACCAATCTTTGGGCGGCACGATGTCGTCCAGGCGATCGAGCTGGCCGATGCCCTTGAGGCGGCGGTGATCGACGCCGCGGGCAGGGAGTCCATCGCGCTCAGAGTTCTCCTGCGTTATTGGGGAGGACCAGCGCGTTCAGTAAGCCTGGCCGCGGTTGTCGACGTCGGTCACCACGACATTACCAGGTTGATCGAGACTGAAAAAGATGCGCCATTTGCCCACACGTAGGCGATACCGGCCTTTCAACGCGCCTTTCAGCGCCTTAACGTCGCCAAGACCGGCGGCAGCGAATCCTTCCATGGCGCGGATGACACGTTCCGCCTCGGAGCGGTCCATGCGATTGAGTTCGCGCTGAGCGGCAGGCCTATATACCAGGAGCCTCTTCACAGACCAAGCCGCTGCTTCATCTCTGCGTGAGAGATGCTCTCTCCCTCTTCGGCTTCGGCGGCCAGGATGCGGGCCATGGTCTCTTCATCGACTTCTTCTTCGGGAGCCCCTGCGAGGCAGCGGGCGAACTCCTCATCGCTGATGGGCTGCGCAGGGGCGAGAAGGGCCAAGAGCGCCTGGACCTGCTGCTGCGGCAAGGCGTCGATGATCTCATGAAGCCGGTCCAGGTCACTCAAGATTCGCTCCATTGCCGACGGTGCACCACGCCTTCAGTATACCGGAGAGGGAGAAGACGGGTTGCGCGGCGGCGAATACACATGCGGATCATCAGGTTCGCGTGCTCTACAAGCGAGCTGCAAGCCTTCGCCGGGTCTCCGCCTTCTATACCTGGTGCTCCGGGCGCACAATCTTGCGGGCGCCGGCGTGCCAGGCGGTGCTCCAGTCCTTGGGCGGGACGACGTCGTCCAGGCGATCGAGCTGGCCGATGGCCTTGAGGCGTGTGAAGACGATCTGCCAGGCGCAGGGGCGATCGGCGTCCACCTCGCACTGCTTTTCGGTGGAACCGCCGCAGGGGCCGTTCAACATCCGCTTGGCGCAGCGCGTCACGGGGCAGATGCCGCCGAACTGGGCCAACATGCAATCGCCGCAGCCGAGGCACTTCTCGGTCCAGACGGCCTGCTCCTCGAGAATCCCCAGGAAGTGCGTGTTGAGGCCGGGGTAAACCGGCTTGCTGGGGAATCGCTCGGCGATGGCTTGGACGCCCGCGCCGCAGCCGAACGAGACGATGGCGTCGGCCTTCGACGCGGGCTCCGCCAGATCCTTGATGAACTCGTTTTCGCACTGGCGCTCGATAGCGATCTGGGTAAGCTCAAGGGGCTGGCCCTCGATCTTGCGAGCCATGCGGATGGCGTAGGAGGCGATGCCCACCTCTCGTTCGCCGCCGGCCAGGCACACCGTGACGCAGGTGCCGCAGCCCACGAAAAGCACCTTGCCGTGGCGCGCGATCAGGTTCTTCAGTTCGGTAATTGGTTTGGGGGAAGCTACAATCATGGCTCTCCTACACTTTCCGTCTGGTGGGACGAATGGAGCGGACTGGGGCCGAGCGCCCTCACCGCCTCGACGATTTCCTGGACGCGCTCGACAAACGTGGGGGCCATCGCCGCCGAGAGGTTGACCATCTTGAGCCGCTGGCCACCGACCCCGATCTTATCGAGGATCTCGCGGATGCGGTCGGTGCGTTTGCGCGCGCGCAGATTGCCCTCGAGGAAGTGGCAGCCGCCTTCCAGACACCCGGCCACCAGGATGCCGTCGATGCCTTTCTCGAAGGCCTCGAGGATGTGTTCCATCTCGATCTTGCCGGTGCAAGGAGAATGGATGATGCGCACGTTGGCGGGATACTGCATGCGCTTGGAGCCCGCCAGGTCGGCGGCCGCGTAGGCGCAGTAGTTACAGCAGAAGGCGATGATCCGCGGCTCCCAGTGGGGGATACTGGAACCGTTTCCGTTGGAGGGAATCATGGGTTTACTCCGGCGACGAGCAACTCGTCGAGCATGGCCACCAGCGCCCCGTCTTCCTGGTGCTGGAGGGTGATGGTGCGGGCCGGGCAGGCGGCAGCGCAACTGCCGCACCCCATACACATGGCGCCTTGTATCTCGGCCTTGTGCAGGTCGTTAATCATGGGCGCGCCATACGGGCAGACCTTCACGCACGTGGCGCAGGCCACGCAATCCACCGGGTTGACACGGGCCACCTGGCCGGGAATCTCCAGATAGGCCTTTGACAGGATGGTGGTGGCCCTTCCAGCCGCCGCCTGTGCCTGGGCGATGGTTTCATCGATGGATCGCGGCGAGTGCGCCAGCCCGCATAGAAACTCGCCCTCGTTTGCCAGGTCCACCGGGCGGAGCTTGGGATGGGCCTCGAGGAAGAAACCGTCGGCGGTGAGAGCGCTGCGCAGCAGGCCGGAGAGCGCCGGGTTGCCGGCGGCCGGAGCGATGCCGGTCGAGAGCACGAGCAGGTCCGGCCGCAACACCAGGTCGCGGTTGCTGGAGCCATCGTGAACGGTGACCTTCAGCTTGCCGCCATCTTCCACCACCAGCGGGTCGCTCTTCTCCGGATGGCGGACGAAGAGCACACCTGCCTCGCGTGCCTGCTGGAAGTACAACTCGCGGAATCCGTAGGTGCGGATGTCGCGGCCCAGAACCGCAACCGTGGCGCGCGGCAGGCGGCGCTTGATCTCCAGCGCGTTCTTCACCGCCTCCGAACAGCAGATGCGGCTGCAATATGGGTGCTCGTCGTTGCGGCTCTCGACGCACTGAATCATGACCACGGTGGGATTCGGCTTGGCACTCAGCTCGGGCGGGAGAATTCCGCCGGCCAGGGCCGCCTCGAGTTGGCTTTGCGTGGTCACGTGCGGGTTCCGGCCGTGGAGGTACAACGCGGTCGGCCGCTCCTCGCCGCCGGTGGAGACGATCACCACGCCGTGACTGATGGGCAGCTCGCGCCCGGCCACATTCAGGACGCTCTTGAAGTTGCCCACGTGGCCGGCGATACTGGCCGGCGTGGAGTTCACATACACATGGATCTTGGGGTGCGACTCAACTTTGGCCACCAGGCCGCGAAGGTAAGATTGCACATCGGCCCCCTCGAGAGTGGTGTGGACATGGCGAAGATTGCCGCCCAAGGCCGCTTCCTTTTCCACCAGGTGGACATCGAAGCCCTGGTCGGCGATGGCGAGCGCGGCGGTCATGCCCGCCAGACCGCCGCCGATAATCAGGGCCGATGCCGTCACCGGCAGTTGGCCGGTCTCGAGAGGCTTCAAATGGCGCGCGCGGGCGACCGCCATGGACATCAGGTCCACGGCTTTGTCGGTGGCCGCGACGGGGTCGTCCTTGTGGACCCATGAGCACTGGTCGCGGATGTTGGTCATGGCGAACAGGTACTGGTTGAGCCCGCTCTCGCGCAGGGTCTCCTGGAAGAGGATCTCGTGAGTGCGCGGCGAACATGAGGCCACCACCAGCCGGTTCAGCCGGTGCTTATTGATGGCGTCCTTGATGTGCTGCTGGTTGGTGTCCGAGCAGGTGTAGAGGCTGGCTTCGGCGTGGAAGACGTTAGGCATCTTGGCCGCCCGGCCGGCCACCCGTTCCACGTCGATGACCGAAGCGATGTTGTGGCCGCAGTGGCAGATGAACACGCCCACGCGCGGGGATTCGTCGGCGGTGTCGCGTTCCCAGGGATACTCGTGGCGCTGGATCAAGTTGCCACGCGCGGAGGCAAGCTGATCCATGGCACAGGCCGCCGCCGCAGAGGCCTGCGCCACCGATTCCGGAATGTCCTTGGGTTCCTGGAACGCCCCGGCCACGTAAATGCCGGGCTGGGATGTCGCCTGGGGAGAAAGCCGCTCGGTTTGCGCGAAGCCGAACTGGTTGAGATCGAGGCCCAGCCGCCCAGCCATTTCCCTGACGCTGGGCGGAACGCGCAGGCCCACACTGAGCACCACCAGGTCGAATTCCTGCTGCTGCTCCACGCCCGCCTGGTCGAAGTAGCGAACGCGCGGCGTCCTGGTGCCGGGCATCTCGACCACGCGCGAGGGGATGGCGCGGATGTACTTCACGCCGTGCTCGTCGCGGGCGCGGTTGACGTAGTTGTCGAACTCCTTGCCGAACGCCCGCACATCCATGCAGAAGATGGAGACATCCAGCTTCTGCCCGTGCGCGTGTTCCAGGGCGACCATGGCCTCCTTGGTGGCGCTCATGCAGCAGATGGACGAGCAGTAGCCGTTGCCGCGGGCGGCATCCCGACTGCCCACGCACTGTATGAAAGCGATCTTGCGCACTTCGCCGCCGTCGGAAGGCCGTTCGACGTGGCCGCCGGTGGGACCCGCGGCCGAGAGCATCCGCTCGAACTGCACGCTGGAGAGCACATTGGCATAGCGGCCGTGGCCGAATTCGCCGCGCAGCGAGGCCTGGAACTCCTCGAAGCCGGGGGTGAGGATGACGCTGCCGACGGCGATCTCGTGTTCCTCCGCCTGCTGGTCGTGGCACACCGCCCCGGCCGCGCACGCCTTCACGCACTGCATACACTCGCTGCACAGACCGCAGGCCAGGCACCGCTGGGCCTCGGCGATGGCCTGCTCCGGGCTGTAGCCCAGATCGATTTCGGTGAAATCTCTCAGCCGCGCGGCGGGTGCGGCCTGCGGCATCCTGACGCGTTCGCGCTTCGCGGCGTCCGGTTTTGGATTGTCCGCCGTTTCGACGTGCGCGCCGTTGGTGGGCGCGAGCTTCGTGCCGCGCAGGTAAGCGTCGATGGCCTCGGCCGCCCGGTGGCCTTGCGCCATGGCGTCCACCATCGAGGCCGGGCCCAGCACTGCGTCACCTCCGGCAAATATGCCGTCGACGCTGGTGGCCAGGGTGTCCTTGCCGGCAACGATGCGCCCGCCCGGACCGGCAGCGACACCCAGCCCCGCCGAATCGACTCCCTGCCCGATGGTGACGATGACGGTGTCGGCGGCCAGCGCGCTGGTCTTCGAATCGTCGAATTGAGGGTTGAACCGCTTGCCCTGGTCGAACACGCTGGTGCAGGCGCGGAAAGCGACGCCGGAAACCTTGCCGCCGGCGGTTTCGATCTCTGTCGGCCCCACGCGGTGGTGGAAGACGATGCCTTCTTCGAGCGCCTCGGCCGCCTCCCAGGAGTGCGCCGGCATTTCCGCGCGGTTCTCCAGACACGCCAGGTCGACCGACCTCACGCCGGGCATACGCCGGGCGCAGCGAGCGGCATCCATGGCCACGTCGCCGCCGCCGATCACCACCACTCTCGGTCCGACCTGCGGCCTCTTGCCGCTGTTGACCTGGTGAAGAAAATCGAGCCCCGCCCAAACGCCGGGCGCGGACTCGCCGGGAATGCCCAGCGTGCGGCTGATCCACGCACCAGGGGCGGCGAACACGGCATTGTAGCCAGCGCCCAGCAGACTCTTGGGATCGGCCACCGGGGTATTGATTCGCGCCTCGACACCCAGGTCGAGGATGTACTGGATCTCCTTGTCCAAGACGTCCTTAGGCAGGCGATAGGCGGGAATGCCGTAGCGCAACATGCCGCCCAGGCGCGCCTGCGCTTCGAACACGGTGACTCCGTAACCGAGCAGAGCGAGGTCGGAAGCGGCCGTCAGACCGGCCGGACCACCGCCCACGATGGCCACCTTGGCCTCAAGCTTCGCGGCGGCCGGCTTGGCGGGCGGATATTCCTCGGGGTTGGCGTGGATGTAGTCGGCGGCGAAACGCTTGAGGTCGCGGACGTTCACCGCTTCGTCGATTTCGGCGCGGTTGCACTTATCCTGGCAGGGATGCTGGCACACCCGCCCGCAGGCGGCCGGAAGCGGGCAGCGCTCGCGGATCAGCTCGTAAGCTTCCTTGAACTTGCCGGCGCCGATAAGCGCCACGTAACCCTGCACGTTCACGCCGGCCGGGCAAGATGCCTTGCAGGGCGCGCGGCCCGCGGCTTTGGAGATGCCGAAGACGTTGGGGATGGCCTGCGGGTAGGGGCGGAAGATGGCTTTGCGCGTGCCCAGGCGGCGGTCGAACTCGCTCGGCAGGCTGACTGGACAGGCCTCCGTGCAGTCGCCGCAGGCGTTGCATTTGTCGAGGTCCACGTAGCGCGGATTTTGGCGGATTTTGACCTTGAAGTTGCCCGGCTCACCGGAGATTCCCTGGATATCCGCCAGCGTGACGATCTCGATATTCTTGTTGCGGGCGCACTCCACCAGCTTGGGCGACAGAATGCACATGGCGCAGTCGCCGGTGGGGAAGGTCTTGTCGAGCTGTGCCATGCGCCCGCCGATGGCCGGCGAGGAATCCAGCAGATAGACCTTGAAGCCGCTCCCGGCCAGGTCCAGCGAGGCCTGGATGCCGGTGATGCCGGCCCCGCAGACCAGCACGGCGCCGACGGCCTCGGGTGCGTTGTGTCCGTTATCCTTATGTTCCATCATGGTCGCGCCTCAGCACCCGATCCCTTTGGCTGCAAGCACCTCTTGCGGCTCCACAACCAGGCTGCGTAAGGAAAGCTCGTCCGCCGGGCAGCCCATCGCCAGGCCCAGCAACTGCGTGAAGTAGAAGACCGGCAAATTGTACTGGCGGCCGAAGCGGGCCTCGATATCCTTCTGCCGCATATCCAGATTCAGTTGGCACAACGGGCACGCGGTGGCGATGCAGTCGGCGCCGGCAGCTTGGGCCATGGCCAGGATCTGGTTGCTCAACTCCAGAACGATGCTGGCGTCGGTGATGGAGAAGCTGGCCCCGCAGCACTCGGTCTTGTGCGGCCATTCGAGAGGCGTGGCGCCGGCGGTCTCCATGAGCCGGTCCATCAGCGTGGGGTTCTCGGCGTCATCGAAGTTGGTGATCTCGGGCGGACGCGTGAGCAGACAGCCGTAGTAGCAGGCCACCTTCAGGCCCGCCAGCGGGCGCCGTATAGATTGGGCAATGCGCGCGAGGCCAATGTCGCGGCAGAGGATCTCAAGCAGGTGACGCACAGGAGTGAGGCCGTCGTAGTCGTTGCCCACCACGCGCGCCACGCGGGCGCGCACGGCTGGGTCTCCGGCGATGCGATGGTTGGCCGTTTTGAGCCGGCTGTAACACGCGGCGCAGGCTACGGCTACCGTCGCCCCGCCGGCATTCGAGAGGCTCTTGGCGGGCAGCGCATCGGCCAGCAACGGATCGGTGGAGTGGGCGGCGGTCGAGCCGCAGCAGATCCAGTCCTTTAACTCGGGCAGGTCGAGACCCAGCTTGGCTGCCACCGCCAGCGTGGAGCGGTGGAAGTCCTTAGCGGTGCCATCCAGCGAGCAGCCTGGAAAGAACACGTAACTCACTGGTCACCTCCCTGGGCGGCGCGGCGGAACATGGCCTTGCGCCCGGCCCGCCCGGCGATGCGCGGCCCCACCAGCGGCAGCTTGCCTTTCAGCAGCATGGCCGGGGCCTTGCCGATGTCTTCGAACAAGCGCCGGGTGCGCAGTTTGAACCGCACCATCAGGCCCATTTCATAGATCCGCCCCCGGCGGCGCACGGTGGCGAGGAAGATATCGTTGAAAGCCGGCACGGCCGTTCCCACGGAGACCTTGCGCGCCGCCCGGCTCATGGCCCGCAAAGCGTCGTTCATGGCCGCGGGATCCACTTGCTGTGGGCAGCGGGTCGAGCAGGTCTGGCAGGAGGTGCACTCCCAGATGAAGCGGCTCGAAAGAACCGCCTCCCGCTGGTCCATCTGCACCATGCGGACCGCCTCGTGCGGCTTGAGATCGGCGCGGGCTGCGACGGGACAGCCGCTGGAGCACTTGGCGCACTGGAAGCAGCTCATGGGCGACGCCCCGCTGCGCGCTTTCACGTCGCCCGCCAGGCCTCCGAGGTCTTGGATTTCGATGGTTGCCGCGATCGCAGTGCTCATTTCTTCTTCTCCGAGCCGGCCAGCACCGAGAGCTTAACCGCGCTGACCTTGCGGTAGACATCCTGCGGCGTCCGAAGCTCGCCATCCACGGTGAGCAGATCGTCGATGCGGACGCCGAACAGCCGCTCATTCTCCTCGAGGTACGGGCGGATCAGCCGCCAGTCCTTGTCGCCGAGCGGCGAGAACACTCCGCCATTGAGCTGGCGCTCGACCACCTTGTGCCGGGGGTCGCGGATATAAATCGCGCCGCCGCTGGCGAGCGAGAACAGGTTGGCGCCGGGGTAAGGCGTGGGGAGAGCGGCCATGCGGCCCTGGGCGTCGAATGCAATGCCGTTCAGAATTACGAAGCCGCCGCCGGCCAGGGGATCTCCGGCCATGAACGACTCCGCCAGAAAATCCAGGCACGTGCCGTTGATCACCACGCGCGGACGCCCCACGGCGTTGATGAGCGGCCGGCCGGCCGCATTGCCCAGGACGTACACCTCGCCGCCCTTGGCCCCGTACATAAACGTCTGTCCCACGTCGCCGTGGATGACCAGCTTGCCGCACTTGGCGATCTGGGCCACCTGGTCCTGCGCGTTGCCGTGGATGTGGATTTCGAGGCCGTCCATGCCGCTGGCGGTATAGTCGCCGTTGGAGCCGTAGAGATCCAGGCGGACGCCGTCGGTGGCCGGGCCGAGGCCCGCGCCGTGGAACCGCTGCCCGCGGAGCCGGTACACCGCGAACCGCTTCCAGCCCAACTTGTGGGCGCGATCGAGCAGCACGGCGTCGCAATCGTCGCCCTCCGGCGGGAAGCCTTGAGAATCGACGATGAGAAGCTCCTCGCCCGGCTGCGGGGCGGCGAGGCGATCGCGCGCGGCGAAAGTGATCCGCCGCCAGAAACGCACGGCCGGCTCCGCAAAGAGCGGCGCGGAATCGAAAAGCCGCTCGATGGCCTGCTCGACCGCTTGGGTAACGGTGGCGCGGCGCTTGTCGCCGGTGGGGAAATGCCGGTCATGCAGCATGGTGAGCAGCTCGATGGCCGCGGCGCGGGATTTGGCGTTGTCCGCCGCTTGAATGACGGCATGGCAGAAGCGCTGCAACTCGTCCGCCGGCCACGCGGGCAGATCGCGCATGTACGCAAAGAGACCCGCTATGTCGCCCTCGTGCAGCTTTTCCCGGATGCCGCCATCGGACGACGGATCGTGGCGGACCTCGACGCCCGACTGGTCGCAGCGGACCGTGCCGCCCTGGAGCTTCACTTCGCGGCCGAACTTGTCGGTGCAGGCCAGGCGCTTGCCGCCGTTGCCGTCCGGCGCCACGGTGAAAATAAAAGCGCCGCCATCGCTGCTGGAGCCGCCGCGGGCGTTCCAATACTTGTCGGCGACGGGGCAGAACCGCGGGTCTTCCTTGGCCAGGCTGCGCAGGGTGGCGTCGATGGCCTGCTTCTCGGAGCAGATCAAGCCGATCTGCACCTTGCCGCTATCGGAAAACGCGAAGACCTGCGGCCGCAGCATGGCCGTGTCGGTGATGCCCAGCAGTTGAAACCGGTCCTGGCGGCTGCGGGCGATGATGAAGAACCACGGGCCATCCGGAGAGGCGTGAATGTGGGTGGCCTGGATCTGGCGGTAGATGATCTGCTTTTCCGGCGGCAACTGGTCGAAATCCAGCTCGGTGGTGGGGGCCAGCGCCTCGATGATGTATTCCAGCGGGTATCGGTAGACGCGGTCCCACAGATCGAAGAGCTGGACCGATACCTCGGTGTCGGTGAGGAACTGCTGGCGGATGTTGCGCTGGCGCAGATACTCGCACACCGAGTGGTAATTGGCGAAATCGCCGTTGTGCACCAGGGCCTCGTTCAAACCGACGAACGGGTGGGCCCCGCCGGGATGCCACACGCGCCCCTTGGTGGGATAGCGCTGGTGGGCGATCCACACGTGAGCCTTGAAATCCTGGAGCTGGTAATACTCGACGTTCTGCTCGGCATAACCCACCATCTTGAAGACCAGCAGGTTGCGCCCGTGGGAGAGGACGAACGCGCGCTTCTCGCCGAGCGACGCGTAGAAGGCTTCGTTGAGCTGGTAGGAGTTGCGCCACACGAACTCGTCTTCGAGCGCGCGCGGCGAAAGGCCCTCGAGGCCGGCGGAGGCGGCAAATGCGGCCAGCGCTTCAGGCTGGGCACGGACGATATAACGGTGGACGTCGGGCGGCCGCACTTCCAGCCCCGGGATGTCGCGATAGTCGTCGAGGTGCGCCTGGCGCGTGGAAACGGCGATGTCGAAGTTGGGCAGTATGAACTGCCGTTCGAGCTCGGCGTGGCAATCCGGATCGAGCAGGGCGATTTGCAGCAGGTAATGGCTCTCCAGCATCTCCGCGGAGATGCCCAGTTGCTCCGGGACCAGGCCGACGGCCGCGATGCCGCCGCCCTTCCCGTTGCCGCGGTTCTGCATCTGGATGGACGGCTCGTAGATGAATCGCCCTCTGAGCGGCACGTTGCAGGCGAAGCCGGTGACGCCGCAGCCGCCTTCCTCGGCCGGCTCGGACTGGATGGGCCGATCGTCGGCCGGATAGATCTGCGACCGGCTGGCCAGTAGTCGTTCGGCAAACTCGCTCATTGCCACACCTCCCCGTCCGGATCGCCCGTCAAGTAGCACAGCACATCGGTGCGCCCGCGCAGCTCGCGGATTGACGACATGCCGAGCCGCGCCAGCACCCCGACCATTTGCTCGCGCCAGGCGTTTTGGAGATTGATGAGCCGCTGCGTGGCCCACTCGACGCTCATCTGCTGGATCAGCTCGGGGTCGGTGGAGGCGATGCCGCGCGGGCAGCCCCGGCCGCTTTCACAAGAAGCGCATCGCACGCAGCCCAGCGCCACCAGCTCGGCCGTGCCGATGACCACGCCATCTGCGCCCAGGGCAATGGCCTTCAATACGTCGAACGCGGTGCGGATGCCGCCCGAGGCGATGAGCGTGATCTTCTCGCGAATGCCCTCGGCGCTTAGGAACTTGTGCACCTTGGGAATGGCGAATTCGATGGGCATGGCAATGTTCTTCTTGGCGATGTCGGGAGCCGCGCCGGTGCCGCCGTAGCTCCCATCGAGGTGAATGATGTGGGCGCCGGCGTAGTAACTGCCCACGGCCACCATGTCCACGTCGGTGGGCGTCGAGACCTTCACGCTCACCAGGCAGGTGGGGTTCACTTCCTTGATCCAATCCAAGTGCTTCTTGTGGTCCTCCACGCTGTACACGCTGTGGAAGGGGAAGGGGCTGAACAGGGCGTTGCCGGCCACCGCCCCGCGCATGCGGGCGACGGCGGGAGTGTTCTTGTCGCCTAACAGGTGCCCGCCCAGCCCGGGCTTGGCGCCCTGGGCGTACTTGAACTCGACGATGCGCACGCGCTGGATGGTATCCTCGCGCACGCCGAAAAGGCCGGTGGCCACTTGCGTGATGACGTGGTCGTCGTAAGGCCTCAGGCGATCGGGGTATCCGCCCTCGCCGGTGCAGGTGAAGCTGTTCCACGCCACGGCCGCGCGGGCTTTAGCCAGGATGGTGTGGATGCTCACCGACCCGAAGCTCATGCCGCCGCCGTAAACCGGGATGTCGATGTGGGCCTGCGGACGGCCATCGCCGCGGTTGTTGAGATCGAGACCGGTGTCGATCTCCGCAGCCGTGGGTGCAGCCACCGGCTGCTCGAGGCCGGGAACCTCGAACTTGAAGCGCATGCTGTCGAACCCGCCGCCCGAGGCTCCGTGGCGGGACTCGATATGCGGCGGCGCTGCGTGCCCGGTGGCGGCCTCGTGCCAGTTGGCCAGGATCAGGTCGCTCGACCATCGCGGATCGCCCATGCATTCGGAACTGGGGTTTCGGCGCATGGTGAGCGCGTGCTGGCGGCATTGGGCCACGCAGGATTCGGGGCTCTCGGCGCACTCCGGGCCGATGCACAGGTGATCTTGCGGACGCAGCGTGAAGGCGTACCCCGGCGGCTTGGCGTGAACGCCGTAGGAGCACACCTCGACGCACCGGCCGCACCCGGCGCACGCCGCCGAGCGGTCGATGCGGTATTTGCCCAGGGCGTTGCGATAGCGATCGGGCGCGGGACGAACCTCGCGCACGACTTCCTGTTGGGGCCAGTCGCTGGCGGTCATGCGCTCACCCGATTCCGGGGGACGCGGCACAGGTCGCCGAACGCCTCCCTCTCGATGTCTTCCAAAAACATGGCGCGCCCCACTTCACCGCGGAGGCGGCGAACCTCGCGGATTCCCATGGCGCCCAGCACTTCAATCAACTGGCTGTGCCAGGCGCCCATCAGGTTCACGATCCGCTGCGCGGCGTAAACCTCGTCGGCCGAGCCGATCTCCGCCGGGCAGGGATTGCACGAAGCTCCCGTGCCGCGCGCGTGGCGGCAGACACGGCATCCCAACGCCACCAGCAGGGCCGTATCCACGGCCACCAGGTCGGCGCCGCAGATGATGGCCTTGGCCATGTGCTCGGCCAGGGCGATGCCGCCGGAGACGATCAGCGTCACCTCGTCGCGTATCCCTTCCTTCACCAGCCGCCCGTGCAATTCGCGCAGAGCGTCTTTGATGTGCCGGCCGGGGCGCCCGCTCTCGAGCCGCTCGCGCCCGTGCAAATCGGCGCAGAGATGGAATACCTTGATGCGCTCGCCGGCCAGATCCAGAATGCGGCCGGCCGCCGCCGGGCCCAGCGGCATGCGCACCGAGAGAATCACCCGCGGGTTGACGGCCAGCACCTTGCCGGCCAACTCCGCCACTTCCGGGCAATCCTCCACTTGAGCCATGCGCGCGGCTTTGAGAATCTCAAGGCTATTGGCGATGTCGTCCCGGCCGAGCAGCGGCACGACGAAAGGATCGGGCGTGGCCTCGGCAACCGGCATCACGGCCAGAGTCTTGAGCTCCCCGGCCGCCGCGGCGCGGGCTTTGGCCAGGTCGCCGCCCGCGTCTTCGACCGGCCAGGCAGGCAGGTCCAGGATCGCCGGAAGCTGGATCTCGAGCAGATGGGACGGCGCGGTCAGCATCCGTCCGTCGGGCGTAAACCGCAGGCGCAGGGGCTTGGGCCCGATATCCACGCTGGTGGAAATGTACTCGCGCCCGTGAATGCCGTCGCGGGTGGGCCGCACAATCTCCGACATGTCGGTCCAGATGGAGTCGAAGCCGGGCCCGTGAAATCGCCCGCGGTAGCCTGCGCCCGAGACGGGAATCCTGCCGGTGTCGGACTGATTCCAGGTGGTGAGCAGGATGTCCGGCTTCCAGTACTCGTCGCCCAGGTCCAGGAATTCGGGGTTGACCGAGGCGCTAAGCAAGCCTTTGGTGCAGCCCTGCACGCAGGAGAGGCAGGCCTTGCATTCGTCGGATGTTTCGAGCGGCGTCAGCGGGTCGCGATTGTAGGCCGCTTCGTGCCGGTAAACGTCGTAGAGGCAGCGGAGCTTGACGCAATTGGTGCAGCGCGAGCAATCCTCCCGCCAATCGACGTTCCCGAACTTGCCGATGCGGCGGAAGCGCGGCGGCGTCGGAACGGTGTGAATGTGGTAACGATCGGGCATACCAGGCCTCGTCTAAACCAATCCAGCTTCTTGGATCACGCTAGCGGCCAGCGCTTCGCACCCGCCGCTCAAAATGTGAATGCCACGGACTCCGGGGACGCCTTTGAGCGCGGCGGCCATCTCCGCGGCAATGGCCACGCCCTCGTTCGGCTGCACGCTGGCGATAATCGCCACCTTTTGGTCCAGCCCCGCCTCCCGGATGGCATCCATCCAGCGCGTGAAGCCTGGCAGGTCGACCACCGCCTGCGTCAGCAGGAAATCCGCTCCCGCCGCAATCTTCTTCCGGAGGCGCAGCAGGCTCAATTCCATGGGTTGCTGGTAGGGGTGAGCCGCCGCCCCCAGCAGCCACTCCGGCAGGGGATCGATGGTGTGCCCGTTGAAGCCCTGGCCCGAGAGCATCATCTTCTTAAGGGCCTGGGTGAACTGGATGGAGTCGATATCGTAAGCGCCGGCCGCTTGCGGGCAGATTCCCAGGGACTGGTGGTCGCCACTGAGGCAGAAGACCGCATCGATACCCAACGCCGCCGCGCCCAGGGCGTCGTTCTCCAGCGCAATGCGGTTGCGGTCGCGGGTTACCATGGAGAGCACGCTGGGGCGGCCCTCCGCCGCCAGAATCGCGGCGCACGCCAGGGCCGAACCGGCGATCTGGCCGCAATTATCCGCCACCACCAGCGCATCCAAACTGGACGGCAAAACGGCCGCCAGCTTCCTCACCGCGCCGGCGTCGCCGCTCAATGGCGGCAGGCACTCGGCGGTGATGGCCAGACGGCCGGAGCTCAGCGTCCGGGCAAGTTTACTCTTCGTTGTCGTCATAGCTGATATCCACTTCCTGCCAGGATTCTTCGGCGTGTCCGGCCGGGAGAGCCTGGCGCAAAGGGTTGGGGGGCAGCGCCGCGAGAGCCTCGACGACCTGGTCCCGGATGGCGGCTGCCTGGGCGTCCAGCGTCTCGCAAGCGCACGCCAGCGCGGGCCTTCCGGCTGCCAGCGCCATGTCCTCCGCGGCCGTGCCCGGCAGATGGAAAAGCATCAGACGCCGGCCGCCCAGCCCGATGGCATCGAGGATGGAGCGGAGGTAGTCGGCCCGGCGCGCGCAGCGCTTGCTGCCCTCCAGATAGTGGCAGTTGTCCTCTTGGCAGGCGACCATCGAGACGAGGTCGGACCCCGCCTCGAAGGCCTTCAGCACGTGCTCCGGCTGAAGCCGCCCGGTGCAGGCCACCAGGATTTGCCGCACCGGCCAGGGCCAGCCGAAATCCGGAACGGACGGCCGCGGCCGGCCCGCGGAGGTGGGAGCCTGGCCCGGACGGGCGCAATTGGCGCACACAAAGAGCGTGACGGGTGCTGGGATTGAGGGCCACATTACCCCACCCGGCGGTGGTGCGTCTACAGTTGCAGTGTCCTGATTCATAAGGAGATCTCTCGACGGGGAGAGTGAGAAAGCAGTATAACAGAATTTAAGTTATTTGGATATTATTATTCAAAAATATCATCTTGGCTTATAATAGACCCTGGAGTATGACGCTCGAACATCTCAAGCTCTTCAGGGATATCGCCCATGCGCGCAACGTGAGCCACGGCGCGGAAGTCTGCGGCGTGAGCCAGTCCGCCGCCAGCCAGTACCTGCACGAAACCGAACGCTTATTGGGGGTCCAGTTGCTGGATCGCAGCACCCGGCCCGTCGAGCTGACCGAAGCGGGGCGCCTGTACTACGAGTTCTGCCGCGACGTCCTGCGCCGCAGGGAAGAGTTCGAGGAATCGCTGGAAACGCTCAAGGGCCGCGTGCAAGGCACGGTCAGGGTGGCCGCGATTTACTCGGTGGGCCTCTCGGACATGTCGCGCCTGGAGCGCGAGTTGTCGCGCCGGATGCCCGAAGCGGTGCTGCTGGTCGAGTACCTGCGTCCCGAGAAGGTTTACGACGCTGTGGTCACGGACCAAGCCGACCTGGGCCTGGTGAGTTACCCGGAATCCAACCGGGAAATCACCGCGATTCCGTGGCGCGAGGAGAAGATGATGGTGGCGGCCGCTCCCTCGCATCCTTTGGCGGCCAGAGAAACGCTGGACCTGGCCGACCTGGCGCAGCAGAGCTTCGTGGCATTCGACGACGATCTCCGCGTGGGGCGCGAGGTGAAGCGCTATATGCGCGAAAACGGGGCGCAGTTGAACGTGGCGATGCACTTCGACAACATCCAGACCATGAAGGAAGCGGTGGTGCTGGGCTCGAGCATCAGCATCATGCCGGTGCGCGTGCTGCGCAACGACATCGAGCAAGGGCGGCTGGTGGCGATCCCCATCAAGGGCTGCACGCTGGTGCGGCCGCTGGGCATCATCCACCGCCGCCGGAAGACGTTCAACCAGGCCACGCGGACGTTCCTCGAGTTGCTGCGGCAAGAAGCGGCTCTGGAGACCACGCCCGCGCTGCCGCCACGGCAGCCGGCGCGCCTCGGCCGGGGCAAAGCGTGAAGCCGCGGCGACAGCTCACCTACAGTCCGCCCTACCGGAACAACGCCTCCGCCCCTCTCTGAATCACCGCCGCGCCCGCCACTCCCGCCAGCGCCGATGCGAACGCCGGGCCCGCGCCGCGCCGTTTCCACTCTTCGTGGACCGCGTGGAAGCCCAGGTAAAACAGCCAGCCCGCCGCGATCCCCAGTGGATACGCGATCCACCCAGTCCCCAGGTGTGGCGCCATCGCCAGGCCCAGCGCGCCGCCCGCCAGCGTCGTCCCTTCCGCCACCACGCACCAGCCCAGCGCCGCCGCGCGCCCTTTCACCGCCGCCCGCAGAATCCCGCCCAGCGCCATCCCTTCCGGCAGTTTGTGCAGCGCCACCGCCAGCGGCACCGCCACCCTCAGCCCCAGCGGCGCCGTCCACTGCACCGTCGCCACGCTCCAGCCATCCACAAAGCTGTGCAAGGCCGCCGCCGCAATCAGCGGGCCCGCGAAGCCGTGCAATTCCGTGGCGCAAGCGTTGTGATCGTGATCGTGCGCGCAAGTGGGGCATACCGGATACGCGTACCGGTTGATCGCCAGCAGCAGCCCATACCCCGCTGCAAACAGAACCAGGCTGGCCGTCCACCCCAGTTCCACCGCCAGTTCCGGCAAAAGCCCGAACAGCGCCACTCCCAGCAGCACCCCCGCGCTGAATGGCACCACCACCCTGGGGCGGCTCCGCAATCCCGTGAGCCACAGCCCCAGTGCCGCCCCCGCCAGCCCCACCGCCGTGGCCAGCGCCGGCGCGGCGATCCCCGGAGTTTGAACCAGCGCGAAAGACAAGTCTCTACTGTAGCTGATGCGAGCGGCCCCTGCTTCCGCCCCCGTTTGACAACCCTTCCCCGCCGTCCGTATCATGAAATTTCAGTCGACCGCCTGTCTGGTCTGGAACACTTCAATATGATCAAAGTGCAAGGTCTAACCAAGCGATACGCCCGCACTGTCGCCGTGGACAATATCTCCTTCGAGGTCGAAAAGGGCCAAATCGTGGGCTTCCTCGGCCCCAACGGCGCCGGCAAGACTACCACCATGCGGGTCCTTACCTGCTTCCTTCCCCCTACCATGGGTACCGCCAACGTCGCCGGTTTCGACGTGCTCGAGAACGCCATGGAGGTCAAGAAGCGCATCGGCTACCTGCCGGAGTCGCCGCCCCTGTATCCCGAGATGGAGGTGATCGAGTATCTCACCTTCGTCGGCAAGCTGAAGGGCATCCCCTCCGCCGACCTGGCCCGCCGCATCTCTGATGTCGTGGGCCGCTGCGCCATCGGCGACGTCCGCACCCGCCTCATCGGCAAGCTCTCCAAGGGCTTCCGCCAGCGCGTGGGCTTGGCCCAGGCCATCATCCACAACCCCCCCGTCCTCATCCTCGACGAGCCCACTTCCGGCCTCGACCCCAAGCAGATCATCGAAATCCGCGAGCTGCTCAAGTCGCTCGCCGGTGAGCACACCATCATCCTCAGCACCCACATCCTCTCCGAAGTGGAGCATTCCTGCGAGCACGTCATCATCATCGACCGCGGCAAGCTGGTGGCCATCGATTCGGTCTCGAACCTCACCAATCGCCTGCGCGGCGCCGAAGCCGTGGCGCTCGAAGTGGAAGCCGCCGACGGCCGCCCCAACCCCACCGACGTGCAGCAGCGCCTCGAGCAGGTGGCCGGCGTCAGCCGCGTGGTCATGAAGGATTCCAAAAACGGCCGGCTCACTTTCGAGATTGAGAGCCTGCAAGGCCGCCACATTCGCGCCGAACTCGCCCGCACCGTGGTCAATGCCGGCTGGAGCCTCAGCGAGTTGCGCGCCGTCGGCCTCAGCCTCGAGGACATCTTCCTCCAGCTCACCGCCGCCGAGCAGAAGGACCAGGTTAAGGAAGGAGACAAGAAGTGAAGAACGTACTCCTCATCTGCCGCAAGGAACTCAAGAGTTATTTCGCGTCGCCCATCGCCTATGCGGTCCTGGCGCTGTTCGGGCTGATCTTCGGCTTCGGCTTCTACACCGCCACTCGCGACTTCGTCCGCTTCAGCTTCCAGTCCCAGATGATGGGCGGCGGCCAGACCATGAACGTCAACGAGCAGATCATCCGCCCGTTGCTCGGTTTCGCCTCCACCGTGGCTTTGTTCCTCATCCCCATGATCACCATGCGGCTCTTCGCCGAAGAGAAACGGTCGGGCACCATCGAGCTGCTGCTCACCTCGCCCGTCAGCGATAACCAGATCATCCTCGGCAAGTGGTTGGGCGCCCTGCTCCTGTACCTCTGCGTCCTGGCCATGTCGATGATCAACATCGCGCTGCTCTTCGCCTGGGGCAAGCCGGACCTCAAGCCCGTGCTGGTGGCCTATCTCGGGCTGCTCCTCCAAGGCGGCTGCCTGTTGGCCATAGGGACCTTCATCTCCACCACCACCAGGAACCAGATCGTGGCCGGCGGCGTCACCTTCTTCGTTTGCCTGCTGCTCTGGCTGCTGAGCTGGTTCACGGCCTTTGATTCTACCGTGCCCGCCCAGGTGGTCAATTACCTTTCGATCGTCACCCACTTCGAAAACTTCGGCAAGGGCGTGCTCGATTCGAAAGACGTGGTCTTCTACATTTCCTTTATCTTCTTTGCGCTGTTTGCAACTTCGCGATCGATGGAATCGCTGCGGTGGAGGGCATAACAATGTCTCACGAATGGCTCAAAACAAGGCAAACCAAGTACACCGCCTACGTCGCCGTCTACATCGTCGTCATCCTCGCCGTCCTGACGGCGGTCAACTTCCTGGCGAACCGCTACGACAAGTCGTGGGACGCCACCGCCAACAAAGAGTTCAGCCTCGCCGACCAGACCATCAAGGTGGTCAAGGGCCTGAACCGCGACATTCACATCACCTACTTCGACGACACCAGCCGCTTCCCCCAGGCCCGCGACCTGTTGGACCGCTATTCGGCTCTTTCCCCCAGGCTCCACGTCGATTACGTCGATCCCGTCAAGAAGCCGCAGCAGGCCAAATCCGCCGGCTTCCGCCGCGATGTGAATATCCTGGTGAATAGCGGCCTCCGCACCGAAGAGGCCAAGAGCCTCAGCGAAGAAGAGATCACCGGAGCGCTTATCCGCTCGCTGAAATCGGGCGAGCGCAACGCCTGCTTCGTCACCGGCAGCGGCGAACACAGCATCGACGATACCGAACGCGGCGGCTACTCCTCCATCAAGGATGCGCTCGAACACAACAACTACAAGACCCGCGCCGTCTCCTTGCTGTCCGCCGCCCCCAGCGCCCCTCCCGCGGATGCCAAGGCCGGTGCGCCGCCCCCCCCGCCCGGCAAGCCCGGGGTCCCCAAGGACTGCACCGTCCTCATCGTCGGCGGCCCGCAGCACGACTACATTCAGCCTGAGACCGACGCCATCAAGGCCTACGTCGAAGGCGGCGGCCACGCGCTCTTCCTGATGGACCCGGCGCTCGCCATCGGCCGCAGCCAGACCGACGAAAACACCACCCTTGCGGCCCTGCTCCAAAGCTGGGGCGTCACGCTCGATAAGGACCTGGCGCTCGATACCAGCGGCATCGGCCAGGTCTTCGGGCTCGGCCCCGAGGTGCCGCTCGTGGCCAGCTACGAATCCCATGCCATCGTGCGCGATCTGAAGGATATCGCCACCGCTTTCCCGCTCTCTCGCACGCTGGACACCAAAAACGGGGACAAGACCACTGTCGAGAAGCTCTTCGCCACCGGCGAAAACAGTTACGCCACTAACAACCTCAGCTCCGGCTCCATCCGCATCGATCCCAAGAAGGACAAACACGGCCCGCTCACCCTGGCCGCCGCCGGCACCTACAATGGCACCACGCCGGGGCGGTTCGTGGTGGTGGGCAGTTCCATGTGGGTGGGTAACAGCTTCATCCGGTTCAACGGCAACCGCGACCTGTTCCTCAACATGATCAACTGGCTCACCGCGGATGAGGACCTCATCTCCATCCGGCCCAAGGCCCCCGAAGACCGCCCGCTCAATATCAGCGCGCAGAAGATGAACATGGTTTTCTGGCTCAGCATAGTCTTCTTCCCGCTGGCTGTGGTGGGGTTCGGCATGGCCACCTGGTGGAAGAGGAGGTAACCCATGAAGCCCAAGGGGCTGTTGGTCGCGGTGGCCGTTTTGGCTGTTCTGGGCGGCCTCGTCTGGTGGTCCAACAAGAAGCAGGCCGCGGCCGGTAAGTCGTCCACCGACGCCACCACCAAGATTCTTTCCATACCCGACGACCAGTTCCAGGAAATCAGGATCAAGAAGCTCACCGGCGAGGTCCAGGACCTGCACCGCGTCAACGGCAAGTGGCAGCTTACCCAACCCAACCAGCTCTCGGCCGACCCGGACACCGTGGGATCCATGGTCTCGTCGCTTTCCTCGCTGAACGCCGACAAAGTGATCGAGGATAAGGCCGCCGACCTCCAGCCTTACGGCCTGCACGTTCCGACGCTCGATATCACCGTCGTCAAGAAAGACGGCAAGAGCGACGAGCTGCTGATCGGCGACGACACGCCCACCGGTTCCGGCGCCTACGCCAAGCTCGCTGCCGACCCGCGCGTGTTCACCGTCGCGAGCTACACCAAATCGAGTCTCGACAAGACTCCCAGCGACCTCCGCGATAAGCGCCTCCTCACCTTCGATTCCGATAAGCTCACGCGCGTCGATCTCCAGGCCAAAGGGCAGCCCGTCGAGTTCGGCAAGAACAATCGGAACGAGTGGCAGATCCTCAAGCCGCGTCCGCTGCGCGCCGATGGCTCCCAGGTGGAAACTCTCATCAACAAGCTCAAGGACGCCAAGATGGATCTTTCCGGCGCCCAGGAGGACATCCCCAAGAAGTTCGCCGCCGCCCCCAAGGTGGCCACCGCGGTGGTCGCCGACGCCGGCGGCAACCAGACACTCGAAGTCCGCAGAGACAAGGACAAGAACTGCTATGCCAAGAGTTCCGCGGTCGAGGGCACCTACAAAGTGGCCTCCGATCTGGCCGACGCGCTCGACAAAAACCTCGACGACTTCCGCAACAAGAAGCTTTTCGATTTCGGTTTCAGCGATCCCAGCAAGGTCGAGCTCAAGACCGCGACCTACGCCAAAAGCGGCGACAAGTGGCTCGCCGGCTCCAAGACCCTGGACAACACCAGCGTCCAGAACCTGATCGACAAGCTGCGCGACCTCAGCGCCACGAAGTTCCCCGAGAAAGGCGGCGGCGAGCCGGTCTTCGAAGCCAGAGTGACTTCGGGCGACGGCAAACGGGTCGAGAAAATCTCCATTACCAAGCAAGGAAACCAATATTTCGCGCAACGCGAGAACGAGCCGAGCATCTATGAACTGGATAGCCAGGCTGTGACCGACCTGCAAAAAGCCGCCTCGGACGTGAAAGAGCAGGCGCCTCCTCAGCCCAAGAAGAAGTAACCGAGCCGCGAAACGTAAGAGAGCGGTCTTATGAACGCCCTCCTCACCGACCTCTATGAGCTCACCATGGCCGCCGGTTACTTCGACTCCGGCAAGGTCGAGGAGAAAGCGTCTTTCGAATTCACCATCCGCCGTCTCCCTCCGCACCGCAATTTCGTCCTCGCCGCCGGCCTTCCCCAGGTTGTCGATTACCTGCTCAACCTGAGTTTCACCGCCGAAGAGATCGATTATCTCCGCGGCCTGGCGCAGTTCCGCCGCGCGTCGCCGGCCTTCTTCGATTACCTCCGCGACTTCCGCTTCACCGGCGATCTCTTCGCCGTCCCCGAGGGCCTCCCGGTGTTTCCCGGCGAGCCGGTCCTCACCATCCGCGCGCCCATCATCGAGGCGCAGATCCCGGAAACCTACGTGCTCTCGGCGCTGGCGTTCCAGTCGCTCATCTCGACCAAGGCCGCGCGCTCGGTGGAAGCGGCCGGCGGCCGGCCCGTGATCGAGTTCGGCACGCGCCGCGCGCATACGCCGGAAGCGGGCGTGCTGGGCGCGCGCGCCGCGTACATCGGCGGCTGCGCCGGCACCAGCAATACGCTTGCCGGCTTCCGCTTCGGCATCCCCGTAATGGGCACGTCGGCGCACTCCTGGGTCATGTCGTTCCCCGGCGAGATGGAGGCCTTCCGCCGGCTCCAGCGGGTTCTCGGCGATTTCACCGTCCAGCTCATCGATACCTACGACACCTTGGAAGGCGCGCGCCGCGCAGCCGAGCTCGGCCGGCCCCTGTGGGGCGTGCGCATCGATAGCGGCGATTTTCTGACCCTCTCGCGCCAGGTTCGCGCCATCCTCGACCAGGCCGGCCTGCCCGAAGCCAGGATCATGGCCAGCGGCGACCTGGACGAGTACCGCATCCGCGACTTGGTAAACGCCGGTGCGCCCATCGATGCTTTCGGCGTCGGTACCCAGCTCGCGACTTCCGCCGACGCCCCCGCCCTCAGCGCCATTTACAAAATGGTGGAGCTGGAGATTTGCGGCATCAAGCGTTTCACCGCCAAGTACAGCGCGGACAAGATTTCGCTCCCCGGCTCAAAGCAGATTTTCCGCGAGGAAGCGCGCGACGTGGTAGCGCGCTCGGGCGAATGCGGCAAGGGCGAAGCGCTGCTGCGCCCGGTGATCCTGGGAGGGCGCCTGATCGAGCCGCTGCCCACCGTCGAACAGGCGCGCCGGCGCGCGGCCGAGTCGTTGGCGAAGCTGCCCGCGGCTCTGCGACAATTGGAAGTGACGGAGCCGTGGCCGATCATTTACAGCCGTGAGCTGCGCGCGCTGATCGAGCAGACCCGCTTGAACGTGACCGGATGAAAACCGTTTTCTTCGACATCGATTCCCAACTGGATTTTCTCTACCCTGCCGGCGCGCTCTATGTGCCGGACGCCGAGCGCATCGTCCCCGCCATCGCGCGCCTCAACCGTTTCGCCGCGGCGCAAGGCATCCCGGTGGTTTCGACCACCGATGCCCACACGGAGAACGATCCTGAGTTTTCCGTCTGGCCGCCGCACTGCATCGCCGGGACCTGGGGCCAGCGCAAGGCCGCGCCGACCCTGCTCGAGGGCACGTCGCAGATCATTGTCGAAAAGCAGACCGTAGATGTCTTCCAAGCCCCCGACTTCGTCCGCGTGGTCGAGCGCCTGAACGCCGACCGCTACGTGGTCTACGGCGTGGTCACCGAAATCTGCGTGCTCTACGCTGCGCGTGGCTTATTGAAGACCGGCAAGCCCGTAACGCTGGTGACGGACGCGGTGAAAGCACTGACCACCGAAGCCTCCGCGCGCGCGCTGGAAGAAGTGTGCGCCGGCGGCGGGAGCCTCGCCACCGTTTCGGAAATCTGCCCATGATTGACAGAGGCAACCGCAAGGCAGGGGACATATCTAGTGCTGGTGGTGGCGGCCCTGGTGACAGGCTCTGCGCTGCCATACAAGCTCATCGAGCCGCTGGCGGGCGAGACGGACAACGGGCCGGAAGCGGAACTTCACTGGGGGCCCGTTCTAGGACTTTGGGGTTCAACCGCCAGCTAAGATTTTGATTCATAAGGCTTTAGATACTTATTGACTTTTGGGTGCGTCTGTGCCAATCTTGAAATGAGGATGGAGTTTGCTTTGACCGCAAGTACTGAACGCTTCATCCGCATCGGGAAATGGCCGCAGCAGATAAGCTATTGCTTAATGATAAAGAGGTTGCTGCGGTGCGGTCTTAACCGGCCCATGCTGCGGTGCTGGCAAGAGAGTCGCGCCAGCCTCGGGATGTGTTTTTTCCACTTCAGCATGTTTCACTTCGCGACTGTCATATAGGAGAGAGTAAGGATTTTTGGCGGGAGCAGGACCTGCTCCCGCCCACGATCTCACCTCTTCGGAGCAGAGTCAGCGTAAAGTGGAGCATAGAAGATGGAAAAGACAACCGTCATAACCTACATCGCTAAGCTCATTAGCGAGGCACAGCCAAACCCCATCACAGGCGGCCAATTATCGGCGCGCGTAAAGGTGGCGTTCCCAGAGTTCAACGCGCCCCAGTTCGGATGCGCGAACCTTCGCCAATTCATCCGGGACAACATCCCAGACATTGCCGAAAAGGGCAAGGCCGGCATGGACGTGATTTATGGTTTGCGCGCCGAGCAACAGAGCTTGTTCGGCGCGTCGACCGCGGAAACCGCGCCAACCACTGATCAACCAACCCCGTTGGGACAGTTGTTGACCAACCCGAGAATTTGGAAGACGTTTGCAAGCCCTGACACGCCATATCGCTTATACCTACTTCCATCTGGTCTGATTCGCGTCTTCCGACCGGAAGAGACTCCAGACCCAACATGGTCACAGATTCCACCCATCTCTGCTGAAGCCCTACAGAGAATTGCCAAGGAGTTTATTTCTGAATTGCCGGAAAGCCAACAGGAGATGCTGCTGAAGACTCTTGAACAACCGCGATGGTGGTTCCCGTTTTTTGAATTGCTCGGGGCCTTGGGCCAGAAGTCGAAATGGGTGTTCTTCCGGCGCCGCCGGATTGCCGAGGAGTTTGAGAGGTCGATCCCCAAAGTTTCCGCCCCGTCTCCGGCTTCAAAAGCACTTGAAAGGACGACCCGGGTCGAACAGGCTGAACGCCCAGATTCCCTGCTTCGTCACATCGCCTCTTCGGCGGTTGAGCGTATGACCGATTCCGAACTGCGCGCGCTGAATCTACCGCTCGGATACGTGATCGATGTACTGAAGGCGAGATGATCGGAGCACGCTTTGAGAGTGGCATTCGTTCTGGGGTTCTACGATCCCGTGAAGGCGGCTCTTGCTTCCATATATGCCGAACGCTTGAAGGATGGTTCGATCATTTGGATTGGACAAAAAGCACACGGCAGGGAAGCAAATCTCTCGGAGTTTTCTGCCCTCTACTTGGAGAAATGCAAGGCTGGAGCTGAACGCATCCTAGTGCTTGTCGCACAGATTCGCGGCAGAGAATTTGTGGTGGATGCGGTTCAAGGGATCATGCAAGCCTCTGGTTCGGGTGAGAAACCAATACCTTTTGAGAACGCTGGCGATCGCGATGGCGTGCTGCAATGCATAGCCGATTTTGGACCTGACGGGCCGACTGAATTATCATGCGAGGCGATCCAGTCTAAGATACCCAAGGGGAGGATCTTATGTGTGTCGCTGGACAGGAATACCAGCGTTTTAGATGCGTTGCGCCGTGCTGGATTTTCGGAGGTTGCGCTTCGAACGTTCTTTGAGGAAGAGCGAATCGCCGGAGCGCGAAATTCTGGACTTATGGAGCACCTTGCTGCCCGATCCAAACAGTATAGCTATCTGCTGTACTCATTCCAGGGTCTCCGTACGCTAACGCCAGAGGTGAAGGGAAAGTTTGAACGGTGTTATGAAGCGCCGACTGCTGCAAAACTAGCAGAACTTGCGAGGAGATGGATGGAGGGCAACTAGCCGGTGTTGGTAGGCGTCTTATGAACGCCGAAATTCTCCCACGGGGCAGCGGTTCGACTCCGCCGCCCTCCGCTCAAATCATACCACCCCTGTCGCTCGCCAGCATTAAAATCCTGAGGCGCACACAGTTAGCGCACTACCCCAACGTGAGCCGCGCTCCCCGGATTCCTGCTACTGTTATCATGCGATCTCTGAGGCTTTGCTGTTACGACTCTTTTCGGTGCAGCCCATGACCATCACTGTTACAGATAAGGCCGGCTTGGTCGTGCCGCCGAGTGTGCGGCGCCGGGCCGGGATCAAGGCCGGCGACCGGGTAGAGTTCAAGGTATCTGGCGGGGTGATAGCCATCCTCCCCAAACTGCCCGCAGCGGTTGACGAGTATACACCGGAGCAGCGCCGGACGATCAACACCCGCCTGGACGAGGCCGAGAAAGGCCCGTTCTACGGTCCCTTCACCGCCAGGGAAGCTGCCGCTTTCCTGAAGGAAAACCTGAAACCTGCCCGGCGCGCCAAGCCCAAGCGACCGCGATGAACATCCTGCTCTATCAGCGCGCCATCGAAGCGCTGGCTGCTGCTCCCCTGCCTCTCCAAAAGGCCTTCATCAAGCAACTCAACTTCCTCCGCCGCAACTGGCGCTTCTATTTCAAGATCGAAGGCGACATCTACCGCATCACGGACCTATTCCCTCACCCCAAGTGAGCAGCTTGGAAGCCGCGCAATCACCTCGAAATTACTGCCCAGCCGCCGCACCGCCGCCACGCGCAGCAGCCCATCGTCCACGGCGCGCGCCGCCCGGTATCCCGCGCGCCAGCCGGGCAGCAACCCCGCCAGCGGCGACGACCCGAAGTCATACATGCTGACGCGGGCTTCGAACCCCGCGCCGCGGAACAACTCCGCCGTACGCTCCGGATCGAGCTCCCGCTCGTCCGGCGTCTGGTAGCGCTTCATCAACCCCGGAACCAGCAGCCGCCCGATGGCGCCGGAAAGCCGCCGGCTGCTGGGATCGAGCGAATAGAATACCCCGCCCGGCGCCAGCAGGTCCTTCACCCGGCCCGGCAGCTCCGCCAGCGCCTGGTCCGGCAGGTGGTGCAGAAAGAAGATCGCCATCACCAGGTCGTAAGCGCCCTCGGCGGTGGTTCCCTCTTCGAAGCGCGCATTGGCGATTCCCAACCGGCCGGCATCGGCGCGCGCCTGCCGCACCGCCGCGGGCGAGAGGTCCACCCCCACCACTTCGGCCACACGCGCGGCCAGCAGCAGTTCCGTATCGCCGATTCCGCATCCCAGGCTCAGCACGCGGGAGTGCACGCCCGCGCCGGTCATCCGCAGGATGCGCCCCACCATGTGCTGGCGCAGCGCCCTCACCGCCGGCCGCGCGAAGTGCGCCTGAGCGAAGCCCGAGTACAGCTTCTCGTGATACTCCAGCTCTCTTTGGAGAACGTCCTTCACGCCGCTTTCCGCCGGCCGCGGAAGCTCGTCCAGGTCAGAAACAGGTAGCCCGCCAGCAGCGTTCCATCACGGGCCAGCGTGCGGGCCGAGATCGGATCCCCAAGGCCGAAACAGCCGCAGTCGATCCGCATTCCCTTGGCGTACGTCCTGACCATCAACACGAAAAACCCCAGCAGCAGCAGCGAAGCCGCGGCCGTCGAAACTTTCAGCCAGCGCCCCGCCATGAGCGCCAGGCCGATCAGCAGCTCCGCCCACGGCAGCGTGCGCGCCACCAACACCACGGCCCCATAGGGCAGCACTTTGTAGGCGTCGATCGACATTGCGAACAGCTCCCACGGCTGCCGCAGCTTGGTCCACGCCGCGTACACGAACACCGCGCCCAGCGCCACCCGCAGCGCCAGTACCACCGCCCGGAAAACCCTACTTGAGGAGACCATCGAGCAGGGACCTCAAGAGAGTGTAGTTGACCGCGCCGACAACCGGAAACCGGCTCGTGCCGCGTGTGACGATCATGGTGGGAGTTTGGTTGATGGCCGCCGCCCTTCCCAGCTCCAGGTCGTGCTGCACCTCGCTCAAAACCGCCGGGTCCTTCGCCAGCGATTGCACCTTCTTGGCTTCCGCCGGCGTCAGAACATTGGCCACCGCGTCCCACACCTTGCCGCTCGCGGACCAGGCCACTTGTTTCAGGAACAGCGCGTCGGCCACCTGTTCATACTTGCCCAGCCGCGCGGCCGCGGTGGCGTAGCCAGCGGCCTCGCGCGAATACTGATGCATGGGAAGCGGGAACTCGCGGCTCACCAGGTATACCTTGCCGGGTATCACGTAATCCCTCATGACCAACGGCAGGATCTGCTCGTGCAGTCCCTTGCAGCCAGGGCATTCGAAGTCGCTGAAAACCTCGATCCGGATGGGAGCGCTGGGGCTGCCCAGCGACTTGCCCGGATCGACGTCCGAAGAAGCCGCCAGGTAGGGCAACACGGCGGCGATTACAAGGGCAATTAGCTTCATTTTCCTATTCTACGTGCGAGCGCCGTCCAACGGCCACTCCCAATTGTCTGCCTAAGCCATTCCGCGCCGATTCGTGCTTTAATCGAGTAAACCATGGAGGTTTTATGTTCATAAGACTGTTGCTGACCGCGATGATTTCGACCATCCTGGCGTTCGCTCAGGCTGGCGGCATGGGCGGCGGCGACACCGGCGGAATGGGCGGCGGAGGCGGGAGGGGCGGCGGCGGAATGGGAGACGACATGAGCGCAATGCCGCGCGTGCAGCGCCAGACCCCCTTCGATATCTTTGCCGAACGCCTCAAGCTGAATAGAGACCAGAAAACCGAGGCTCAGACGGTTCTTGCCGGCGCCATGAAAGAATCCGAGCCATTGCGCCAGCAGTTGACCAAGAGCAGGGGGGAGATGGTGAACGCCATGCTCGGCGGCGCCAGCGACGACGATCTCAAGAAAATCATGGACGCCCATGCCTCCCTGGTCGCCCAGGTGACCGGCATTGAGGCCAAGGCCTTCGCCAAGGTCTGCGCCAACCTCAAGCCCAATCAACAGGGCAAGGCCGCGTCGGCATTCGAGGCCATGGCCGGAATGTTCAATGCGACCGCCGGCGCCGGAGAAAGAAGAGGAAGGAAGTAAAGGAGCTCTCATGCTTTTCAGATTATTTCTGGCCGGCATTTTGGCCGCCACGCTGGCTTCCGCCCAGCGCGGTGGTGGTGGAGGAAGGGGCGCCTCGAATACTCCGATTATGATGGGCAATCAGTCCGATAAGCTCACGATCCTCACCGACAACCTCAAGCTCAACAAGGACGAGAAGAAGCTGGTCAAAACCGTCCTCGATGAAGGCCAGAAGGAAGCTGCGCCGCTGCGCGACGAGGCAATCAAGAGCCGGCAAGCAATCGGGGAGGCTGTTTCCGCCGGCAAGAGCCAGGACGAGATCGACCAACTGGTAAAGAGCCACGCCGCCATAGAGTCCCAAATGGCGGGTATCGAGATGAAAGCCTTCGTCAAGATCTATCAGGAACTCGACAAGGAACAGCAGTCGAAAGCCCAGGTGCTGTTTGACATGATGAACGGCATTTTCATGGGCAAGAACTGGAACCAGTAAGCTGCTCCGCATTCCGCCGGGCGACTTCGTGCGAGCCGCGTGAGCGGCCGATATCCTACTTTCCCCCGTCTCCGCGACGCTCGATCTGTTCGATGGCCCTGGCAAAGTCGGCCGGCGTCCGGATGACAATGGTTTTCCCCTTCACCTTCGCCGTGGCCAGGGCAATGCTATCGGGCAAGGTGGGACCGCCGCGAAGGTACAGCCTGAACTGGAGGTTATAGAATTGGGGGACGGCGCCGCGGGGCTCCTCCAGCGCGGCGTGCGGAAGGTTGTCCACGTAGCGCGTCTCCGGACCGAGAATGACCACCACGTCCGAAGGCGCCTCCGCGCGCAGTTCCAGGTTCATCAGGCCGGCCAGAAAATCCACGTGACCGCGGGGGTTCTGCAGCACGTGGTAATCCACGCGCCCCAGTTCCAGGCCGTTCAGGGATTGCGCCACCTGGTCCAGCGCATCGGGAGCGAACGCGTCCTGGCGCAGCAGGGTCTTCTCCTCATCCAGATTGAAGATCACGAGCCGCACGGAGCGCGCGGGCACCCGTTCCAGCAGCGATGAAAGCAGTCCCAACAGGATCACGCGATCGCTCGCGCGCAGCCTGGTTCTGAGCGGAGCCAGCGGCGCCGCGTGCAGCATCACAGTGAGCCGAATCGGCGCCGCGTCATCGGCGCCGCGCTTCCTGTCGGGCCGGCCGCGCAATGTAAACTCGGCGACCGTATCGCGCGGCATGGAAAGGCTCACCTGGCGTTCGTGGCGGCCAAGCCTGGCGTCCACGCGCCAACTGCTGCGGCAAACCCGGCCGGTGTCGTCAAGCAGGGTCCAGTTCACGTCGTATCGGCCCTCACCCAGAAGGTACCCGCCTCCCACCTCGAACGCGATCCTGGTCTTCGGAATCTGCGGCAGCCGGACTCTGCCGACGAGATAAACCGGCTGTTGGCCGCCGCCTTCCGGCGTGACCCTGGTCAGTATGAGCCAGCCGTGTCCCGCACCGAAATACTGGTTCATGGGCACGTGCGCGACATACCCGGCCTGAAAGCGAAAGCTGAAATTGAGAGAGGGTTTGATGGGCGTGACTTCACACCGTACGAGTTTCTCGCCCGCCTGCGGCTCAAGAGCCTTCAGCATGTTCCCGAACCTGGCTGGATCCACAATGTTCTGGGCGGCGCCAGCGGATGCCAGCAGCAAGACAATGGCGAGGCGGCGCATTCTCTTCCATTATCGGTGACCCAAGCGCCGCGGGGACGCCAGTTAACCAAAGGATACATTCCACTGCAAAACCAAATAGAGTCTGGTTCCAGCCTTAATCTCTTGAATACTAAGAGTCGGTGTCCCGTCTCCGTGATCCTGCCCGTGATCTGCGCCCCAAGCGGCTTCTCGTCGTGCTGGGGTGTCTGCTCGGCATTGCGGTGAACTGCTACCTCAAACTCCCGGCCCTCCCGCGTATCGTCCACGGCGACAACGATTTTATGGGCTTTTACGCCGGCGCCCAACTGGCGGCTTCGGGCGACCTGTATAATCCCGAGGCCCTTACGCGCGCCGAGTCGCGGTTGTGGGATACCCCCCGCTTCCTCCCGTTCGTGAGATTGCCGGTCTACGCCGCGGCCATCTCGCCCCTGCGTTTCTTCACTTACCAGCGCGCTTACTGGATCTGGCAATCGGTCTCACTAGCCGCGGTTCTGCTGTTCGTCTGGTTCTGGCCGGCGCCGCGGAAGTGGATCGCCGCCATGGCCTGTTGCTGGAGCGTGCCGCTCCTGGATTGTTTCATCATGGGCCGGGATCTGGCGGTTGTAATACTGGCGCTGGCGGTCTCGCTGGCCCTGCTCTTCCGCGACAGGCGCTTCGCGGCCGGATGCGTCTTCAGCCTGTGCCTCATCAAGTACAACCTGTTCCTCTCCATTCCGCTTCTGATTTTCGGGAAGCGGCTCTGGAGGTTTGGCGGTGGCGTGGTTTCGGGCGGTGCTGCGCTGCTGGCCATGTCGTTCGCCGTTGGCGGATGGTCCTGGCCGTGGCGCTACACGGCTATGCTTCGCTTGCCCGCCACCACCCCCAGTTACGACGGAATGCCGAATCTCCACGGACTCCTTTCCGGCCTGCCGCACAGCGTCTTCCTGGAGCCAGTCGTCACATGCGTTGTGATCGTGGCCGCGTGGCTCGTGATTCGCCGGGGTGACATCACCACCAGCATTTCGGCGACGCTCGTCACCGGGTTGCTCGTCAGCTATCACGCCTTCTTTGGGGATGCATTGATTCTGGCGCCGGCCTGCCTGCTCCTGCTCGGCCGCGCCCCCAGTGCTCGGCTCAGGCTCGTTGCCATCTTCCTGCTTTGCCCGTTGGCCTATTTGCCGTTCCTGTTGCCGGCCCCGCCGTTCCCTCCCTCAGCCGTGGTGCTGCTTCCTTTGCTGGCGGTGGCAGCCGAACAGGTCCGGGCTTCGGTCAGCCCGTGGCGGCCTGCTGCCAGCGCCCACGCGTGAAATCCGGAAACGGGACGGGCGCACTGCCGTTGGCCACGGATGCCTCGCTCAGCGGGCCAGGAGCGCTCCACGCTGCGGCGTCATACACGTCGATGTCCGGTGCGGCGCCTTCCCTGATGCACTGTATCAGGCGGTACGCCATCACGAAATCCATGCCGCCGTGGCCGCCCAACTGCCGCGCCAGCTCGCCCACTTGCTTCCAGTACGGATGCTCGAACCGCTCTTTGTACGGGTCGATCGGTCCAAATTCTTCCTTGGCGGAGCCGTCCACGAAGATCCGCGCCGGATAGTCGCGGAAGATCCCCTTGGTTCCGGCGATCAGATTGATGCGGTCGTAAGGCTGCGGAGTCGCAACGTTGTGCTCGAGAGTGATCACCCGGCCCTTGGCCGTGTGGATCAGGCTCGCGTTGAGGTCGCCGCAGCGGTACACCTCTTTCTGGCGCGGGTCGTCGGGCTTCAGGTGCTCCTTCCGATACGCCGCAAGCGATAACGCAGCCGAGCTCATCGATACCAGGTATTCGAACCGGTCGCCGCGGTTGATGTCCATGTAGTGCGCCACCGGACCCAGCCCGTGCGTGGATACAGGTTGCCGTTGCGGCTGACGTTCTCGAAGCGCCGCCACAGGCCTTCGCCTTCATTCGAAAACAGGACGCTCCGCAGGTCGTGGTTGTAAGCGGCGGCGCCGTGCGTGATGCCGCCGAACAGCCCGGCCCGCACCATGTTCAGCACCAGCAGCTCGTTGTACCCGTAACAGCAGTTCTCGAGTTGTATGCAGTGGCGGCGCGTGCTTTCGGACGTGTTCACCAGGTCCCAGCATTCTTCGATGGTTCTCGCCGCCGGCACTTCCACGGCTACGTGCTTGCCCTGCTTCATGCCTGCCAGGGCCATGGTCGCGTGCCAGATCCACGGCGTGGCAATCACCACCAGGTCGATATCGTCCCGCTTGACGAGATCCTCGAACGCGCGGTCGCTCGAATGGTACAGCGCCGGCGGCTGCTTTCCGGCGCGCTCCAGCTTGGCCTGCTCCCTGATCACCTTGTCCTTCACCGTGTCGCAAATCGCCGTCACCCGCACCTGCGGAATGGCCGAGAAATTCTCGATCAGCGCGTCGCCCCGGCCGCCGATTCCGATGACGCCCAGCCGCACCGTGTCTTTCGCCTCGAACTTCATGCCCGCAACGCTGTCATCCGCGGCGCGGGAAAGGCCGATACCCAAAGCGCCCGCCGAAGCGAGCCGCAGCAGGTCGCGGCGCGAAGCAAACTTCGGGTCGTTCATGCCGATATCCTCATTTCCAAAGACGGCGCACCACTTCAATGACGATCATAGCGCTGACCACGAAAATCGCCAGCAGCGCCAGCGCGTAATTGGTCCGGCCGTAAAGAAAATTCCCCACCGTGAAAAGCGCCGACCAGATCATGGTGCAGCCCGCGAACCAGCCCATCAGCGCCAGCGGGAAGTTATCGCTCCGTGCATGCATCGCCGCTTCCTCTTCGGAAACGCCGGCCTCGATTCGCACCCTGCGCCAACCAGGGCCAAACGGGTGAACCTTCCGGTAGAACTCCGCCAGAACTCGCGGATCGTTGCGCGGCCCCAGGTATGCCGTCGCCAGCCAGCATACCGAGGTGCAGATGACCGTGATCAGCAGTTGGTAGTGTGTGCTCGGCGCCGCGCCATTCTTGGCCAGAATCAGAAACAGTATCGAGATGCCGAATGAGCTCGCCATGGCCACGATCTCGCACCATGCCGTCACACGCCACCAGAACCAGCGCACCAGGTACAACAGCCCGGTGCCCGCGCCGATCTGCAGAATCACGTTGAAGGTATCTTTGGCGGTGTCCAGCGCGAACACCAGCGCGGAGGAGGCCACAAACAGCCCGACCGTGGCTATACGCCCCGCCAGCACGTAATGCTTTTCGCCCGCCTGGGGCTTCACAAACCGGCGGTAGAAGTCATGCACCAGGTAAGATGCACCCCAGTTGAGGTGCGTCAGGATGGTGGACGAATTAGCCGCCACCAGGCCGCCCAGCATCAGCCCCATCCAGCCCACCGGGAGAAATCGCAGCATCGCGGGGAAGGCGATATCGTGGCCGATCAGCGTGGGATCGAGGTGCGGAAAGGCCTTGCGGATGTCCGACAGCTCCGGGTAGACGACGAGCGATGCCAGCCCCACCAGAATCCACGGCCACGGCCGCAGCACGTAGTGGGCGACGTTGAAGAAGAGGGTCGATCCCAGCGCGTCTTTTTCCGATTTGGACGCCAGCATCCGCTGAGCGATGTAGCTGCCGCCGCCGGGTTCCGCGCCCGGGTACCACACGGCCCACCATTGCACTGCCAGAGGCATGATGAACACCGCCAGCAGCAGATCCCAGTTGTTGGTGAAATCCGGAAGCATGTTGAGGTAATTCAAGCCCCCCGGGCCTTTCACATGGGAAAGTTTTTCCACCAGCCCACCGAGCCCGCCCACCTGCGGCAGCCGCACCGCGAAGTAGGCCGCCGCGATCACCGCCGACATCTTGATAAAAAACTGAAACATGTCGATGACCAGCACGCCCCACAAGCCCGAGAACGTGGCGAAGACCACGTTCAGTAGTCCCACCGCCATCAGCGTCTGCCAGCGGCTGAATCCGAACAGCACCGCGGCGATCTTGCAAGCCGCCAGGTTCACGCTCGCCATGATCATGCAATTAAAAAGCAGGCCCAGGTAGACCGCCCGAAAGCCGCGCACCGCGCCCGCGGCCCGGCCGGAGTAGCGCAGCTCGTAGAACTCCAGGTCGGTGAGCACGCCGGAGCGCCGCCACAGGCGCGCGTAAAAGAACACGGTCGAAACACCCGTGAGCGTGAAGGCCCACCACTGCCAGTTGCCCGCCACCCCTTGCGTGCGCACGAAGTTCGCCACCAGGTTGGGCGTGTCGCTCGAGAACGTGGTGGCCACCATCGAGATTCCGGCCAGCCACCACGGCACCGAGCGCCCCGAAGCGAAGAACTCCGCCGTGTTCTTGCCGGAGCGCCTTCCAAAGAACAGCGCGGGCACAAAGCAAATGGCCACCGAGACCACGGCGATGATCCAGTCGAGCGTGTGGAGGTGCATGAGGAATCTACGAGTTTACTTCCTCGCGGCCGAGAGCGCCCGGTCCGGGTTGGGCGTCGATCAAATGCCGGTCCGGATCGAAATCCAACCGCCCCGCGTAGTAACGCTCGATCAATCCCCTGCGTACGGCCGCCAGGTTCGCTCTCTTACAGAACACCACCGCGCATCCGCCCAGCCCCGCGCCCGTCAGCCGCGCGCCCAGCGCGCCGGATTCGACGGCCGTCTCCACCAACCGGTCAAGCGCGGGCGAGCTCACCCTCAGCCGGTCCCGCAAGCTGGCGTGAGATTCCAGGAGCAGCCGCCCGAAGCTGCCGGCGTCGTCCTGTTCCATGGCCTTCACCGCGGCTCTGACGCGCCACGCCTCGCTGGTCACGTGCAGGAAGCTATCGCGCTCCGGGCCGGGCGGAAGCTTCTCCGGGCATGACGCCTCCTCCATCGCCGCCCGATACGAAATGAACCCAAGACGTTTCAGCACCGCCGTCCCCGCCGCGCGCCGGGCATTGTATTCTTCGCGCGCCGCCCCGGACTTCTCCGCCGTCTGGAGACTGTGGGCCACCAGGAAGCGCCAGTCCGCCGGCACGGGAATCGGGCGAACCGCCAGCGGCTCAAATTCGATCAGCGAGGCACACCCTTCTCTTGAGGCGAGCACCGCGGCATGATCCATACCTCCGCCGCGCGTCCCCACGAATTGTTCCCCTTCCGGCAGGATCTCCATCAACTCCTCAAAGCTCGCCCGCCGCTGGTTGGCCCGCAGCAGGCCGAGGGTGAACGCCACCATCAGCGCCGATGACGATGCCAGTCCCGCCGCCGGGGGCAAGTCCGATACCACCGCGGCATCCACTCCGGCCCCAGCGCCCCACTTGCGGCCCACCGCCTCGGCCGCCGCCCGCAAGTAGTTCTCCCAATCGCCCGCTGCCGTGGGCGCAAGCCGCGGTGTCCACTCGAACTCCCGCAGACCGTACTCTTCTGCGCTGACAGCGCGAATGCGCCGGTCGGTTCTTGCCCGGAACGCCACGCGAATGCGCCTGCCAATGGCGATCGGCAGCACGGGAAGGCCGTGATAATCGATGTGCTCGCCGATCAGGTTGACCCGGCCCGGCGCGGAAACCACCCAGGTTTCGCCGCCGTTTCCGAAAGTTTGAACGAGTTGTTGCCGCGGGTCTGGAAGGCCACGCATTTCCGGTCGCTTCCGATCACCACAGCCGACACTTCAATTGGCCTGCCGGACTTTCAACGCCGTCACCTGCCGAACCCACCTTGCGGCCCGCTTCTCACCCGGCGCCACCAACTGAAATGGACCGTCCTTTTCCGAGAGGGGCTTGCCGTCCCGCTTCATCACCACGTACACGGATTTGTCCATGAAGGTCGAATCCAGTTCCGCCCAGGCGAATACCGCCCGGTAGCCGTCCCGGGCTTCCACCAGCATGTAATACGACGCCCCCGTACTGTGGAACTTCTCGCCCAACGGCAGATCGACCTTGGCCAGCACGTCCGTCAGCAGGACGCCCTCAAACGTGGCCGCTGTTCCATGATCCGTGACCTTCACGGTCTGCTGCGGCAGCTTCGAGAGGTCGGAAACGGAAAGCGTGGCGCTCGTGCCGCCGATGCCCTGCACCAGCAACGTCGCCGGAACCTGACTCGGCGCTACCGAAACCAGGAGGCCGAAGACAGCAATCAACTTCGTGACAGTCATGCTCACGATTCTCGCCCATCCCACACATCATTGACAAGGAGCCGGTCCTACAGTCGACGATGGCCACGTGGCGGTCGTACGGCGTCCATTCGCTGGAATGGTAACAGATGGGAGGGAGCCGGAACGAGTGACCGCACAATGAGAGTATTCGATCTTTGCTCTCCTGACGGGCTCGCTTTTTCCAAGATCAATTCTCAGACGGACTCCTAGTACTACTGTGTTACAAACGACGGGCGCAACAAAAAGGACAACAGGGGAGTTGGTTCAGCAACGCTCGGGCAATCTTGATGCGAAGTGTGGCGATGGAGTTTGGATTATGCCGCTCGGCCCGCGTGCGACGAGCCGCGGAGGGGGAAAAACGGTTCCGCTCGGATACCAGGAACCCGTAAGCCGCGATACACAAAGTGGCATGATGGTGGAATCCACGCCAGCCGCGGCCCTCATAGTGCCCCAAGCCCAGCTCTTGCTTCAGTTCCTCATAATCCCGCTCGATGATCCAACGGTGTTTCGCCAGTTTCACTAGAGCCTTCAGGTTGGTCCGGGCGGGCAGTGTCGAAACCCAGTACTTGGTGGGTTCAGATTCTTCTCGCGGCCACTCGATCAGTAGCCACTCCTCCGGATGGGGTTCCGTTTTCCAGTAGTCCCGATGCGCGGGCCGGACTCGTATGGCCGCAAAGCGTGATCGCAGCGTCCGTTCAGCGCCTGCGCGCCAAGCTACATCCCTCCAGGTCGAATCTGGCAACGCAAGCGCCAACTGCTTGACCGAAACGGGTTGATGCTTCCGGTCCCGGCGCAGCAGTCTCGGGGGACGCCCCCGGCCCTTCCACCGCTTGGGCGGCAAGGGTGCGGCACCCGGCTCCCACACGGTCATCGAGGATTGCACGCCCACAACGTATTCCAGTTGGAGTTCCGTGAGACCCGTACGAAACTCGTTGTCAGTTCCATAGGCGGCGTCGGCTAGCACCACCTCACGGGCCACATCGCTTTCCACCGCTTGCCGTATCTGTTCCAGAGCGATCTCCGGTTTGGTTTGGAAGCGGATTCCCTCGGGGACTCCGGCTTGCTCTCGACGATCGGAATCCTTGGCCCAACTCTCGGGCAAGTACAGCCGGCAGGCAATCGGCAGACTGGAGTTCTCAGTGGCCACCGACAGGCTCACCGCCACCCGGCAGTTCTCTTGCTTGCCTAACTGCCCGCAGTACTGGCGTGCCACTCCGACCGAGTGCATGCCCTTCTTCGGGAAGCCCATGTCATCGACAATCCACGCCACCACAGGACCCTGTTCCCGCATCGTCGGCAAAACCCGACTGCGGACTTGGCTCAGCAGCGCGTCGTCAGCCCACGGCGCATCCGCGACCAAATGATGCAACGATTGGTGCCTCCGCCGGACATTGTCGGGAGCCAGTCGCGCGGCCATCGGCTCGACACTCTTGCGTTCTCCTGGCAGCAGAAGTCCCATGCAGTAAGATTTCAGCGGAACCATCCGGTCCGCATGCCCTGCGGCCTGCGCCAGGCTGTCGAGGTATGCCGCAAAGCGTTTCTGTTGTGGGCCTGGCGCTGAAGGGCGTGATCCCACAAAACAATT
>JBEKTU010000024.1:0-60485 GCA_049515735.1 Bryobacteraceae bacterium
GCGATGACGCCGGGATTGCGCACGTCGTCCTCCTTGATCTTGAAGACGATCTTCATCAGGTCCGAGCCGATGTCGGCGATCTTGGTGAAGATGCCGCCGGCCACGCGCAAGGCCGCGGCGCCCAGCGATTCGCCAATCGCGAACCCGATGAAGCACGGGCCCGCCAGGTCGCCCGGAATGAACAGCAGAATGAAGAGCATGATGAGCAGCTCGACCGAGACCAGCAGCATCCCGATGCTCATGCCGGCTTCGAGCGGAATCTCGTAGCAAGGGAACGCCTTGCCTTTGAGCGCGGCGAAGGCGGTGCGCGAGTTGGCGAAGGTATTGACGCGCATGCCGAAGGCCGCCACCGAGAAGCTGCCGGAAATGCCGATCACGCTGAACAGCAGGATGATCGCCACCTTGTAGGCTTCAAAACCCTGCAACAGCCCGAAATAGATAACGATGATCACCGCGATAAAACACTCCAGAAGCACCAGGAATTTTCCCTGCGTGGCCAGATAGGTCTTGCAGGTTTCATAGATCAGCTCAGAGACTTCGCGCATGGAGTTGTGGACCGGCATGTTGCGAAGGCGCACGAAAATAATCAGGCCGAAGATGAAGCCCAGGAAGCTGACCACCATTCCGCCCATGAGCAGGCTGCTGCCGCTGATGCCGCCCGGAAATACTTGATCCAGGAAGGAGACTGTGCTGAGACTGGGAAGCTTGAGACTGGCTTCGCCCGCCCCCGTTTCTTGGGCCATCAGGGGAGCGGAGAGCGCCGCAACGAATAACGCGACTAGAGCGCGCAGAACCGAACCGGTTCGGGTCATTAGAGTCATTTCCTCCTAAAGGAATTGTCCGGCCACCCCACGACACGAGCCTGCCCGCGAGGGCCGGGGTTTGGACGAGTTTATTCGAAGAGAAACCGAATGCTCAGTATAAGAGATAAACACGTCGGAATTCAACGCGGGGAGCGGTCAGCGTCCAAAGCCCAATCGTCCCGCAAACTGCGCCTGTGCTCCCAACTGCTCCTCGATTCGCAGAAACTGGTTGAACTTCGCGACACGTTCGCTCCGGCATCCCGAGCCGGTTTTGATGTGGCCCGCTCCTGTCGCCACCGTCAGATCGGAGATGAAGGTGTCCTCGGTTTCACCGGAACGGTGGGACACGAAGCAGCGATAGTTGTTGCGCTTCGCCAACTCGATCGTATCCAGGGTTTCCGTCACCGAGCCAATCTGGTTGAGCTTGATGAGAACTGCGTTGGCGATTCCCTTCTCGATTCCTTCCCGCAGAATCCGCGGGTTGGTGCAGAAGATGTCGTCGCCCACCAGCTCAATCCGCGATCCCAGGGTCGAAGTGAGGTCTTTCCACCCCTGCCAGTCGTTTTCCCCCATGCCGTCCTCCAGCAGAATGATGGGATACCGATTCACCCACGATTCCCAAATCCCGATCAGCTCTTGCGGCGTGATGGCTTTCTTGGTCGACTTGAAGAGAACGTACTTCCCGTCGTCCCACATCTCGCTGGCCGCGGGATCGAGGCAGATGGAAATGTCCTCGCCGGGATTGTAGCCGGCCTTGGTGATCGCTTCCAGAATCGACTCCACGGCCTCGTCGTTCGATTTCAGGTCCGGTGCGAAACCGCCCTCGTCTCCGACCGCCGTACTGTAGCCTTTGCCGCGCAGCACCTGTTTCAGGGCGTGGAAGGTCTCCATGCCCATACGTATGGCTTCCGCAAACGAGGGTGCGTGGTGCGGCGCGATCATGAACTCTTGGAAATCCACCGTGTTGTCGGCGTGCTTCCCGCCATTGAGCACGTTCATGCAAGGGACCGGCAGCAGACACGCATTAGCGCCGCCCAGGTACCGGTAGAGCGGAAGGCGATGCGCATTAGCGGCCGCCCGGGCGGCGGCCATCGAGACCGCCAGAATCGCGTTGGCGCCCAGCTTGGCTTTGTTGGACGTGCCGTCCATCTCAATCATGGCCGCATCGAGGCCCCGTTGATCCGAGGCGTCCAGGCCAATCACCGCCTCGCGGATCGCGGTGTTGATGTTGCTCACAGCCTTCGTGACGCCCTTGCCGCCGTATCGGCCTTTGTCTCCGTCCCTCAGTTCCACCGCTTCCTTTTCCCCGGTTGAGGCGCCGGACGGCACAGCGGCGCGTCCGAAGCTGCCATCGGCGAGAACGACATCCGCCTCCACGGTCGGATTGCCCCGAGAGTCCAGAATCTCGCGGCCTTTCACTTCAACGATCTCTGTCATGAATCACTCCTTTCAGATGATTACGGCCCGCTATAAATTGAAAAAGCTCCTACCGCTGGGGTAGGAGCTATCGGACTCAACCAAGTTGAGACGGTTCCCGGTGAGATCCATCACCGTTTAGACTCTTGAACTCTCACTATAGCGCAAGCTGCCCACTTCGGTCGGGAAGAAATCCCGAGAACAGAACCGCCGCGAGCTGCTTGCGAATTCCCATCGGGACCGGCAGGGAGCGAATCTTCTTGACCGTGTCCTCGACGGGATAGTGGCACGACTGAAGAGACAGGCGGCCATCGTCCCACAGGGCATAGCAGGCCATGGGAGCGCCGTGCTTGGGCTGCCCAACGCTGCCAGGGTTCACGATTCGCAACTTCTCCAGGTTCATCGTGAAGGGCAAATGCGTATGCCCCGCAAGGAGAATATCGGCCTGTAATCCCCCGATTTCCGGTGCCCACTGCGCGGGCTCGGCAAGGCAGTATTTGAACAGCGGCTCCGCAGGGGTGGCGTGGCAAAGAAAGAATCGACGACCGTCGATTGTGCGCGCCGCGGTCCGCGGAAGACCGCGCAGGAACGCCCTCTGATCCGCGTCGAGGAGGGGTTCGGTGTACTCCTGCGTCGCACGTGCCATCTCGCGGAAAGCATTCGAGCACCGTGGGTCCGATCCGTTGCCGATTGCGTAATCGTGGTTCCCTTGAATCACCAGCGAGGCATGTGACCGAATGAGTTCCACAACCTCGCTTGGATTCGGGCCGTAGTTCACCAGGTCGCCGAGCACCCACAGCTCGTCATGCGATTCCCGAAGCACCGCTTGCAACGCTTCGAGGTTGGCGTGAATGTCGGAGACGATGAGAAGCTTCATGCGGATCATCATCATACCAAGCGGCGCAACAGACACGGTTGACCAGCTTTCCCAGCGGGTCGATAATGAAAGCGGGTGTTGGAGTTCGCCTTTTAAACCGCCCCGCCAGGGGAAGATGACTCCTACGAGGGTTCCTCCGGTGGAGCAGAGGCCAACATCACGCGCGTCGGACCCCGAGGACGGTCTCAATTCTTCCCAGAAGCGGCACCTCTTAACAAGCTGTCAGTACGCCGACAAGCTGTTGTCGGAGATTGAGGCGGTCCTATCGGCCGCGAGCTCCAAGTCCCCGTTTCCAAGATTCAAGGGCGACATCGCTCCGGCGCAAGCCAAGGTCGTACAGGATTACGTGGCCCGGCTTCGCGCTCAAATGGTGCGCGTGCTCGCCAGTCAGAAAATCAAGCCGCCGGTTCCGGAATTCGGCTCGATTCATTCCATCCGCGTGACTCTTGCGTTTGTGCGCATTGCTTTTGAGGAATGCACGCCCGGCCGGATGCGCGGCTACGGCGAGGTTCCCGACTCCAAGGTTCGGGAATTGAACGGCGTAGTGGGTGAGATGACAGCCGCCGCGGAGAAGCTCAACCAGTATCTCGCACAAGGGTCGGGACAGGACCTCCAGACTCGCCTCGAAAAGTTGGAACATACTGGCGATGAATTTGGCCTGCTCAAGCGGTTGGAACGGGTCGTCAACCAGCATGGTCTTGTCGAATTCCGTTCGGCTCTCCCAATGATTCTGGACCGTCCGGAAAGTCGAGCTTTCGAAATTGCGTTGTTCGGCAGAGTCAGCTCCGGGAAATCATCCCTGCTGAATTGCATTGTGCAATCGGATGTCCTTCCGGTAGGAGTCAATCCCATCACCGCGGTGCCAACCAGGTTGGCCAACGGAACGGAACCAAAGCTTTCGGTCTGGTTCGCTCACAAGAGTTCCGAGCAGGTTGACATAGGCCGGCTGCCGGAGTTCGTCACCGAAGAGCACAATCCGGCGAATGCCAAACATGTCACTCGGATCACCGTGGAGCTACCCTCGGCGCGACTGCGCGACGGCGTGGTCCTGGTGGATACGCCCGGCTTAGGTTCCCTGGCAACCGCGGGCGCGGTGGAAACGTTGGCGTACCTGCCGCGTTGCGATCTAGGTGTTGTCTTGATCGATGCCGCCTCGACGCTCACACAGGATGACCTGGGCACCATTCAAGCTCTTTACGAAGCGGGCGTGCCGGCTTCCGTCCTGCTCAGCAAGGCCGACCTATTGGCCCCGGAAGATCGGGCGCGGGCCTCGACGTACATTGCCGGCCACATCCGGACACAGCTTGGGCTGAATCTGCCGGTTCATCCGGTCAGCGTAAGACAGGAGCATTCATCTCTCTTGGAACGTTGGCTGGAAGAGGAGATTTTGCCGTTGTATGGCCGCCATCGAGAGCTGGCGCAAGAGTCGGTGCGGCGAAAGATCGGGACGCTGCGGGAATCGGTGGGGACCGCGCTGAAGGTGCGTCTGGAGCGTTCGGACATGGCGCCCAGCGGAGAGAATTCCAGCTTGCGCGACGTGGACGCGCAGTTGCGCAATGCGGCTGGCCGATTCGAAACGGCACGCGAAACTTGCTGGAACATTACCGACAGAATTCGGAACTTCGGCGATGCAGGCTTGCCGGCTGCTGCGTCTCAAATTCTGGAACGGTGGCGGCAAGACAGTTATACAGGCGCCGAGAGCGGGTCGATAGTGGCGGACGCTCTCGCGCAAGCGGCCGCGGAGAAAGCCCGTTTGGCCTTCGGCACGTTGGGTGCGCTCGCCCAAGATCTCACACAGGCCTTGCAGACGGCTGCCAGAGCCCTCGGCTTACAGGATGTTCCGAGCGAGGGCGAACTGGCTTCCGTCTTGAAGGAAATGCCGCGGATGGATCTCGGGACGCTGGATCTGGACCTTCGGCCAAACCTCTGGACAAACGTGTGGCAAGGACTGGCGAAACGCCGCGTCGAGAGCCGATTGCGCGCGCAGATCGGGCCCACGGTCACGGAGGCTTTTTCCTCTTACGGAAGCATGCTCGAAGCTTGGACCAGGCGGATGCTGGCCGAATTCGAGCGGCGCTTCGATGCGCACGCGGACGGCTACCGCGCCCACTTGGATCGCATCACGGCGCAGGGAGGAGCAACCCCACTGGAGAAAGAAACGATTCAGCGCGATCTGGATATCCTGGCGCGGCCGGAGGCCGCTCGGTGACGGCGAATATGCCCGAAGTCGATTCTCGCCAATACATGTTCGCCTATCTGATTCGATCGCTTGACGACGTGCCGGCGGACTTCCCGATTCCGGCAGGCGATGGCGGCTTTCGATTGGGCCTGTTTCTCCCACGCGACGAGCCGGACTGGTTCGGCAGATCCTCTTACCCCACCCGCATTTTGTTCCTCTCCGGAGGAGCGATCGTCATCCTTTCCCACCCGAAAATGAGTGAGCCTGTCATCCGCATACCGCTCCAGCAGCTTCTGTTTGTCGAGGCGGGACACATTTTGCTGATCGGATGGCTCCGGTTTGTCGCAAACGGATCCGAACAAAAGCTTCCCTACAACACTCGCAGCGGGCGCTCGGTTGAAGAGTTTCTCCGCATTCTACGCGAGGAGTACCTTCCGGGAACACCTGATCCGAGTCCATGCGGCCCGTTGGGGTTCGGCGAACCACTCGATTTGAAGTTTCACAATGCCGAATACTTCGAACTGGATGCCGGTGAGCGCGTGCTGCTTCGATTCTTCAGTCCGGTTACAAAGAAGATCCGAAGGCACTGGATATTTCGATGGGAATGGCGGGCGCCGGGCGATCTTGTGGCTTTGACCAATCGGCGCGTGCTATGGATCACCGAGCGTGTTCAGGAACGCTACGAAGCCTATGGCACAGTGACTCGATCCGCACCAGTTCGAGCGCTGGCTCAGTTGACCTGCCGGCGAACGGCCGAAAACTGCGCCTTGTTGGTCGAGTTTTCATCGGAGGCCTCCTGGTCGATCCCGCTTCCTCTGGAGAGGCAGGCCGAAGCGCAGCGATTTGCGGAAGGAGGCTGCTCCGGTGTACGCTGATGGTAGCCGTGGAGTTCGCTTAACGCTGTCCTGAACGGCCAATGACTCCTGCGAGTGGTTTTGCGGCGGGAGCGTTGGTTCCAATCCCTCCTGGCAAACCACAAATCGGCCGAATAGGAGATCGTTCGATGGAGCGAGCGTGGTTTATAGCGGCTCTGTGGCTCTTCCTGGCGCTGGTCGCGGTTCTCGCAGCCAACTGGCTGAGAATCTCAACGGCGCTTTCCGAGATTGTCGTGGGCACCCTCGCCCAGCTCGTGATCGGCGCGCTGGCCGGCGCTGGCGCACTCAACGCCAAAACCGAGTGGATCACCTTTCTGGCCGGCACCGGAGCCGTCGCGCTGACGTTCCTGGCCGGCGCGGAACTCGATCCCGCCGTGTTTCGGGCGAAATGGACAGAGTCTGCGGCGGTTGGCCTTACCGGTTTTTTCTTTCCGTTCTTCGGCGCGGCTCTGGTGGCGCATTATCTGCTGGGGTGGGCGTGGCGGCCCAGTTGGCTGGCGGGCGTGGCGCTCTCGACCACCTCGGTCGCCGTGGTCTACGCTGTGATGCTCGAACTGGGCTTCAACCGGACGACATATGGCAAAGCCATCCTGGCGGCGTGCTTCATCAACGATCTCGGCACGGTGATTGCGCTGGGCCTGATCTTCTCGCCGTTCACCGTAAGGACGGCGATCTTTCTGGGCGCGGCCCTTATCGTATTCGTGGTGCTGCCCTTCGCCACACAGTGGCTCTTCGAGCGCTACGGCGGGCGTGTATCGGAACTGGAAACCAAGTACCTCCTGTTCCTTCTCTTCGGACTGGGCGGGCTGGCGGTCTGGTCCGGCAGCGAGGCCGTTCTGCCGGCTTACCTCATCGGACTGGTGCTCGCGGGCACCGTCGGCAAAGATCACTTCCTGATTCGCCGTCTACGCACCCTGACGTTTGGTCTGTTGACGCCGTTCTACTTCATCCGCGCGGGCAGTTTTGTCTCGGTGCCCGCACTTATAGCAGCTCCGCTGGTTTTCGTCGCGCTATTCCTCGCCAAGATGGGCTCGAAGCTGCTGGGAGTGTTGCCAACGGTTCGCGCGTTCGGTTACGGCGGTCATGACGGAGTGTACTATTCTCTGATGATGTCCACGGGGCTGACGTTCGGGACGATCTCGGCGCTTTTTGGGTTGAACCACGGCATCATCGACCAGACCAGGTATTCTCACCTGGTGGCCACGGTGATCGGCAGCGCGGTAATCCCAACGGCCATTGCGAATGCGTGGTTCATGCCTCGCCACCTGCTGCCGGACCAGGAGCGGGAACTGAAAGAATCGGCTTACGGTGAGCCGGTGGGAGAACTGGACGCATGATGCGAAAGGAGGAGAAATGCTGACTAAAGGTCCAGCCAAGAAGGTGACCATCTTCATCAACGAAGATACCCAGCACCACATGACGGCGTTGCACGACTCACTCATGGCGTTCCTGATGCACAAGGGAGTGTCCGGCGCCACGGCCACCCGAGCCTATTCGGGGTTCGGGTCGCACCAGATGCTGCATACGCCCAAGGTCGAGGAGCTAACGCAGCCCCTGCCCATCCGGATCGAGTTCATCGAGACGCCGGAGAAGGTCGAAGAGGTTCTGCCGACTCTCTATGAAATGGTGAAGGACGGTCTGATTGAAGTGCAGGACACCACGGTAGTCAAGCTCGCTCACAAGTCAACCAGGCCGGAGCCCAGGTTGCCGCATGGCCGCCAACAGGGACCGGCGAAGTTAATGCGCGTGTTCATGGGCGAGGCCGACCGCTGGCACGATGAGCCTCTCTATGACGCTATCGTGAATAGGCTTCGCATGATGGAGATCGCCGGCGCCACCGTCTACCGGGGGATCCTCGGCTACGGAGCCAAGGGGCACCAGCACAAGAAGAGCTTCTTCCACCCCACCAGGGATCTCCCAGTCATGATCTCCGTGATTGATACGGAAGAAAAAATCGCCGCGGCGGCCGACGCGATTGAGGGTATGCTACAAGACGGCTTGATTGTCGTGTCCGATGTCGACACAGTCCGGCTGGTCCGCAGCCACAGTGTAACGGAGGTGCCCGATGCAGCAGGGACAACCCGCTAGACTCATGCGCATTCACATTTCGGAATCGGATCGCTTTGGCGACAAACCTCTCTACGAAGCGATTGTCGCCAGGTGCCGCGAGATGAAAATCGCGGGCGCGACCGTATACCGGGGACTCGAAGGCTACGGTGAGACAGCCGAGATGCATAAATCTCACTTGACTCGCCGCGATCAACCCATCGTCATTTCGATTGTGGATTCGGCCGATAACCTGGCTCGGCTCGCCCCGGTGGTCGAAGAGATGATGGACACGGGATTGTTTGCGGTGTCGGATGTCCGCGTGGTCCGTGTCCAGAAGCAGGCGGCGGCAAAACAGGATGCGCCAGGCGATTGAGTCTCGGCAAAACACGGCCAGGCCCCTTCCTTTAGTCGGCCGGCAGCGGGAGCTGCGCGAGCTCATTGCCGCGCTTCGAGCGGGGCAGCCGAGGCTGATTGCCGGGCCGGCGGGGATCGGCAAGAAGCGGCTGGTCGAGGAAGCGCTTCAGGCCGCGGAGCAGCCCTTCGTTCGCGTTCGGGCCGCGGGGGTGTTGCATGAGTTGCTGGCCGATCTGGCAGCCGCGCTGGGATGCTCCCACCCCCGATTTCCTTCACTGCCGAAAGCCACCAGTCCCGCGCTCAAAGGGCTCGTGTTGAATGCCTTGTGCCGCGCTCCCCAATGCGTCGTTCTGGAAGACCTTCACGACGCCGACCCGCGGATGTACCGGTTTCTGCAAAAGCTGTACTACATCCCGGGGGTTTCCTTGATCGTCACCGCGGCTTCGCGCGCCGATCTGGGGTTCGTCCGCAAACTGTTGTGGGATGCGGGTGAAGAAATCCTGGTCGAGCCTCTGTCTCGCGCCGAGGCTCAATGGCTATTCGACGAAGCCGTGCGCGCGTTCGGCATCGAGTCTCTGAAGGTCGACGATTTCGGCCGGAAGGTGCTGGCCGCGGCGAAAGGCAATCCAGGCCAGATTCTAGCCATGTGCCGCATGGCGGCAAGGCCCGAGTACCAGCGAGGCAGTTACATCAAATTCCTTCCCCTGCGGATGGACATGTTATCCGCTTCCTCCCATGACTGAACCTACAGCCATTCCAATCGTTCCAGATGCCGTGCGCGAAGCGCTGGAGACAGTCCGCGCGCTCTGCGGGCGTTACCAGATCAGCGCCCTGGAAGACTTTCTGGAGAGCTGCCAATCCTTCGCCCAGGAGAAGATTCTCAACATCGCGGTACTGGGCCGGTTCAAGGCCGGAAAGAGCAGTTTTCTGAATCACTTGCTGGGGAAGGCGCTGCTGCCGGTCGGCGTGATCCCCGTCACCACCGTGGTCACCGAAATTCAATACGGGCCGGAAGAGCGCGCCCAGATCCGCTTTCTCGATGGCCGGACGGATAGCGTGGAACTCCGCCGCATTAGTGAGTTCATCTCGGAGTCCGAGAACCCGGAGAACCAAAAGCAAGTGGCCCAGGTGCGCCTGGAACTGCCATCCATGGAGCGCTACCGCGGAATTCGATTCGTCGACACCCCGGGCTTGGAGAGCGTCCTCGAGCACAACACCGATGCCTCCCTGGAGTGGCTGCCGAACGTGGGCCTGGCGCTGGTGGCTGTGGGCGTCGATCCGCCGCTCTCGCGGCATGACATCGAATTGATTCGTAGCCTGAGTCACTACACTCCCAACATTTCTTTGTTACTGACTAAGGTGGATGTTCTGGAGCCGGACGAGAGAGAGCAGGTCCAGGACTTCGTCCAGAAGCAGCTCGCGCGCTATTGGAACCGCTCCGTGCCCGTATTCCCCTACTCGACGCGCGCCGGGTTCGAGTCACTCCGGTCCCGACTCGATCAAGATCTTCTGTCTCATATCCAGGCGCAGCCGGCAGAGCAACACAACATCATCCTTCGACACAAGCTCGACTCACTGCTCGGTGAGTGCGCCGGCTACTTGAACCTGGCGCTCAAGTCGGCGGAGATTGCGGACTCCGAGCGGGAAGATCTGCGCCTGAAGATTCTGGGCCGGAAGGAAGCCATCGATGACACGCGCTTGGGCCTGCGCCTCATCGTCCGCCACGCCATGGGCGCCACGCGCTCCACTTTCGAACGCTGTCTACAGGACGAAGAAACGCCGGTGCGCCAGCGGCTATTGACCAGCCTGGAGCGGGAGTTCCCTTCCTGGACGCGCAGCTTGCTCATGGCCACCGAGCGGTTCGACGACTGGCTCCAGGAGCGCGTCACCGAAGAGATGTCGGCGCTTTCCAAGAAGCACCGCGGCGAGTTCGTCGAACCGTTGCAGCGGGTTGGCCGGCAGCTCTCCCAGTCGCTTCAGGATTTCCGCAACCGGCTGTCCGAGCGAACGCTCGAGACGCTCGGTGTTCCTCTCCGGACTACCGAGATGGATCTGAATGCGGAGGACCCACGGTCTCCGGATGTGAGGGTCGGGAAGATCTTCGATCGCAATTGGGAGTTACTGTCCTTTCTGGTTCCGATGACCATCTTTCGGGGCCTCGTCGGAAGACACTTTGAGCGCAAGGTTGGCGACGTTATCTTCATGAACCTTTCACGGCTGGCGTCCCAGTGGGAAAAGATTGTCAACGGCGCGCTGTTGAAGCTCGAAAAGGACGCCATGCGGCGTCTCGACAGCCTGGTTGCGACCATCCAGAAGCTCATCGCTTCGGCCGGCCAGGAAGCGCCGCGGATTCGCCAAGATCTGGAGCGGCTTCAAGAGCTTCGCGACCGGCTTTCGCCACGCGGCCACTCAACCACCGGCACAGATTTCGATTCGACAATCCGTTGATCGGAAGTCACCCTGCTACGGGTCGGGCGGAATCCCGAAGCGGAGAATCGGGAGCGGGCTGGAGAGCTGGGGTCTGCGGCTGACGCCGAGGACAAAGTTTGGTCTGCTTTTGCCAAAGTTTTGGATAGCAGCGCAAATCTTTTGGAATCCTCGAGAGGACCAATTGGCTCCGAGCAGACAGCGCACTCCTGCATCCTCCCGCATCCATTTGGCAGTATTGGCCCGAAGTTACTCATACTGAAAGGGATACGAGCACCGCCGCAGGGCCTCGGCTGTTTCCGCCAAACTGGTGGATTGCCAGGTCGGGATCGGCCCCAAGATTGCTCTGGTTGGGCACTGAAGCTCTTGAGAGAGTTTCTGAGGGTATGCCCGGCTGTCTTGTGAGACACCTGCCGGGCGAGGAGGAACGTAAAATGCAACACGCCGCGTCGTATGTCTTTCACGGGAGACGATTCTCGTCTGCCTTGCTTGCTTGCCTGTTCCTGCTGACCGCGATGTCCGCCTTCGCCGACGTCACAGTAGGGTTACCTGCGGATCCCGGCACCGGAAACTGCTTCCCGTTTGGCTGTGCCTACAACGCGGAGTATCAGCAGGTTTACACTTCCAGCCAGTTTGCCGCGCCGATCGCCATCACCGATCTGGAGTTCTACAACACGCAGGTCAACACTAGCGCCCCGGAGATGAACAGTGGTACGTGGACCATTTCTTTATCCACGACCACAGCCGACTGGGACACGTTGGCCAGCACTTTCGCCAGCAATATCGGGTCGGGCAACACGGTCGTATTCAGCGGCAATCTCTCGCAGGTTTGGGCCTTCGGGGATACGCTGACAATCGATCTGTCGACTCCATTCAACTATAATCCGGCGAACGGAAACCTGCTCATGGACGTAGTTGCTTCCGGCACCTCCGCTCCGGGCGGGAATATCTACTTTGATACGAATTCAACGGACAGCTCCATCGGGCGTGTGTATTGCTCTGGAGGCATTGCATGCGGCGCTTCTGGAGTCGTAAACGACGGATACGGATTGGTGACCACGTTCTCCACCGGCAGCACGACGCCCGTGCCGGAGCCCGCCAGCGTAGGTCTCTTCGGATTGCTCATGGCAGGAGCTGGGCTGGCGTACCGTCGCCGGCTGTCTCGCTAGCACAAACTCTACGGCATCCCGCTTCCCCGATGCCGGTATAGCGAGGGATCCACTGCCGCCGCCATGGCCGCTTCGTCCAGGCCGGCACCGAGAAAGTGGGCCACTTCGTGCGCCCAGGCCAGTGGGTCGCGCACCACCTCTGCATAGGGCACGGCCAGCACCGGCATACCGGGCTGCCGTGCCAGCCAGTCTCTCACGACGCGTAATTCGGCGGCCATCGCCGGGATCAAGTGGTCGCCTTCCTGCGAAGCGGCCGCGTTCCCTTGCGCAAGTAGCATATCGCGCTGGGATGCGAACACCTCTTCCAAGTCGCGTTCCATGAAGATGATTCGACAGCTCATGCGCGGCGGCAGATGTGTCAGCAGGCGGTAGATGATTTTGACCGCCCTGCCGCGCGCGGCCTCTATCCAGGAGGCGTCCTCCGCCAGGCGTTTGGCCGGGCTGTATTCGAAGTATCCGTGCGGATTATGCGCGTCCGGCGGGCGCCGGCCGTCGGTCAGCGCGGGTATGCCGCCGGCGGCCAACATGCGCATCATTAAGGATGTCCCGGAGCGCGGCGCCCCGCTCACCACCGTCACATAGTCGCGCATCAGAGTGGCGCCCCCGGCCACATGGCGAACCCCAGCGCGCCCGCCGTCGAGATCGCCAGGAACCAGGCCAGCCACGGACGTGGCGGATAGTCCACTTCCACCCAGGCTGCCTCGCCGGCCGGCAACCGGGACTCCTCGGGATGCAGCAGGAAGCCCCACAGGGAGCGCTCGCGGCGGGGCGAAAGCAGCGCGTTCCGCTCGCCCGCGGCGATGGTCTTTTCGATGGCGTGGCCGCGCAGCACCAATCGCAGCTTGCCGCGGACGGGCCGCAACGCGCGGATTCGCCAACTGATCCGCCGTTCGGCGAATATCCGCACGGGAGGCGTTTCCACGGCGATTTCCGGCGGCGCTTGCAGGTTCGCAGCGGCATCCACCGGCTCGAGCGCGTGCTCCAGTTGCACGGTGACCACGGCGTCGCCGCCCACCGCCAGCGGACTGCGTCCATAAATCGAATCGAGCTGCACGAACAGCCATGCTAGCGGGAGCGCCAGAACCAGCGCCGGCCGCGACATCAGCGCCAGCCAGCGCAGATTATCCCGAACGAGCGCCTTCTGCGCGCTCCACATCAACGCCGGCTCGCTCGAATACAGCCGCATCTCCAGCACCCGCGCCTGCAACCGTTTGCCCGCCGCGCGCACGGCAGCGCGGTCCGTGAATCGCCGAAACACCCAGGCTATCGCCAGGCCGCAGGCCAGGCTGACACACGCCAGACTCCAGCCCATCATTCCAGGTATCCAAGACCCTTGAGCCGGCGCTCCACCTCTTCATGGGCCTCGGCATCTTCCAGGCGTGCCAGCTCTTTCTCAATCGCGTGCTCGATCAATTCCTGGGCCGAGCTGTAGCCGGCTTTGGCCGCGCACTGCTCGACGCGCCGCCACAGGTCGGAACTCAATTTTGCGGACTTCGCCATGGTGATCCTAGTAAACCGGCCGGCCGCTCATGGCGGCATCGGGCGCGACGCCAAATTCCTTCAGAATCGTGACAGTCAGATCTTTCAATTGCGGGTTGGAAACACGCGGCCTGCGGTTGCCCAGCAGCACTCCGGGAACCGCCGCCGCCGCGATGCAATGATCTCCGATCCAGGCATCGGTGTTGATGCGGATCAGGTCGTTGGGCACGTCGCCCAACGCCGTTTCCCAGGACGCCCGGTAGCCCGGCGCATATCCCACGATCAGGTCCGGCGCAAAGACGCTGGCCGATTTCCCTACCGCTCGAACATCCGCGATGGCCAGTTCCCCGGTCTCCGGATCGCGAAACTCGCCGAGGCGCCGCGCCAATTCCTCCAGTAACCGGTCGCGCTCTGCGCCCGGTGCCACAATTCCGTGCTCCTCCCGCCCCGCGAGGTTGAGATACAGGCCGTTGAGGCCCATGGCGTAAGCCCTCGTTCTCTTCCAGTCTATACTCGCGAACGGCTCGTCCCGTCCCGGGGTTCTGGGATGATCGAGCGCCAAGAGACCTTCGCGCCAGAGCCACGTGTTGAGGTTGACGCCGCGATTGAATGCCGCGAAACCGTGGTCGGACATGACGATGACGGTGGCGGCGACATTACCTGCGCGGTCGAGCACACGGCCGATATCCCCATCAACGGCCTGGTAGGTCCCGAGCAACTCGGCTTCGTGCTGGCCCCAGAGCATGTGCGAATCCCGATCGATGGTCGAGAAATAGAAGAACAGCAAACCTTCGCGGAACCGGTCGAGGCAATCGCGCAACAGCACCGTGTGCTCTTCGGCCACCAACCGGCTCTGCTCCAGGTACTGGTCTAAATCGAGCACTCCCTGGCGCAGCGCGGCCGTGTCTTCCTCAATGCCCTGGGTGTAAAAAGGACCGATTCGCCGGGCCAATTCCCGTCCAAAACTTTCGGGCGCGGAGACTGGCAGCGCGGGGTCCACCGGATCGATGTTCAGGGGCGACCGGTAGATGCGAATGCCCGGACGCAACTCGCGCGCGTACAAACGAAACATCCCCGCCACATCGGCCAGATCGCCCAGCAACGGAAAGCGGACGCGAATCCACGGCGACCATTCGCCCTGCTTAAGAATGAACTGCCGGTCGCCGATCTTGAAGCGCGCGGCCGGCGCATCCGGATCTATGTCGGCCACCATCTCCAGGCGCACGGGGCGATGGTCGCGGCGCAGCGAATTGGCGGGGCCGTCGATGGGCAGGACAACGCGATGTCCGACAACTGCTACTGGCACGACACGGCCGCCAGCCACCGCGCCCGCGGGCTCGGACGGGTCGTCGGTGTAATAGGTGAAGGTCCCGAACGTGCCCTCGAGATCCGGCGTGCCCATCCCGGCCAGCGCGCGGCCGGCGCGCTCCACGGGCGGATAGTTGGTGGGCATGCGAATCATGGTCACCGGAATCCCGTGCTCGGCCAGGATCTCCCAAAACGCCCGGCCGGTCCGAAACGATCGCACGCGTGCTCTCGAGAGCGGCAGCAGATAAGGCCCGATGGCGAGCTGGTGCGCCGGCTCGATGGTCTCCGCCATCGATGAAACCGGTTGCAGGGTGGATGGGTCGCGGTGCACGAAATCGAAGATGCCGTGCTGCGCCGGGTCCGTGCCGGTGATGAATGTCGCCCAGGCCACCGGACTCTGCGGCGGCGCGGTGGTAGCCAGGCGCGTCAGCCCGCCCAGATCGCGCAGACGCCGAAGGTTCGGGAGGGCGTTCCAATGCCGCTCGACGAAGCTCGGGTCCATGCCGTCCACGCCCAGCACGATGACGGCTTTGCCATGCGCCTGCGAACCCGGATGGCTGCATGCCGTCAGCCAAAATGAAAACGCCAGCAGGGCGGCTGCAAACAGTTTCATAGCGCGCCAAACAGAGGCTTCCCGTCCATCCAGGCAGGCGGGTTCACGCCGAACAGATCGAGCGCGGTGGGGGCCATGTCCTCTATACCGGGAGCCTCGCAATTGAGGCTGCGGCTCGAAAACAGGACGCCGGGAACCAGCACCGGGTCCACCGAATGATCGCCGCTCCAGCGCTTGGGGTTATCCTCAATCACCCGCGTGGTCACCTTGCCCACCGCCGCATCCCACGACGTTCGGTAGCCTTCGTTATAGCCGATGATGAGATCGGGCGCAGCGTCCAGGTACGGTCCGCGGTACAGTTTGTCGGTCGCATAAACCTGCCGGATGGCCACCTGCCCCCGCTCGCCGTCCTCGAGGCCGGAGAGCTTGGTAATCAGCTCGCGCTTCAGGGCGTCCGCTTCCGCGCCAGGGGCCACCACTCCATGGCGCTCGCGGCCTCGCAGGTTGAGATACAGGCCGCTAAGCCCGAGACAGTAGGCGCGCGTGCGGCTCCAATCGACGCCCTCGAAACTGCGGCCGCTTTCCTCCGCCTCGCCGGCTAGCGCCAGATAGCCGTTGTGGCGCAGCCATGAGTTCAAATTCACCGCGCGCCGAAAGGCGCAGAAGCCGTGATCGGAAAGAACCAACAGGATGGTGCCGGCGTCCAGGTGCTCCATCGCCTTGCCAACCAGGCGGTCCATGCGCCGGTACAGGTCTTCGATGACGCCGCGCCAGCGGGGGTCGCCGCCTCCATCCAGGTGACGGTAGAACATGTGCTGCACGCGGTCGCTGGTGTCGAACACGCACGCCACCACTCCGCGGCGGGTGTGCGCCAGCGCGTTTTCGAACATCGCTTCGCGCTCGGCCAGGGTGAGCCAGGCCTGTTCGAGAAACGCCGCTTCGTCGATGGCGCCTTCGTTCAAAGCCCAGGTATCTTCGGCCATGCCCACGGTGGCGAAAGAGCCCAGCAGCTTCGCGAGGTAAGCCGCGTAATAAGAAGGATGGCTGATGGGCAGCGCCGGCGCTTCGGGATCGATTTGGATGGGTGTCGCGTAGAGCGAGAGCTCCGGCGCCGTTTCCGTGATCAGGAAGCGCGCGATGCCGTGGACCTTGACGCCCGGCGCAGCTCGGAATGCAAGGCGAAACCAGGGCGAGTATTCGCCGCGCCGCAGGCGGTGCTTTTGGCCGGCGATCTCCAGCGTCACCCAATCGCCGCCGGCCCGCGGCACGATGCGGAACGGCAGTGCCAGCGTGCTAGCGCCCTCCACCAGTTCATTGACGGGACCTTCGAGCGAGCCTTCCAGATGCTGGCCTAAGCGCCGCAGCGGGCAGCGGTTGCCGCCTTCGTACGCGCGCCCGTCGAGCCGGGTGCTGAACAGCGTGAAACTGCCCTGCGTCCCACGAAGATCGGGCGTGCACATTGCGGAAAGCAAACGGCCGTTGAATTCCTCGGGCGGGAAGGTGATGGGCACGCGCAGAATCGTGCTGCCGATGGCGTGCTCGCCCAGGATCTTCCAGAAGGTTTGGCTCTTGCGCAGCATATCGACGGCGGGGCGCCAGAGTGGGACGCGCAGGCGGCCAATCCGCAGAGCGCGCCGCGCCGGGCGTACCCGGCAAGAGGAGAGTTCCGGAACGCAGGATTTGAGGCTGCGGTTGAGAAAATCGAAAATGTTGTGCTTGGCCGGGCTGACCCCGGTGGCAAAGGTGGACCACGCCACCGGCGACAGCGAAGGGAATGTGGTGCGCAGCCGGTGAAAAGACCCCTGTTCCTTCAGGCGGCTCAAATTCGGCAGTTTGCCCTCGGCCATGAAGCGTTCGGCGAGCCGCGGATCGAGACCGTCGAGGCCCAGAAAAATGAGACGCCGGACCTTGGCCCGCCGGAAACCGCGCCTTCGCCGGAGCACCGCCCGTCCCGCGCGAAACGGCCAGAGCAGGAGCGAGCCGGCGGTGAGAAAGAACGACGCGATCAGGCTTAGGAACGACCCCAGAAAGGCAAACCCGGCGCCCGGCCCGATGTAACCGAAAAGGGGCGGCATTACATCACTATGTTCGCAGAATCGGTCGCGTAGCGGAATCAAGCATTCGCCCCAACCCCCGGCCCCGTTCCTTCAGACCCCACTCCCTGCGGCGAGCAGCGCCGCCAGCGTCCCTTCCGCCGTCTCCCGCCACGAAAACTGCGCTGCGCGGCGGGGACCGGCTTCGGCCAGGCGGGTGCGCAAAGGCTCGTCAGTCGTAATTCGCAGCATCGCTTCGGCCATGGCGGTTGTGTCCAATGGGTCGAATTCAAGGGCGGCGCCGGCGGCGATGCTGGAAAGCGGCTCGATTTCCGAACAGGCGGTGGGGATACCGGAGGCCAGCGCCTCCAGAAGCGGGAGGCCAAAACCCTCGAACCGCGACGGGTACAGGAATGCCCAGGCGCGCGCGTAGAGGTCGTAAAGATCCTCGCGCGGGATCCAGCCGGGGAACTCCACGGCATCCCGCAGGTTCAGGGAATCGCGAAGATCGTGCAACGGGCCGGCGAAGTGGCCGTGCAGCCCGCACACCACCAGGCGGAATTCCGGATGAGTCCGGCGGAAGCGGGCGAAGGCGCGCAGCAGGCCATCCAGGTTCTTGTGAGGATGCAGCGTGGAGACCGCCAGCAGGAACGGTTCGGGACGGCGGCGGCCCGCGATGTCGAAAAAGACCGGATCGACGCCCTCGCGCGTTACCCGCACCTTGCATTCGGGAAGACGGTAACACTCCAGGAGGTCGGCGGCGGTGGCGGCGGAAACGGCCAGGAGCAGGCGCGAAACGTGCGCGGACCAGAACAGGAGAAACCGCCAGAACGGCAGGTCGAACCAGCGGAAATACTCGGGGTGGCGTTTGTGCTGGAGGTCGTGAAAGACCGTTACCTGGGGGCAGGGGCAGAAAAGCGGCGCGGTGAAACCGGGGTTGAGCATCACGTCGAGCGAATGGCGCACGGCGGCCAGCGGCAGCGCGGCCTGCTCCCAAATTATCCGCGCCGGACGCGAAACGGCGCGAACGGGCTGCGAAAGGCCTTGGAAGTTCGGCTGCCGGGGGACCAGGTCGGGACCGGTTTCGCGATTCGTGAAAATGAAGTACTGGTTGGCGGTATCCATCCCGGCGAGACCGGCCAGCAGGCCGCGCAAATAGATCTCGGTGCCGCCGACCCCGCCGGGAATCAGGTACAGCGCGTTGACGCCGATGCGCAGCGGCGGCATATCAATGGCCGGCGCGCAGGCGGGCTTGGGCTATGGCGAGGTCGTGGCGCGCGTCCTCCAACGTGGGGTCGATTGCCAGCGCGCGCTGGTACTCCTGAATGGCGGCCGGCACCTGGTTGGTACTGAGGTAGATCTTGCCCCGGTAGGCGTAGGTGTCAGGGAATGCCGGGTCGAGTTTCTCAGCCGTCGCCAAAGCTTGCAAAGCTTCCGCCCATCGCGATTGCTGGGCATACACCATACCGATCTGCGTGTAAACGTGCGCGGTAGGCTGCATCAAGGCCGCCTGTTGGAACTTGGCCAGCGCCTGGCCGAACTGGCTGAGGTGGTCGTACGCCAGGCCCCAGTCCAGGAGCAGATCCGGCGTGAGTGGCCCCAGTTCCGCGGTCTTCTTAAACTCCTCGAGGGCCTGGCTGTAACGGGTCTGCTGGTCGTAGGCGTAGGCCAGTTGGAAATGCGCGCGCCGCTTATTGGGCGACTTGCGTACGGTGTCTTCCCAAAGCGAGACCGGATCGGCCCATACTGCGGCGCGGGCGCGCGTGGCTCCGGCGGCGGCGAGCGCCACAATCAGGCACGCGGCGGCCAGCGCCCGGCGGTCCACCTTCAGGCGGCTCAGCACATCCACCAGGATCAGCAGCAGACCGAACATGGAAAAGTAGAGGCGGCGCTCGGCGATGGGGTCCTTGATGGGCAGAACGGAGGAAGTCGGCGACATCAGCAGCAGGAACACGAAGTAGCCGTAACTCGCCAGCGGGAAACGGCGGCGATAGCGCCATGCCGCCGCGGCCAGGGCGACGAGCGCCAGCAGGCCGAAGATAGCGCCGCGATCCAGAATCGTGGTCGAGATGGGGAAATCCCAGTCGGCTGTAAGACTCACGGGCAGCACGAACATGCCGATGTACACGAACAGGGCGCGGCATTGGGTGAAGAAGTATTGATACCAAGTGAATTCCTTGACTCCGAAACCAGCGGAACCGCCGGTGCCAGCTCCGAGGATGAGATTCCAGAAAAAGGCCACACCCGCGGCGGCGCCGAGGGCCATGGGCAGGTAAAGCTTCCAGTTGCGCGGGATGCCTTGGAAGGAAAAACCGGGGTTCCACCAGTAGTCGGTGAGGAGGAGCAGCGCGGGCAGCACCACGGTGTGCTCTTTGGCCAATACGGCAAGTCCGAAGAGCAGCAGGACTGCGGCAACCCGCGGCCAGGACACCGCCGGTTCCGGACGATACAGGAAGACCGTGAAGGACGCGAAAGCCAGCAGCACGCTGAGAGCCTCCGAGCGGCCCGCCAGGTAGGCCACGGATTCGGCTTGAACGGGGTGCAGCAGAAATACCAGGGCCGCAAAGCCGGCCAGCAGATTGCGCAGGGATGCCCGGGTGCCCGACCATTCGAGCAGGCGCCGGACCATCGGGAACATCAGCAAGCTGGCGAGGCAGTGAAGGATGACGTTGAAGATGTGATACGAGTAAGGATCTTCCGCCGAGAGGCGCGAGTTGATCCAATAGGTGAACATGAGCACCGGCCGGATCTGGCCGATCCAGACGCTCAACGGGGCCGCCGCGTTCGGCAGCGAGAAAGGAAGAGCGTTGTCGTCGAACAGAAACTCGCCGTGCAGCGCCGGCGAGTAGGCCCAGAAGACCACCACCACCGCGCCCACCACGGCCAGAACCCAGGGCCACGCGCCGGAGCGTGGCGGGGTGCCCCTTGGGCCCGGCGCCACTACGGTTTTGCGGGCTTCACGCTTCCTGTTTTTCATGGTTCTTGAAGCTCCGGAGGTGGTACTCCAGAATGGCGACGCGCTGAGCCAGGGCGATGTTGTCGTCGCGTAAGTGAGAAATTATGACCGAGAAGCGGAAGAACATGATCAATAACACGCCGCCCGCGAGCAGAAAAAGGGTCAGCGGAGTATCCGGCAAGCCGATCAACCTTCTGACGGCGTCCAGGACCGGCCGGGCTCGCGACAACACCAGCATGGCGCTGGTGGCGATCAGCCAGCTTACCGAGTACTCGACGCGAATGTGCGCGCGCCGCACGGAAACCAGCACGATGATGAGCAGCACAATGCTCAGGCCGGTGGTGACATTCAAGAGGTGGTCCATCTATCCTCCAGCGCCGGAGCCCGGTGGGCGGTGGCGGGGTGCCCTCAGGGCCCGGCGATCGAATTTCAGTACGTTGACGAAGACGCCCATGAGCACGTGGAAGATGTAATAGAGCGATTTGAGGGCGGTGATGGAAGAGCGGCCGGTGGTGCGCGGGTGCATCGCGCAGGGCACCTCTTCGAATCGGAACCGCCGCCGCTGCAAGACCACGAGCGCCTCGATTTCCGGGTATTCGAGCGGAAAGGTGCGGCTGAAAACTCCCAGCGCCTTGCGGTTCACGCCCACGAAGCCGGAGGTGGGGTCGTGCACGGGCTTGCCCAGAATGGGGCGCAGCAGGAGGCGGAAAAAGCGGATGCCGAGCGACCGTACGGCCCCCGTGCGCGATCCGTTTTCGGCGACGAACCGCGAGCCGATCACCATTTCACAGCCCGAAGATCTGAGCTTCTCGAAAATGCGCGGAATGTCGCACGGGTCGTGCTGGCCGTCGCCGTCCACGCGGATCACGTATTCGAATCCCAACTCATAGGCGAGCTTGTACCCGGCCTGCACGCAACCGCCCAGCCCCAGGTGGTAAGGCAGAGCCAGCACCTCGGCCCCGGCCTGGCGCGCGGCGAGGATGGTGTCGTCGGCTGAGCAGTCGTCGATCACCAGAACCGGGACGCCAGGCACGTGCTGGTGAACCGACTGCACCACCCCGGCGATGGCGCCCTGTTCGTTGAAAGCCGGCACAATGACCAACAAGGAATCGGGATTGGCGGCGCGAGTCAAAGCTCGGCCACCTTCCTGGCACTGATGGAGTGGCAGCGGATGAGATGCCGGAAGACGGCCGGTGTGATGCGCGCGCGGGCGCGGATCTCGCGGCGCTGCCGCCACAAGCGGGGCGCATTGGCCAGGAGCGCGGCGTGCGCCCGGATGACGTACCAAATCATTTTCGGCCCGGCATGTCCTTCCGCCCGGAATCTGGCCGCGCTTCCGCGTCCCTGGAGAATGTACCACGCGTGCCACAGATAGCGCCACAGCGCCACGAACGGCGGCGCCGGCAGCATGGGCGCCGGGAAGTTCTTGGCCAGCACGAACAGGCGGTTGCGTTCCACGTAATAGGCCTTTAACGGAGAGGCGCGGCCGGCCGTGTGCGAGTAATGGTGCTCTACCACGGCCTGCGGGACATACAGGCATTTCCATCCGGCCCAGCGCGCGCGCAGGCCGAGGTCGGTGTCTTCACAGTACAGGAAGAAACTGTCGTCGAAGCCGCCGAGTTCCTCCAGCATGGCGCGCCGGTATAACGCCGCTGACGCGCTGGGGAAGAGCGTTTCCTCGGTCACGGGAAAGTCCTCCGGCGGTTTCCCGTGGCCGCGCTGTTTGCTGCTGCCGTCGCGGGCCACCAGCATCCCGGCGGAATCCAGGCAATCCTCGCCGAAAAGGCGCACTTGCGAAGCGCACATGCCGGCGTCGGGATGCCGCTCCATCACCGCGAGCAGCGCCTCGAGCCAGCCCGGGTGCGCCACTGCGTCGTCGTTCAAGGTAGCCAGGCAGGGGGCGGCGGAAGCGCGCCAGCCCTGGTTCACGGCCGCACCGAAACCGGCGTTGCGGGGGTTCTCGATGACCCGCGCGCCCGACGCCAGGCCCTTGCGCCGGACCAGACCTTCGCCGCTGTTATCCACCACGATCACTTCAAAATCGCGCCGCGTCTGCCGCCCGAGGGATTCGACGCAATCCGAAAGCCTCGAATCCGCAGCCAGGGTGGGGATCACCACTGTAACCAGGAGATCAGGCAAACCTCGATTTTACCTTGACGGAGGCGCCGGCGAGGAAGAACCGCCCGACCCGAAGTTCCGAAGTGGGGCCGGGGCGACTGACTCTATACTCAAGGAATGGCCGGCCTGCTATATCTGGTGGCGACGCCCATTGGGAACCTGGAGGACATCACCTACCGTGCGGTACGGGTGCTGAGGGAGGCGGATCTGATCGCGTGCGAGGACACTCGGCAGACAAGCAAGTTGTTGGTTCACTATGACATCCGGACCCCCACCATCAGCTACCACGAGCACAACGAGGTGCAGCGGGCCGGGGAGTTGGCGGCGCGGTTGCGCGCCGGGGCGGCGATTGCGCTGGTGTCCGACGCGGGGATGCCGCTGGTATCCGACCCGGGGTACCGGCTGGTAAGGGCGGCCATCGAAAGCGGCATTCCGGTGCAACCGGTGCCGGGGGCTTCGGCGGCGCTGGCCGCGCTGGCGGCTTCGGGGCTGCCAGCGGAGACGTTCCGTTTCTGCGGATTTTTGCCTCCCAAACCGGGACAGCGGGCTAAGACGTTAGAAGCGCTGGCGGAAGAGCACGCCACGCTCATCTTTTACGAGGCGCCGCATCGCATTCTGGAAGCATTGGGAGCCATCGAGAAGGCCCTGGGGCCGCGGCCCGTGGTGGTGGCGCGCGAACTGACCAAGATCCACGAAGAGTTTCTGCGCGGCACGGCGGCGGAGATTCGCGCGCAACTGGCGGAGCGCGACGCGGTGAAAGGCGAGATTACGGTTCTGATCGGGCGGGCTTCGGCACCGGCTCCTGACGATACGCCGGTGGATGAAGCCGTGGACGCGCTATTGCGGGCGGGAACGCCGCGCATGGACGCCATCAAACAAGTGGCGCGGCGGCGTGGGATGTCAAAGAGGGAGGTCTATGAGAAGTTGCTGCGTGACCGGTAGGGTCCCGGACCCGCAGCCTCCACCGAAACCACCGCCTCGCGACAGGCTTTCAAGATGTCCACGGCGCCGGGCGTATCGCCGTGCACGCAAATGGTCTGGGCCTTGCCCTCGCGCGCGAAGCGCAGCGCCTGCGCGGCGGCCTCGCGCGGGTCGGTGATGAGGGCATCGGCGAACTTGCGCGGGCGCAACGTGCCATCGGGCTCGTAACGCCGGTCGGCGAAGGCTTCCGCCGCCACTTCCATCCCCAGTTGACGCCCGACCTCCAGCATGGCGGAGCCGGCCAGGCCGAAGAGCGTGACGCGCGGGTCCCACGCTGCTACCCCGCCGGCGATGGCCCGCGCCACTTCCGTGTTCCGCACGGCCACGTTGTACAGCGCGCCGTGGGGCTTCACGTGAACGATCCGGCCGCCGATGCGGCGCACCACGGCGTCGAGCCGCTCGATCTGCCGGCGCACCGTGCGCTCGATTTCGGCGGCGGGCATGGGGATTTCAAGGCGCCCGAAATTGGCGCGATCGGGATAGCCGGGATGCGCTCCGATGCGCACGCCCCGGGCGATGGCGAGGCGCGCCGTGCGCTCCATGGCGGCCTCGTCGCCGGCGTGGCCGCCGCAGGCGATGTTGGCGGAAGTGACGTACTCCATCAGCGCGGCTTCAAGCCGGGCGTCTTCCAACTCGCCCATGTCGCAATTGAGATCCATGGTCATGACACGGACCTACACCAGAGCATACAGCCATTGCTCCTGCTGGCGCAGCAGATCCAAGGCCTGCTCGAAGGTCACGGGTTCGAATCGCACTTCGTCGCGCGGCCGCAATTGTCCGAGACGCCAAAAATCCGCCGAGATCACGTTGGCAGGTTTGGGATACCCTCCGGTGGTCTGGTGCTCCACGAACAGAATAATGGGCTGGCCGTCGGGCGGGATTTGGATGGCGCCCAGCGGCACGCCCTCGGTGAGCATGTGGCCCGCCGGGCTGGGAATGGCCGGCCCGCGCAGGCGGATCCCCATGCGGTTGGATTCCTCGGCCACTTGATACGCGGCCGCGTAGATCCCATCGGAAAACCAGTGCGCCTGCGGTCCCGGCGTGACCCGCAACGGGCCCGGTCGTGCGAATTCCGGCGGCCGGCGCGGTACGGCGCGCGGCCGGCGGATGGCGGCGCCGCCGATGGGAAGCACGTCGCCGGCGCGCAATGGACGGCCGCCGACCCCCGTCATAACGTGAACGGAAGCGCTGCCCATCACCTTGGGTACGCCTATGCTGCCGGCGACCGCCAGGTAGCCCCGCGCCCCGGAACGAGTCGCGCCGCAGCGCACGGTTTCGCCGGCCTTAATCTCGACGGCGGTCCACAGAGGCAGGCCGGCGCCGAAATCGGAGCCGGTGAGCGCAATGACGGCGTCCGTTTCGAACTCGAAGGTGCCACCCACCAGCGTCATTTCGAGCGCCGCGGCGTTCTCGGCATTTCCCACCAGGAGGTTGCCGGCGCTCAGTGCCAGGGGATCGGCTGCGCCGGACGCGGAGACGCCGAAGTGCGTGTAGCCGAAGCGGCCGAGGTCCTGGACGGTGGTCTGGAGTCCCGGTGAGAGGACGCGGATGTGTTCAGAGCCGCGAACGTCAGAGAGCGGTTGGACAGGTTGTTTCGTGACGGCACTCAAGGCACTTTCCGGGATGAAGCGCACGCGGTCGCCCATGCGCAGCAGCGGCGGTGGCGAAGCTTGGGGATCGAAGAGACATAGCGGCGTGCGCCCGACGATCCGCCAGCCGCCGGGCGACGCCAGAGGGTAGATGCCGGCCTGGCTGCCGCCGATGGCCACGCTGCCGGCGGGCACGTGTTTCCGCGGCGCGGAAAGCCGCGGCGTGGCCAGCTCGGGCGGAAGACCGCCCAGGTACGGAAAGCAGGTGGAAAACCCCACGAAATAGACCAGGTATTCCGCTGCGGCGTGCAGCTCGACCACGCGCTCGGGCGTCAGTCCGGCGTGCCGCGCCACGTCCCCCAGGTCGGGGCCGAATTCGCCTCCGTAGCAGACGGGAATCTCCATCACGCGGGCAACGCGGGCTTCGGCGTCGGCGGTCTCCATGCGCTGGCGCGCCAGAGCTTCCAGATCCGCGTGGCTGTGGAGCCGGGGGTCGAAATCGATGAGGACGGAGGCGAATGCCGGGTGCAAGTTCAGGACGCCGCGCTGTCCCTCCAGGGCGTGGGTGAGATGCGACACCTGGCGGTGCCCTTGGATCGAGATTTCGTCGCCGAACGAGATGAGAAGCGAGCGGTCGCTCGCCGGCTGGATGGTCACGCTAAGGCGATGTTACCACTCAATCCAGCTCTGCCGGCGCCAGCCTGGGCGACAGTAATTGGATAACCGCCAGCGCAATCAAATACGCGGAGCCACAAATCATGAACAGCGACAAGTAGCTGTGGGTCCAGGTCACGATGTAACCGGCGGCCTTCTGCAACAACAGGCCGCCGACCGCCCCCAGAGTTGCGCCAATCCCCACGACACTACCCACGGCCGACTTCGGGAACATGTCCGACGCAATGGTGAACAAGTTGGCAGACCAGCCCTGGTGCGCCGCCATCGCCAGGCTGACTAATCCCACCACCAACCACATGTTCTTCGAAAACGGAGCGTAGAGAACCGGCGCCACGCACAGCGCACAAGCCAGCATGGCCGTCTTTCGCGCGGCGTTCACGCTCCAGCCTTTCCTGATCAAACTCGAGGACAACCAGCCGCCCGCAACGCTGCCCACGCTCGACGCATTGTAGGCCACCAGCGTCGGAATCACGATCGCATCCAAGGTCAGCCCGAAGGTTTCCTGGAGGTACTTGGGAAGCCAGAACAAATAAAACCACCAGACCCCGTCGGTCATGAACTTTCCGAACGAGAAAGACCACGTTGCCCGGTGCGGCAGGAGACGGCGCCACGGCACGTCCTCCATCCGGTCGGGGGGGTCGCTTTGAATCAGCGCCAGCTCGGCATGCGAAACACGGCCATGTACGTCGGGCCTCCTGTACATCGACACCCAGAACGCCAGCCAGATAAAGCCTAGCGCTCCGGTGGCGACGAACGCCGATTGCCATCCGAAATGATGGTAGAGGAATGGCACCGCCAGAATCGCCGCGGTGGCTCCTACATTCGCCCCCGAATTGAAGATGCCCGTCGCCAGCGCCCGCTCCTTCTTGGGAAACCACTCCGCCACAATCTTGATGCAGGCCGGGAAGTTGGCCGCCTCTCCCAACCCAAGGAACGCCCGCGCAATTCCGAATGTAAAGGCGGTAGTGGCGGCGGCGTGCGCCATGGCCGCGATGCTCCACACCGTAATGGCCACCGAAAAGCCGATGCGCGTGCCGTACTTGTCCAGCAACCGCCCGACCCCCAGCAGACCGATGGCATACGCCGCCACGAACGCGGTGGTGATGTTGCTGTATTCGATATCGTTCCACCCGATGGCGGTCTCGAGCGTCTTGGCCAGCAGGCTGAGCACCTGGCGATCCACGTAGCTGATGGTGGTGGCGAAAAACAGAAGTGCGCAGATTGTCCAGCGAAAGTGCGACGTGGCCGGCCGAGCGATGGTTGCAGGCGTCATGAGATGTCAACAGCCTTTACGGAGAAGTTGATCCGATACCACAAGTACCACAAGATTATAGCGAGTGTTGCCCGTCCTGAGGCCCGGCGCTACAATCTTGCTTCGCCGGCCGCACCGCCGGCCGGAACGGGAGATTATGAGTTTTCTTGAAGCCAGCGCGCCCGACTACCTGCCGCTTGCGCAGATGCGCCAGTTGCAGCTTGCGCGATTGCGCGCGGTGGCGGCGCGCGCTTATCAGAATGTCCACCTCTACCGAACCCGCATGGACGAGCACGGTCTGGGTCCGGAGTCCCTTTGCGACCCGAGCGACCTGGGACGGTTTCCCTTCACCACCAAGGCCGATCTGCGGGACACCTATCCCTTCGGCCTTTTCGCCAGCCCCATGAGCGAGGTGGTGCGGCTGCACGCTTCGAGCGGCACCACCGGAAAACCGATCGTGGTGGCGTACACGCGCGAGGACCTGGAGGTATGGACCAACGTGATGGTTCGCGCCCTGGCGGCGTGCGGTCTGACGCGCGGCGACGTGGTGCAGAACGCCTATGGCTACGGGCTGTTCACGGGCGGGTTGGGAGCGCATTACGGCGCCGAAGCGCTGGGCGCCACGGTGATTCCGATCTCGGGCGGCAACACCGACCGCCAGATCATGGTGCTGCGCGATTTCCGCGTGACGGCCATCTGCTGCACGCCCAGCTATTTCATTCACCTGGTGGAGCGCGCGGCCGAACTGGGCGTCAGCATCCGCGACTTGCCGCTGCGTGCCGGAATCTTCGGAGCCGAGCCGTGGACCGATTCCATGCGCCGCCACATCCAGGCCGAAGGCGGCATACAGGCTTTCGACATCTACGGGCTGTCCGAAATCGTGGGGCCGGGAGTGGCCATCGAGTGCTCCTGCCAGGATGGGCTGCACATTTTCGAGGACCACTTTTACCCGGAGATCGTGGATCCCGAAAGTGGCGAGCCTGTGCCGGACGGCGCGGAGGGCGAGTTGGTGCTGACCACGCTCAGCAAGCAGGCCATGCCCATGATCCGCTACCGCACGCGCGACATTACGCGCCTGATCGCCTCGCCCTGCGGCTGCGGCCGCACTCTCCGGCGGATGGCTCGCATTTCGCGCCGTAGCGACGATATGTTCATCATCCGGGGGGTGAACGTGTTCCCGTCCCAGATTGAAGCCGCGCTGCTCGAAGTGGAAGGCACGCTGCCGCACTATCAGATCATCCTCACGCGGCAGAAGGGGCTGGACGCGATGGAGGTGCAGGTGGAGGTGACGCCGGAATTCTTCAGCGACAAAGTGGGCGCGCTGGAGGGCTTGCACGCGCGACTGGCGGATGCGCTGGACCACATCCTGGGGCTGCGCGTGAGCGTGCGCCTGGTGGAGCCCCACACCATTCAGCGCAGCGAAGGCAAAGCCAAGAGAGTGATCGACCGGAGGGAATCATGAAAATCCATCAGCTTTCCCTTTTCCTCGAAAACAGTCCGGGCAAGGCCGTGGAACCCTGCCGCCTGCTGGCCCGCGCGGGGGTCAACATCCGCACTCTGACGCTGGCGGATACGCAGCAGTTCGGAATTCTGCGGATGATTGTTTCGGATTGGGAGAAAGGCCGGAAGCTCTTGCAGGAGGCCGGGTATGTGGTCAACGAGACCGAGGTGGTGGCGGTGGAAGTGGACGACCGTCCCGGCGGCCTAGCCAGCTTGCTGGAGACGCTCGAACCGAGCGGCGTCAATATCGAATATATGTACGCCTTCACGTTCGGGCGGGAAGACCGGGCGATCATGATCTTCCGGTTCGATCGTCCCGATGTAGCCATCGAGCACCTGCGCGCGGCCGGCGTGAACGTGCTGCCGGACGTCGAACTGTGAGCATCGCGCGGGCCATCGCGGAGCAGATGGAACATGCTTCGTGGATCCGCCGCATGTTCGAGATCGGCATCCAGCTTCGCCGGGAGCGCGGCGCGGAAAACGTGTTCGACTTCTCATTGGGCAACCCCGAAGTAGAGCCGCCGGAGGAGGTGATCGCGGCACTGCGGCGAGTGGCGGCGGAGAACCGCTTGCGCAGCCACGGCTACATGCCCAACGCCGGCTTTCCCGAAGTCCGCGCAGCCATGGCCAGACGGCTGGCGGAGCGCACCGGAGTGCCCTTTACCGGCGAACACGTGATCATGACGGTGGGCGCAGCCGGGGCCATCAACACGGTGCTCAAGTCGATCCTCGATCCCGGCGACGAAGTCATTGTCCTGAACCCTTACTTTCCCGAGTATCGTTTCTATATCGAGAATCACGGCGGCCGCGTGGTAACGGTGGAAACCGATGAGCGCTTCCAGCCCGACATCCCGCGCATCGCGGCCGCGCTGACGCCACGCACCAAGGCGCTCATCCTGAATTCCCCGAATAACCCGACCGGCGCGGTGTACGGCGCGGAGGTGCTGCGCGAGCTCGACGGCATCATCCGGGAGCCGGTGCTGGTGATCAGCGACGAGCCGTACCGCCCGCTGATCTTCGACGGCGCCGCGCCACCGGAGACCCTGAGCATCATCGGCCGCGCGGTGCTGGCGTGGTCCTGGTCCAAGGCAATGGCGGTGGCGGGCGAGCGCATCGGCTACCTGGCCATTCCGCCGCACCTGGAGGAAGCCGCGGCGCTGGTCAACGCCTGCACGTTCGCCAACCGCATCCTGGGCTACATCAACGCGCCGGCGATCTGGCAATGGGTGGTGGCCGAAGTCCCCGACGCGACCGTGGACGTGGGCCAATACCAGGCCAAGCGCGATTTGCTGTGCGACGCGCTGAACTCGATGGGCTACGAAGCGCCGCGCCCGCAAGGGTCGTTCTACGTGTTCCCCAAGACGCCGATCCCCGACGATCTGGCGTTCATCCGCCTGCTGCAAGCCGAGGGGATTCTGGCGGTGCCTGGTTCGGGCTTCGGCTGCGGCGGGTACATGCGGCTGTCGCTTACGATCCCACAGGGCGACATTGAACGCGCGCTGCCGGGGTTTGAGCGGGCGATCCGCAGGGCGCGCTAAAGAAACCATCACGCTTCGAATCAGACACTTGCAAGTATTCCGGTCTTGTAGTTGACAAATTGGACACAATTAGGTTACATTTCAGTTAAGGACCGGGCACTTCGGCCCAATTCAGAGAGGGGAAAGGGTTCACGCGATGCAAAAACGAATGTTCAAAATGGCCGTAATGTCGGCCGTTGGCACGATTCTTCTCACGGCAGCGCCGGCTGGGGTCGAAACCACCCAACTCCAACCGTTCACGAACATCGCAGAGATTCCCGTGGGCAGCGATCTGTCTTCCATCAGGTTTGAAGGTATCAAGGCGGTAAAGGTCGCGACAACGAGGACCTCGATCACAGACCAGCGTTACTGCGAGGGAGGCTACCGCGAACCGGGCGGTTCCATGTACTGTCCGTCCGTGCAGGACGGGTCCGCGATGCCCGCCTATCGAATCACCTATTCGTATAACGGCCCGCCACTAGGCTCCGACGAATACGGAAACGCGCATTTCACTTTCAGTGTAATTGTGCGTCCCATAGGGCTGAGCCCAACGGTTCTCCAGATGATGTCCGCACGCAAAATGAACCGGGCAGCCGCGGCCGAAGATTTTAAGGTCGCCACCTCTCCAGGCTTCGTCCCACGGGTCGTGATTGACCAAGCGAATTCGGTTTTTTGCGATGGCAGCTATATCGATGGTCTTTGGACTCACACCGACCGTAATTGCGAGGATAAGGTGACCCTTAAGACGGTCGCAACGCCGTCCGACTACATCACGGTGAGGGTCGATCCTGCTGCCAGCACAGCGAATCTGTCGTCGGCTTCGGGTTCGACCGCTAACTGAGCCCTCCGTAATTCACCAGCTCGATCCCATTCCGATCGAGCGCCTGGCGCACTTCGGGGGCTACCAACGCCTCCAATTCGTGCTCGCGGCTCTCTTTCAGGCGGGTGCGCGCGCGGCGTAAGGCCTCGCCGCATCGGCCTGGGTGGCACATCAATTCGGTGCTGCCTTCCGGGACAGCGTCCAGCAGGTCCACCAAGCCGGCCGTGCGGAATCGGCCGGTGATCTGGAAGCCGGCGAAGTGGTCCGTGGTCAGGCGGCCGTGTTTCTCGAGGACGCGGTGGAACCTGCGGCGCAACAGGCCCAGCACGGCGCTGGTAAGCCGCTTCACACGGAGGACCGCGCCGCGGCGCGCGTTCAGCGGGAAATCGAACGGCCGGCGCACCCATGGAATATCGAACTCCTCACCCAGGCGCGCCACCGCTTCCAGCACCGGCGGCGCCAGGTGCGTGTGCTTGTGGGTGTCCAGGTGCGTCGGGCGGATGCCCGCGTCCACGATGCGCCTCACCTGCGCGCGCAGCTCGTCATAGACGCGGATCTGGCGACGCGCCATCGCCGTGAGCAACTGCGGCACGGTGAGTGGCAGCGGCTTCCCGGTCGAGAGCGAACGTCCGCCGATCAGCACCAGGTGGCAGCCGACGTCGAGCGAGGGGGACTCGCCCGCCAGGCGGACGGCGTCTTCGAATGCCGCGCCATTGGCCATCAGGGTGGTGGCCGTGAGAATGCCGCGGCGATGCGCTTCCACGATGCCTTGGTTCACGTCGGGCGTGAAACCGAAATCGTCCGCGTTGACTACCAGTTGTTTTCGGGATCTCAAAATATGGTCAATCGAATGGTCAGGAATTTCTTGGGGTTCGCCCGGATGTCCTTGGCTAGCGACTGGAACTCATGCGTCGCGCCGTTGAGCGCATCGTAAAGCTGCGGGTTCACCATGAACTGCCCGAGCGTGCCCTGGCCGGCATTGATCTTGTCGATGGTGGCGTTAAACTTGGCGACGAACTCGTCGAGACGCTGGTAAAGTTGCTCGTCCTTCAAAAGCTTTCCCGCAGTGCCCTTGCCGGCATTGACATCCGCCAGCAGCGCCTTGATCTCCGCCAGCGATTGCTTCGCTTCGTCGAACAACGCGGGGTCCTTGAGGAGCTTGCCCGCGCTTCCCTGGCCGCCCTGCAAATCCGCCAAAATCGCATCCGCGCGCTGGAGGGGCGAGCGCAGCTCCTGGTAGAGCGTATCCTCGTAGATCAGCTTGCTGATGGTGCCGTGGCCGCCGCGCACGTCGGCCAGCAGTTTTTGCATCTCCGCGCCGATGCCGTTCAGGCGGTCGTACAACTCCTCGTCCTTGAGCAGCTTTCCGATGTTGCCCTTGCCCTGTTCGACCCCGGCGAGCAGCGCATCCACACGGTTCACGATGGTCTGGAAGGTTGCCAGCAGGCTGGCGCTTTGCGCCATCAATTCGGGAATGTCCTGCGCCTGGAAGCTCTTGATTTCGCCGCCGTCCACGACGTGCCGCGGGGCGCTGCCCTTGGTAATGTTGATGAACTTGTCGCCCAGCAGGTTGGACGCGGTGATTCCCGCGACCGAGTCCACGGGGATTTCCGCCAGGTATTTCTCCTCCACCTCCAAGTCGAATACGACGGTGCGCTTGGGGTCCCCCGAATTGCTGAGCGTCACCTTGTCGACCGAGCCGATGGTGATGCCGTTCAGCCGCACCGGCGTGCTGTCGGTTATGCCGGAAGCGTCTTCCAGGTAGACGTGCAGGGTCGCGGTGTGCTGGAACGGGTTCTTCGAACTGGTGAGCAGGAAAATCAGTGTGGACAGGATCAGGAACGCGGTCAGACCGACCACTCCGACCTTCAACTGCGACCACCGTACTTTGGTGCTGCGATCCGGCATGGTCTATACCCGCTGCTTCACAAACTTCGAAATATAGGGATCTTTCGACTCTTCCAGCTCATCTTGGCCGCCTTCAAAGATCAACCGGCCTTCCCGGAGCACCATGAAAGTGGTGCGCATAGCCCGCCCCGCCCCATTACGAGCCGGTTCGAGACACCCTTGTTTCGAATTGTAGCGGAAATTCGCGATCAGATTCCCGTCCTGGTAGCGCTGCGTTACCAGCAGGGTAGTAGTCTGTTTCACGTCCCGCTCCTTAATGAGCAAGGTGATGATGGTGTGAGCGGTGATGGGGTCGAGCCCCGCGGTCGGGGAGTCGTAGAGCACCAGCGGGGGTTCCGTCACCACGGCGCGCGCGATGGCCGCGCGCCTTTTCATGCCGCCGGAAAGCTCGCTCGGGAATTTCTCCAGCGTGCCGCCCAACTCCACGAACTCGAGCGTCTCCTCCACGCGCGGAAGCACCTGGCCGGGAGCGCAATGGATGGACTTCTGGTTCAGCAGCGGATACGCCACGTTTTCCTCGATGGTCAGGGAATCGAACAGCGCGCTTTCCTGGAACAGCATGCCGATCTTACTTCGAATATCGAACAATTGCCGCTCGCTCATCGCCGTCAGGTTCTGTCCGAACGCGAACACTTCTCCGGAATCGGGCTTCACCAGTCCCAGCGCGGTCTTGAGCAGCACCGTTTTTCCGCTGCCCGAAGCGCCCAGGATCACGCGGGATTCCCCTTCGAACGCTTCGAACGAGACGTCCGCGAGCGCCACGTCGCTACCGAACGCGACCGTGACGTGGTCGAACCGCAGTATCGAAGGAAGGGAATCTTGCGACATCAGGAGGCCTGCCACACAAAGACTTTGGTCATGAGCAGATCCAGGATGAAAATCATCACGTTGGCGGCTACCATCGCCTGCGTGGTGGCGCGGCCCACGCCCTGGGTGCCGCCGGTGGTGCGGAGGCCGTAAAAGCAGCCGATGAGCGCGATCGCGAACGCGAACACGAATGGCTTCAACAACCCCTGGGTTATATCGTTCCACTCCAGCGCGCGCCAGGACGTGCTCCAGTACAGCCGCGAGTCGAGATGCAGGAAGACGTAGGAAATCACCCAGCCCCCGAAAACCCCCACGAAGTCCGCGATGATGGTCAGCAGCGGCAGCATGACGGCAGTCGCGATCAAGCGCGGCGTCACCAGCTTCTGGATGGGATCGGTGCCCAGCGCGCGCATGGCGTCGATCTGCTCGGTCACCTTCATCGAGCCCAGTTCGCTGGCCATGCCGGAAGAGTTGCGGCCCGCCACCATGATGGCTGTCAACACCGGGCCCAGTTCGCGCACCAGCACGATTGAAACCAGCGTGCCGGTCTTGCCCATCTGGCCGTAGCTGGACAGCGCGCGCGCCATCTGCAGCGCCATCACCGCCCCGCTGAAGAACCCGGTCAGCGCCGCGATGAGCAGGCTGCCGACCCCAATGGTATCCATCTGAAGGGCGATATCGTCGTGGTAATGGGGGCTGCGAAAGACGTTCCCGATGGCCCTTCCGGCGAGCAAGAAGAATTCCTGAACCGCAAGAACAGGCTCTTTCAGCAGATCCAGCAAGTAGGTTGGTCCCCGAACTCCGATGCTACCATACAAGGAGTAAACCCAGCGATGAAAGGACTTACCGACATTCCGGGTATTCGAGTCGGGCATATTTCCGACTACGATGCGATCACCGGCTGCACGGCGATCCTGTGCGAACAGGGCGCGGTGGGCGGAGTGGACATACGCGGCTCGGCTAGCGGCACGCAGGAGATCGACACGCTCAGCCCCTTTCACGTCGGCGACCAGGTGCATGCCATTCTGCTGGCGGGCGGCAGCGCTTTCGGCCTGGAAGCCGCCGCGGGCGTGCGCCGCTACCTGGCGCAGCGCGGGGTGGGCTATCTTTTCGGCGGCCAGCGCATTCCCATCGTGCCCGCCGCGATTCTGTTCGACCTCGGAATCGGCAAGTCGAACGTTCACCCCGGCCTGGCGATGGGCGAAGCCGCCGCCGCCGCCGCCACCACCGGCGCGGTAAAGGAAGGATGCGTGGGCGCAGGCACCGGGGCAACCGTGGGCAAGCTCTTCGGCATGAAGCAGGCGATGAAGTCGGGGATCGGGTCATACACGGTGACGCTCCCCGGCGGCGTGCTGGTCTCGAGCCTGGTGGCGGTGAACGCATTGGGCGACGTGCGCGACCCGGACTCGGGGAAGATCATCGCCGGCGCGCGCAAGGCCCCCGACAGCCGGGAGTTCGCGGGCACGGTGGAGCAGATGCTGAAGGGCGAGATCGGCGGCGCCGAGCGCAGCCATACCACGCTGGCGGTGGTGGCAACCAACGCGAAGCTGACCAAGGTGCAGGCCAACAAGCTGGCGCAATTCGCCAGCCTGGGGATGGCGCGCACGATTTACCCGGTGAACACCATGGCCGATGGCGATACCGTTTTTGCGCTCTCAATTGGCGACCGCGAGGCCGATATCAATGTGCTGGGTGTGGCGGCGGCGGAAGCGCTGGCCAGGGCCATTGTGCGCGCGGTGAAATTCGCGAAGACGCTGGGCGGCGTGCCGGGATTGGGATGAAGGTGCTGCGATGGCAATTCAGAAATCAAGACGGCTTAAGCCGCTTCATCCTGGCGAGGTACTCAAGGAACTGCTGGGCGAAGCGGGATTGACGGTCAACGCGCTGGCTCTGGCGCTGCGAGTGCCCGCCAACCGAATCGGGGGAATCGTCAAAGGGCAGCGGGGCATTACGGGCGACACATCCCTTCGGTTGGCGCGCTATTTTGGAACATCCGCTCAGATGTGGATGAACCTGCAGGCGAAGTACGACCTGGCAGTCGCAGAGGATGCGGCCGCTGCGCGCATCAACAAGGAAGTGCGTCCTCGGGCCGCGGCCTGATACTCGGCTGCCAGAGGCCGTTTCGGCGCTACTTTCCGGAAACCCCATATCGACCACTGACGGCCGAGCCGAGGCCCGAGGCGGCCGATATCGATATTGGTTTTTGTCCCAGAGCAGCAGAGTGACAATGCTAATAGGCATAATAGGCATAAAATGTCCCGCACGCTGACCCCGCTTGAAACGACGCTCGCGGAGTTTCCATTGAAGTTTGCCGTCGCTATTTTGATAGCCGAGCCATCGCTGTCCGATGCTGACGTGCGGCTCACGAACGGAACTGCCACGCTCATACAGTTCGGATGCAACCGTATTGCACTCACTTGCTTCCACGTCCTCGAAAAATATCGGAGCGCCCCTGACGCGATCTTCCAAATCGGAAATGTCAAGTTGAATCCCACCGTGCAACTGGTGGCTGAGCATCCAACAGCAGACCTTGCCACGATCCGGATCTCGGAAAGCCAAGCCGAGGGTCTCACGACGTGCGATGGAATGAGAGCACAATTCTTCCAACCGACATCATGGCCCCCCGCCACCGTATAGGAAAACGATTGCGTGGCCATGGGCGGCTATCCAGGAAAATGGCGACAACGTATATCGTTGGACAAGATTGACTTCTATGGCTATAGCATCGGTGCAACGGCCGTAACATCAGTCGGTGAGGACCGCTTTGCCTGCCAATTTGAGCGCCAGCGCTGGGTTTCTAGCTTTCGGCACGAGTTTCAGGATCTAGAAGAATTGGGTGGGATGAGCGGCGGACCAGTTTTTCGCCTGGGCTACCTCCAATGGGAACTTGTCGGGTTCATTTACGAATTCTCGCCCCATTACGACATAATGTTCATGCGGCCTGCGCATACAATCCGCCCCGATGGGTCGATTCTGTGGTCCTAGCAGGCTGCGTGCAAAGGCTTGGATGAGCCGCGCTTACGCCGGCCGGTACGCCACCGCGTCGATTTCCACTTTGATGCCCGGGAGGGCAAAGGCCGCCACCACCGTGGTGCGTGCGGGCTTGGCTTGGCCGAAAAATTCCGTGTAAACCTCGTTCATGGCGGCGAAATCCTTGCCATCGGCCAGGAATACCTGGCACTTCACAACGTCGCTGAAGGCCGCGCCGCAGCCGTCCAGGATGCGCATGATGTTCGTCAGCGTCTGGCGGGTTTCGTCGCGCACGTCGCCGGACACCAGTTGTTGGGTGCCAGGGTCGACGGGGACCTGGCCGGAAACAAAGATGAAATCGCCGGCGCGAACGGCCGGGGAATAGGGGCCGCGCGGGGCGGGCCCGCCGGGCGGCGAGATGCGCTCAATCATGATTCAGTGTCCTTCCGCTTCCAAGAAACGCTCGGCTTCCATGGCGGCGCGGCAGCCTGCGCCGGCGGCGGTGATGGCTTGGCGGTAGGTGCGGTCCTCCACGTCGCCGGCGTGGAAGACACCGGGAATGCTGGTGCGCGCGCCGCCCTTCGAGACGATGTAACCTTCCGCATCGGTTTCGATCTGTCCTCTGAAAACCTTGGTATTGGGAATGTGGCCGATGGCCAGGAAGAAGCCGTCCACCTGCTGCTCCCAGACCTTGCCGGTCTTGAGGTCGCGCAGGCGCACCCCGGTCACGATTTTCCCGGCAACGTCATGGACCTCTTCCACGACGGTGTTGGTGAGGAACTTGATCTTGGGATTGTGGCGCGCGCGGTCAAGCATGATCTTCGAAGCGCGGAACTCGTCGCGACGGTGGACCAGCGTGACTTCGCGGCCGAACCGCGTCAGGAAGTTGGCCTCCTCCATGGCGGAATCGCCGCCGCCCACCACCATGATCTGCTTGTCGCGATAAAAGAATCCGTCGCAGGTGGCGCAGGAACTTACGCCATGGCCGATCAGCGCCTGCTCGGATTCGAGGCCCAGCCAGCGCGCGGAAGCGCCGGAAGCGATAATCACGGTGCGCGACTCGATCCAATCGCCTTCGATGCTGAGGCGCAAGGGCTGGCTGGAGAAATCGGCATCGACGACCGCCCCGTGCACGTATTCGGCGCCGAAGTTCTGCGCCTGTTTCCGAATGTTCTCAACCAGGTCCGGCCCGTTGATGCCTTCCGGGAAACCGGGAAAGTTCTCCACCAGGGTGGTGAGGGAAAGCTGCCCGCCGGCGTGATGGCCGCTGACGACCAGGGGTTTCAAGTTGGCGCGCGCCGCGTAGATAGCGGCGGTATTGCCGGCGCAGCCGGAGCCGATGATGACTACATTTCGCATGGATGACGGTAGAAAGATCAGGTTAGCACGAAGGTCGCTCAACGCCGCGCGCGCACGCTCACGACGGCTTCAGGCACTCGGCGATTTCCTTCTCCTCTATGGCGCCCGCCCGGATGAGGCGCCAGTACGGCTCGGTGATATCGATGGTGGTAGCGCCCGCTCCGTCGCACACGCCGCCGTCGATCACCAGGTCCACGCGGCCATCCATCATGCCGAAAACGTCGATGCCGCTGCGGCAGGTCGGGCGGCCGGAAATGTTGGCACTGGTGGAGATCAGCGGCTGGTTCAGCATGGCGATCAACTGGTTGGCGACCTTGGAGCGCGACTGGCGCAGTGCCAGGCGGCCGGTGTTGCCGGTCAGCTTGAGCGGCACTCTGGCCGAAGCGGGAACGATGATGGTGAGCGGTCCGGGCCAGAAGCGGCGCGCCAGGATGAAAAACCGGTTGCTCAGCTCGGAGGCCAGCTCCTCGGCCATCATGAGGTCTCCCACCAGGATGGGAAGGGAGCGGTGCGGCGCGCGGCCCTTGGCGCGAAAGACCTGGGCCACGGCGCCCAGGTTGAAGGGGTCGGCCACCAGCGTGTAGAGCGCATCCGTTGGAATGGCGGCCACTTTGCCCCGGCGCACGGCGGCGGCGGCCCGCTCCAGCACTTCCGGCTGGGGTTCTTCGGGATTGATCTCGACCAGGTCGGTAGCCATCTCGTTCTTGTTCGATCTCAGCGCGGGCCGATGGCCTCGGCGACGTCCAGGGCCATCTGATACCGGCCGAAGGGCGCGCTCAATTGTACACCCTGGACCATGCCGCGCACACGCACCACCATTTCGCGGGCGATGGCCACGCCTTCCTCGCGAGCCTTCTCGGCGTTGTCCACGCGCCGCATACGCTCCATGAAATAGCCGGGCACGGGCACGCGCAGCTCGTTCACCATGAATTCGGCATTGCGGAAGCTGGTGAGCGGCCACACACCGCAAATCACCGGGATCTTGACGCGCTCGATGCGTTGCAGGAACTTCTCCAGCAGATCCAGGTCGAAAACCGGCTGCGTAACCACGTACTCCGCGCCGGCTTCCACCTTCCACTCGAAGCGGCGGATCTCTTCGTCCATGTTGAGCGCGCCGGGATTGGCGCCCACCCCGATGAGCAGCGCGGTTTGCGAGCCTATGGGGTTGCCGCCGATATCCAGGCCGTGGTTGAGGTTGTTGACAATGTTGACCAGGCCGATGGCGTCGACGTCGAAGACCGCGGTGGCGTCGGGGTAAAGGCCCATGCGCGGCGGATCGCCGGTGATGCAGATGAGGTTGCGCACGCCCGCGGTGTGCGCGCCCAGCAGCTCCGATTGAATGCCCAGGATGTTGCGGTCGCGGCAGCAGAAGTGGCTCACCGCCTCGATGCCGGCGTGCCGCTGAATGAGCTGGCAGGCGACCTGGGCGCTCATGCGCGCGCTGGCGCGGGGGCCATCCGGAACGTTGATGGCGTCGATGCCCTGTTCAGCGCACAGCTTGGCGCCGGCGATTTCGCGGGAGGCGTCCACGCCGCGCGGCGGCAGGATTTCCACGAAAGCCACGAATTTCGCCTGGGCCAGCCTGGCGCCCAGCTTGGATTTCTCCGCCATGGGAACGGGCGTGAGGGCGTGCGCCTTGACCTCCGGCTCCTCCACTGTGACGCTGAGCTTCTTTTGCAGCGGCTGGAGCGAGCGCGTCTCCGAGCGGATGAGCTTGATGTGATCGGGCGTGGTGCCGCAGCAGCCACCGATGATTCTGACGCCGGCCCACAGCAGGCGCCGCGCGTACTGCGCCATGTATTCCGGCGAGCAGAGATACATATTGCGGCCTTCCACGCGCGTGGGCAGCCCGGCGTTGGGCATGGCGCTCATGGGCTTGGAAGAGAACTGCATCATGCGCTCGATGGTTTCGAGCGTGGCCTTGGGTCCCACGGAGCAGTTGAGGCCGATCACATCCACCGGCCACGAATCCATTTCGCGGGTAAAGGTTTCCGTGTCGGTGCCGCGGGGCAGGTGTCCGAAATCGTCGATGGTCACCTGCGCGACAATTGGAACCTCGCCGCCGGCGGCCTCGCGCGCGGCGTGGACGGCTTCGCGGAGTTCGTTGAGATTGCCGAAGGTCTCGAGAATCAGCAGATCGACGCCGGCTTCCAGCAGCGCGTCGATCTGCTCGCGGAAAATGGCGCGGGCTTCGGCGAAAGACGTGGGCCCCAAAGGCTCGATGCGCACGCCCAGCGGGCCGACGGCGCCGGCCACGAAGGCTGCTTCCTTGGCCGCTTCGCGAGCCAGGCGCACGCCGGCCTGGTTGATGGCCTTCAGCTTCTCGGCCACTCCGAATCCGGCCAACCGCATGCGGCTGGCGCCGAAGGTGTTGGTTTCGACGATTTCAGCGCCCGCTTTGACGTAGTCCTGGTGGATTTGGCGGACCAGGTCGGGCGAAGAGAGATTCAACTCGTCGAAGCAGCGGTTGATGAAGACGCCGCGCGAGTAGAGCATGGTGCCCATGGCGCCGTCCGACACCAGAACGCGCCGCGACAACTGCTCGCGGAATTCCTGGGCGCGGTTGTTCGTCGAGGTGGTCATGGGAAGCTCGCCAGAGCAGGTTCGGGTCCCGGAGTTACGATATTCGTGATTTTACCGCGAACGGAATGGGGTTCGCTCGGCCGGGAGGTGCCAAGTCTGGGCGCCTGAAGATCCAGTGCCCTTCACTTGGCCGGCGTCTTTTCCAACTGCTCCTTGGCCCAGATGCGGTTCGGATTCAGCTCGAGCGACTTGGCGAAGGCCCGGCGAGCCTCCGCGTCCCGGTTCTCCTTGCGAAGGCTGAGCCCCAGCCACAGGTACGCTTCCGCATTCTTAGGATCGAGCTCGATGGCCTTTTGGAAATCGGCGATGGCCTGTTTCGCGCCGCCGCCCAACTGCGCAGGAAGATAATAGCTGCCGGCTCCGCGGGCCACGTAGACCGACGAAGATTTTGGCGCTCTTTCGACGGCCCTGTCGACGGCATCCCTGGCGCGCGGGCCGTAGCTGAGGCCGCTGAGGACGTCGGTGATTGCCTGGCCGCAAAGAGTGGCCAGCACGCGGTAGTACTCGGCTTCGGGCTTGAGCGAGATGGCCTTCTCGGCCGCCTTGATTCCCTGTTCGGCCGCCTGCCGTCCCTGCTTCCGGTCGTGCTGCTCGATGGAGACCTCCGCCAGGTAGGAGGCAGCCAGCGCCATTCGGTATTGCGCGTCGGCGTTGCTGGGGGCCTTGGCCGCGGCAGCGGAGTACTCATTGACCATCTTTTCGAGCGCGGCCCGATCCTGCTGGTCGCGCGCCGTTTCGAGCGCGGAATAAGGAGCGGCAGCCATGAAGCCTGCCATTACCAGTCCCAAAATCATGTTCTCGTCCTCTTGCCTCAAAGCGCGGCGACCCTGCGTTGCACCAGGAGGAAGTACAGGCCCAGAGCAATCAGCAGAGCTCCGTTCACCGCGAGCACGGAGGGGGCCGTAAACACTGGGACGAGCCATCCAGCCAGCAGGTTTCCCACCGGCATCCCCGTGCGGAAAGAGAAGTTATACACGCTCATGACGCGGCCGCGCATCTGGTTGGTCACGATGAGCTGCACCAGCGAGCTCACCATGGCAAAGACGCCCATCATCGCCGCGCCGGCGAAGAACAGCATCGCGCAACTCAACCCAACGGCCCGGGAAAGGCCAAAGCCCGAAATGCTGGCCCCCAGGCAGATCAGCATGATGAGAGCCAGGCGGCCTTTGCTGCGGAGGTTTCCCAATCCGGCCACCGCCAGCGCGCCCACCACCGAGCCCAAGCCCGATATGGACTGGAACAGGGCGAACGTGCCGGAACCTTTATGAAGGACGTCCGTGGCGAAGACCGGCAGAAGCATCCTCATCGGCATCGTCAGTGCCGTCATGCAGCACGCCAGGACGATGAGCCCCTCCATAGCGCCCTGTTTGCGAACGAATCGAATACCCTCCTTCATGCTGCCAATGATGCTTGCGGTGGTTTTTTCGGGCAGGAAGCGGATCGTCAGCATCATCAGGGAGACCACCGGCGCCAGAAACGATAGCGTGTTCAGCGCAAAGCACCACGTCGCGCCTAGTTTGGCCATGGCCACGCCCCCCAATGCCGGCCCGATCATCACCGCCCCATTGAACTGGATGGAGTTGAGGGCGATGGCGTTGGGCATGTCCTCCTTGCTGACCAGCGTGGGGATGAGCGCCGTGTAGGCCGGCCCGCCGAACGCCTGGGCGAAACCAGCCACGAAAGAGCAGGTCAGAAAGTGCCAGACCTTCACCATGTGGAAGCCCACCAGGAAAGTCAACACCAGCGCGCACAACATCTGGAGGATTTGGGAAAACATGAGCAAGTGCCGGCGTTCGATGCGGTCGGCAAACACACCGCCCACCAGCGAGAACAGGAAGATCGGAGTCGCCTGCAGGATTGGGTCCAGGGCCAGAAGACGGGTGGAGTGGCTCATCGTCCAGATCAGCCAACCCTGCGCCAGCACCTGCATCCAGGTGCCAACGGCGGAGGTGAAGGCGCCGATCCACATCAGCCGGAAATCCCGGTAATGAAAAGCTTTGAAGACCCGTCGGATCACGGTGGCGCTTACGGCAGGCATGGAAATATGAAAACGGATTGTAGCAGTTTCGCGCGGCGGGAGTCGGACAGTGCAGTGTAGTATACTGGCCGCTGCTATGTTGCCGGACTATCTTGCGAAAGCCGTGCCCAACCCGATGGGGAAGCGGGCTCCGTGGTATGCCAATACCGCACCGAGCTACGCCGGGATTTTTCTGTGGATCGCGTTCTACCGGCTGATGGCCGGGGACACCCTCGCGCACGGCAGTCTGGCTGTGTGCCTGGCCGGGCTGGTGGCCGCCGGGTTGCTCTGCTATACCCTTTACTATCTGGTACCCGCCATGCTGGGGATGAAGACCGGTTTCCCGTTGTACGTGGTGGGAAGTTCGACGTTCGGGGCGCAGGGCGGCTACCTCATGCCGGGGCTGCTCATGGGGCTGTTGCAAATCGGCTGGTTCGCCGTGGCCACGTCCGTCGCCAGCGAATTCATACTGAAGGGCCTGGGCATGAACTCCCAGCCCGGCGGCGGGCCGTTCATCGCGACGGGAGTCATGTGGGGCTGCATCATGGCTTGGGTGGGCGCCAAAGGCATTCGATACGTGGCGAAAGTCTCACTGCTTCTGAATGCCATTCCCCTGCTCATGCTTCTGATCGTCTTCTTCCAGACTGCCGGCGGGATCGGGCGATACCATGTGCCGGCGGACCAGGACAACCCCTTTGTGGCGTTCACCATGACGCTGGCGATCGTGATCGGCTTTTTCGCCACGGCGGGCGCGGCGGGCGCGGATTTCGGCCTCAACTCGCGCCACGCAAAGGACGTTAGATGGGGCGGCTTGGTGGGCATTGCGCTGGCCGCGCTGGTGGCGGGCGGGCTGCCGCTGGCGGCCATCGCGGGCGCACATGGCTCGGGACTCAGCCAGGGCTTCGATTACGCCGACGTGATTCACTCCATCGGCGGAGTGATCGGGACCGCCATGTTCTTCCTCTTCGCCATCGCCTCCATCCCGCCCACGTGCTTCTGCGCGTTTATCGCGGGTAATAGCTTCTCCACCATGATCCCGGGCGTGCCGCGGGTGGCCTCCACCATGGCGGGAGCGGCGGTCGGAATCGTACTGGCAGTCACGGGAGTGGCGGCGAATCTGGTTCCCTTCTTCACCATCGTGGGCGCCTCTTTCGGGCCCATCTGCGGCGCCATGGCGGCGGATTACCTGCTCTCCGGCAAACGCTGGGCCGGGCCGCGCGCAGGCATCAATTTTGCCGGGTATATTGCCTGGGCAGTCGGGTTCGTAGTGGGGATCTTGCCGTTCCTGCCCTTATCCGCGGACGTGAAGACCTACGTGCAGCCGGCGGTGCTGTACAGCTTCCTCACCGGGTTCGTGGTGTATGCCCTGCTGGCGAAGGCGGGGTTGCAGCCGAAGGTGGTTGACATGCCGAAAGTTGCCTGAGCGGCTCATGCGAAGCTGGCGGGCTGTCCGGCCAGTTCCAGCGTGTCGGCGCCGGCGCCATCGCCGGGCAGCTTGATGGTGAAGCGGGTTCCGGTGCCCGGAGTGCTCTCGACCTCAATCTTGCCGCGGTGCGCTTTGACGATCCACGCCACAAAGCTCAAGCCGAGTCCCAGGCCCTGCTCGGCGCCGGACTTCACGCCCGACCCAGGCACGCGATAGAAACGGTCGAAGATGTGCGACAGGTGTTCGGTCGCGATGCCGCAGCCGGTATCCTCCACCACGATCTCGATGTGTTCGGGCGACGGCTTGAGCGCCATGCGAACCTGGCCGCCTTCGGGCGTGAACTTGATGGCGTTGGAAAGCAGGTTGTTGATCATGCGCTCGATCTGCACCCGGTCGACCTGCGCGGAGCACTCGGGGGGCACATCGGCCGTCAGGCGGACTCCGGCCGCTTCCGCGGGGATCTGGAACTGCTCCACCAGATCCTCCACCACTTCGCCAAGATTCAACCGCGATTTTTGCAGAACCAGTTGGCCCGACTCGGCCTGCGAGAGCAGCAGCAGGGCCCGCACTATCTGCGAGAGGCGGTCGATATCCTGAAGCGCGTTGAACATGGCTTCGCGGTACTGCTCGGTGGTTTTGGCGGTGAACAGGGCGACCTCGAGCTGGCCGCGGATGCCCGTGATGGGCGTGCGCAGCTCGTGCGACACATCCGCGGAAAACTGCTTCATCTGCTGGAAGGAAGATTCCAGGCGCTCGATCATGCGGTTGAAGGTGAGAATCAGGTAATCCAGTTCATCGCCGGCCTGGCGGGTGGGGATGCGCAGGCTGAGGTTGGAACCGGAAATCCGCTGCGCCGTCTGCGCCACCGCCAGCACCGGCGTCAGGGCGCGCCCCGCCATGAACCAGCCCAGCAACGAGCCCAGGATCAGCGCCGCCGGAAACACCGCCACGTAGATCAACGTAAATTGACGCAGGATACTATTGCTTTGCGCGAGGGGCATTCCGATAGCCACGTAGTACGGCGCCACGTGCGCCTCGCTGAAGACGATACCGGAGCGGATCAGAAAGCGCTCGCCCTTGGCGTTCCGCCGCTCCGTCCAGAAGGTTTTCGGCGTGCGCGATGCCGACGCGTCGCGCACCATGGCCGCGATCTCCGCCGGGCGATCGATGCCGATGTCCTCATAGGCCGTGGAAACTTCGGGATCTTTGGTCTTGGCGTTGGGGATCACGTTTCCATCGGCGTCCGCGACCAGGCAGATTTTCCGCAGGTTGAGCACGATGGCGGACTCATCCAGGTCTTCGTCGTCGTAATACCAGTTAGACGCGTACTTCCCGAGCTCCGGGTCCTTTTCGATGCGCAGATAGCCCTTCATGGCCGCCCATTGCTGGTTGAGGTCATCCCGAATCTGGGTGTCGAGCTCGCTCGAGAGGCGCTGGCGAAAGAGGCCCGCCACCCCCATCAGCAGCACGGCGAAGAACAGCGCGTAGCTAGCCGTCAGGCGGAAGCGCAACCCGCGGGTGAGGCGGCGCAGATCGCGATCGCGGGGCACGTCACACCTGCCGATCCGACGCCTGCTCCGCGGTCCGTTCCGCGGGCTTGTCGGGAGCTTCGATCATGTAACCGATGCCGCGCACGGTCTGGATCAGCTTCTGCTGGAAGCGGTCGTCGATCTTGCTGCGCAGGTGGCGGATATAGACATCCACGATGTTGGTGAGGCCGTCGTAATCCATGTCCCAGACGTGCTCGACGATCATGGTGCGGCTCAGTGGGCGGCCCTTGTTCCGCATCATGTATTCCAGGATGCCGAACTCCTTGGGCGCCAGGTCGATGGTCTCCGGGCCGCGCGTCACTTTGCGGCGAATGCAATCGAGGGCCAGGTCGGCCACCTGCAACTTCTCCGGCAACGGCTGGCCGCGCCGCAGCAGCGCCCGCACACGCGCCAGCAGTTCGACAAACGCAAACGGCTTCACCAGGTAGTCGTCGGCGCCCTGTTCGAGGCCCTTGACGCGGTCATCCAGCGCGCCGCGAGCGCTCAGGATCAACACCGGCGGCCCCAGCTTGCGGTTGCGGATCCTGGCCAACACCTGGAGGCCGTCCACATCCGGCAGCATGAGGTCCAGGATGACCAGATCGTAGTCCGTGGAATGGATGCAATCCAGCGCCGCGGCGCCGGTGGGCGCGGCATCCACGGCATAACCGGCGCCCTGCAAACCGCGGCACAGGAAGTCGGCGATCCGCTTTTCGTCCTCGACGACCAGGATTCGCATTTAATTTCAGCCCCTATTTGAAGCGCATCGTGATGCGGTTTTCGCGGCCGCCGTAAGTCAGTTCCAGGTCCTTCATCTTCTGCTTCTCCATGGCGAAGTAGAGCAGGCCGGAGACCGGCTGGTCGGTCTTCTTTTCAGGCAGCACCTTGTCTTCGAGCACCTTCTTGAGTGGGTTTTCCTTTTCCGTAGCGGGGTTCTCCACAGTGGCCTTGACATCGCCCGAGCCGCCTCCGCCGCCACCGGTACCTACCGCTACACCGCCGGGGTAGCCTCCTGGGTAGCCGCCAGGATAACCCCCCGGGTAACCGCCGGGGTAGGGATAGCCACCGGGATAGCCACCGCCGACGGCGACGCCGGGGCTGCTCCTTTGGACGGGGGCCTGCTTGAGCACCAGCCCCCCGCTGCCGGCGATCTGGCTGGGGGCGAAGGGCGTGGTTTTCTCGCCGTCCTTATCGGTGCGGAGCTGAAAATCGTCCCGGTCGATGGAGATTTCCTTGCCGTATTTCGGCTGCACTTTAACATCGGCCACAATGTAGTGTCCATCCAAATCGGAACCGACGATTCCCTTTACGTCGGCAGGATCGATGTAGAGCGTGACCGTCAGGGCTACGTCTTGATTTTCGCCCTGGGCCGTGGCAACGGTTCTCTTTGGTGCGGCCGGCAGCAGAAACGCCGGCAACAGAAAAAGGGCTAGACAGCGGGCTACCATATGAGAATTATTGTACCGCCGCCCCACTGTTACAATGAATCGTCATGGACGAAAAGGAGCGCGCGCGCGCTTTAGAACTCGCCTTGAGCCAGATTGAAAAGCAATTTGGCAAAGGCTCGATCCTGCGTCTCGGGTCGAAGGACGCCATCGTACCGGTCGCCGTGATCTCGACGGGGTCGATTTCACTGGACGCCGCGCTGGGCGTGGGCGGCTTGCCTCGCGGCCGCGTTATCGAAATCTTCGGACCGGAATCCTCCGGCAAGACCACTATCGCGCTCCAGGTGGTGGCGGAGGCGCAGAAGAAGGGCGGGATTGCCGCCTTTATCGACGTCGAGCACGCGCTCGACCCGGCATACGCCAGGAAACTCGGGGTAGACATAGACAATCTTCTGGTTTCGCAACCCGACTATGGGGAGCAGGCGCTGGAGATCACCAATCACCTGACCGGTTCGGGGCAGATCGACGTGCTGGTGGTGGATTCGGTGGCGGCGCTGGTGCCCAAGGCCGAGCTGGACGGCGAGATGGGCGACAGCCACATGGGGGTTCAGGCCCGGCTGATGTCGCAAGCCCTGCGCAAGCTCACGGGGGTGGTCTCAAGATCGCGGACCTGCCTGATCTTCATCAACCAGATCCGCGAGAAGATCGGGGTGATGTTCGGCAACCCGGAAACCACCACCGGGGGACGCGCGCTGAAATTCTACGCCACCGTGCGGCTGGACATCCGGCGCATCGCGGCGATCAAAGACGGCGACAGCGTGATCGGCAACCGCACCAAGGTCAAGGTAGTCAAGAACAAGGTTGCGGCGCCCTTCCGCGAAGCCGAATTCGACATCATCTATGGCGAGGGGATCTCCAAGGAAGGCGACCTGATCGACCTGGGGGTGGCGCAAAACGTGATCGAGAAGAGCGGCTCGTGGATCAGCTACAAAGGCGAGCGGATCGGCCAGGGCCGCGAGAACGCGCGCCAGTTCCTGAAAGACAACCCGGATATCCGGCAGTCGATTGACACCGAGCTGCGCAAGGTCCTGGGCCTGACGAAGCCGGAACCAGCGGCCGCCGCGGCGGAAACGCCGTCACCCAGCCCGGCTCCCAAACCAGCGCCCGCGCGCAAGTAGGCGGGCGATGCTTGGCCCGCCGCGATGAAGGAAGAAGACCGGCAGCGCGCCATTCGTTTGAAGCTTTCCCAAATGGAGTCCGCTCCGGCGCACCGCGACCGTCCGGGTGCGGCGCTTTCCACCGGATTTGCGGCGCTGGATGGCGCCCTGGGCATGGGAGGGTTGCCTCGCGGCTGCCTGGTGGAGCTTTTCGGGCCTTCTTGCGGGAAGACCACTTTGGCGCTCCAGGTGGCGGCTCACCTTCAGAAACAGGGCTCGACGGTTGCGTGGATCGATTCCGACCATGCCTTCGATCCGCCGTACGCCGTGAAACTCGGGGTGGCGATCGAGCGCTTGCCGGTGGTCGAGCCCGAATCGGCCGAGGAGGCGCTGGAGATTGCGCGCCGGCTGGCGATCTCCGGCGTAGTGGATCTTCTGGTGGTCGATTCCGCCGCGGCGCTCGTGCCCAGCCTGGAACTGGAAACCGGAATCGGAGCGAGCGGCCCCGGCCTGCACAGCCGCGTGCTGGCATCGGGGTTGCGAAGACTGGCGATGGCCGTGGCCAAGGCCGGCGCCTCGGTGCTCGTTCTCAACCAGACGCGCGGACGCCCGGAGCCATCCGGAGGAGAGGCCGAAACCACCGCCGGCGGCCCTCCCCTCAAGCTCTACGCCGCGGTGCGAATCGCGCTGGTCCCGGCCGGCGAGCGGCGAGTGCGCTTCCGGGTGCTGAAAAACAAGGTGGCAACGGCCTTCGTCGAGGGCGATCTGGTGGGGAAGCCCGGCCTGGGATTCGCGGAAAGCCCGTAAAACGGCCCTCCCAGCAGGCCGGAATCGAAAAAAACGCGAAAAATCGGGCTTTTTTGGCGTATTTCTCTTTACATCGCCATGTCCTTACCTTATGATTGATATCGATTGGGACGCGCGTCCACGAAAACGTGCGGTCTTAGAAATGTTTTCGATGGTGATGTGGTGTAGGGCGCGCAACGCGCGCGGTTTGCTCCACGCTGGATTGAAACAAACAAAACGACGGGAGAATCAAAGGAGAGCTATGGCGAATCAGAGAATGACCCAGACGCAACTGGTGAAAGAGCTCGCGGCACGCTGCGAAGTCAACAACAAGGCCGCGCGCGGGTTCCTGGACTGCCTCGCCGGTCTGGCGATCGGCGAAGTGAAGAAGAACGGCGTATTCGTGCTGCCCGGCATCGGCCGGCTGGTGCGCGTGGATCGCAAGGCTCGCACGGGGCGCAACCCGGCGACCGGCGAAGCCATCAAGATTCCGGCCAAGAAGGTCGTGAAGTTCCGCGTGGCCAAAGCCGCTAAGGACTCGATCGTTCCGCCGAAGAAGAAGTAGCCGAAGGACAGGCCCAAAACGTAAAACCCCGCGAGGCCCGGCCGGTCTCGCGGGGGTTTTTTCTTTGCTGGATCTCTTGAAGCCGAGATGAACCCAGCCCAAGGTGCGGGCTGTTCCACGAAGCCGCCGTCTACTTCTTCTCTCCGACCTTCTCTTCGGCTTTCACTTCTTCTTTCTTCTCGTCGCTCTTGAGGGCATCCTTGAAGCTTCGGATCCCTTCGCCTAAGCCTTTCCCCAGCTCGCCGACTTTCTTGCCGCCGAACAGGATCACGGCAACCAACGCGAGCAGAAGCATGTCCTGGAGGGAAAAACCGGCAGTTAGCACGCCAGTGGGTTCCATACGGCCTCCTTTACATAGGTCATTGTAACGGATTCCGGGCGGGAGCGTCCGGCCACTACCGGAACCAGGAGCGCAGGTCGAGAATGTCGCGCCGCATCCCCTCGGAAAGAGGGGCCATCAGGACGTTGATGACGAACCAGGTGGTGCTGAGCGAAATCAGCACCCGCGTCAGCCGGTTCTTTCCGAGGACGAGACGCAGCAGCACGGCGGCCGCGAGCGGCAGGATCGCCGTGGCCACCCGCGCGTGCGGACTCAGCTCCTCGAGGATGCTTGCTGCCAACACTACAGAAATCTAGCGCCGACGGCGTTTCGCCGGTCAAGCTATCCTCGGTTAACGTTTTGTGAGGTGGCCTACACTTATGGCGGAAACTCTGGAGTTGGGGGCGGGCCCAGCGAGTACCCCGCTCTCAATTGAAGATGTGGCGCGCGTGGCGCGCGAAGGCGCCCAAGTGCGCATCGGCGATGCGGCGCGCGCGCGCATCGCGCTGGGCCGCGAGCGGCTGGACGAGTTGCTGGCGAGCGGCGAGCGCATTTATGGCGTGAACACGGGGGTGGGCGGAAACGTCGGAATCTCGCTTCCGCCGGAGAAGATGGACCTCCTGCAGCTCAACCTGGTGCGGCACCTTTCCTGCGCCACCGGGCAGCCACTGCCGGGCGACGTGGTGCGGACGGCCACGCTGCTGCGCGTGGCCACCTTCGTGACGGGCGCCTCGGCGGTGCGGCCGGAGATCGTGGATGCGCTGGCGGCGCTGCTGAACCGCGGGGTGACGCCGGTGGTTCCGCGGTACGGCTCGGTGGGCGCGAGCGGCGATTTGATGCCCTCGGCGTACATCGCCCGCGTGCTGGTGGGGATGGGCGAGGCGGAATTCCAGGGCCGGCGCCTGGCGGCGGTGGAGGCGCTCGCGGCGGCGGGTCTCGCTCCCATCCGGTTCGCGCCCAAAGAGGGGCTGGCGCTCATCAACGGCACCACGGTCATGACCGCGGTGGCGTCGCTCCTGTGGATCGACGCGTTCCGCGTGCTGCGTGCGCTGCTGGGCGCGGTGGCGCTTTCCGTGGAAGCCATGCAATCGCCGGACCTGCCTTTCGAGCCGTGGGTAAAGGCCACCCCGGCCAGATTGCGGTGGCCGCGTACCTGCGCGGGATGCTGGAAGGTTCCGCGTACACGCAGCCTTCCGGCGGCCAGAGCTGCTACTCGCTGCGCTGCGCGCCGCAGGGGCTCGGCCAGGTGTGGGAGGCGCTCGAGGATGGGCGCGCGGTGGTCGAGCGCGAAATCAACTCGGCCAACGACAACCCGCTCATCGACCCGGAGACCGGGAGGATGTACAAAGCCGGGAACTTCTACGGCGGCCACATCGCGCGCCTGCTGGACACCTGGAAGATCGACTTCGCCACGATGGCCAACTGGGGCAACGCGCTGGTGGCGGTGCTGGTGGACGACCGCTTCAACCAGGGGCTGCCGGCCAACCTGACGCCCGAGCCGGGCCTGAACTCCGGATTCAAGGGCATGCAGTTGAGCGTGACCAGTCTGGCCTGCGCCGTGCGGCAGATGGCGGGCCCGAGTTCCATCCATTCGCTGCCCACGGAGCAATACAACCAGGACGTGGTGAGCCTGGGGATGCACGCGGCGGTCACGGCCATGGACGCGCTGGAATGTCTGCGCAACGAGACGGCCATGGTGCTGCTGGCGGCAGCGCAGGCGGTGGATCTGCGCGGCGGGCCGGCCAAGCTGGGGCGCGGGTCGCGGACGGTCCACGCAGCCGTGCGCCAACTGGCGCGGTTCCAGGATCGGGACCGGCCCATGGAGCACGAAGTGGCGGCGGTATCGGCGAAGATCGCGGCGGGGCAGGTATAACCCTCAAATCCGCAATCCGTCAAGCAAGTCCCTCCCGCGTGCCCTACACTCTGTTTTGGAGGCAGATTATGATCCTCTGGAAACGCGCCGCGTTGCTCGGTTTTCTGAGCTGGTTGATTCCGTTCGTCATCTCATTTCTCCTCTTCCCGTTGAAGAAGCCCAACGCTCCGTTGTTCGGTACCTTGATGAGCCTGGTTGTTCTTTCGACGGGCGCGGCGTTGCTCAATCGCTATTTTCGAAATCGGCCTGTGTCGGTTAACGAAGCCGTGCGTGTTGGCGCGCTGTGGCTGGCCATCAATCTTCTGCTCGATTACCCGATGTTTGGCTACGGCCCCATGAAGATGACGGCGTTGAGCTACTACTCGGAAATCGGCTTGGTCTACCTGGCGTTTCCCATCTTTGCGTTTGGGGCGGCGCGGCTGGCGCGATCCTGAAGCCATCCCTGATTCATCTGCCGATCGGCGTGTGAGCTGCGGCGCCGGAATTCCAGACACTCCAGTCTGATTTCTCGACACGCTAACGCGCTGCTTTGCGGGGCCGAAATCAAGCCCCGGCTGGATGCGCGAGATGGAACGGTTGCAATTGGCGCTCTCCGCTGAGGGCGCCGCCCCCACGCTGGCCGATGGCGGTGTGCCGGTGGCGGACATCGCTCAGAGCTACCCCGAAGCGGACTGGGACGCCGTTTACCGGGAGATGTTCCTCGAGCTGTAACGCCGGCCGCGAGCAGCAGCTCAGTAGCGAAACAGCCAGCGAGCCTTCTCGACCACTTTTTCGGCATTGGGCAGGAAGGCATCCTCCAGCGGCGGGCTATAAGGGACCGGGGTGTCGGGCGCGGTCACCCGTACGATGGGTCCGTCGAGGTATTCGAACACGCTCTCGATAATACTGGCGGCCAATTCGCCCGCCATGCCGCCGGTGCGCGTGTCCTCGTGCAGCAACAGCACCTTGGACGTTTTCCGGACGCTTTCGGAGACCGTTTCGCGGTCCAGCGGCAGCAGCGTGCGCAGGTCCACCACCTCGACCGATGCGCCCTCTTCGGCCAGCTTGCCAGCGGCGTCAAGCGCCACCCAGACCATGGCGCCATAGGTGACGATGGTCAGGTCCGTGCCTTCGCGCACCACTTTAGCCTTGCCGATGGGCACGGTGTACTCCTCCGAGGGTAGGTCCTCTTTGATGCGGCGGTATAGAGCCTTGTGCTCGAAGAAAAGCACCGGGTCGTTGTCGCGGATGGCCGATTTGATGAGGCCCTTGGCATCGTATGCCGTGGCCGGGGCCACCACCTTGAGACCGGGAGTCCGCACGAACCACATCTCGGGGTTTTGCGAGTGAAACGGGCCGCCGTGAACCCCGCCGCCCGAAGGCGCGCGCACCACCATGGGAACGCTGGCGTTCCACCGGTAGCGGCACTTGGCGGCGAAATTCACGATCTGGTCGAAGCCGCAGGAAATGAAGTCGGCGAATTGCATTTCGGCCACTGGGCGAAGCCCCATCAGTCCGGCGCCGATGGCTGCGCCCACGATGGCCGCTTCGGAGATGGGCGTATCCACCACGCGGCGGGCGCCGAAGCGTTCGAAGAAGCCCGCGGTCACTTTGAAAGCGCCGCCGTATTCCCCGATGTCCTCCCCGATCAGAAACACGTTGGGGTCGTGCTCCATCTCTTCCCACAGCCCTTCGCGGATGGCTTCCAGGTAGGTAGTGGACATGTTTACTGACTCTCGTACACGCCGTCGAGCAGGGTTGCAGGCTCGGGATAGGGGCTCTGCTCGGCCCACGCCACGCCTTGATCGACCTCTCGATGAACGGCTGCGTGAAGCTCGTCGATCTCGGTTTGGGTGCCCCAGCCTTCAGCTAGCATGCGGGCTTCGAAACGGGTGATGGGGTCGAGTTTGCCCCACTCGTCGAGGAGGTCTTTGGGGACGTAATGGGCGGCGTCGTGCGCGGAGTGTCCGGTCATGCGGAAAGTCTTGCATTCGAGGAGGTACGGTCCGTCGCCCGAGCGCGCATGATCGACGGCGCGCCGTGTGGCTTCGTAGACCGCCAGCACGTCGTTGCCGTCCACGATTTCGGCCGGCATGTTGTAGGCCGGGCCGCGGTCGGCCACGTTGGCGCAGGCCATTTGCAGGCAGAGCGGCGTCGAGTAGGCGTACTGGTTGTTGTTGCAGATGAACACCACCGGCAGCTTCTGAACGGTAGCGAAGTTCACGCCCTCGTGCCAGTCGCCGCGGCTGGTCGAGCCTTCGCCGAAATAGGAAAAGACCACGCCGTTCGTGCCCTTATAGCGTAGCGCCAGAGCCGCGCCCGCCGCCACTGGAACGGTGGCCGCCAGGGCGCTGATGATGGAGACGATGTTGAGGTTCAAATCGCCCATGTGCATGTTGGCGTCGCGGCCGCCGGTGACGCCGCCGGCGCGCCCCATGTACTGTGCGAGGATGCGGCCGGGAGTCACACCGCGGATGAGAAACACGGCCATGTCGCGGTGGGAAGGGAACAGAACGTCGCCCGGCTCGGCCACCAGCGCGGTGCCCACCGGGATGGCCTCCTGCCCGCGTCCTACATACACGCCGCCCAGGATCTTACCCTGGCGATAGAGCTTGCGCTCGATGCGGTCTTCCACCTCCCGCATAAGCGCCATGTAATACAGGCACTTATGCGCCAATTCGGCCGCGCTCATCAGGGGATTCCTCGCCAGTGCAAGTGTATGGGAGTAGTATAACGCGTCTGCTGGGGCTGGGTTCTACGCCTCCGTCTCCATGGAGACCGGGTGTCCCTCTTCGCCCTTTTCCGCCAGCGTGTGCACCAGCGTCGCCCCGTATTCGAAGCCTTTATCAAACGCCTGAAGGTTCAGCTTCTGCATCGCCGGCGGCACGGAATCGGCCACGGCCTTGCGCAGCGCATCCGGGTCCACCAGGTTGGTCACCGCGCCGAAGAAGCCCACCATCACGATATTCAGCACCACCTTGCGCCCCAGCTCTTCGGCCAGGCGCGTGGCCGGAACCCCGTAGACGCGGATGCCGCTGGGCATTTTGTCGATGTGAACCAACTCCTGCTCGGTGATGAGAATGCCGCCCGGTTTCAACTGGGGCGCGAAGCGCTTGAAAGCTTCCTGAGACATCACCACCAGGACGTCGGGGTGGGTGACGTACGGGTAGAGAATGGGTTCGCTCGAGAGGATCACCTGTGCGCTCGAAGAGCCGCCCCGCGCCTCGGGGCCGAAGCTCTGAGTCATGGTGGCGTAGCCGCCCTGGTATATGGCCGCGGCTTTGCCGACGACGACGGCCGCAAGGATCACGCCCTGGCCGCCGAATCCCGCAATCCGAATCTCGCTTAGCAACTGCATGACGCCTCCGGTTCCACGTAACGCTCGCCCAGCGCCTCGGTCATCTGCGCGCGGAGCAGCTCGAGATAATCGGGGCGGTCGCGGTCCACGAACTTCCCGACTACGATCTCGCCGCTCTTCGAGAGCGTGCACTCGCCGGTAGGCGCGCCGTTCCGAATCTTGCTGGCTTGCTTGTAGTACTTCATAGCGTCGAGGCCGTCTCCCATTTTGTTGCGGCGCTGGTAGAGCGTGGGGCAGGGCGAAAGCACTTCGATAAAGCAGAAACCCTTCTTCTTGAGCACCTCTTCCATGGAGCGGCTGAGTTGCTTGACGTGAAAGGTGGTCCAGCGCGCCACGTAGGAGGCGCCGGCGGCTTCGGCCAAGGCCACCAGGTTGAAGGTCGGTTCGAAAGCGCCATAGGGTGCGGTGGCGCTGATGGACTGCGCAGGGGTGGTGGAGGACGACTGCCCGCCGGTCATGGCGTAAGTCATGTTGTTCACGCAGATCACCTTGAGGTCCATGTTGCGGCGCGCGGCGTGTATGAAGTGGTTGCCGCCGATCGCAAACAAGTCGCCGTCGCCGGAGTAGACCACCACCTGAAGCTCGGGATTGGCGAGTTTCATGCCGGTGGCGAAGGGGATGGCGCGCCCATGCGTGGTATGGAAGGAATCCAGGCGCGCGTAACCGGCCACGCGGCCGGTGCAGCCGATCCCCGAGACCACCGCCACCTTGTCGAGGTTCACCTTGGAATCGAGCAGCGCGCGCGTGAAGCAGTTGACCGTGGTGCCGATGCCGCATCCGGGGCACCAGATGTGCGGCATCCGGTCCATCCGCAGGAACGGCTCGACGGGGTTTTGCGCGCCTTCCGGGATTTCGAGAGTCGTAGTTTCGGTCATCGGGCCGCCTCCACAATGGCTTTGAGAATGGTGTCGGGATTGTGCACGGTGCCTCCCGCGTGGCTGACCGGGATCACCTTGGCCTGGCCCGCGGCCGCGCGTTCCACTTCGAGGACCATCTGGCCGAGATTCAGCTCCGGCACCACGAAGGCCTTCACGCGGCCAGCCAACTCGCGGATGCGCTCGGCGGGGAATGGCCACGCCGTAATCAGGCGGAACTTGCCGGCGCGAATGCCTCTTGCGCGCGCAAGCTGGATGGCGCGCTGCGCCACGCGCGAGGTAATGCCATAGGAGACCACCACCACGTCGGCGTCCTCCAGGTTTTCGGTTTCCCACAGGGCCCGGCCGTTACTGAGCGGTTTCAACTTGGCTAGCAGGCGTCTCACCAGGCGGTCCTGCGCTTCCGTGCCCATGTTGGGATAACCGCGTTCGTCGTGCGTAAGGCCGGTGATATGGAACCGGTAGCCCTCGCCCGCGCGCACCATATCGGGGACCAGGTCTTCCCGCGGCGCAAACGGCTGGTACTCCTCCGGCGGAAGCTTGGTGTAGCGGCGGGGCGTAATCTCGATCTGGTCAGGCTCGGGAATGACCACCTTTTCCGTCATGTGGCCGACGCACTCATCCAGCATCATCATCACCGGGACGCGAAACTCTTCGGAGAGATTGAACGCCTGGATGGTGAGGTCGAAGCACTCCTGCGGGGAGTTGGGGCACAGCGCGATGATTCCGTAATCGCCGTGGGATCCCCACCTGGCTTGCATCATGTCCGCCTGGCCAGGCAGCGTGGGAAGGCCCGTTGAGGGACCGCCCCGCTGCACGTTGACGAAAACACAAGGCGTTTCGGTCATGGCGGCCAGGCCTATGTGCTCCATCATCAGCGAGAAACCGGGTCCGGAAGTGACGGTGAAGGCCTTCACGCCTGCCCAGGCCGCGCCCTGGATGGCGATCGAAGCGGCCAATTCGTCCTCCATCTGGATGAAAATGCCACCCACGGTGGGGATTCTGGACGCGAATCGCTCGACCACCTCAGTCGAGGGCGTAATGGGGTATCCTGCGGCAAATCGCGCACCGGCTGCGAGAGCTCCCTCACAGCAGGAGTGGTCACCGTCGAGAAAATGGACACCCGTGAGAACTCCTTTCGGATCAGCGTGCATATCGTGCTCCGAAAATGGCGAAATCCGGACAGTACATGCCGCAGAGATCGCAACCACTGCATTTCTCAGCAGCTACGACGTGCGGCGGATGGTATCCCGTGGAGTTAAAAGCGGAAGAAAGAGCCAAAACGTGGGTGGGGCAAAACTCTACGCAAAACCCGCACCCCTTACAGCGCTCCACCGTAATGGCAACGAAACCTTTGGCCATTGTGGCCCTCCAGTTGTGACGCTGTAAATAGTAGCACGACAAGGGCCACTGAGGGGAGCGCCGCCAATGGACTCCGCGAGGCGACCTTACAGTGCCTGGATTCACACGCGGAACTCCGGGATTCAAGGTGGGGGCTGACGCACTGCGTCCCCAAGCGCGATACCTGCCCTTCTGACCATTGTTCGCGGAGACATCGGTCCCGGCTTGATCCTGGCTGTGGCGAGGTTTAGATTCGTTCTGGATTGGAATAGGCCCATGAGAGAACTGCTGTCCCCGCTCGTCGCCATTCTCGGCGTTATCCTCGGCGCATCAGCTCAATATGTTTTTTCACGGCTCTCGGAGAACCGAAGGTCCTACGACAAGCTTAGGACAGACTCATACGTAGACTTCATTAAGGGTTGCGCTGGGATAGCGATGGCACAGCGCTTTCAAAACCACACCGAAGAAATGAACGCTTCGGCTCTTATGCTGGATGCCAAAGCGAATTGCCATTTACGGGGATGCCAGCATTTCGCGAGATGTGGGCAAGTTTTTCGGGAGGTATGGAGATTTCTCAAGGAAAGAGGACAACCGAGCATTTGTCGACCTAATGTGCCAAATGCGCCACCCCGTGACCGGAAGCATTAACGAGACCGACTGGGCTGCGATCAGTCAAATCCTGTTCGGCGAGGTCGTGGGCGATTGATCGCGTCGCGTTCTTCGAGTAGTACTCATCAACCGTTTCCGGAACTTCGAGAACTATGGACTCAGGGGTACGTGGGATTTGGGGAAGTGCTAAAATCAATCGCGAAATCCAGATTCTTGGGCTAAGGCAACTGCTTCAGGACGAGCACCTGGATCTCAGGTAAGTTCGCCAACCCGGCGTCGTTCGTCAGGAACCAGAAAGCCCCAGCGCGGATGGCGGTCGCAATCTGTATCGCATCTGGTGTTCGGAGACTATGACGTGCGCGCAATTCCGCCGCTCCCTCGGCGATGCCCTCGTCCAACGGAATCGCGGTCAGGGCGGGCGACTTCAGGAGAATATTGCGATACTCCTCAGCCAACTCGGGCCGGCCCTGGCGAAGTGGATGGACCAGGACTTCAAGAAGCGTGACGAACGAAGTCACAATGCGGAATTCGTTGCGCTCCGCAGCTTCGAAGAACGGCTTGATTCTGGCGAGAAAGGCCGGGTGCTCCTCAATGTAATAGATCAGTGGGCCTGTGTCCAGACCGACGGTCGAGCCGCGGAGCGCGTCTAACCATTCCACGACGAGCGTTCCCGGCGCAGGTACTCATCGACATCTACGCCTTGCCAGATACTTTTGCCTAAGCCCTGAAGCTCTAGCAGGCTCCGGCGCGGATGAAGGTCCAGTTCGCCGCTCAGTCGCCCAGCGAGTTCGGCAATGAGACGCAGTTGATCGGCGGGACCGAGAGCTTGTACAGATCGTTTCGCCTGGTCGTACCGTGGGTTCGGCAGGTCGCTCATCCCCATGACCACACCATACCGCTCTTCGTGGCGGGAACGCCACTGTCGCGGACTGGATTGGCTAGACTCAAAGCCATGGACCTGGCAATCCAAGCGGACGATGTGCGTGCGGCGGCAGAGCGGATTCGGCCGCTGGCACGGCGGACGCCGGTGTTTACTTCGGCGGGATTCGACGGCGAGGCGGGCGTTCGCGCGTTCTTCAAGTGCGAGAACTTCCAGCGCGGCGGAGCGTTCAAGATTCGCGGCGCTTCGAACCTGATTTTGTCACTGTCCCAGAGCGCGCTGGCGCGCGGGATCGTGACATATTCCTCGGGAAACCATGCCCAGGCCGTGGCTATCGCGGCCCGGCACGTCGGGGCCCGGGCCACCATCGTAATGCCCGAGGACGCGCCGCGCTCGAAGATGGAAGCCACCCGTTCCCGGGGAGCCACCATCGTCGCCTACAACCGCTTCACGGATAGCCGGGAAGAGATCGCGGCGCGGATTCTGACCGAGACGGGCGCCACGCTGGTGCCGCCGTTCGACGATCCCATGATCATGGCCGGGCAAGGCACCGCGGCGATGGAACTGCTCGAGGAAACCGGCCCGCTCGATGCTCTGATTGCGCCGGTGGGCGGCGGAGGGCTACTTTCCGGATGCGCCACCATCGCCAAGGCCATCGACCCCGCCATACGTATGTTTGGCGCCGAGCCGGAAGGCGCCAACGACACCTTTCTTTCCATGCAGGCGGGCGAGCGTGTGACGGTGGCCCATCCCGAGACCATTGCCGATGGCTTGCGCGCGCCCAGACCCGGGCAATTGACCTTCCCGGTCCTGCGCAAACTGGTGGAGCGCGTGGTGCTGGTGAGCGACAGCGAGATCCGCTCGGCGGTGAAGTTCCTGCTGCTTCGTCTGAAGATGCTGGTGGAACCCAGCGGCGCCGTGCCCGCCGCGGCCGTGCTCTTCCGGAAGCTGCCGGCCGGCATCCGCACCGTCGGTGTGGTGCTCTCCGGCGGTAACGTGGATTTCGAGGATCTGGCGAAGTATTAGGCGGTGTCTTAACCCGCGTCCCTTACCTCGCTATCTCATACCGCTCGATCTTCTCGCACAGCGTCGAGCGGTCGATCCCCAGAAGCGCCGCGGCCTCTTTGATGTTACCGTCCGTCCGCTCGATCGTCGAGGCTATCGGCAGTTTAAGTTTCAGTCTGAAACGATTGCAGCGCCTGGCGCGAACACTAAGTTGAAGGGTCTCAAGAGGAATGATGGCGTTGACGCGCGAGCCGTCCTGGAGGCGCGCGTCCATGATCGGCTGCGCCTCGTCGATGCGGCGGCCCACCTGCGAGACAATCTTCTCGATGATGTGCAGCAGGTGCGCATCGTCCTTGAACCGCACCGTGGTCTCCGAAAGCTTTCCGTTTCCCTCGATGTAGACTTTATTGTAGCGGTTGACCGGTTGACCAGAATTTCGGAAATGCTCGGCTCTTTGAGTAGGGTTTCGAGCGGCCCCAGCCCCAACACCTCGTCCAGGACCTCCTCCACGATCTTGGTCTGCTCGGCCGTAGTCATGGGCACGCGCTCTTCGTCGAGCAGCCGCTCCACTACGCGGCCGATCTCCGCGCGGACCCGGTCCTTGGGGATGGATGAGACGCGATCCAGGTTGAGCACGCCGATCACTTACGGTGAATCTGCGACTTCAGATCGAAATAGCGATCTGGTCTCCCTGGATTTGCTCTTAGGGCTCGTAACAAAATAACATTTCCATATTGAATTGTTTTGGCGTATCCTGGAGAGGATGGCAGACCTTACCGGGATCACGCGGCGCTTTGCGGCAGTGCACGGGATTCTAGATGAGC